>JADJWJ010000005.1 GCA_016716425.1 Betaproteobacteria bacterium
CAGCGCGACGTGCTCGGCCTCCTCCGCCTGCAGCTCGCGCGCGGCGCGGCGGACGGTCTCGACGGTCGCGACCTCGACTAGGCGCGCGAAGAAGCGCTCGGCGCGGATCTCGGCGGCCAGCGCCAACTCCAGCGCGTGGAACGGCGTCATCAGGTAGTGGATCTCGTCGGCCGGCGTGGTCTCCGGCCCCTCGAAGCCCTCCCACACCTGCTTGCCCGGCGGCGCCGGCGCCTCGCGCCAGCCCATCTCGGCCATGATCTGCTCGGCGTGCTTGCCCTCGATGGTCGCCATCTTGCGGAACAGCGCGGCCACCTCGCGGTTGTTGTGCGTCTCCATCGCGTCGGCGAGTTCCGTGTAGCGCTGCGCCGCCTCGACCTCCATGATCAGCGCGTGCGCCATGAACTCGGTCAGCGTCCGCGGCGCGTCGGCGCGGCGCGCCGGCGCCTTCGGCTTGCTGCGTCCGCGCGGGCTCACAGCGCGAACTCCGCTTCGAGGTCGGCGACGGCCGTCGGCGTCTTCGCCTTGCCGAGCGGATACGGCGGCCGCTCGCCGGCATAGAGCACGCCGATGTTGAAGCCGTCGTCGGTCATGATCCGCCGCGCCGCGCGCCCCGGGTCGTCGGTCTGCTGGACCGGCGCCGGGTGCACGAGCTGCTTCCACTCGCGCTGCTCGGGGCGGAACGTCACGCACGGGCTCAAGATCTCGATGAACGAGAAGCCCGGATGGCGGATCGCCTGCGCGATGATGTCCGCGGTGCCGTTCGGGTCGCCGGAAAACGCGCGCGCGACGAAGTTGGCACCCGACGCGAGCGCGATCACCAGCGGGTGGAACGAGCGCACGCCGGTCCCGCCCGGCGAGAGCTTCGAGTCCCAGTCCGGTTCCGTGGTCGGCGACGGCTGGCCCTTGGTCATGCCGTACACGTGGTTGTCCATCACGATGTACGTGAGGTCGACGTTGCGCCGGCACGCGTGCAGGAAGTGGTTGCCGCCGATCGAGTAGCCGTCGCCGTCGCCGCCGGCGACGAGTACCGTGAGGTCCGGCCGCGCGACCTTCAAGCCGGTCGCCGCGGCCAGCGCGCGGCCGTGCACGCCGTGGAAGCCGTAGCAGGTCGTGTACGCGGGGATGCGCGACGAGCAGCCGATGCCCGACACGACGGCGACCTTCTCCGGCGGCTGCCCGATCATCGCCAGCGCCTTGGTCACCGAGCTCAACACCGAGTAGTCGCCGCAGCCGGGGCACCAGATCGGCTTGTACGACGACTTGAAGGACGCCGGCGTCAGCGGCGCGCACGCGGCAGCATCGTTCATGCGTTTCTCCACGCGAGGATGGCTTCCGCGATCTCGCCCGGGCGCAGCGGCAGCGGGCCGGGGCGATGGAAGCCCGCCGGCCGTCCCGGCAGGTCGTAGGCGGCGCGCAGCCAGTGCAGCAGCTGCCCGCCGTGGTTCTGCTCGATCACGAGCACGCGCGTGACGCCGGCGAGTGCCTTGGCGAGCTTCGGCGGCTGCGCGGGTGCCAACAGCCGCAGTGCGAGCAACCGCACCGTGGTGCCCTCCGCGGCCAGCCGGGCGACCGCCTCGCGCACGGCGGCGGTCGTGGAGCCGAACGTGATCACGGCCGCATCGGCCGCGAGGTCGCCTTCGACGTCGGCCCAGCGGTCGCCGAAGTCGTAAAGGGCGAGCTTGCGCGCGCGCTTGTCGAGCTGCAGCCGGTGGTCGCGCGGCTGGCTGCTCGGGATGCCGGCCTCCGTGTGCTCGAGTCCGTCGGCCGTGTACACGGTGCCCGGCGTGCCCGGCACCGCCATCGGCGACACGCCGGACGCCGTGTCGCGGTACCGCTTGTAGTCGGGCGCGTTGGCGGCGGCCGTCAGCCGCTCGCCCACGAGTGCCTCGTCGGCCGGCCGGTCGATGATCGCGCGCGACTGCCCCATGAACTGGTCGGACAGCACGATCGCGGGCGCCTGCAGCGCCTCGGCGAGGTGCACGGCCCACTGCGTGGTCGCGAGGCAGTCGGCGATCGACGTCGGCGCGACGACGATGCGCGGCGCGTCGCCGGTCAGGCCGGACACCGCGAACGAAAGATCGGACTGTTCGCTCTTGGCGGGAATGCCGGTCGACGGGCCGCCGCGCATCACGTCGACGACGACGATCGGCACCTCGGCGCTCACGGCGAGGCCGATGCCCTCGGTCATCAGCGCGAGCCCCGGGCCGGCGGTCGCGGTGAGCGACGGCACGCCGCCGTAGCTCGCGCCGACGATCATGTTGATCGACGCCAGCTCGTCCTCGGCCTGCAGCAGCGTGCCGCCGACCTTGACGAGCGCGGGCGCCATCCATTCGAGCAATTCGGTCGCCGGCGTGATCGGGTACGCGGCGACGAAGCGCACGCCGCCGCGGATGGCGCCGTAGCCGGCCGCCTCGTTGCCGCTGACGTTCCAGCGGCCGGCGCCGCTGCGCCCCGTCGCGGCCAGCGCGCGCACGCCGGAGATGGCGGCCGCCGCCTGCATGCCGGCGTCGAGCGCCGCCAGATTGGCGGCGAGCTTGTCGTCGGCGCGTTTCCACGACGCACGCAGCGCGGCCTCCAGCGCCGCGCGCGGCACGCCGGCGAGCGCGCCGGCCACGCCCAGCGCCACCATGTTCGTCCAGCTGCCGGCGATGGCCTTCGCCATCTTCTTGAGCGGCACCGGCGCGAAGCGCGCGCCGGTGGCCGTGTACACGTCCGGCACCACGCCCTCGTCCGGGTCGCCGACGATCACGCTCGTCCTGGTGAGCGGGATCTCGTCGAAGAAGCGGCCGACGTTCTGCCAGTCGATCGCGAGCAGCACGTCGAAGCCGTCGTCGAGCGTGGCCACGGGTGTGGGCGACAGGCGCAACAGCGCGGCCGCTTCGCCGCCGCGGATCTGCGGGCCGCTGGTGCGCACCATGAGGCCGTAGAGCCCGGCGCGCGCGGCCGCGTCGACCAGCAGGTTGCCGGCGGTCATCACGCCGCTGCCGCCGCTGCCGGCGAGCGCGACCGAGAGGCTCGGCGCCGCGCCGCGCGCAGGTTGCGCGGCGGCGTCCTTCGTCATTTTCGTCGCGATCGCGTGCACGTCGTTCCCTTCGCTTGCGTCACATGCGCGCAGTAAAGCGGCTCCGCGCGCGTTTGCATTTGATGGAGATCAAGGCACTCGCGATCGCCGTCCCCCATCATGGATGCCAGCATTCCGGTATTCCAGTACTGCAATACCTATTTAGGCGTAAAATAAGCGTTCCTGGGACCCGCGGTCAAGCCGCCCGGGCGAAGAACGCGGAGGAGCCTGTCGCATGAGCATCGCTGCCCGCCGCTGGCTGATGACCGCCGTCGGCGCCCCGCTGTCGGTCGCCGACTTCGACGCCGCGCCCGGTCCCGGCGAGGTCGCCGTGGCTGTCGCCGGCTGCGGCGTCTGCCACACGGATCTCGGCTACTACTACGACGGCGTGCGGACGAACCACCCGCTGCCGCTGGCGCTCGGGCACGAAATCAGCGGCCGCGTCGTCGCCGCCGGCGCCGGCGCGGAGTCCTGGCTCGGCCGGTCGGTCATCGTCCCGGCCGTGCTGCCGTGCGGCGAGTGCGACCTCTGCCAGCGGGGCCTGGCCCCGATCTGCCGCGCGCAGAAGATGCCCGGCAACGACATCCACGGCGGCTTCGCGACGCACATCGTCGTGCCCGCGCGCGGCCTGTGCCCGGTCGACGAGGGCAAGCTCGCCGCGGCCGGCCTCACGCTCGCCGAAGTCTCGATCGTCGCCGACGCGCTGACCACGCCCTACCAGGCCGTGCGGCGCGCGGGTGTGGCCCCCGGCAGCCTCGCCGTCGTCATCGGCGTCGGCGGCGTGGGCGGCTACTGCGTGCAGATGGCACAGGCATTCGGCGCCACGGTCGTGGCGGTCGACGTCGACGCCGACAAGCTGGCGGCGATCGCGCAGGCCGGCGCCGCGCTGACGCTCGACGCGCGCGCGCACGACGCCAAGGCGCTCAAGGCGGCGGTCGCCGCCTTCGCCAAGGCGCGGGGCCTTAAGTCCACCGAGTGGTTCGTGTTCGAGTGCTCGGGCACCGCCGCGGGGCAATTGACCGCGTGGAGCCTGCTCGTGCACGGCGCCACGCTTTCGGTCGTCGGGTTCACGATGGACAAGGTCGAGGTGCGCCTGTCCAACCTGATGGCGTTCGACGCGCGCGCGCTCGGCAACTGGGGCTGCCCGCCCGACCAGTATCCGGCCGCGCTCGACCTCGTGCTCGCCGGCAAGATCAAGCTCGCCCCGTTCGTCGAGACGCACCCGCTCGCCGACATCAACCGCGTGTTCGCGGCCGTCCACCACCGCGAGATCAAGAAGCGCGCGGTGCTCGTTCCCGCCTGACCCCGGAGCCCTTCGATGAACGCCCCCGACGCACTCCCCGCCACGCGCGAATTCAAGAACCACGATCTCGTCGACGACTTCGGCAAGCCCGGCGTCCGCTACGAGCTGAAGCCCGCGCGCCGGCCCGACGGCTCGGTCGCCGCGGGCCTGTTCAACGCGTGGATCACGCTCGACAACCCGCAGCAGTTCAACTCGTACACGACCGACATGGTCAAGGGCGTGATCCTCGCCTTCCGCGCCGCGTCGAACGCGCGCAACGTCAACTGCGTGGTGTTCACCGGTGCGGGCGACCGCGCGTTCTGCACCGGCGGCAACACGAAGGAGTACGCCGAGTACTACGCGGGCCACCCGCAGGAGTACCGGCAGTACATGCGCCTGTTCAACGACATGGTGTCGGCGATCCTCGCCTGCGACAAGCCGGTGATCTGCCGCGTGAACGGCATGCGCATCGGCGGCGGGCAGGAGATCGGCATGGCGTGCGACTTCTCGGTCGCGCAGGACATGGCGCGCTTCGGCCAGGCGGGCCCCAAGCACGGCTCGGCGCCGATCGGCGGCGCGACGGACTTCCTGCCGGTGATCGCGGGCGCCGAGCGCTCGATGGCCGCCTGCGTGCTGTGCGAGCCCTTCTCGGCGCACAAGGCGTACTGGATGGGCGTGCTGACCGACCTCGTGCCGGCGCTGAAGGTCGACGGCAAGTTCGTCGCCAACCCGCTGGTCGAGACCGCGCGGATGACCGACGAGTACGGCCGCTTCGTGTTCGGCGAGCCGAAGGTGGGCGACGCACTGAAGGAAGGCAAGGCGCTGCTCGCCAAGGGCGCGGTCGACCTGTCGCTGCTCGACGCCAAGGTCGAGGAACTGTGCGCCAAGATGCTGCTGACGTTTCCCGACTGCACGACCAAGACGCTGGAGGAACTGCGCAAGCCGAAGCTCGACGCGTGGAACCGCAACAAGGAGAACTCGCGCGCGTGGCTCGCGCTCAACATGATGACCGAGGCGCGCTCCGGCTTCACCGCGTTCAACGAGGGGCCGAAGGACGACCGCGAGGTCGACTTCGTGCTGCTGCGGCAGAAGCTCGCGGCCGGCGAGAGCTGGGTCGGGCCGCTGCACGACAGCATCCAGCCGGGCGCGCAGAAGGGCTGACCGGTGGCGGATGCCGCGCCCCTCGCCGTGCGCCTCGAGCGCGACGGCGCGCTCTTGCGCCTCACGCTCGCGCGGCCGAAGGCCAACCTGATCGACGCCGCGATGATCGCCGCGCTGTCGGCGGCGCTGGCGGCGCACCGCGGCGGCGCGCAGCGCGGCGTGCTGCTCGACGCCGAAGGCCCGCACTTCTCGTTCGGCGCGAGCGTCGAGGAGCACCTGCCCGACCGCTGCGCGGCGATGCTGTCGTCGCTGCACGCGCTGATCGTCGCCATGCTCGAGTACCCGGCGCCGATCCTGGTCGCCGTACGCGGCCAGTGCCTGGGCGGCGGCCTCGAGGTCGCGCTGGCCGGCGGCCTCGTCTTCGCCGCACCGGACGCGCAGCTCGGCCAGCCCGAGATGAAGCTCGGCGTGTTCGCGCCGGCGGCCTCGTGCCTGCTGCCGCACCGCGTGTCGCAGTCGACCGCCGAGGACCTGCTGCTGTCGGGCCGCTCGCTCGGTGCGGCCGACGCGCTGCGCGTCGGCCTGGTCGACGCCGTCGCCGACGACCCGGCGGCGGCGGCGCTCGCGTACTTCGACGCGCACTACGCCGGCAAGAGCGCCGCGGCGCTGGCGTGCGCGCTGACCGCCGCGCGCGGGCTCTACCTGCCCGACGTGCGGCGGCGCTTGGCCGAAGTCGAGCGGCTGTACCTCGACACGCTGATGAAGACCCACGACGCCAACGAAGGGCTGGCCGCGTTCCTCGCGAAGCGGCCGCCGCAATGGGAGCACCGCTGATGGCCAACGTCCCACCCGTCATCGCGATCGTCGAGCGCTGCCAGGCGCTGTTCGACGACCTCGACTTCAACGCCGTCAAGCAGTGGAAGGCCGCCGCACCCGGCCGCAAGGCCATCGGGTACATGCCCGTGTACGTGCCGCGCGAGCTGGTGCACGCGGCGGGGATGCTGCCGGTCGGCATCCTCGGCGGCGGCGACCAGCTGGAGGTGATCCAGGGCGATGCGTACTACCAGAGCTACATCTGCCGCATCCCGCGCTCGACGATCGAGCTCGGCCTGACAGGTCGGCTCGACTGTCTCGACGGCATGCTGTTCCCGTCGATCTGCGACGTGATCCGCAACCTGTCCGGCATGTGGCAGATCCTGTTCCCGAACAAGTTCGTCCGCTACATCGACGTGCCGCAGAACTACGAGGACGCCGTCGGCGGCAAGTTCTACGTGAGCGAGCTCGAGATCCTGCGCGACGAACTCGCGAAGCTGCGCGGGGCGCCGATCACCGACGCGGAGATCGACGCGTCGATCCGCGTCTACAACGACAACCGCGCCGCGATCCGCGACCTGTACGCGTACCGCGCCGTCAAGCCGTGGCAGGCGCCCACGGCCGAGGTCTACCTGGTGCTGCGCGCCGGCATGGTGCTGCCGCCGGAAGAGCACACGCAGCTCGTCCGCGAGTACATCGCGGCGGCCGACGCGCTGCCGCGCCCGAAGCGCGACAACGCGCGCGTCGTGCTGACGGGCGGCTTCTGCGAACAGCCGCCCCTCGCGCTGATCAAGTCGATCGAGATGTCGGGATGCTACATCGTCGACGACGACTTCATGCTGGTGACGCGCTGGCTGCTCGACGACGTGCCGGCGCACGGGCAGCCGCTGGAGGAGCTGTCGAAGGCCTTCCTGCACCGGTCGGCGTCGACGGCGGCCAAGTACGACGCGAAGCGCGAGGACAAGGGCCAGTTCCTGCTGCACCAGGTCAAGACGCGCGGCGCCGAAGGCGTGGTCTTCGCCGCGCCGTCGTTCTGCGACCCGGCGCTGCTGGAGCGTCCGATGCTGCAGGACGTGCTGGCGAAGCACACGGTGCCGTACACGGCATTCAAGTACGCCGAAAACACCGGCCAGATGGCGCCGATCCGGGAACAGGCCGGCACCTTCGCCGATTCGATCAAGCTGTGGAGCGCGGCATGAAGCACCGCGCCACTGGTGCCGTCGTCCCCGCGCAGGCGGGGACCCAGCGGCGTTCGACGCAAGACACTGGGTTCCCGCTTGCGCGGGAACGACGTTGAGTTGACGGGAGCACTCGAATGACTACTACCGCCGCGATGCCTGCCAGCGCCAAGAAGCCGCAGAACGTCCAGAAGGAGGACGCGATGTGGCTGCAGAAGGAGCTCATCAACAGCAACTACCACGAGCTCGCCACCGCGCGCGAGCACGGGCCGCAAGGTGTCGGCCACGTTCGTGCCGGGCAACCTGAACGAGCTGCTGATGTGCTTCGACTTCGCGCGCAGCCTGCCCGAGACGAACGCGCTGCAGAACGGCATGCGCAAGAAGTCGGGCAAGTTCATCATGGACGCCGAGCGCGACGGCCAGTCGGAGGACGTCTGCACTTACGTCAAGGCCGACCTCGGCATGATGCTGGGCGGCGAGGTCGGCCCCACGGGCGACCCGCTGCCGACGCCCGACATCCTGCTGCTGTCGTACACCGGCTGCTTCACGTTCATGAAGTGGTTCGAGCTGATCCGCCACAAGTACGGCTGCGAGACGGTGATGCTGCACGTGCCGTACCAGGGCGAAGGCAAGGTCGCGCCGAACATGCGCGACTACGTGGTGAAGCAGCTGAAGGAGACGGTCATCCCGACGCTGGAGCGCGTGTCCGGCGTCAAGTTCGACATCGACCGGCTGCGCCAGTACATGCGGGAGTCCGCGAAGGCCGAGGAGGATCTCGTCGCGGTGCTGCAGTCGGCGAAGAACCGGCCCTCCCCCATCGACGGCTACTTCGGCGCCGTCTACTACATCGGGCCGATCTTCACGGCGTTCCGCGGCATGCCGGAGGCCACGCAGTACTACCACGTGCTGCGCGGCGAGATCGAGGAGCGCGTGCGCGCCGGCAAGGGTCCGATCACGCCGGACGGCGAGATGACCGATGAGAAGTACCGGCTGGTCGTCGAGGGCCCGCCCAACTGGACGAGCTTCCGCGACTTCTGGAAGATGTTCTACGACGAAGGCGCGGTCGTCGTCGCGTCGACCTACGCGAAGGTCGGCGGCGTCTACGACTTCGGCTTCCGGCACGACCCCGACCATCCGATCGAGTCGCTGGCCGAGTACTGCCTCGGCTGCTACACGAACCTGAACCTGCCGTCGCGGATCGACATGATCTGCCGCTACATCGACGAGTACCAGGCGGACGGCCTGCTCATCAACTCGATCAAGAGCTGCAACAGCTTCTCGGCCGGGCAGCTCCTCGTGCTGCGCGAGGTCGAGAAGCGCACGGGCAAGCCGGCCGCGTTCATCGAGACCGACCTGGTCGACCCGCGCTACTTCTCGGCCGCGAACGTCAAGAACCGTCTGGAGAGCTACTTCCAGATGATCAAGGCGAAGCGGGTCGCCACCGCCGCCGCGCACTGAAGAGGGCAGACCATGCGCTGCTTCATCGGCATCGATTTGGGCTCGACCACCACCAAGGCGGTCGTCATGGACGAGCACCGGAACGTGCTCGGACGCGGCATCACGAACTCGCGCTCGAACTACGACACCGCCGCGTCCATCGCCAAGCAGGAGGCCCTCGTCAACGGCCGCTTCTACCTGTTCCGGCAGGCGCTCGGGTCCACCGGCGCGCTGAACGGACAGCTCGACACGTTCCTGGGCCAGCTCGAGCGCGACTTCCGCTCGGAGCAGTACCTGGAGCAGCTGCGAGACCTCGAGGCGACGTGCCAGCGGAACGTCGCGACCGCCAAGTTCGGCGACAGCGCGGGCGCCGTCGGCGAGGCGCTGACCGAGGTGTTCCGGCGGCTCGCCGTCGAGGCGCCGACGCTCTTCGCGCCCGGCGCCAAGCGCAAGTCCGACTTCTTCCGGGACATCGCCGGCGCGCAGTACCTCGCGACCGGCGAGACGGTGGCGAAGGACGCCGGCATCCGGTACGACTTCCTGCTCAACGTCTTCGACCGCTCGATCATCGAGGTCGAGAATCGCATCTACGGCGACTCGATCCGGCGGCACCTGCTCGCCGCGCTGGAGCGCACGTTCGTCGAGCTGCCGGACACCGCCGGCAGGCGGGCCGAGGTCGAGGCCCCCATCAAGGGGATCCTCGACATGGCGATGGAGGAGACCTACGTCGTGGGCACGGGCTACGGCCGCGCCCGGCTGCCGTTCTCCAAGGAGCACGTGCGCTCGGAGATCCTGTGCCACGGCTTGGGCGCGCACGTGATGTACCCGAATACGGCGACGGTGCTCGACATCGGCGGACAGGACACGAAGGCGATCCAGGTCGACCCGCACGGCATCGTCGAGAGCTTCCAGATGAACGACCGCTGCGCGGCGGGCTGCGGGCGCTACCTCGGCTACATCGCCGACGAGATGAACATGGGCCTGCACGAGCTGGGGCCGCTCGCGATGAAGTCGACCAAGACGATCCGCATCAACTCGACGTGCACGGTGTTCGCCGGCGCCGAGCTGCGCGATCGCCTGGCGCTCGGCGACAAGCGCGAGGACATCATGGCCGGGCTGCACCGCGCGATCATCCTGCGCGCGATGTCGATCCTCGCGCGCTCGGGCGGCATCCGCGACGAGTTCACGTTCACCGGCGGCGTGGCCAAGAACGAGGCGGCGGTCAAGGCATTGAAGCAGCTCGTGCAGGAGAACTACGGCGAGCTGACGCTCAACATCAATCCGGACTCGATCTACACCGGCGCGCTCGGCGGTGCGACGTTCGCGTGGCGCGCGGTGGTCGAGGAAGGCAAGGTCGCGGAGGCACGGGCGGCGTGAGCCGGACGGACGCGCCCCTCACCCCAACCCTCTCCCCGCTTCGGAGGGCGAGGGAGGCACACTGCGCGGCGCCCGCGCGGATCTCCGTCGCGCCGTTCGTGGGGAGAGGGTTGGGCTGAGGGGCGCATGGCGCCCTCGCCGCGACCGGGAACTCCCTCGCCCCGCGAGCGCGGGCAGAGGGTCGGGGCGAGGGGCATTCAGGCATGACGAGGACGACAGGACCATGACCATCACGATCGGCATCGACATCGGTTCAGGCGCGGTCAAGTCCGTGCTGTTCCGGACGGACGGCGACACGCAGGAATGGCTGGCGAAGCGCTGCGAGCGCATCCGCCGCCGCGACCCGATGCAGCTTGCCGAGGAAGGCCGCGACGGCGTGCTCGCCGACGCCGGCGTGGACCCGGCGGCCGTCGAGTACATCGCGACGACCGGCGAAGGCGAGAATGTCAAGTTCGCGACCGGACACTTCTACTCGATGACGACGCATGCGCGCGGCGGCGTGTTCCTGCATCCCGGCGCCAACGCGGTGGTCGACATCGGCGCGCTCAACGGCCGGGCGATCTACGTCGACGCGCGCGGCAAGGTGCTCTCCTACAAGATGACGAGCCAATGCGCGTCGGGCTCCGGCCAGTTCCTCGAGAACATCGCGCGCTACCTCGGCGTGGCGGTCGAGGAGATCGGCCCGCTGTCGCAGACGTCGAAGGACCCGGAGAAGGTCAGCTCGATCTGCGCGGTGCTCGCCGAGACCGACGTCATCAACATGGTGTCGCGCGGCATCGCCACGCCTGATATCCTCAAGGGCATCCACCTGTCGATGGCGTCGCGCATCGTCAAGCTGCTGAAGGTCACCGGCATCAAGGAAGGCACGGCGCTGCTGACGGGCGGCCTGGCGCTCGACACCGGGCTGCTGGCGGCGATCGGCGAGGAGATGGTCAACGAGAAGGTCAACGTGACCGCGGTCAATCACCCCGACTCGATCTATGCCGGCGCGATCGGGGCTGCGCTGTGGGGCGCGTTCCGCCACGCCAGGCTGCGCGAGCTGACCGAGCGCGCGGCCGCCTGAACACCGACGAGGAAATCATGGCACTGCTCATCAACGACAACTGCACCGCCTGCGACGCCTGCAAGCCGGTGTGCCCGAACGAAGCGATCTCCGCCGGCGACACGATCTACGTGATCGATCCCGCGCGCTGCACCGAATGCGTCGGCGCCGAGGACGAGCCGCAGTGCAAGCTCGTGTGCCCGGCCGACTGCATCGTGGTCAACCCGGACTTCCAGGAGAGCCCGGACGAGTTGATGGCGAAGTACGAGTCGCTGCACGGCTGACCGCCGCGCACCTTCAGGGCGCCGCGGTCCCGCCGCGCCCTCCCCGCCACACCGCGGTGAGCGCGGTCGCGATGAACAGCGCGATCGCCGCCGCGTTGCCCAGCGCGCCCGCACGCAACCAGTCGAGCCGGTCGGCGACGTCGCCAGCGACCCGTACGGCCAGCGACAGGTGAAGCAGCGCGAGCGGCGCGTAGAACGCGGGCGTGTAGCGCATCTTCACGCGCAGCACCGCCGGGAAGATCACCGGCGCGTGGCCGAAGATCATCGCGAACACGAAGCCCAGCGCCAGCGCGTGCACGGCGACGTCGTACGCGCGTGTGCCCGGCGCGAGGCTGCCCGCCGCGACCACGACCGCGCCGCCGACCGCGAGCCACGCGTAGCCCGAAAGCAGGCACACGGCGATGTAGCGCGTCAGCCCCGCGCCGCGCACCGTGCGCCGCGCGATGTCCTGCTTCCCCAGCCACAGCGCCAGGGCGACGAGCGCTGCGCCGAGCGTCGCCGCGCTCCAGCCGGCGGTGGCGCCGCCCGCCAACGCGACGGCCATCACCGACACGATGGCGACGAACACGCGGCGCGCGGCCGGCGACGGCGGCAGGAACCGCGACAGCTCGAGCCGCTCGCCAGCGATGGTCAGGACCGGAAACGCGAGCCACCACGCGACGACCTCGTGCGCCGCCGCCCCCGCAGCCCACAGCGCGTTGCCGGCGCACCAGCAGGCGGCGCCCGCCGCGAGCGTGGCGGTGAACAGCGCGCGCTGGCGCACGAAGATCGCGACGGACGCGGCAGTCAGCGCGACGCTGCCGGCAAGGAGCAGCCACGCACCGGCGCCGGGCGCGCCCAGGATCGCAACGACGCCGCCGGCCCCCGCGAGCAGCGGCCCCGCGTACGCCCACGGCCGGCCGAGGGCGACGGCGCGCTCGAGCGCGATCACCGTGCCGAGGAACGCGCCGATCATCAGCGGGCCGTGCAGCGCCGCCGCGGAGGCCGCCGCGGCGGGCACGGTCACGCCCAGCCGCGCGAGCCCCGCGCCGACGCCGACGACGAGTCCCGCGAACCCGAGGACCAGCAGGGGCAGCCGCTGCAGCGCGACGCCCGGCTTCGCGTCGTCGCTCACCGGCGTGTGCGCGCGGACGTCAGTCGCGATGGGCCGTCCCGAGCGACGGACCTGCCCCCTCCGGGGGCAGCGAGCGCAGCGAGCGTGGGGGTCGTTTCACCTTAGGACGTCCAGCCGAAGTGCTCGCGGGCGATGCCCGACATGCGATCGGGCGTCCACGGCGGATCCCAGACCAGTTGCACCGTGACCGTGGTCCCGGGCGGCGCGATCGCCGCCGCGGCGGCGTGCACCTGCTCGGCGATCATGTCGGTCATCGGGCACGCGGCCGTGGTCATCGTGAGGTCGATGGCGATGGCGCCGTCACGGACCTCGATGCCGTACACGAGGCCCAGGTCGACAATGTTCATCCCGGCCTCGGGGTCCTCGACCTCCCGCAGCGCGTCGAGGACGGCGGCGTCGTCGGGCAGCGCGGTCATCGCCGAAGCGGGTCAGTGCCGTCGGGCCGTCCCGCGAGACCGGCCCGCCCCGTCGGGGGCAGCGAGCGCAGCGAACGCGGGGGGCGCTTCATCTAGTCGAACCGGCGCACGAACGGGAGCCGCTGCGACGGCGCAAAACCGACGTCGTAGAGGAAGCCCACGAGGCCGAAGTCGCGCGGTGCGACGACGGTCTCGACGCGCTCGATGCGCAGCGCGCCCAGGTTCGCGAAGAGCTGCGACAGCAACGCATGGCCGACGCCGCGGTGCGCGTAGCCCGGATCGACGCCGATCGTGTCGATCACCGCCACCGGCTCCGTGCGGCCGAAGTCGCCCAGGTCGGCACGCGCCATCACGAAGCCGACGATCGCGCCGTCGAGCCGCGCCGTCAGCGAGACGCGGATCGCCGACCCGTGCATCGCCTCGCCGAGCTTGTGCCGCATGTAGTCGGTGCGGTCGCGGCCGGTCAGCCGGCGGTCGATGCGGACGATCTCGGCGAGGTCGCGGTCCTCCATCGCGCGCACGTCGGCGGTGTCGCGCGCGAGGCGCTCGAAGTCGTTCGCCTGCGCAATGCCGTAGTCGATCTCCTGCAGCGTGCCCGCATCCGCGGGCTTCGGGTCGTCGCGCGCCGGGCGGTACTCGCCGCCCGCCACCGCGCAGTCGAGCACGTGGTTCGGAGCGAGCGTGAAGCCCATCTCGTCGATCCAGCGCACCATCCGGTGTTCGTTCCAGCGGGTCTGCGTGCGGACGTCGGCGAGGCCATGGCGCCGGCCGTAGTCGCACAGCGCGTCGAACAGGGAGGCGCCCACGCCGCGGCCCTTCGCGTCGGCGCGCACGCCGACCACCTCGAGCCGCAGGCCGGGCGCGCTGCGCCCGAATTCACCCTCGAGCACGCGCGCGAGGATGTAGCCGACGAGTCCCAGGTCGTCGACGGCGGCGAACTGCGCGTGCAGCTTCGGCTCGCGCATCGCTGCATCCAGCCGGCGCTCGAAGTACGCGCGTCGCGTGTGTCCCTCGCTCGCGGCGTCGATGGCCACGACGGCGTCGAGGTCTTCGCCGCGCAGCGGCCGGACCGTGGTCTTGCGCAATGCGACTGCTTCCATGCTCATGTCCGTCCCCGGTTTCGTCGTGGCGCCGGTGCGAAGTTCGTCACGTTACCAAGCACCGCGCCCAATGCCATTGACTCGCATCAAGCTGTCTGCGCGCGTGCCCGCTCAGGGCGCGCCCGCCTTCAGCGTGTCGGCCCCCAGCACGAGCTGCAGCACTTCGCTGGTGCCCTCGTAGATCCGCAGCGCACGGATCTCGCGATACAGGCGCTCCACCGGCACGCCGCGGACCACGCCCAGGCCGCCCCACATCTGCACCGCCGCGTCGATGACGCGCTGCGCCGATTCCGTGGCGAAGAGCTTCGCCATCGACGACTCGCGCGTCACGCGCGTGCCGAGCACGTCCTTGGTCCACGCGGCGCGATAGACGAGCAGCGCGCTCGCGTCGACGGCGACCGCCATGTCGGCGAGCTTCGCCTGCGTCAGCTGGTACTCGGCGAGCGCGCGGCCGAACACGCGGCGCCGGTGCGCGCGCGCCGTGGCCTCGTCGAGCGCCCGCCGCGCGAAGCCCAGCGCCGCGGCGCCGACGGTCGAGCGGAAGATGTCGAGCGTGGCCATCGCGATCTTGAAGCCTTCGCCCGGCGCGCCGACCCGCGCGTCGCCGGGCACGCGGCAATCCGTGAGACGCAGCGTGCCGAGCGGGTGCGGCGCGCAAACGTCGATGCGCTCCGACGCGTCGAGGCCGGCCGCGCGCGCATCGACGACGAACGCCGACAGCCCGCGGCTCCCGGGGGCCTCCCCGGTGCGCGCGAACACGACGTAGAAGTCGGCAAGCCCGGCGTTCGAGATCCACGTCTTGACGCCGTCGAGCCGCCAGCCGTCGCCGGCGGGCGTGGCGGTGGTCGCGATGGCGCCGACGTCCGATCCGGCGTCGGGCTCGGACAGCGCAAATGCCGCAATGCGCGTGCCGGCGGCGACACCCGGCAGCAGCGCGCGCTTCTGCGCGTCGCTGCCGTACAGCGTGACCGGCGCGCTGCCCAGCCCCTGCATCGCGAACGCGAAGTCGGCAAGTCCCGAAGCGCGGGCGAGCGTCTCGCGCGCGACGCACAGGCTGCGTGCGTCGAGCTTCTCGTGCGCGCCGCCGTAGGCCGCCGGTACCGTGAGCCGCAGCAGGCCCGCCTCGCCCAGCGCGCGCACGATGCGGCCGACGCACGCATAGACGGCGTCGAGCGAGTCCTCGCCGCCTGCCAGCAGCGGCGGCAGCGCGGACGCCGCGAACGCCTCGACGTCGCGCGCGTGCGCGCGGTGCCGGTCGTCGAAGAACGGCCACGCGAGAAAGCTTGCATCCGCCACTAGCGAGTCCCGTGCAAGCGCGCACCAGCCACTCGTACCGTACCATCTCCCCTCTGCCGCAAGCGGGCGAGGGGGAAGGGGTGACGGCGCGGCTCGTCGTGCATGTTCAGGACGCGCATCAGTTGCCTTCGAACACCGGCTTCTGCTTGGCGACGAACGCGTGGTACGCGCGCTCGAAGTCGTTGGTCTGCATGCAGATCGCCTGCGCCTGCGCCTCCGCCTCGATGCACTCGCCCAGGCCCGAGTTCCACTCCTGCCACAGCATCGTCTTGGTCATCATGTGGCCGAACGTCGGGCCGTCGGCGAGACTTTGCGCCATCGCCGTCGCTTCTGCCAGAAGATTTTCCGGCTCGACCAGCCGGTTGTGGAAGCCGATGCGCTCGCCCTCCTCGCCGCCGACCACGCGACCCGTGTACAGCAGGTCGGCGGCGCGCGACAGGCCGATCAGGCGCGGCAGCAGCGTGCACGCGCCCATGTCGGCGGCGGCCAGCCCGACGCGGACGAACAGGAACGCGAGCTTGCTGCGCGCGGTCGCGTAGCGCATGTCGGACGCGCAGGCGATCAACGCGCCGGCGCCGGTGCACACGCCGTCGATGGCCGCGACGATCGGCTGCGGGCACGCGCGCATCGCCTTGACGAGGTCGCCGGTCATCCGCGTGAACTCGAGCAGGCCCGTCATGTCCATCTTGACCAGCGGGCCGATGATCTCGTGCACGTCGCCGCCCGAGCAGAAATTGCCGCCCTCGCCGGTGAACACGACCGCCTTGACGTCGGTCGCGTAGACCATCTCGCGGAACAGGTCGCGCAACTCGCCGTAGGAGTCGAACGTCAGCGGGTTCTTGCGGTCGGGCCGGTTCAGCGTGATCGTGGCGACACGGCCGGCGACGGCGTAGTGGAAGTGGGTGGCCTTGTAGCCGGCCAGGGCGACGCGCTTCATGGTGGTTTCACTCCTCGAACGTTGCGGATCATCCGGCCATCGTCAGGCCACCGCTCACCGAGAGCACCTGGCCCGTGATGTAGCTCGACTGGTCGCTCGCGAAGAATACGACAGCGTCGGCCACTTCGGAGGGCTTTCCGAAGCGGCGGAACGGGATCGCCTTCTTGAACGCCTCGAGGTGACCCTCCGGCACCGCGAACAGCAGCGGCGTCTCCGTAGGCCCCGGGCACACGCAGTTGACGTTGATGCCGTAGCGCGCCGTCTCGCGCGCGAGCGACTTGGTGAACGCGATCAAGCCGCCCTTCGCGCCCGCGTAGACGGTCTCGCCCAGGCTTCCCACCCGGCCGGCGTCGCTCGCGACGTTGACGATCTTGCCGCTGCCGCGCGCGATCATCGCCGGCAGCAGTGCCTTGGCCAACCGCATCGGGCCGACGAAGTTGAGCGCGATCACGCGCTCCCACAGCTCGGGCGTGCCTTCCCAGAACGGGTGCGTCTTGCCCCAGCCGGCGCCGTTTACCAGCACGTCGACGGCGCCGTGCCTGGCCGCCACCGCCTGCCCGAACGCCTCGACCGACGCCGCATCGGTCAGATCGACCGGCAGGTACTCCCCCTTGCCCCCGGCCGCGCGCAGCGCCGCGGCCGCCTCCTCCCCCGTGTCCGGATTGATGTCGGCGCAGACGACCGTCGCGCCCGCGGCGGCCAGCGCCTCCGCCGTCGCGCGGCCGATGCCCGACCCTGCGCCCGTCACCACGGCAATCTTCCCTTCCAGCGTCATCGCTCCTCCTTCGTATTCGTCGCGCGCGCCGCCAGGAACCGCGCGACCCGCTCCCGTGTCTCCGCGCTGTCGTACAGCGCGCGCGTGGCCGCGATCTCGTCGGCAAAGCCGTCGCGCGCCAGTGATCCCGCCGCGCCGATGCAGTGCTTGTTCGCCGCCAGCGCCGCGCGCGGGAGGCCGGCCACGCGCTGCGCGAGCGCGCGCGTCCACTCGGCAAGTTGCGCGCGCGGGCGCGCCCACTGCACGAGGCCGAGCCGCTGCGCTTCCGCGCCGTCGACGACCTCGGCGCCCAGGATCAGGCGCTTCGCGGTGCCCTCGCCGACCAGCCGGGTCAGCCGCTGCGTGCCGCCGGCCGCCGGCACCAGGCCCAGGTTGGCCTCGGGCAGGCCGAGCTTCGCGTCCGTCGCCGCGACGCGCAAGTCGCACGCAAGCGCCAGTTCGAGGCCGCCGCCCAGCGCGGGGCCGCCGATCTCCGCGATCGTCACCACCGGCGCCGCCGCGATGCACGCGAACAGGCGCTGCATCCGGCGGACGAGGTCGACCATCGCCGCCACGCCGTCCGGCGACGCGAAGCACGCCTGCATCAGGGCGAGATCGGCGCCGGCGCAGAACGCGCGCTGGTCGCTGCGGATGTGCAGGACGGCGACCTGCCCGTCCGCGCTGACGGCGTCGACCGTGGCGGCAAGCTGCGCGACCAGGTCCGCGTCGAGCGCGTTGACCGGCGGCCGCGCGAGCGTGGCGACGACCACGCCACCGTCGTGCTCGATCGCCACGGGCGCCGCCGCCGGCGCGGGCTGAGCGAGGGTCGCGGACGAAGGATCGGTCACGGCAGTCCCGCCGGGCCGCCCCAAGGGACTGCCCTGCCCCCTCGGGGGGCAGCGAGCGCAGCGAGCGTGGGGGCCGTCATCCAAGCGTCCGGTGCAGTTCGACCAGCTGCCGGCGGATCAGCTTGCCGGTCGCGGTGCGCGGCAGCGCGTCCACCGCGTGCATGAAGCGCGGGCGCTGATACGGCGGCAGCGTCTGCGCGAACGCCGCGAGTCGCCGCGCCACGTCGAGCGGCGCCGCCGAAGCCGGCACGTAGAAGAAGGCGACGGTATCGATGCCGTCCGTGTCCTGCACCGACACGGCCGCCGCCTCCGCGACGCCGGCTGCCGCGAATGCGAACCGCTCCTCGAGGTCGGCCAGATCGACCCAGCGGCCGTGGATCTTCACCAGCGAATCCTCGCGGCCGGCGAAGCGCCAGCGGCCATCGCCGCTCCGCTCGAACAGGTCGGCCGGGCAGAACGCGCCGTCGACGAAGCTCGCCGCCTGCGCGTCGGGCCGCTGCCAGTAGCCGGAGGACAGCACCGACGTGCGGATGCGGATGCGCGTCGGCAGGCCGTCGTCCTCGCTGCGCACCGGCTCGATCGTGACGCCCGGCGACGGCGACGACCACGCGTCGTCGCCGCGGTTGACGAGGACCAGGATCTGCGTCTCGGACGCGCCGTAGCCGTCGGCGAGCACGAGGCCCGTCTGCCGCCGGAACTCGTCGCGCAATCCGGCCGCGAGCGCCTCGCCCGCCGACACCGCGAGCCGCAGGCCGCTCGCCGCGAGCGCCGGCCCGCAGCCTTCCTTCAGCAGGTTCCGGTACAGCGACGGCACGGAGAACAGCACGGTCGGCCGCTGCGCGGCGATCGTCGCCGCAACGCCTGCCGCCGTCGGCCACTGCGGGTCGAGGATCACCGTGGCGCCGACCTTGAGCCCGGTGTAGAGGCAGTTCGCCTGCGGATAGGCGAAGAAGAGCTTGGAACTCGCGTACAGACGGTCGGCGGCCGTGATGCCGAAGACCTCGGTGCCCACCCGCTCGATCTCGCGCACGAACCGCTGCACGTGCACGACGGCCTTCGGCCGGCCGCTCGTGCCCGACGAGTGCGCCCACATCGCGGGGGCCTCGTCGTCCATCGGCTCCGCCGGCACCGGCGGCGCCATCGCCGCCTCCGCCTGCCAGTCGTCGAGCGGGACGACGCGCTCGCGGTACGGCGGCGGCGTGTCGTCGCGCGATTCCGCGAGGATGAAGCGGAAGTCGGCGGCACCGAGGATCGCCCGCCACTCGTCGTCGGGTACGCGCGGATTGACGCCGACGGCGACCCCGCCCGCCCAGATCACGCCCAGGAACGCCGTGACCCACGACACGCCGTCGGGTAGCTTCACGGCCACGCGGTCGCCGGGCGCGAGTCCGCGCCGCCGCCACGCGGAGGCCGCGCGCGCGACGCGGTCGCGCAGGTCCGCGTAGGTGACGCGCTGCGTGCCGCAGACGAGCGCCGTGTGCCGCGCGTCGCCCCGCGCCAGCAGCATCGCGGCGGCGTTCATCGTGGCGCCCTGCGGCGACGTTGCGGTCGCGACCGGCACCGGCCCGGGCGCTTGCACCGGCGGGCTCGGGTCGCGCGCGAGCTCGCGCAGCAGGCGCCGCGCGAGTGCCGCCGCCACCTGCCGGCGGTAGTTCGCCTGCGTCACCGTCGTGCGCATCGGGCTCACCTGCTTCTGCACGAGCTTGCCGACGCGCGTGAGCGTCTCCTCGTCGACCGCGCGGCCGACGAGTTCCTCGGTGCCGGCGAGCACGAGCGGCCGCGAGTTGGTCCCGGTCAGGGCGACGCGCAGGTGGCGCAGCACGCCGCCCTCCACGGCGACCGTGCACGCGACGCCGGCCAGCGGGAAGTCGATCGCACCGCGTGCGCGCGCCTTCCGGTAGCCGGACGCGAGCCGCGCGGACGCGGCGGGAACGAGCACGCGCGCGACGATCTCGCCGTGCGGCAGCGTGAGGTGCGCGGCGCCGTCGTCGCGGTACAGTTCGGCGAGCGGGACGCGGCGCGTGCCGCGGCTCGCGACCACTTCCACGCCGGCGTCGAGCGCCAGCAGCGCGGGCGCGACGTCGCCGCAGAACGCCGCGTGGCAGCGCTGCCCCTGCGGCGCGACGTGGCAGGTGTCGCCGCCGCGCTTCAGGCAATAGCGGTTCGCCGCGCGCCACCACTCGCTCTGGTTGTAGAACACGCAGCGGGTGTCGACGCACAGGTTGCCGCCGAGGGTCGCCACGCTGCGGTGCGCGGGTCCGGCGACGTTGCGCGCGGCTTCCGCCAGCACCGGGTAGTCGGCGAGCACGCGCGGGTCGCGCGCGATCCGCGCCAGCGTGGCGCCGGCGCCCAGCCACAGTCCTTCGTCGTCGGCGACGATCGCGTCGAAGTCCTGCACGGCCGACAGGTCGACCAGCGTCGGCGGGCGCTCGAGGCCGCGCCGCAGGTTCGGCACGAGGTCGGTGCCGCCGGCGACGAGCCGGGCGTCGGGCTGCGCGGCCAGCAGCGCCGCCGCCTCGACGAGGCTGCGCGGCCGCTTCACGGCGAAGGCGAGCGTGCGTTCCATCGTCAGACCCCTTCCGCCTTCGCCTTGG
The DNA here is from genome assembly GCA_016716425.1 of Betaproteobacteria bacterium. Classification (GTDB taxonomy): domain Bacteria; phylum Pseudomonadota; class Gammaproteobacteria; order Burkholderiales; family Casimicrobiaceae; genus VBCG01. The sequence continues at coordinate 20,635 of JADJWJ010000005.1, forward strand.
CCTTTTCCATGCGCGCCCCCAGCCGCGCCTCGCGCGCCTTCGCGTGCAGCGCCTCCAGCACGCGGTCGGGCGAGGCCGGCAGCTCGGTCAGCCGCAGTCCGAGCGCGTCGGCGATCGCGTTGGTAAGCGCGGGCGGGAAGCCGTGCAACGCGCCTTCGCTCGCTTCCTTGGCGCCGAACGGACCGAGCGGGTCGATGCTCTCGACGAGCTTCACGTCGATCGGCGGCGACTCGACGATCGTCGGGATCCGGTAGTCGAGCATGTTCGGCCGCAGCGGCAGGCCCTCGTGGTACGACGTCTCCTCCGACAGCGCCTGCCCCATGCCCATCCACACGCCGCCCTGCACCTGCCCTTCGACGGCGAGCGGGTTGATCGCGAATCCGCAGTCGTGCGCGACCCACACTCGCTCGACGCTCACCTGTCCCGTGTCCTCGTCGACGGCGACCTCGACCACCTGCGCCGCATACGAGAACCCCGCCGTCGAGCCGACCGCCGCGCCGCGGAACTTGCCGCCCTGCGTCTCCGGCGGCGTCGACCAGGTCCCCTTGATCGACAGCGTGCCGGTGTCGACCAGCGCGGCCTCGACGGCTTCCTGGAACGTCAGCGTGCGGTCGGTGCCGGCCACGCCGCACTGCTCGCCGTTCCACTCGATGTCGGCGGGGCTCACTTCGAGCTTGCGCGCCGCCGCCTCGACGAGCGTGCGCTTCAGCGCCTCCGCCGCGCGCAGCGCGGCGTTGCCGACCATGAACGAAACGCGCGACGAGTACGAGCCGTTGTCCTTCGGCGTCAGCGCGCTGTCGGTGGCGATGACGCGGATGCGCGCGAGCGACAGCGACAGCACCTCCGCGACCACCTGTGCCAGCAGCGTCGAACTGCCCTGCCCGATGTCGGACGCGCCGGTCAGCACGGTGATGCCGCCGTCGTAGTCGAGCTTCAGGTTGATCACCGCGTGCGGCTCGCCGCTCCAGTGGACCGGCTTGGCCGACCCCGACACGTAGTGCGAGCACGCCATGCCCAGACCGCGGCCGCGCGGCAGCTTGCCGTGCCGTTCCTTCCAGCCCGACGCCTGCTCGACCCAGTCGAGGCACGCCGGCAGCCCGTACGAGTTCACCTGCAGGTCGTTGATCGTCCGGTACGGCGGCGCGATCAGGTTCGCCCGGCGCACGGCGAACGGGTCGAGCCCAAGCTCGCCCGCCATCCGGTCGAGCAGCGACTCGAACGCGTGGCGCGCGTCGACGGCGCCGTGCCCGCGCATCGCGCCGCAGGGCGGCGTGTTCGTGTAGACGCGGTAGCCGCGGTACTTCACCGCCGGCGCCGTGTACAGCGCGTGCAGCAGCGCGCCTGCGTACAGTATCGTCACCAGGCCGTAGCCGCCGTAGGCGCCGCCGCGCTGGACGATCTCGCAGTCGACGGCGGTGATCGCGCCGGCCTTCGTCATGCCGATCTTCAGCCGGATGTCGGTCTCGGGCCGGCCGCGGTGCGTGAGGAAGCTGTCCTCGCGCGAGCACTCCACCTTCACGGTGCCGCCGGCCGCGCGAGCGAGCGCCGCCGTCACCATCTCGAAGTTGAGCGGCTCGACGCGATGTCCGAAGCCGCCGCCGACGAACGGCTTGATCACGCGGATCCGCGACGCGTCCATGCCGAGCGTCTGCGCCAGCGTCAGGTGCAGGTAGTACGGCACCTGCGTGACCGAGTGCGTGGTCAGCCGGTCGCGCTCCGGCTCGTAGGACGCGACGGCCGCGTTGAGTTCGATCTGGCCGTGCGCGACCTCCGCGTAGTGGTACGTCTGCTCGCACACGAGATCGGCGGCCGCGAATCCGCCGTCGACGTCGCCGAAGTTCTGGTCGACCTCGCGCTCGATGTTGCCGGCCTTCTTCTCGTGCAGCAGCACGGCGTCCGCCGCGCGCGCGGCGGCGGCGCTGAAGTACGCCGGCAGCGGCTCGATGTCGAGCGCGATCGCGGCGAGCGCCGCCTCCGCGGTCTCCGCGTCGACGGCGGCGACCGCGGCGACCGGCTCGCCGCGGTAGCGGACCCTGCCGCGCGCCAATGGCCACTCGTTCTGCGCGATCGGGATGACGCCGTACGGTGCGGCGAAGTCCTCGCCGGTGACCACCGCACGCACGCCCGGCATCGCGCGCGCGGCGCGGGTGTCGATGCCGCGGATGGTTCCGTGCGCGACCGGGCTCCTCAGGATGCGCCCGACCAGCGCGTCGGGGAACGGCAGGTCCGCCGTGTAGCGCGCGCGGCCGGTGACCTTCTCGATGCCGTCGATCAGCGGCGTGCGCTGCCCGGCCGCGTGGCCGTGCGGCGCGCCGCGTGCGGCGCCGGCGTCGCCCGCCTGGTCCGCAAGCGAGTCCATCACGCGCCCTCCGCCGCAGCCTGCACGGACTCGACGATCTTCACGTAGCCGGTGCAGCGGCACAGGTTGCCGGCGAGCGCGTCGCGGATTTCCTGCTCGGTCGGCCGCGGCGCGCGGCGCAAGAGCGCCTCGGCCGCCATGATCATGCCCGGCGTGCAGAAGCCGCACTGCGTGCCCAGCTTCTCGTGGAACGCCTGCTGCAGCCGGCCCATGCGGCCGTCGACGGTCAGGCTCTCGATCGTCTCGACGCGGCGGCCCTCGCAGCCGACGGCAAGCGTAATGCAGGCAAGCCGCGGCTCGCCGTCGACCAGCACCGTGCACGCGCCGCACTCGCCGCCGTCGCAGCCCTGCTTGGTGCCGGTAAGCCCCGCGGTCTCGCGCAGGTAGTCGACGAGCAGCGCGTGCTCGGCGACTGCGTCCTCGCGCAGGCGGCCGTTGACGGTGATGGACAGCAGTCGTTTGGCCATGGCGGTCGGCTCCGGTGAAGTCGAACGGCGCGCTACGCGCGCGTGCCGCGCACCGGCAGCTGCGGCAGCGCGAAGCCCTGGTTGAAGCCGGCGCGCGTGACCAGCACGAGCTTCGCGTAGACGCCGGCCGCGACCATGCCGAGCCCGGCGAGCGCGGCGATGGGTGCCGCAGCGCCGCCGGCTACACCGGCCGCGCCGATCAGCGCAAGCGGCACGATCGTGCCCGCGACCAGCAGCACCTTCCCGGCGGCATCGAGCGCAGCCAGCGCCTGCGGCGCCGCCGTGCCGGCAAGCCGCAGCCGATACGCGCGCCACAGCCACCAGCGCACGACCAGCAGCGCGCCGGCCACGATCGCGAGCGGCGCCGCGACGTTCACCGGCCCGAGTGTGGCGATCAGCAGCAGTCCCGCGCCCTCGACGAGGCCCGTCGTCAGCAGCAGCGGCCGCAGCAGCGGTTCGCGCCACGCGGGAATGCCACGCGCCGCCTGCAGCAGGCTCGCCTGGCACCAGAGGAAGGCGAGCGCCAGCAGTGCGGCGATCCAGCCGGCGCCCGCGACGCCGGCCGCTGCGGCGAGCGCGGCCGGCACCAGCAGCACCGCCGTCCACGCCTCGCGCGCCATCCATGACGTGCGCGGGTTGCGGAACACGTTGAGCGCGCGCAACGGCCGGCCCAGCTCCAGCGACACGCAGAAGAGGCCGAAGCCGACGAGTGCCAACCCGACGAGGAACAGGCCCGCGCCCACGACGCCGGCCGCGCCGGAGATCGCGGCGAACACGATGAGGCCGCTGCCCATGCCGCCGCCGATGAAATTGCCGGCCGCGCGGATGTCCCAGCTGCCCTGGTGCCACGGGACCGGGCCGTAGTTGCCGTAGCCCTTCGCCGGATAGGTCATGTCAGTCCCGAAGGGCCGCCCCGAGGGACTGACCTGCCCCCTCGGGGGGCAGCGAGCGCAGCGAGCGTGGGGGTCGTATCCGTCCGAAGGGCCGCCAAGGGACTGACCTGCCCCCTCGGGGGGCAGCGAGCGAAGCGAGCGTGGGGGTCGTATCCCGTCCCGAAGGGCCGTCCCGAGGGACTGACCTGCCCCCTCGGGGGGCAGCGAGCGAAGCGAGCGTGGGGGTCGTATCCCGTCCCGAAGGGCCGTCCCGAGGGACTGACCTGCCCCCTCGGGGGGCAGCGAGCGAAGCGAGCGTGGGGGTCGTATCCCGTCCGAAGGGCCGTCCTGAGGGACTGACCTGCCACCCCTGGCGAATGGCGTTGCGTGTCGCGTGCCCGGGGCGGCCCGGGCGAGGGCGGCTCGGTGTGCAGCGAGCGCAGCGAGCGTGGAGGCTGTTTCATATCAGTCCGCCGCCGTCGGGACGTCGGCGGCGTCCCACAGGTAATAGAAGCCGGGGCCGGTGCCGAGCTCCTCGTGCATGCGGAAGTGCCGGTTTTCGCGCAGCAGCCGCGACACGTTGCTGTCCGGGTCGTCGAGGTCGCCGAACTGCAGCGTCTGCGTGATGCACGCGTTGACGCACGCCGGCGTGGCCTCGGGGTCCACGCCCGGCGTCTTCCCGGCGGCGAGACCGGCATCGATGCGGTCGACGCAGAACGTGCACTTGGTCGCGACGGCGAGTCGCCGGTCGTCGCGGCGCTTCGACTCGCTCGCCATCGGACCGCCGTACGCGTATTTCGGCCGCGTTGTCTTGTACCGCGCCTGGTACGGACACGCGACCGCGCAGTACGCGCAGCCGATGCACAGGTCGTAGTCGATGGTGACGATGCCGTCGGCGCGCTTCTTCGTCGCCGTCGTCGGGCACACGTCCATGCACGGCGGCTCGTCGCAGTGCTGGCAGCCGACCGGCACGAACGTGCGCGTGACGTCGGGATACTCGCCCTGTTCGACGTCGAGCACACGCCGCCACTGCACGCCGGGCGGCGTGGCGTTCGCGTGCCGGCACGCGGCCGTGCACGTCTGGCAGCCCACACACCGCCGCAGGTCGGCGACCATCGCCCAGCGGGTCATGCTCCGACCTCCGGCGAAGGTCCGCCTCTCGCCCCCGGCCCGACCGTGGCCCCGTGGATCGGCGTACCGATCTCCGACGAAGGTCCGCCCCTCACCCCCCCCGGCCCCTCTCCCCTGCGGGGCGAGGGGAGGAAACGCGGTGCCACCGCACTCCCTTCTCCCGCTCGCGGGAGAAGTGCCGGGGATGAGGGTGCGCATCTCACCGCGCACCTCCCTTCGCCGGCGCGAGACTGACGCGCACGATGTCCGCACCCGAGCCCGTGGCGTCGGTGAGGTCGAGCGACATCGGCGTCAGCGCGTTCATGCTCGGCACGCCGAAGTCCTTCGCGAACGGCATCGCCCAGTGGTCGAACTGGCTGACCGACAGCAGCGTGTCGGGACGGATGCCCTGCCGGAGCACCGCGCGGCCGTGCACGCGGTGGTGCGGCGTCGCGATCTCGATCGGGTCCCCGTCGGCGATGCCCAGCCGCTGCGCCGTCCGCGTGTTGACGATCACGCCGCGGTGACCGGCGACGTTGTCGGCGACTTCCTTGACGAGCTGGATGCCCATGTTGGCGCCCCAGGCATACTGCATGCTGCGCGCGGTCAGCAGCCAGAACGGATACGCGTCCATGGCTCCGCCCGCCTTCGCGAGCGCGTTTTCCCACAGCACGCTGAAGTCCTTGCACTTCGGCAGCGCCTGGTACTCGGGCAGCTGGGTGTCCCACCAGTGCATGTCGTGTTCGTGCAGCCGCCGCCCGAGTTCGATGCCCACACGCAGCAGCCGCTCCTGGTACGGCAGCTCGAAGCGCAGCCCCTGCGCGGCGAGCGTCGGGAACAGATACCACTTGGTCTGCGGGAACGGCTTCGTGGCGAACCCGTGCTCGCGCCACCACGGCAGGCCGTGCTGCTCGCGGCCGTCGGTGAGTTCGGCCGATGCCGCACGGCAGACGGCGTCCCAGATGGCCTCCGGCGGGTAGGCGACGTCGGGCGCCAGCGCCACGTCCCAGTGCGCCCCCTTCAGCGGCACGCCCGCGGCGCCCCGGTTGATCGCCGCGTTGTACTTGTCGAGCAGTCCCGTGCGCTGCGCGAATTCGGTCGCGATCGCCGTGAAGTCGCGCGCATCCGCCTGGGTCGCGACCACCGGCTGCCGCAGCGCGAAGCCCTGGTGGTGCCAGAACTGCTCGACGAACTTCGAGCCGCCGACGCGGATCAATTGCAGGCTTTCGAGGTCCGTCGCCTCCGGCAGCAACAGGTCGGCGTGGTGGTTGGTCTCGTCGTGCGTGTACGCGAACGCGACCATGAACGGGAAGCGCGCCATCTTGTCCGCGACGCTCGCCGTGTCCCAGAACGAGATCGCCGGGTTGGTCCGGTAGACGAACCACACGTCGGGCCACGTCACGCGCGGCAGGCCCTTCGGCGTCTCGTCCAGGAACATCCACGAGAAGTGCGTCGGCCCCAGCGCCTGGCTCCACGGGCCGTTGCCCGCGAGCGGGACCATCGTCCGGTACGCGTTGCGGATGTTCGGGTTCGGCGACCAGCGCGCCTTGTCCGTGGGGTTCAGCGGATAGTCCATGAACCCGTCCGGGCCGGCCTGCACGCTGTCGACGCGCGCGGGCACCTGGCGGTTCAGCCGCACCGTCGTGCCGAGCGTGCCGCCCGGCACCTCGAGCCCGCCGACGAGCGCGGCGAGAAGTGTGCGCGCCCACACGCACTCGTAGCCGCCCCAGCCGTTGTTGACGGTCTTGCCCAGGCTCACCGCCACCGGACGGAACGGCAGCCGCACGCCTTCGATCTCGATCGTCTCGCCGACGCGCGCGTGGTCGAGGAACTCGCCGGCGATCCGCCGCATCGTCGCCGCCGGCACGTCGCAGATCGGCGCGGCCCACTCGGCCGAGTACGCGGCCATGTGGTCGACGAGCTTGGTGAACGCGGTCTCGCCGGCGAGCCGGCCTTCGGCCAGCACCTCGTCGTCGGGTCCGATCTCGACGGCGTCGGCGTGGTAGCGGCCCTCCAGCGCCTCGGCGATGTCCGGCGTGTCGAACGCGATGGCGCCATTGCGCGCGTTGTCCCAGACCAGCGGCTTGCGCGACGTGCGGTCGCGCAGGTAGTAGCCGTGCGGGCCGACGAGGTACGGCGACGACGTGTGCCTGGTCAGAAACGGCAGGTCGAGCCGCGTACGCGGATGCTCGTGCAGCATCGCGTGGATGAGTGCGTACAGGAACGCCGCGTCGGTCTTGGGCTTGATCGGCACCCACTCCGCCGAGCAGGCGCCGGTCACCGACAGGTGCGGCTCGACCTGCACGCGCTTCATGCCGCGCACGCGCGCATTGGCGTGGCGCCAGACGCCGACCACGCCGCCGGACGCCTCGACGTTGGCGCCGCAGGAGATCAGGTACTCGCAGTGCGGCGTGTCGGGCGACACCGTGAACGCGCGGTGCCAGAACTCGCCGTACAGGTGCTCGGAGTGGTAGCACTTCACGCCCTGCCCCGAGCCGAAGCCCATGTCGACCGGGCCCCACGCGGCGAGGAACGCCGGGAACGTCCCCATGTACGACTGCGGCGTGCCGGCGCCGCCCAGGCTCACCGCGAGCCGCGGATAGCCGGACTCGTCGGTCAGGCCGGCGGCGCGGATGCCAGTGAGCTTCGCGGCGATGAGGTCGAAAGCCTCGTCCCACGTGATCGGCACGAAGCCGGGGTCGTGGTCGCGGCCCTTCTTCGGGTTGGTGCGCTTCATCGGCGTGCGCACGCGGTTCGGGTTGTACGTCTTCTGGACGAGCCCGTACGCCTTCACGCACACCTTGCCGCCGCCCGGGTGGACTTCGGACGCGCAGAAATTGGGCAGGACCTCGGTCGCGACATCGTCGACGACCTTGACGGTAAGCAGATCCGGGCCCGCGACGCACTGGTAGCAGTACGTCGGCACGTGCCTCGTGCCGTCCGGCGGCGCCATGCGGCTCACTGGTCCACCTTCGGGCTCATGCACCCGCAGCCGCGATCCCGGGATCGCGGAAGGTCTGTGGCGTCGGTTTCACGGCAGGCTCCTCCTGGTCGCCCGGGCGCTCGTCGGTTCCGTGCTTCGCGGCACGTCCCCGCCGCCGCCGGAACCGGCTAGAATGCAAAGTGACGGTCATTCTGGTACCGGAATGCGCCTTTTGAATTGATCTTTGTCATCCTTTGCGAAACGACGATCGTGACCACCGCCACCGCCCCGGCCAAGCGCTCCCGCGCGCCGGCCCGCCGCGCCCGTCCGCCGCGCGCCGACGCCGACGCCGTGACGACGCGCCCGGCGCGCCGCGGCGACCTGCCGCACGTGGTCGCGATCGACGCTGCGGTGACCGGCATCGCGAAGCCGTCGTATTGGCAGTCGGTGTTTCGCCGCTACGGCAACGGCGGGCAGGCCGGGCGCCAGTTCCTCGTCGCCGACGCCGGCGGCCGCGTGCGCGGCTTCATCATCGGCGAGGTCCGCGACTGGGAGTTCGGCTCGCCGCCTTGCGGCTGGGTATTCGCGATCGACGTCGAGCCCGACTACCGGCTGGCCGGCGTCGGCGCGCGGCTGCTCGCGGCGATCTGCGCCGGCTTCCGCCGCGCGGGCGTCACCAAGGTCCGCACGCTGCTCGCGCGCGAGAACACGCTGGTCCTGTCGTTCTTCCGCAGCCAGGGGATGATGGCCGGGCCGTTCATCCCGCTGGAGATGGACCTCGAGTCCTGACGGCAGGCGCGATGAAGCTGCAGAAGAACACGTCGCTCGCGCTGTACAGCGTGCTCGAGTTCGCCGCGGATCCGACGCGCCACGTGTCGGCCGCCGAGATCGCCACCAAGTACGGCGTCTCCGCACATCACCTCGCCAAGGTGCTGGCCGGCCTCGCCCGCGCCGGCATCGTCGAATCGGTGCGCGGCGTGGGCGGCGGATACCGCTTCGTCGGCAACGCGCGGCGGCTCACGCTGCTCGACATCATCCAGACGTTCGAGGACCCCGGGCTGCCCGACGCCGGCCGGCGGGAGCCGTCCGACCTGACGCCGGTCGGGCAGGCGCTCTCGGCCGTGCTTTCGGAAATCGACCAGAACGCGCGCGCGACGTTCGCGTCGATCACGCTCGCGACGATGCTGGGGTTGATCGAACGACAGCAGCGCGCGGCGGCGGACGCGCGCGCCGCGGAGGCGGCCGGCGCGGCCAACGGCGCCCGGGCCCGCGCGCGCTGATCCCGCACGCCCGGAATTCCTTGCGCAAAATCAACGGCGCGCGCGGCCCGCGGGGCTAGAGTGCGCCAATTCCGGTATCGGCGTGCGCATTTGGCGCCGCGGCCGGGCACGGGAGACACCATGCAGCTCGCCGGAAAAGTAGCGATCGTCACAGGCGCGGCCCAGGGCATCGGCGCCGCCGTCGCGCGCGCGTACGCGGCGGAAGGCGCGCGTGTCGCGCTCGTCGACCTCGCTGCCGACCGCGCCGAGGCCGTCGCCGCCGCCATGCGCGCCGACGGCGCCGAGGCCGTGGGCATCGGCTGCGACGTCGCCCACCGCGACGATGTCGACGCGATGGTCGCCGCCACCGTGCAGCGCTTCGGACAGGTCGACATCCTCGTCAACAACGCCGGCATCACGCGGCCGGCGATGCTGCACAAGATGACCGACGCCCAGTGGGACAGCGTGCTCGCCGTGCACGTCACCGGCAGCTTCCACTGCCTGCAGGCGGTGGCGCCCGGGATGATGGAGCGCAACTACGGGCGCGTGATCAACGTGACGTCCGCGGCCGGCCTCGTCGGCACGATCGGCCAGATCAACTACAGCACGGCCAAGGCCGCGATCGTCGGCTTCACGATGTCGGCGGCGCGCGAACTCGCGAAGTCGGGCATCGTCGTCAACGCGGTGGCGCCCGGCGCGGCCACGCCGATGACCGACACGATCCGCACCGACCCGCGCTTTCGCGACAAGTACCTCGAGCGCATCCCGGTCGGCCGCTGGGCGGAGCCGCAGGAGATCGCGCCGGTGTTCGTGTTCCTCGCCTCCGCGGGCGCCGCGTTCGTGACCGGGCAGGTCATCGCCGCGGACGGGGGCATGACGATTCGCTGACCGTCGCGCGGTACCGCGCGGCGCGTCCTCGCCCGCGCGGGATTCGCGCGCGCGTCCGGCCAGCCACGTTCGCGTAAGATTCCGCCACCTGCCCGGGTGGTGAAACTGGTAGACACAAGGGGCTTAAAACCCCTCGGCGGTTAGCTCCGCCATGTCGGTTCGAGACCGGCCCCGGGCACCACGTACGATCACTCGATCAGGGCAAGTTCTGAGGTTGCGTCAGCGCTGCCCTTGTTACTGGTTGTCAGCTCTTCGCCCCGAAAGCCGATTTTCGAAGGAGACAGCGCCTTTTCAGGTGCACAGGCCTACGCATTGAAATGTCCGGGATGTGGCGCGGACCTGAAGGTCGGCCAGACCCTTGAAGTTTTCGCCTGCATGTACTGCGGGGCAACGGTAGCTGGCGTGGGGATGTTCTTCGCAGCTAGTTCGACAAGAAGGCAGGCCGATGCCCGTGCTCGGCAACTGAAGGCGGAGCTGAATTCTGCTATCGCCGACATCGCACCGGATGAACGGCGGTTGAAAGCGAGCATCAGGGCGAAGCAGGCCCGGCTGGATGACGCACGACGAGTTGCCGACTCCTGAAAGGAAACGGTCGCCTCGCTCGTCCGGGTTCGATCAGGCGTCTTTCCGCCGCGAGCCGCGTGACGCGCAACCGGTTGCGAGATCGTCCGCGTGCCACAGGTCGTACGGCGCTTGCGGTTTGGCTGAGAAGCACTTGCCTGACCGGTAGGCTGTAGTGTGAACTTGCAGCAGCCTTGCGCATACTCCGCAAGGCTGCCAACCGTGCATGGATGTGCCGAGCCGCACCTCGCGGGGGCCCGGCGATGCTGTTAACCCGCGCACCGAATCGGGTTGGTCCGGCGGTGGATCACCCTGAACTCGCGCGCCGTTTCGGCGTGCCGCCGGGGGCTGGCTTGGGCCGTGCCCTGGGACGTTCCGCGAGCCGACCGGTCACGTACCTGTGCAACACGCTGGCAATGAGCGTCTGGTACGGGACGCCTTCCTCGAGCGCCTTCGCCTGAATGTCGGTGAGATCGCCGGACGAGAGGCGGATGTTGATCCGCCGGTCCTTGATGGCAGTGGCGCGCGCGACCGCCTTGAGTTTCGCGATTTCCGCCTTCGTCCCGACTGACTTGAGCTGTCCTCGGTCGAAGGCACCGAGAACAAGCCGTTCGTAGGGATCAATCTTTGGCATCGGATTCACCCTGTCTCAGGTAGTCGCGCGTCGCCTTGCGACTGGGAATGACGGTCTTCAGAAAGTAGCAGTCGTAGTCGTCGATGAACGGCACCAGGTAGACGTAGCCGTCTGCGGCCACGACGAGAATGCGCTGTCTCGGGTACTTCGGCTGGTTCGGATGGGCCAGCATGTCCAGGAGGCCACCGGACTCGATGGCCACCACGACGCGTTCGAAGGAAATACCGCGCTCGGCCTTCAGCACGTCGTTCTTCGCCGGACTCCAGCGAAATGGCTTCATGGCGCGATGCTACGACACTGTATGCCTTTTGTCACCACGGGCGGCGGGAACATCGCGGCGCTCCGTGCCGGCCCACGGACTGCACGTCTCGCTCCGCGGTGCCGTCCCCCCGGGCCCGACCCCCCCGCGCGGTCCACTCCGCCCCGGGCCGTCGCCTCCTGCAGTAGTACCACCTTCGGCATAGGCCGTCCCGGCGACGAGCCGCCGCCGATTACCGCTTCCGATGAATGGTGTGCGTCCGCGCGCTGCGGACAATGACCTCCACGTGCGGCAACGGCCGCACGGCACAACGGAGGACACCATGCGCAATCATCTCGACCCGAACACCGAAGGCGCGTCCGCCACCCGTTCCGCCCGCGCCGTCGTCGCCACGCTGTGCGTGCTCGGCCTGGCGAGCCTCATGTGGCTGCACAGCGGCCCGTCCGGCGGCCCTGCCGACGCGCTGGCCGAAGCCCCGCCGCCCGCGAGTGCCACCACCGGTTCCCTCCACGCGCCGACAAGCGACCCGTCGCTGCCGAGCCTGGAAGCCACCATGTCCCGCAACGACGTCGAGCCCGCCGATGCACCGGCGGCGCCGACGTTCTAGAGCGGGGACGCCATGACTTCCAGACACTGGCTGTGCGCGGCGCTTGCCGGCGCGTCTTTCTCGCTCGCCGTGGCCGTGGCCGTCGCCGCGCCGCAGGTCGTCGGCGACGAGGCGTGCGCGCGCTACGCGGTCGACATCGAGTCGTTCGCGACGTGCGAGGACGGAAGGGTCGTGCGGCCGCAGGCGGCGCCGGAGAGCGCCGCTGCGCGCGGCGTCCCCGTCGCACTGCAGGTCGTCGGCGACGAGGCGTGCGTGCGCCATGCGGTCGACATCGAAGCGTTCGCGACATGCGACGGCGGTCGGGTGGCGCGGCCCGCGGCCGCGGCGGTCGCGGCAATCCCGCTCGAGTCGCCGGCGGCGCAGCGCAGCGCCGCGAGCCCGTTCGCGCCGGACGCACGCCACCGCGAGGCGTGGCTGCGGGTGGCGGCCGTGCCGGGCGGCCGCGCAACCAACTGCGACGACGGACTGCCCGTCGCGCCGATGGCGGTCGCTCAGCGCTGGTAGCGCTGCGCGGCGACGACCGCCGCGGTCCGGTTGCGCACGTTCAGGGCGCGAAAGACCGCCAGCAGGTGCACCTTCACCGTGCCCTCCGTGATGCCGAGCTCGCGGGCGATGACCTTGTTCGACTTGCCTTCGCCGAGCAGCCGCAGCACGTCGTACTGGCGCGCGGTGAGCCCGAGGCGATCGCCGCCGGCGCCGTTGCCGCCTTCGGCCGCGCCACGGGCGTCCCCGTGAACGAGCCGCGGCGGCACGTAGGTGCCGCCGGCCAGGATCAGCCGGACGGCGCTGACGATCACGTTCGCCGAGTCGGACTTGGGGATGAAGCCGCACACGCCCATCCGCAGGAGTTCGGCCACGGCGGCCGGGTCCTCGTCGGCGGACACCACGGCGACCGGGAGCTGCGGTGCGCGCGCGCGCACCGCGCGGACCGTCGCGGTGCCCTCGGCGCCGGGCATGTGCAGGTCCATGAGGAGCAGGTCGAGCGAAGGCTCGTCCGCGACCAGCGCGAGCGTCGTCGCGGCGTCGATCGCCTCGACGAAGCGGGTGCCCGGGCCAAGCGCCGCCAGCGCCGCCCTCAGTGCGGCGCGGACGATCGGGTGATCGTCGGCCAGCGCGATCACCGGGTCGAGGGCGCGTTCGTCGACCATGCTTCGGCGTGTTCGCGTCATTGAGACGCGCGCCGATTATAGGCAGAATGGCCCGCACCGCGTCGATGCGAATGTTCGCCTTGCGCTACGGAGGCGCCGCGCGCCGCCGCGTGCTCGCCAACATGCTTCGCGCGCCAAGCCTCCGCCGACTCCGCTCGCTGTTCTGCGGCACGGCCGCCACCGCCGTCGCGCTGCTCGCGCCCGGTGCCGGGGCCGCTGCGCCCGACGGAATCCAGACGCTCACCGGGGGCATCTACGTCCGCGCCGACAGCCCCGTGCCGCCCGCCGCAGCGGACGGCACGGCGGTCGCGCTGCCGGACATCTGGAGCGACAACCACCCGGGCGCGATCGGTTCGGCGTGGTACCTGCTCGACTGGGAGATCGCGGACGTCCCGCGCCCGACGGCAGCCATCTACCTGACGGGAACGACGATGCCCGCCGAGGTGTTCGTCAACGGCCGACTCGTCGGCGCCACCGGCGCGTTCACCGGGCCGCGGCCGCGCAGCTACCAGTCGTCGCGGCTGTTCGTGATCCCGGTCGACGCCATCGTCCCCGGCCGCAACGTGGTCGCCGTGCACGTCTACGAGCGGTCGCGCGACGGCGGCGCGCTCGGACCCGTGCTGGTCGGACCCGAGCCCGCGCTGCGCGAACGGGCGCTCTCCGACCTCTTCGTGCACACGCTGGGCCCGGCCGTTGTCAGCGCGACCATCGTCGTGCTGGGGGTCTTCATCCTCGTGCTGTGGCTGCGCCGCCGCAATCCGACGTACGGGCTGTTCGGCATCGCCGCGCTGCTGTGGGGCGTGCACACGGGGATGTCGCTGCTGGCGGAGCCGCCGCTGCCGCAGCCGCACTGGGCCATCGCGTGGACGGCGGTCTACATCCTGTTCGTCGCTTTGCTGTGCCTGTTCTGCCTGCGCTTCGCCGAGCGCGACTGGCCGGCCTACCGGCGCGCCGTCGTCGCGTACACGCTGGCGGTGCCGCTGCTGCTCTACGCGGCGGCGTGGGCCGGCGCGCTGTACCCGGCGAGCGTCGTCGTCCGGCTGGGCGCCATCGTGTTCGTGCTGGTCGCGTTCACCGCGGTGGCGCGCTACGCGCTCGCGCGGCGCGACGTCGAGAGCACGCTGCTACTCGTGGCCGGCGGCGTCGCGATCGTGTTTGCCATCCACGACTGGCTCGCCGCGCAGAGTCCGACCGAGATCCGGCCGGTGATGCTCGTCCCCTACTCCGGGCTCGCGTTCCTGCTGCTGGTCGGCTGGATCCTCACCGATCGCTTCGTGCGCGCGCTGAACGAGTACGAGGCGCTCAACGCGGGGCTCGAGGCCCGGGTCGCCGAGAAGAGCGAGGCGCTCGAGGCGCAGTTGGAGCAGACGCGCGCCGCGCGCGACGCGGCGGAGACGGCCAACCGCGCGAAGACGCGCTTCCTCGCCGCCGCGAGCCACGACCTGCGGCAGCCGCTGCACGCGTTGGGCCTCTTCGCCGCGCGGCTGTCGGACCGCACGCGCGACCCGGAGGACACCGCGCTCGTTGCGCGCATCGCGACGTCCGTCGCCTCGCTCGAGTCGCTGTTCTCCGCGCTGCTCGACATCTCGCGGCTGGAGGCCGGCGTCGTCGCGGCGGACGCACGCGCGGTCGCGCTCGACCCGCTGTTCGCGCGGCTGGCCAACGACTTCGCGCCGGAGGCCATCGAGAACGGCCTGCGCTTCGCGGTGGTGCCGACGCGGTGCACGGTGCGCTCCGACCCGGTGCTGCTCGAGCGCATCCTGCGCAACCTCGTCGCCAACGCGCTGCGCTACACGCGCGAAGGGGGCGTCGTCGTGGGCGCGCGGCGGCGCGGCACGCAGGTGGCGATCGAAGTGTGGGACAGCGGCCCGGGCATCGCGCCGGAGCATCTCGACCGCGTCTTCGAGGAGTTCTACCAGGTCGGCAACCCCGAGCGCGACCGCTCGCGCGGGCTGGGGCTCGGG
This sequence comes from Betaproteobacteria bacterium, assembly GCA_016716425.1. Classification (GTDB taxonomy): domain Bacteria; phylum Pseudomonadota; class Gammaproteobacteria; order Burkholderiales; family Casimicrobiaceae; genus VBCG01. The sequence continues at coordinate 35,686 of JADJWJ010000005.1, forward strand.
CTCGCGATCGTGCGGCGGCTCGCGAAGCTCCTCGGCCACGACATCGACGTCGTCTCGCAGCCCGGTCGCGGGTCGGTATTCCGCCTGCGCGTCGCCGCGGCGCCCGCCGCCGCCGTCGCGTCGGCCGCGGCCGCGCCGTCGCCACCGGGCGACCCCCTTGCCGGCAGGCGCGTACTCGTGATCGACGACGAGGAGCCGGTGCGTGAAGGCATGCGGCAGACGCTCGTCGCGTGGCGGTGCACGCCGGTGCTCGCCGCCGACGCCGACGCGGCGGTCGCCGCCTGCGCGGGTGTGGCCCCCGACGCGATGGTCGTCGACTACCGGCTGCCTCTGGGCCGCAGCGGCATCGACGCGATCGCTGCCGTCCGGGCGGCGCTGGGTCGCGACGTCCCGGCGATCGTCGTGTCCGGCGAGAGCGCGAGCGACCAGATCGCGCGCATCCGCGACGCAGGCTTCACGCTGCTCTTCAAGCCGGTCGCGCCGGCGAAGCTGCGCGCGGCGCTCGCCCACATGCTCGCCTGAAGCAACCGAACAATCGAGCCAGGCTCGATTGGTACGGCTGCGCGGGGCGCGCCGCGGGCGCTAGCGCTTCATCCCGGGCATCAGCCGCGCGAAGTCGCCCATCACGCGCTGCATCGACTCGAACGCGTTGCCGCCCGACGAGACCACGCCCTGCATCGCCTGGATGACGTTCTGCATCGGCCGCAGGTCGGGCATCATCGACATCGCCGACTTCGCTTCCCTGACGCCCGGCACGCCCGACATCTGGTCCTCCATCATCGCGAACAGGCGCTTCTGCATCTCGACGATCATGTCGAACATCTGACCCCAGTAGCGCATCGCATGCTCCATCGCCTCCTGCGACGACGTCTGGCCGGCGGCCATCATCTCGTCCGGGGAACCGGCCTCGGCAGCGCGGCGCGCGGCCTTGCGGCCCATCGCACGGGCCTGCTCCTCGCCCTCGAACTGCAGGCGGCGGAGCTTCGCGGTGTTCTCCATCGCGGCGTTGATGATGTCGAGCGCCATCTTCGCATTGGTCTTGTACAGGTCGATCGCCTGCTCGGGCGTCATCAGCTTTGCCATCTTCGAGAAGTCGCGCATGCCGGCCATCGCCTCGGCGTCGAACGCCGGGAACGCGGTGGATTGGGGCGCGGCCTTCGGCGCCGCGCGCTTCGCGGCGCGCTTCTTCGCCGGCTTCCTGCGCGCGGACTTAGCGGCGGGCTGCGGGGCGGACTTGGGCGTTGCCGCCGGTGCTCTCTTCGCCATGATGGGCTCCTGACGTGGACGGACTGCGTGAATGTCGATCTGACTCCCAATCGCCGGCCGGCGTCAAGGGCGTTCGCGCAAGGAACGCGCAGATCGCGTGCTAGCATCACGCGCGCAACCGGCGGCCCGATTCCGCGGCGGCCGTGCACTACCGGGGGACGACGATGACGGATCTCAAGGCGCGGTTCGGCCGGCCGCTGCGGCTCGGCGTGGTCGGCGGCGGGCCCGACTCGTGGATCGGCCGGATGCACCGCGGCGCGGCGGAGTTCGACGGCTGGTGGCGGTGCGCGGCCGGCGTGTTCTCGAGCGACGAGGCGCGCTCGCGCGCTGCCGGCGTCGCGATGGGTTTCGCCGCCGAGCGCAGCTACGGCTCCGTCGACGAGATGCTCGCCCGCGAGCAGGCGCGGCCCGACGGCATCGACGCCGTCGCCATCATGACGCCGAACGACACGCACTACCCGTTCGCGGCCGCAGCGCTCGCGGCCGGGCTCGACGTCGTCTGCGACAAGCCGGTCACCGACGACTTCGGTCAGGCGTGCGACCTGGTCGCGCGCACGCGCGCCGGCGGCCGGCTGTTCGCGGTCGCGCACGCCTACAGCGCGTACCCGATGACCCGCTGGGCGCGCCACCTCGTGGCCGACGGCATGCTGGGGCCGGTGCGGCTGGTGCAGGTCGAGTACATCCAGAGCGGCCTCGCCACCCGCCTCGAGGAGGGCCCGCAGAACAACCGGCTGCGCTGGGTGCTCGACCCGCAGCGCAGCGGGCAGGCGCTGGTGATGAGCGCGATCGGCTGCCACGCGCAGCACCTGGCGTCGTTCGCGGCCGGCGCCAACGTCGCACGCGTCGTCGCCGACGTCGGCACGCTGCTGCCCGGACGCCGCGTGATCGACCACGTGTCGGCGCTGCTCGAGTTCGCCGGCGGCGCGCGCGGCACGTTCACCGTCACGCAGGCCGCCGCCGGCGGCGAGAACGACATCCGGCTGCGCGTGTTCGGCGAGCGCGGCAACCTCGCGTGGTCGCACCGCGACTGCTCGTACCTCGACGTCGCGCTGCAGGGCGAGCCCGCGCGCCGGTACGGGCGCGGCGACCCGTTCCTGCCGCCGACCATCGTCGCCGCCGGCCGCACGCCGCGCGGCCACCCGGAAGGCCTGCGCGAGGCGTTCGCGAACATCTACGCGGAAGTCGCGCAGGAACGGATGGCGCGCGCGCTGGGAGAGCCGGTGCCGGCGTTCCCGTATCCGCGCATCGAGGACGGCGCGCACACGATGGCGTTCATCGAGGCGTGCCTGGCCTCGCAGCGCAGCGGCCGCTGGGAAGCGGTCGCCCGCCTGCCGCAACCCTAGGCTGAAACCGCCCCTGCGCTCGCGGCCTCCCGAGCCGCCCGCGCGCGAAGGCGACGGCCGACACGTTGCCGTCCGCATGCCGCGGCAGACCGGGGAGGCCGCGGCCGGTCGGTCGCTCGGGGCCGCCCGCCGCGCCGCGCGGTGGGAACCCCGTTGATCCACGTCAACACCCCCCGCCAGGGTGCGTGTCAGCATTCCCGCGACTTCCGGCCGGGCCACCGCATCCGGCGGCGCCCGCGCCTCCCGGAAGCCGTCCACCACCGCACATCGCATGGACGCCCGATGATCACCCCCCGATCGCTCCTCGTGGCGTTTGCGTGCTTCCTGCTGCTCGGCGCCGCCTCCCCCGCGACGCACGCCGCGAGCCCGCCCGCCGCCCCTGCGCCGAACGACGCGTGCCTGATGTGCCACGCAGACAAGGACGCCAAATCCGCCGCCGGCAAATCGATCGGCGTCGACGCCGACCGCTTCAAGGCCTCGGTGCACGGCGAGCTGCAGCTCAAGTGCACCGACTGCCACGCCGGGCTCTCGCCGCAGAAGCTGCCGCACGCAGACAACGTCGCGCCGGTGAACTGCGCGACGTGCCACGACAAGGCCGCCGCCGAGTACGCCGGCACCGTGCACGGCGTCGCGCGCAAGGGCGGCAACACCGTCGCGGCCGCCTGCACCGACTGCCACGGCACGCACGACATCCTGCGGTCGAAGGACCCGCAGTCGCGGACGAACCATGCCAACGTCGAGGCCACGTGCGCGAAGTGCCACGGCAGCGACGCCATCGTCGCGCAGGCGAAGCTTCCCGGCGGCAACGTCGCGTCGAAGTTCCACGACAGCATCCACGGCAAGGCGCTGAAGGGTGCGGCGCAGGGGTCGGCGCCGACGTGCTCGAACTGCCACGGCGCGCACAGCATCCGGCCGAAGTCGGACGAGAAGAGCAGCGTCGCGCGGGCGAAGATCCCCGACACCTGCGGCAGCTGTCACAAGCCCGAGCTGGCGGCGTTCCAGAACGGCAGGCACGGCAAGCTCCGGCAGGACGGCGTGGTCGCCGGTCCGGGCTGCACCGACTGCCACAGCGCCCACGCGATCCAGCAGCACACGGCCGCCAACTTCCAGACCGAGGTCATCAAGGAGTGCGGGACCTGCCACTCCGACTACCTCAAGACCTACCGCGACACGTTCCACGGACAGGTGACCGAACTGGGCTACGCACGGATGGCGACGTGCGCGTCGTGCCACGGCGCGCACGACGTGCGGCCCGCATCGGACCCGGCGTCGAAGGTGTCGAAGGAGAATCGCCTGAAGACGTGCCAGGCGTGCCACGCCGGCGCGTCGGCGAACTTCGCGAGCTTCGATCCACATGCGAACCGCCACGACAAGGCGCGCGATCCCGTCTACTACTACGCCGCGCTGTTCATGGAACTGCTGCTGTTCGGCGTGTTCGCTTTCTTCGGCGTGCACACGGTGCTCTGGCTCTACCGCGAGCTCGCCGTCAAGTTCGGCGGCGGCGGCCGCCACGGGGGACCACGATGACCACCGCGACGACCACGCCTGCGTCCGCCCCGGCATCGGTCGCCGGAATGACGCAGCGCTACTACCGGCGTTTCACCGGCATCGAGCGCGTCATGCACGCGGCGCTGATGCTGACGTTCGTCGGCTGCGCGCTGTCCGGGCTGCCGCTGATCTACTCCGATCAGGCGTGGGCGCGCACGCTCGCGCGCCTGCTCGGAGGCTTCGAGGGCGCCGGGCTCATCCACCGCATCTGCGCATTCGTGATGATTGTCGTGTTCGTCAGCCACGTCGTGCTCGTGTTCTGGAAGGCGCTCGCCGGCGGGCGCCTCAAGTCCGTCTTCTGGGGCCCCGACTCGATGGTGCCGCAGCCGCAGGACGCCTTCGACCTCTGGAACAACTTCAAGTGGTTCGTCGGCCGCGGTCCGCAGCCGAAGTTCGACCGCTGGACGTACTGGGAGAAGTTCGACTACTGGGCGGTATTCTGGGGGATGTTCATCATCGGCGGGTCGGGGCTCCTGCTGTGGTTCCCGCTGTTCTTCGCGAAGTTCCTGCCCGGCTGGATGTTCAACATCGCCGCGCTCATCCACGGCGAGGAGGCGCTGCTGGCCGTCGGCTTCATCTTCACCTTCCACTTCTTCAACGGGCACGTGCGGCCGGCGAAGTTCCCGATGGACACCGTGATCTTCACCGGGCGCATCTCCGAGCGCGAGATGAAGGAGGAGCGGCTGGTCGAGTACGAGCGGCTCGCGCGCGACGGTCGGCTGGCGGCCAAGGAGGCGGCCCCGCCGACGGCTGAGTCGCAGTGGTTCGGCTGGGTCGTGGGCGGGGCGGCGCTGCTGCTCGGCATCGTCGCGATCCTGTTGATCGTCTACAGCGTATTCACGTAACCTTCGCGGGGCCGGCGGAAGCGGTCGGCGCAGCGGAAGGAAGTGACGGGCCCCGCGCGGGCCCGTCGTGCAGCGCGCCGGCCGCGACGGCGCCGGGCAGGGACTCGAGGGGATGGCGATGCGGATCACCGTGGGCAAGAAGACACTCGTGCTGGGCGGCGCGCTGACGATCATCCTGATCGGCATCGCCGTGGCGATCCTCGCCGCCGGCGGCATCGTCGCGTGGGAGTACAGCAACAGCAACGCGTTCTGCACGAACAACTGCCACGCGGTCCACCCGGAAGAGCCGCGCGCCTACGCCGTCCACGCCCACGCGCGCGTCCAGTGCGTCGAATGCCACATGGGGCGGCTGCCGACGCTGCAGCTGATGGGGCTCAAGATGGCGCACTACCACGAGCTCCTCGGCATGATCACCGGCTACGAGCGGCCGCTTGCGGGCACTACGCTGCGCCCGGCCCGCGACTCGTGCGAGGGCTGCCACTGGCCGTCGGTCGACCACGACGACACGATCCGCACCAAGATCCACTTCGAGCCGGACGAGAAGAACACCGAGGTCCGCACCAAGCTCATCGTGCACACCGGCAGCGGCACCGCGCGCGAGAAGGCGACGCGCGGCATCCACTGGCATATCGACCAGAACGTCGAGTACGTGACCGACGACGTGCAGAAGCGGACGATCCCCTGGGTGCGCATCACCGACAAGGACGGCAAGGTCACCGAGTACCTCGACGCGTCGAGCAAGCTGTCGAAGGCCGAGATCGACCGGATGCAGAAGCGGAAGATGGAGTGCGTCGACTGCCACAACGCGTCGGGCCACCCGTTCAAGAACCCGGCCGACCGCGTCGACGAGGCGATGGCCGATGGCCGGATCGACCGGTCGATTCCGTCGATCAAGGCGCGTGCGCTCGCGATCATCGACAAGGCGGCGACGCTGCATGGGCCGATGGAGGACCAGATCGGCAAGTTCAAGCAGATCATCGCCGACGCGGCGCCCAAGGGAGAGCAGAAGCCCGAGCAGAAGGCCGCGGAGGAGAAATTCGCGAAGGCGATGCTGGACATCCTGCAGCTGTCCGAGTTCGAGGCCAAGGACCTCACGTGGAAGTCGTTCCCGAACCACGTCGGGCACAAGGACTTCCCGGGCTGCTTCCGCTGCCACGACGGCAAGCACGTCAACGCGAAGGGCGAGGCGATCCGGCTGCAGTGCACGCTGTGCCACGACATCCCGCAGGTGACGGTCGACGGCACGCTGAAGACCGTCGCGTCGACCAAGACGCCGGGCCTCACGCCGCCGGACAGCCACAACGCGCCGAACTTCATGCACGACCACCGGTCGAAGGTCGACGACACGTGCCAGATGTGCCACGGTCCGCTCAAGTGGGGCAAGGACGGCGGAAACTTCTGCGCCAACCCCGCCTGCCACGGGCGCAAGTGGCCGGAGATGTCGCTGGACGCGAAGAAGACGTGACGAAAGCGGGACGCTGCGCGTCCCGTTTTCATCCCGAAGGCAGTCAGCACGAAGAGCTTGGGGCGGCCCGGCGCTCTTCGCGTGGAAGAGGCCACGAAGCGCGCTGCTGCCTCCTTGGACCGCCGTGCTGCGCGAGGCGTACCCGCGTCGGCAGCCCGCCACTCCCCGCAGACGCGCGCTGCGCGCCCTGGCTTCGCCCCGCCCGGGAAGGCGCACCACAGGTCGCTTCGCTCCCCGTTCAGTAGCGCGCGCATGCGGGCCGTAAGGCACGGCGAGCGCCTCCGTCATGCGTTAAGGCTGAACCCGCGTTGGCCCGCCGCGGCCCGCCGACGCGGGGCCCGACCTGCGCGGATCAGTCGCGCGACGCGTGCTTGGCGAGCTTGCGCTGCAGCGTGCGCCGGTGCAGCGACAGCGCGCGCGCGGTCGCGGAGATGTTGCCTCGGTACTGCAGCAGAACGCGGTTGATGTGCTCCCACTCCACGCGGCCCGGCGTCATCGGCTTCGCGGCCACCGGGACCTCGGGGTCGGCGCGGTTGCAGTGAAACGCTGCCACGATGTCGTCCGCGTCCGCCGGCTTCGTCAGGTAGTGCACCGCCCCGAGCTTCATCGCCTCGACCGCCGTGCAGATGCTGCCGTGGCCCGTCAGCATGACGACCCGGATCGCCGGGTGGATCGCGCGCGCCTGTGCCAGCACCTGCAACCCGGAGCGGTCCGGCAGCCTGAGGTCGAGCACCGCGTGCCCGGGCCGGTGCTCGCGCACCGCCGCCAGCGCCGACGCTCCGTCGTGCGCGATCAGCACCTGGTAGCCGCGGCGCGCGAGCGCGCGGGCAAGCGCCGCGCACATCACGTCGTCGTCGTCGACGAGCAGCAGCGAGGGCGCATGGATGGGCGCGCCGGCCGCGACCGCATTCATGGCGTGAGCGCCGCCAGCGGGACCCGCATGGCGACGCGCGTGCCGCCGCCCGTACGGTTCGCGAACTCCAGGGTGCCGCCCAGCCGCCGCACCGTGTCGGCCGCCAGCACCAGCCCCAACCCGGTGCCCTTGCCGCGCGGCTTGGTCGAGTAGTACACGCGGCCCATTTTCTCGCGCGCGCCCGCGGGTACGCCGGGTCCCCGGTCGGAGACCGCCACTTCGAGCCAATCCTGGTCCCAGCGCGCGAGCATGCCGACATCATCCGCCGAAGCGTCGACGGCGTTGTTGAGCAAGATCAGCATCGCCTGCTCGAGCGCGCCGTCGTCGGCGATCGCGGGCACCGGCAGCGCGCCGTCCCACCGGCAGGCGAGCGTCGCGTCCGGTCGCAGCGCCTGGCAGCGCTCCACGACCCCCTCGAGAAAGCGGTCGAGCGGCACGCTTGGGCCACCCGCCGCAGCCGCGTGCGCCGCAGCGGCCGTCAGGTTCTGCACGGTGCGCCGGCACGCGTCGACCTGCACGGCGATCGTTGCGGCGTCGCGCCGCAGGGTCGCGACGTCCGTCTCGTGCCCCATCTCGTCCACGATGGCCGCCATCGTGGTGAGCGGCGACGCCAGTTCGTGCGCCGCGCCCGCCGCGAGGGCGCCGACACGCAGCACGCACTCGTCGCGGCTCGCGGCCGCAGCCGCCTCGCGCAGCAGGCGCTCGCGGTGGCGCAGCAGCGCCGCGATGCGCGCGATGAACCACGCGGAAAGCCCCGCTGTGAGCACGAAGCTCAAGTGGCGGCCGGTCGCCGCGAGCGTCGCGGGCAGCGGCGCGCCGCCGGCCAGCGTGAGCGGCCACGGCGATGCACCGGCGGCCGCGTAGCACGCGAGCACGGCACCGAGCCCCGCGCCGGAGAGCGGCCACGGCAACAGCTGCGCGATCAGCACGCCGTGCAGCACGTAGAGCCAGACGAACGGATTGGCGTCGCCGCCGGACAGTGCGAGCAGCAGCGTGAATGCGGCCAGGTCCGCCGCGAGGTGCGCCGCCACTTCCGCGTGCGAGGTCGGGCGCGCGCGACGCAGGCGGACGGCCGCCCCGACGTTGAAGGCGGACAGCGCGCCGACGATGGCGAGCAGCAGCCGCCACGGCAGTTCAACGCCGGCGAGCGCCGCGACGGCCAGCGCGGCGGCCTGCCCGGCGACGGCGATCCAGCGCAGCTGCACCAGCAGCCGCAGGCTGTCGACGATCGCCGGCGGCGCGGCACGCGCGATGCGTGCCGCCGGCGGCGACGGTGCGCGCTCTGCGGCGTCCCCCGGGGCTCGTTCGGGATCGGTTTGCGGGGCTCGGTCTGGCATGTTTCCGGCACGGGTTGCGGTCACGCCGCGCCCGCCGGGCGCGCGCGGCGCCGCCATTAGACCACCGTGCCGACGGCGGGTGGCGCCGCGGCGCACGCGGATTGATGCGCGTCAAGCCGGTTCGCGGCCGTCGGCGGTTTGCCGCCGCTCGCGCGCCCGCCGTCGGCAGCGCCCGGCCCCCGCGGTACAATCGCGGCTCGCTCGCGGGCGGGCAGCCGCCGTCCGCGGGGTACCGACACCACGACGGAACGACGCGATGATCAAAGGCAGATGGGGCAGGATCGGGGCCTGGTGGCTGGGGGCGGCGTTGGCATGCGCCAGCACCGGCGCGGCGGCGGCGTCGCAGTACTACGTCACCGTCAACGGCACGCCCGGCACGATCACGTGCACCGACACCGGCTTCTCGTTTTCCTCCTCCGTCTCGCTGCAATGGCAGCTCAAGTCCGAGACGTCGGTGATCAGCACCAGCGCCTACATCAACGGCGCACTGGTCGGGACGAACACGTACGCGCCCGGCGTTTCCGGGTCATACGCGATCGGCGGCCCCACCCAGCAGCCCTACCCATCGACGCCGTTCCCGTACTCGGTGCGGATCGACGCGATCCCGGAGGACTCGTACACCGACGGCGTCCGGGCGACGTTCGATTGCCCGTCCGCGAGCGGCACCAACTGGACCGTCGTGACGTTGCCGCCGAAGATCCCCGTGTTCAGCGCGTCGCCGTCCCCGGTCGTGTTCGCGTCCACCGAAGTCGGAGCCTCGTCGGTGGAGCAGGTCGTGACGATCACCAACACCGGTGGCGCGGACGCGACGATGGTCAGCATGGCCAACAGCAACGGCGTCGAGTTTCAGCTGACGCAGAACACCTGCCCGGGTGCTCCGCTGGCCAAGGGCGCCGCGTGCACGCTCACGGCCACGTTCCGGCCGACGACGGCCGGCAACCGCAACGCCAACGTGCAGATCGGCGACGAAGGCGGCGCCACCAACGCGCTGCTGATGCGCGGCACCGCCACCGGCGGGCCGGTGCTCGCGCTGCCGCCGAGCGTCGCGTTCGGCAGCCAGACGGTGGGCACGACGAGCGCGCCGAACAACGTCACGGTCACCAATACCGGCACGACGACGGCGAACGTCTCTGCCGTGACCAGCAACAACGCGGCGGAGTTCCCGGTCACGACGACGTGCGCGGTGGTCGCCGCCGGCGCCACGTGCACGATCGCCCTCTCGTTCACGCCCGCGGCCGCCGGCGCGCGCAGCGCCACCATCACGGTCGCGAGCGACGGCGCCGGCAATCCGCAGAAGTTCAACGTTACAGGCACGGGCGTCGCGGCCGGCGGTGCGGGCCAGCTCGCGCTGCCGGGGCCCGTGACGTTCGCCGCGCAGGCCGTCGGCACGACCAGCGCGCCGCAAGGCGCGACGCTGACCAACGTCGGCGGTGCGCCGGTGACCGTAGCGAGCGTGGTGAGCAGCAACGCCGCGGAGTTCCCGGTGACGTCGGCGTGCGCCACCGTGGCGGCGGGTGCCACGTGCGAATTGTCGCTGACGTTCTCGCCGGCCGCCGCCGGCGCGCGCAGCGCGACGATCACCGTCACGAGCAACGGCACCGGCAGCCCGCAGACGCTCGCCGTGTCCGGCACCGGCGCCGCCGGACCCGCCCCGGGGCAGCTCGCGCTCGCCGCCGAGGTGAACTTCGGCGGCGTCCAGATCGGCACCACGACGGCGCCGGCGCCGGTCGCCGTCACCAACGTCGGCGGTACGGCCGTCGCCGTCGCGAGCGTCGGCAGCAGCAATCCGTCCGAGTTCGCCGTGGCGTCGTCGACGTGCGGCAGCGTCGCCGCCGGCGCGAGCTGCGAGTTCGCGCTGACGTTCGCGCCCGCCGCCCAAGGCGCGCGCGAGGCGACGATCACCGTCGTGAGCAACGGCACCGGCAGCCCACAGTCGCTGCTGGCCACGGGCACCGGCGTGACCGGTCCGCCACCGCCGCCGCCGACTGCCGACGCGATCGAGTACTATCACGCCGAGTGGGACCACTATTTCGTCACCAGCATCGCCGACGAAATCAGCAAGCTGGACGCCGGCGTGTTCAAGGGCTGGGCGCGCACCGGCCTCAAGTTCAAGACCTACGCGCTCAACACCGCGGGCAGCGTCAACGTGTGCCGGTTCTTCAGCACGTCGTTCGGGCTGCTGAGCTCGCACTTCTACACGCCGTTCGCCGGCGAGTGCGCGATCGTCAAGGCGAATCCCGACTGGCAGTTCGAGGGCGACGTGTTCGGTATCCCGATTCCGGACGCGAACGGCGCCTGCCCTGCCGGGACCGTTCCTGTCTACCGGCTGTACAACAACGGCCAGGGCGGCGCCCCGAACCATCGCTACACGACCGATCCGGACGTGCGCGCGCAGATGATCGCGCGCGGCTGGATCCCGGAGGGCTACGGCCCGCTGGGCGTCATCATGTGCGCGCCGGCCTGACGCCGGCGACGCAGGACGGACCGCGGGAACGGCCGCGACGGTAGGCGCCGGCCGCACCGCGAACATTCGCGGGAGACGCCATGCCTTGGCTGCTGCTGTTCCTGGCCGGCCTGTTCGAGGTCGGCTGGGCGATCGGTCTCAAGTACACCGAAGGCTTCACGCGCCTCTGGCCCACCGCCGGCACCGTGTTCGCGATGGTCGCGAGCATCGTGCTGCTCGGCATCGCGATGAAGTCGCTGCCGGTCGGCACCGCCTATGCCGTATGGGTCGGCGTCGGCGCCGTGGGCACGGCGGCGCTGGGTATCGTGCTGTTCGGCGAGGCGGCGACCGCCGGGCGGCTCGCCAGCCTCGCGCTCATCGTCGCCGGGATCGTCGGCCTCAAGCTCGCAACACCGGGCTGAACTGCCCTCACCCAGCCCGCGCACGCTCGCGCGGGAGCGGAAGGTTCCGGCGCGCGGCGTCGCCTTCAGTTGCTCCCCCTCGCACTTGCGGGAGAGCGCCGGGGTGAAGGTCGAGCAAAGAGCAGGAACGAAAAAGCCGGCGCGAGCCGGCTTCGTTCGTCGTTGGCGCGAGGACGCTACTGCGCCAGCACCCATTTGACGATGCCCTTGAGCTCGTCACCCTTGGCCTTGACTTCCGGGTGGCCCTTGGCGCCGGCAAGCTTCGCCTCGAGCATGGCCGGCGCGTCGGCCTTGCCCTTGTACTTGGCAGCCACTTCCTTGAACGACGGCCCCATCTTCTTGGCCGAGACGTCGTGGCACGTCATGCAGCCCGCGCTCTTGGCAGCGGCTTCCTGGGCGTTCGCCGCGCCGGCGGCGCCCATTGCAACGGCCGCGACGGCCGCGATCACGATCGACTTCATCAATCTCTCTCCTCGCTGGACGGGTGCCGCGCCGCGGCGGCTCGTCTCGAGCCGTCGCCCGGCACTCTGGCCGCAATCCTAACCTACGGCAGGCCCTTGCGTCGACGGTCGCGGCGCCCGCCCGGCGCGCCCCGCCGTCACATCGCGAGGATCCACTTCACCAGCGTCACGGTGTCGGCCTGCGACGACTTGACCTGGGGGTGGCCCTTGCCGGACATCAGGTTGGCGACCAGCGTCTTCTCGGCATCCGCCTTGCCCTTGAACTTGGCCGCGATGTCCTTGTACGACGGCCCCATCTTCTTGGTGTCCTTGGCATGGCACGTCGCGCACCCACTCTTCTGCGCGAGGTCGTCCGACGCGGTCGCCACACCCGCCACGCCCAGGCCCAGTGCCACCGCCGCAACCATCAGGATTGCCTTCATCGCTTTCGCTCCTCGTCGTGAATGACGCCCGGCCGCCCGGGCTCGCCCGCGAGTCTAACGCAGCGGGACGCCGGCACGTTGACGCCGCGCAACGCCGGGCACGGCCTGCGGCATCTTGTCGCACCCCCTTCAGTCGGGCGCCTGCGGCAACGCCGGCACCGGTCGCGCGCGATGCAGCGCGAGGTGCAGCGGCGTGCGCGAGCGCGGCACCTTGCGCACGAAGTGATCGCGCGCGATGTGGTAGCTCGGGTCGAAGCCGAAGAAGTTGCGGTGCATGCGCGCGAGCTCGTCGGCGCGATAGTCGGCCAGCGGCCGCGCCGCCTCGTCGGCCGCCCGGCGTGCGGCCTTGGCGGCGAGCTGCGCGGTGTAATCCGCGGCGCCTGCCGCCGCATGCGCGCGCCTTCCGACTTCCCTGCGGAACGCCGCGGCCGTGGCCGCGAAGCAGTCGTCGGCAAGTCCCGCCGCGACCGCCTCGCGCGCGGACATCGGCAGCCGCCCCTGCGTCAGCGCGCGCGCGCCCTCGGCGCCGACGCGGCGCGGCAGCAGGTACGTCCAGTACTCGGACCCGTACAGGTTGCCCATGCCCTTGTAGTGCGGATTCAGGATGGCGCCGTCGCGCACGTAGACCCGATCGGCCGCGAGAGCCAGGAACACGCCGCCGGCCCCCGCGTTGCCCTGCATCGCCGCGATCGTCAGCTGCTTCTCCGTTTCGACGATTTCGCGCACGAGGTCGTCCATCGCGTTGATGTTGCGCCACGACTCTTCGGCGGGGTGGTCCGCGGCCTCGATCAGGTTGAGGTGAATCCCGTTCGACCAGAAGTCCGGGCCGCCTTCCAGCACGATCACGCGCGTTTCCCGCGCCTTCGCCTCCGCGTAGGCGGCGCGCAGCGCCTCGCACTGCGCGGTGCCCATCGCGCCGTTGTGGAACGGGAAGCGCAGGATGCCGACCGCGCCCTCCTCCGCGTACTCGATCGGCCGCCACGTCGGGAACGCGACGCGGACGTCAGGCGCGAGCGGCGCCTCGGGCACGTCCGCCAGCCGCTCGCCCAGCACCATCTGCGCGGGCAGCTTCAGGCGCGGCTCGGGACCTTCGGCACGCTTGACGTGGGTGATCCACACGGCGGCGTCGATGGTGGCGCGCAGGATCGCGCCGTCGCGTCGTGCAACGACGGTTCCGGGGGTCGCGCCGGCACGCAGGTGCGCCAGTCCGCCCTCGGCGTGCGCGTCGAACAGATAGACCGCTTCGCCGAGCACGTGGTCCAGCACGCCGGGCGCGCCGTCCGCCGCGCGCACCTTGCGCAGCACGGTGGCCGTGTCGTCGGCGCGCCAGTCGATCGCGCGGTCGGTCTGCCGCATCGCCGGCCGCGCCTTGCCGCGCGCGCGATCGCCGAATGCGGGCAGCGGCGTCGGGCGCGCACCGCGCGCGATTCCGGCGAGCGCCTCGCGCAGGGCGGCAACCGCCGCCTCGGTGACTTCGTGCCGGTACAGGCTGCCCTTCGTCGCGTCGCGCAGCGGGAACTCGGCGCTGGCCCAGACGTCTCCGGCGTCCATCTCGCCGTTCGCTTCCAGCACCGTGACGCCCCACGTCGTCTCCGCGTCCGCGATCGCCCAGTCGAGCGCCGACGGCCCGCGGTCGCCGACCACGCCCGGATGCACGACGAGGCAGCGCACGCCGCGCCACACGGCGTCGGGAATGCGCCGCTTGAGGAACGGTGCCACGACCACGTCCGGCCGCCACAGTGCGACGGCCTCCTGCGTCACGGCATCGTTGATGTCGAATTCGACGGAGACCTCGTGGCCGGCGGCGCGCAGCTCGACGAACACCCGCTGCGTCAGGCTGTTGAACGCGTGCGCGAGCAACAGGATGCGCATCAGCAGATCCGCGGCAGCTGTTCGCCGGTCAGCCAGTCGACCACACGGCGTCCGCCGAAGCTCGTGTCCATCTGCACGAAGTGGTGCGGATCGGCGATCACCTCGCCGACCATCGCCGCGTCGCGCCCTTGCGGATGGGCGCGCATCACCGCGAGCAGCGCGTCGGCGTCCTCCGGCGGCGCGATCGCGACCAGCTTGCCTTCGTTGGCGACGTACAGCGGGTCGAGGCCCAGGAACTCGCACGCGGCGCGCACGCCGGCCGCCACCGGGATCCGATCCTCGGCGATCACCATGCCGCACCGCGACTGCCGCGCGAACTCGTTCAGCGTCGTGGCGAGGCCGCCGCGCGTAGGGTCGCGCAGGCAGCGGATGCCGGGCACTGCGGCGACCATCGCGGCGACGAGGCGATGCAGCGCTGCCGTGTCCGAGCGGATCGTCGTCTCGAACTCGAGGTTCTCGCGCAGGGACATGATCGCGACGCCGTGGTCGCCCAGCGTCCCGCTGACGAGGATGCGGTCGCCAGGCCGCGCCCGGTCGCCGCTGATTTCCACGCCGGCCGGCACGACTCCCACGCCGGTCGTCGTGATGAACACGCCGTCGCCCTTGCCCTGCTCGACGACCTTGGTGTCGCCGGTCACCACGGGTACGCCGGCCTCCATTGCCGCGGCCGCCATCGACTCGACGATCCGCTTCAGGTCCGCGAGCGGGAAGCCCTCCTCGAGGATGAAGCCGGCCGCGAGGTTGAGCGGCACCGCCCCGGCCATCGCGACGTCGTTGATCGTGCCGTGCACGGACAGGCAGCCGATGTCGCCACCCGGGAAGAACAGCGGCGACACCACGTGACTGTCGGTCGCCATCACCATGCGCCCACCCGGCACGCGGAACGCCGCCTGGTCGTTGGCCTGCCGCAGCCACTCGTTGTCGAACGCGCGGACGAAGAGCTCGTCGATCAGCTGCGCCATCGCCCGGCCGCCGCCGCCGTGCGTCATGTCCACGCGGCCGTGGCGGAAGTCGATCGGGCGGACGTAATCGGCGCGCATGGCTTCGCTAGCGGGAATCGCCCGGCCGCGGAACGACACGGGCAAGACTCCGTCGTCCCCGCGAACGCGGGGACCCGGTGTCGTGCGACCGAATCCACCGGGGCATCGAGCGCTGCGAGCGGGGAGGCGTTCATCCAGTCGCGATGGGCCGCCCTCGGCATGCATGCCGCGGGGGCGCGCCGCAGGAGCTGGGGGCCTCATCCTAAGCGGGAGCCGCCGGCGCGGCGACTACCGCCGCGCCCTTGAACCGCCCGTACGTGTAGTGCGCGGCGCACGCGCCCTCGGCCGACACCATGCACGACCCGAGCGGGTGGTCGGGCGTGCACGCCGTGCCGAACACCTTGCACTGCGCCGGCGTCTTGACGCCGCGCAGGATCGCGCCGCACTCGCACGCCTTGTGGTCGGGCACCGGCCGGTAGACGATGCCGTAGCGCGCCTCCGCGTCGAACGGCGCGTACCGCTCGCGGATCCGCAGCGCGCTGTAGGCGACTTCGCCCAGTCCGCGCCACTCGAACGACCGCCGCAGCTCGAACACGTCGGCCACCAGCGCCTGCGCCTTGCCGTTGCCGTCGCGCGTCACCGCGCGCGTGAACTCGTTCTCGACTTCGGCGCGCCCCTCGTTCAGCTGCCGCACCAGCATCAGGATCGCCTGCATCACGTCGAGCGGCTCGAAGCCGGCGATGACGACCGGCCGCCGATACTCCTCCGCGAAGTACTCGTAGGGGCGGCTGCCGATCACCGTCGACACGTGCGCGGGGCCGATGAAGCCGTCGAGCGGCACCGTGCCGAACTCACGCACTTCCTTCGACTCGAGGATCGCCGTGATCGCCGCAGGTGTCAGCACGTGGTTGCAGAACACGCTGAAGTTGGCAAGGCGCTCGGCCGCGGCCTGCTTGACGACGACGGCCGTGGGCGGCGTGGTCGTCTCGAAGCCGATCGCGAAGAACACGACGTCGCGGTCCGGGTGCTCGCGCGCGATCCGCAGCGCGTCGGCGCTCGAGTACACCATCCGGATGTCGCCGCCGCGCGCCTTCGCCTGCAGCAGCGACAAGCCGCCGCTCGCGGGCACGCGCATCGTGTCGGCGTACGTGCACAGGACGAGCCCGGGCCGCCGGGACAGCTCGATCGCGCTGTCGATGCGGCCGATCGGCAGCACGCACACCGGGCAGCCCGGGCCGTGGATCATCCGGATCGCCGGCGGCAGGAGATCGGCGAGGCCGTAGCGCGAGATCGCGTGCGTGTGGCCGCCGCAGAACTCCATCAGGTTGTAGCGGCGGTCCGCGCGCGCCTCGCGTGCGATGGCCGCCGCGAGCACGCGGGCGCGCTCGCCGTCGCGGAATTCGTCGATGTACTTCACTGCGCACCCTGCGGCGCGACGCCGGCCTGCGCGAACATCTCGAGCGTGCGCTGCGCCTCTTCCGGGTCGAGCCGCGTCAGCGCGTAGCCGACGTGCACGATCACGTAGTCGCCGACCGCGACGCCGTCGACCAGCGCGAGCGAAATGCGCTTGCGCACGCCGGCGACGTCGATCAGCGCCGTTTCGGGTTCGGGAAGCGCGACGACGCGCGCCGGGATCGCGAGGCACATGGTCATCCGCCTTTTCGTTCGCGCGACTGCAGCGCGAGCCACGCCTGCCCGAGCGCCAGGCCCCCGTCGTTCGGCGGGGCGGCCTGCGCCTCCAGCAGCGCGAGGCCGCGGTGCGCCAGCGCCGCGCGCAACCCGCCGGAAACGATCGCGTTGAGGAAGCAGCCGCCGCCGGCGGCCACCGTCGCGAGGGCGTACCGCGCGGCGGCGGCCGCGATCCACTCGGCCAGCGCCGCGACGAGCGTGGCGTGGAACAGCGCCGCCCCGAAGCCCGCGTCGCGCTCGTCGGCCAGCCGCGCCGCGAGCGGCGTCAGGTCGAGCTCGCCGTCCGCGGAAATCGCGTAGAGCGCCTCGTCGGCCGGGACGCTGCCGTGGCGCTGCGCGATCCCCTCGAGGCGCATCGCGGCCTGCCCCTCGAACGACATCCGGTCGGCGACCCCCAGCAGCCCGGCCGCCGCGTCGAACCAGCGGCCCATGCTGGTGGTTCGCGGCGCGCGCACACCGCGCGCCAGCAGCGTGGCCACCATGCGCGCCGCCGGCTCGTGCGCGAACCGGCGTCCGATCTCGTCGCCGCGGCCGACGGCGGCAAGCGCTGCCGCAGCCATCCGCCAGGGCTCGCGCGCCGCGCGGTCGCCGCCTGGCAGCGCCAGCGCGCGCAGGCGACCGACCCGCGTCATCGCGGTGCCGTCCGCGCGCAGCAGCTCGCCGCCCCACGCTTCGCCATCGGTGCCGAGGCCCACGCCGTCGAGCGCAACGCCGATCACGGGCTCCCGCACGCCATGCTCGGCCAGCACCGCGGCGACGTGCGCGTGGTGGTGCTGAACCGCGCAGAGCGGCACCTGCCAGCGCGCCGCCAACGCGGCCGCGTGACGCGTGCTGTGGAAGTCCGGGTGCAGGTCGTGCGCGATCAGCGCCGGCTGCACGTCGAGGATGTCCGTCAGATGCGCGATTGCATGCTCGAACGCGCGGCACGTCGGCGCATTGTCGAGCTCGCCGACGTGCTGCGACAGGAAAGCCTCGTCGCCGCGCGTCACGCAAACGGTGTTCTTGAAGTAGCCGCCGACCGCGAGCACCGGCGGCCCGGCCACCGCCAGGCGAATCGCGCGCGGCGTGTAGCCGCGTGCGCGGCGGACGAACTGGAAGCCGCGGCCGCTCTCGCCCGGCAGCGCGCGGGTCACGCTGTCGTCGCAGCCGACGACAATGTCGCGGTCGTGCAGCACGTAGCCGTCCGCGATGCCGGCAAGCCGCGCGATCGCCTCGTCGTCGGCGGTCACCAGCGGCTCGCCGCCCGGGTTGGCGCTCGTCATCACCAGCACGAGCGGATGCGGCGCCGCTTGCCAACCCGGAACGACCGGCCGGCCCGCCGCCTCGTGGAACAGCAACGCGTGCAGCGGCGTGTACGGCAGCATCACGCCCAGCCACGCGAGGTCGGGCGCCACGCCCGGCAGCGCCATGTCGGCGCCAACCCGCTTGCGCAGCAGCACGATCGGCCGCTCGGCCGACGTGAGCATCGCGTGCTCGGCGTCGCTCACGAGCGCCAGCGGCTGCACCGACGCGACGTTGGCCGCCATCACGGCGAACGGCTTCTCCTCGCGCGCCTTGCGCTCGCGCAGCCGCGCGACCGCCAGTGCGTTGCGCGCGTCGCACGCCAGGTGAAAGCCGCCCAGGCCCTTGATCGCGACGATGTCACCGCGCGCGATGCGCGCGACGGCCTCGACCACCGCGTCGACGTCCGGCACGACGCGCCCGTGCGCGTCGGCGAACGCGAGCTGCGGCCCGCACACCGGGCACGCGTTCGGCTCCGCGTGGAAGCGGCGGTCGAGCGGCGAGCGGTACTCGGCAAGGCACGCGGGGCACTGGGCGAAGGCCGCCATGCTGGTCGTCGCGCGATCGTAGGGCAGCCGGCGGGTGATCGTGTAGCGCGGGCCGCAGTGCGTGCAGTTGATGAACGCGTAGCGATAGCGCCGATCGGCCGGGTCGAAGAGTTCCGCCAGGCAGTCCGCGCAGGTCGCGCTGTCGGGGCCAATCGCGGTCGCCGCGCGACCGCCCGCCGAGTCGAGGATCGCGAAGCCGTCGCCCTCGTCCGCCGGCAGGCATTCGTGCTCGGTGACGTGGTCGACGCGCGCGAGCGGCGGCGCCTCTTCGCGCACGCGGCGCGCGAGTCGGTCGACGCGCGCCGGGTCGCCCTGCACCTCGATCGTCACGCCGGCGGCGTCGTTGCGCACCCAACCGGCGAGCTTCAAGTCGTGCGCGAGCCGGTAGACGAACGGCCGGAAGCCGACCCCCTGCACGACGCCGTGCACTTCGAGACGGCGGCGAACGACGTCGGCGGCAACGGGCAGGTTCATCGTCGCGTCCGTGCGTGCCCGGTGGTCAGGTCGCGCGCCCCGTGGCCGCGAGCTGCGCCGGAAGTTCCGCCGCGCGCCGCTCGTGCGCGGCCACGCCGGCGTCGCGCGCGGCGCGCGCCCGGGCGCTGCCGGCGGCGATCCACGCCAGCCACGCGTCGAACCCCTCGCCGGTCGTCGCCGACACCGTGAGCGCCGGCAGGCCCGGCCGGATCCGCCGCGCGTTGGCGATCGCGGCGCCGACGTCGAACGTCACGTACGGCGCGAGGTCGACCTTGTTGATCACCATGAGGTCGGCCGCGTGAAACATGTCCGGGTACTTGAGCGGCTTGTCGTCGCCCTCGGTCACCGACAGGATCACGACCTTGTGCGCCTCGCCCAGGTCGAACGCGGCCGGGCACACGAGGTTGCCGACGTTCTCGATCAGCACGACGCTGCCGTCGGGAGGCGAGAGCGCGGCGAGCGCGCGCTCGACCATCGACGCGTCGAGGTGACAGCCGCGGCCGGTGTTGACCTGCACCGCCGGTGCGCCGGTCGCGCGGATGCGGTCGGCGTCGAGCGACGTCTGCTGGTCGCCCTCGATGACCGCGACGCCGAGCCGGCCCGCGAGCGCCTCGATCGTGCGCACCAGCAGCGAGGTCTTGCCGGAGCCCGGGCTCGACACCAGGTTCGCCACGAAGATCGCACGCTCGGCGAAGAAACTGCGGTTGCGCGCGGCGATCGCGTCGTTGCGCGCGAGGATGTCCTGCTCGACGGCGACGACCCGCGCGGCCGGCAGCGTGTCGTCGTGAATGGCGGACAGCGGCGGTCCCGGCGGAGCGACGGCGCGATGCAGCCCGCCGTGCCATGTGCCGTCGGCATGCCGGTGCCGCGGCACCGCCTCGGGGTCGGCGTGCCGATACGGCGTCGCCCCGTGTGCCGGCACCGCCGCACCGTCGATGCGCGTCTGCCCGTGTCCGCAACCGCAGGTCGTGCACATCCCCGATCTCCTTCCTCGTCCGGGCGCGCCGGGTCACCCCGTCACGCGATCCCGATCTCCTTCACCCGCATTTCCTCGCCCGCGATCACCGACAGCTGGTAGCTGCCGCAGAGCGGGCACGCATCGCCGAGCCGCGCGAGCGGCACCTGACCGCCACAAGGCAGGCACCATGCCGAACCTGGCTTCGTCGCGATCTCCAGCGCCGCGCCCTCCGCCACGCTGCCGCGCGTGACCGCGTCGAAGCAGAAGCGCAGCGCGTCGGGCTCGACGTGGGCCAGCGCGCCCAGTTCGACCCAAACGGTGTGCACGCGCGTGGCGTCGTGCCTCGCCGCCGCCTCCGCGACGATGCGCATGACGCCCTCGGCGAGCGCGACTTCATGCATGGGCCACCTCGACCCGGCACGCGACGCAGGGGTCGAGCGAGTGGACGGCCAGCCGCGCCGTGCGCAGCAGCGCCGCGCGGTCGTCCGCCGCGGCGTCCGCGAGTCCGCGCACCAGCGGTCCCTGCGGATGGAAGTTCCACTCGGTGGGCGCCACGACCTGGTAGTCGGCCACGCACTCGTCGTGCAGGCGGACGCGGTGCAGCAGCAGTCCACGCGCGGTCTCGACCGCGCCCAGGCCGTCGCCGGCGCCGAGCGTGACGCTCTGCGTCCGCGGCGCGGCCGGCTGCCCGCCGGCCAGCACGTCGAGCATCTGGCCGACCTCGGCGATGCGCGCGACGATCCGCGTGACCGGCGCATGGCCATAGGTGCGGTCCACCGCCGCGACCAGCGGGTGCTCGCGCATCCGCGACAGCGCGCTCGTCTCCACCGGCTCGCCCGCCCACAGCGGCGCGCGCGCGAACGCCGGGTCGTCCCGCAGCGCCGGCGCGATCACCTGCAGCAGGAGGTCGCGGCGCGGCGGCGGCATCAGCTTCGCCGCCGCGTGGTGGCGCGGCGTCGCGCCGGCCAGTACGTGCGCGAGCAGGCGCGCCGGCAGCGTCGCGCCGGCGCCGGCCCACGCGGCGAGCGCGTCGGCGTCCGCAAGCGATTGCCACTGCGGGGACGGCATTCCGAAGATCGCGCGCTCCGCGAGCTTCCCGAGGCTCACCGCGAGGCCGCGCATCGCGGCCGCGTCGCCCAGCAGGTCGGTGCCGTCGGACGCGCGCGCCGACGTCGCAATCTGGTAACGCGCGGCCGTCACCGGCGTCACCTGCGCCTCGCTGCCCATCGCATTCGGCCACCCGATCAGCAGGTGCCAGAACCCCTCCTGCAGCGCCTCCACGACGACGCCGGTGTCGCGCGCCGCGCTCTCGCGGGCGAAACCGGTCGCGCCGGCGGCCGCCAGCGCGCACGCGGCGGCCGCGCCCTGCGCTCCGCCGCAGATGCTGTAGAGCAGCGGAATCGTCGTGGCGACCTCGGCGCCCGTCTTGCCGGCCAGCACGCGCGCGGCGAGCAAAGGCCGTGTCGACTTCACGTCGACGCCGCGCACGCGCTGCGCGTCGCACCGCAGCGTCACGACCAGCTCACCCTCGAGCGCCATCGTCACCCCGCAGGAAGCTGCCGCGCAGCAGGTCGCGCCGCGTCAGCGGCGCCTCGATCCGACGCTCGATCGGCCCGGACTCGTGCGCCGTGCCCGCGTCCAGCAGCGCGACCAACGCCTGCTCGGCGACGGCGCGCGCCGTGACCTGGTCGGCGAACTCGAAGACGGGCGAGAACAGCGAGCACGCGAGATACTCGCCGGCTGCGCCGTCGTGCGCGCCGACGAATTCGAAGTCGCCGGCCGGGAACGTCAGCCGCACCTTGGCGCCCGGGGCCACCGCCGGCCATGCCCGCGGATCGCACGGCGCCGCCACGAGGTTCATGCACCACGGCGTCACCAGCACGCCGATCCAGCGGCCGTCGCGGACGGCGAAGCCGATCGCCTCGACGGCGAGCGCCGGATTGACCAGCCCGAGCCCCGCCATGCGCGCGGCCGCGGCGCGGAACGACGCGACAAGCGCCGGCGATGGATCGGGTCGCAGCATGGGGTTCGACGCGGACACGTCAGTCCCGAAGGGCCGTCCCGAGGGACTGACCTTCCCCCTCGGGGGGCAGCGAGCGCAGCGAGCGTGGGGGCCCATTCACCGAGTCCCGAAGGGCCGTCCCGAGGGACTGACCTTCCCCCTCGGGGGGCAGCGAGCGTGGGGGCCCATTCACCGAGTCCCGAAGGGCCGTCCCGAGGGACTGACCTTCCACGGCCTCCACGGTCAGGCGAGACATGCGGACGGTGGCGTGTCGGCCGTCGCCCTCGCGCGCGGACGCGCTCTTCGAGCCTGGCCTGCGGCCCGCGCGCGAGGGCGTCCCGGGGGGCAGCGAGCGCAGCGAGCGTGGGGGCCCATTCACCGAGTCCCGAAGGGCCGTCCCGAGGGACTGACCTGCCACGGCCTCCACGGTCAGGCGAGACATGCGGACGGTGGCGTGTCGGCCGTCGCCCTCGCGCGCGGACGCGCTCTGCGAGCCTGGCCTGCGGCCCGCGCGCGAGGGCGTCCCGGGGGGCAGCGAGCGCAGCGAGCGTGGGGGCCGCATCTCGTCAATCATCGTCGGGAAGCTCGAGGAACTGGTCGCGCGTCGCCGCGCACTCCGGGCACGTCCAGTGCGCCGGCAGGTCGGCGAACGGCGTGCCGGGCGGCACCTGCCAGACGAGGTCGCCCTGCGCCGGGTCGTAGACGTGCCAGCAGATCCGGCACTCGCGGCGCCCGCGGGTCGCACGCGCCTCCGGTGCCATCACGACGCGTCCGCGAGGTCGGCGCTCATCCAGTCGAGGAGCTCGGCCAGCCGTTCGCGGCTGTCCGCGAGGTCCTCCGGCGCCGCCAGCGCGGCGGCCGGCACGTCGACGATCTCGATCGTGTTGAGGATCAGCGTCTGCATGCTGTTGAAGTACTGGACGCGCCAGACGTCGGCCACCGCGGTCGACGTCACGTGGCAGTTGCCGAAGCCGCGCGACATCATCGCGACGGGGCCGACGGGCAACGCCTGCGTCAGCACCGCGTGGTCGTCGGGCGTCAGCGGGAACAGCGTCAGGTTGATGACGTGCGCAGGCGTTCCGGGCACGCGCGCCGCGAGCTGGCTGCCGATTTCCGCCAGCAACGCGGGCGAGTTCATCGCGCCCGGCGGCACGTTGACGAGCGGCGGGGCCGCGGCGGCGCCGGCACGCGCGGCGGCGGCGACGAGCCGCGGCAGCGCGCCGGCCTCGAGGCGGTCGCCGACGAGCCGGCCGGCGCCGTCGAGCGCGCAGACGCGCCAGAGCCCGGTGAAGACGCTCTCCTGGATTTGGTAGCGGGCGTCGCCGTCGATGCGCACCGAAACCTCGCCCTCGCCCAGCACCTGGTCGACGATCGCGAGCGCGGGCGCCGGCACGCCGGCCAGATCGAGCGCCGGCCCGTTCGCCGATGCGACCGGGTCCCAGTCCGCGAGCGCCGCGGCGAACGCGGCGAGCACGTCGCGCGCGGCGCGCAGCGCGGCCGGGTCCACCCGCTCGGGCACGCGCGGCATCGCGAACGTGTTCATCTCGCGCGGGATGGCGAGATAGTCGAGCCCGACGTCTTCCGGCGGCTGCGACGCGGGGCCCAGGGTACGGACGGGCAACGGAAAGTCCTTCATGGCATCACTCCGCGATGGCGTTCACGAGGCGCACGCGCCGGCGCCGTCGCCGGTCACGGCGACGCCGACCGAAGGCGGGCGGCCCGGCGCGGCGTCGAGCAGCGATGCAACCTGTTCGAGATAGACGGTCCAGTCGCGCAGGCCGTCGATGGCGCCGACGTACCTGCCGTCGGCGAGCATCACCAGCGCCGGCCAGCGGCGGAAGCCGAAGCGGACGGCGAGTTGCCGCGCTTCGACCGGCAGCGCGACGCCGACGGCGAAGCGGCCGGGAAACGCGCGCGTGAGTTCGGGCACGATCACCGCAAGGTCCAACGACTCGCGGTAGCGCACCGGATCCTCGAGGAACACGACGAGCGCGCGGCCGGGCCGCGCGAGCCAGCCGTCGCGGTCGTCCGCCGTGACTTCGGCGAAGCCGTGCTTGTCGAAGAGCCGCGCGATCAGCGGGTA
This sequence comes from Betaproteobacteria bacterium, assembly GCA_016716425.1. Classification (GTDB taxonomy): domain Bacteria; phylum Pseudomonadota; class Gammaproteobacteria; order Burkholderiales; family Casimicrobiaceae; genus VBCG01. The sequence goes on from JADJWJ010000005.1 coordinate 60,038, forward strand.
GCGCAACGGGTCCGCGTCGGCAGCGATGGGCATCGGGATCGTCAAGCGGGGTCTCCTCGAAGATGGGCGGGAAGGACCGGCTCGCGGTCGGTGAGGTCGGCAAAGCCGGCAGCCGCGTCGCCGGCGAGCACCGCCGCAAGTGCGTCGAGGGCGTCGTTGGTCGCGGCGGCCTCGTCCGCCGACAGCACGCGCACGGCCGCGCCGCGAAACGCGAGCACCCACGCACCGGGCGCCAGGCGTTCGACCAGCATGCAGTCGAGGTCGAGCGTCTCGCCGCGGCCCTCGCAGCGCGCGCGCACGCCGTCCACGGTCACGACGCGCATGGGGATGCCGATGCACACGTCAGTTGGTCTCGGTCCGGGCCAGCACGCGCGGGTCGCCGTCGCGCCGGGCCGCCAGCGCATCGGGCCGGCCGGCCTCGTACTCGGAGAGCGCGAGCACGGTGGCGTTCAGGGGCTCGCCGACGGCGTCAGGCGCGCGCGGGACGCCGGGATAGCCCCAGGTAGCCAGCTCGGCCGCCGCGAGCGCCACGGCCTCGGGAATGCGGTCGCGCACGGCCGGCCGCAGGCTGCCGCCGAAGTCGGACAGTTCGACCGGCTGCACGCCGATCGCGACGACCGTCTCCGGCGCGCGGCCGTTCAGCTGCGCCAGCGCCAGCACGTCGTTGAAGCCAAGCTGGTGCGGCGAGAGCCTGGTGCGTCCCCACGCGGGGACGTCGTCGCCGCGGAGGACGACCAGCGAGCCGGGCGCGAGGCCGAAGTCGACCGCGTCGAGCACCAGCACGCGGCGTGCCGACGCGACGTCCTCGTAGAGATTGAGGCCCAGCGTGCCGCCGTCCTTCAGCGCGACGGCGGCGGGAAACGCGAACGCGGCGTGCAGCGCCTCGACCGCGCGCACGCCGAAGCCCTCGTCCGCCCACAAGAGGTTGCCGATGCCCAGCACGAGAACTTCACACGGGACCGCCACTGCGTTCTCCTGTTACCCGTCGGGTTACAGGAGCAAGCCTAGCGTGCCGGCGCCGCGGCGTATTGTGCTAGGTCAAGGGCGCCGCAGCCCGCGGCGCCGCCGTCACTTCCGCTGCGCCGCGCGCATCGCGCGGACCGCCTCGTGCATGTCCCAGGCGACCTGCAGGTGCATCCAGAACATCGCGTCGTTGCCGAAGAACAGCGCGAGCCGCACCGCGGTGTCCGGCGTGATCGCGCGGCGGCCGTTGACGAGTTCGTTGACGCGCCGGCGCGAGATGCCGAGCGCGCGTGCCAACTCGGTCTGGTTGATCGCGAGCGGCTTCAAGTACCGGCTCTCGAGGAAGGCGCCCGGACGCGGCGGCTTGCGCGACGGCAGCGCGAGCGCCGCCGGCCGCCGGGCCCCCGGCGCGCCCCGGAGCGGCGCGGCCGGCATGGCAGGGCTTAAGGCTTCGGCGCCCGCTTCCACATCCGGATCCCGTTGGTCATCGTGCCGATCACCGACTCGCCGCTCATGATGTCCTCGCGGAACACCATGTAGACGTGAATCACCGCGAACAGCAGCAGGTACCACATCGCGAGGTGGTGCCACGTGCGCACCTCCTGCGGGTCGCCGAACAGCACGAACACCCAGCCCATCACGTTCATCGGCCACGTGCCCCAGCCCCACTGCTGCGCGTACAGCGCGAGGCCCGTGACGATGATGAAGAGCGTGCCGAGCGTGTACATCGCGAACATCGCGAGCTGCGCCAGCGGGTTGTGGCCGACCCAGAGGTCCGGCTCCTTCTTCAGGAACAGGTAGTAGGCCACCTGGTTGAACAGTCCGCGCCACCAGCGGCCGCTCCACACCGGCGGCAGGAAGATCGCGCGCGAGCTGTGGTTGCCCACGAACGCCCAGTAAATGCGGACGAGGAAGGCCACCGCGAAGATCATCGCGGCGATGAAGTGGATCATCCGGATCCACGCGAAGAAGTAGCTGAACGTCGCCTCGCCACCGATCGAAGGCGGCGGGCTGCCGATCAGGTACCCGGTCGCGGCCAGGACCAGCATCGCGACCATCATCACCCAGTGCCAGAGGCGCACCGGCGCCTCGTACACGTAGATGGGCTCGAGCGGTCCGCTTAAGACCTGGCCCGACACGCGGTCGATGTTCATCGAGTGCTCCCGTCCGGTTGTCAGCGGACCTTCACCGCGACCAGTTCCTCGCCCTCCGGCGACATCACGTGCGTCGCGCACGCGAGGCAGGGGTCGAAGCTGTGGATCGTGCGCAGGATCTCGAGCGGCTGCGTCGGGTTCACCATCGGCGTGTTCAGCAGCGCCGCCTCGTACGCGCCGATCTGGCCCTTGGCGTCGCGCGGACCCGCGTTCCACGTCGTCGGCACCACGCACTGGTAGCTGTCGATCTTCGTGTCCTTGATCTTGACCCAGTGCGCGAGCGCGCCGCGCGGCGCCTCGCACGGCGCCACGCCCTTCGCCTCCTTCGGCCAGGTCGACGGCTCCCACTTCTCGACGTTGGCGGTGGTGAGGTCGCCGGCCTTGATGTTGGCCATCAGCTGGTCGTGGAAGTAGCGCATCTTGTGCGCCGCCCACTGGCACTCGAGGCCGCGCGCCGCCGTGCGGCCGAGCGTGGAGAACAGCGCCGTGACCGGCACGTCGAGCGCCTTGAGCGCACCGTTGACCTGCTCGACGATCTCCTTGTTGCCGCGGGCGTAGGCGACGAGGTAGCGCGCGAGCGGGCCGACCTCGACCGCGTGGCCCTTCCAGCGCGGCGACTTCACCCACGAGTACTTCGCGTTCTCGTCGACGTTCTCGATGTTGGTGCGGGTGCCCTTGGTGGCGGGGCCGAGCACGAAGTTGGGCTCGGTGACGCCGTCGAACGGGTGCAGCCCGTTCTGCTCCTGCGCCTGCTTGTACCAGCTGTGCGTCACCCACTCCTGCACCTGGTCGGGCGCCTTCAGGTCGACGTCGTGCACCTTCTTCAGGTCGCCGCCGAGGATGACGCCCGACGGCAGCAGCATGCTGTTGTTCGAGTAGTCGTTCGGGATGTCCGGGAAGTCGCCGTAGGCCATGACGTTCTGGCCGGACAGGCCGCCGCCGATCTTCGCCCAGTCCTTGTAGAACGAAGCCACCGCGAGGAGATCGGGCAGGTACACCTGGTCGACGAACTCGATGGTCCGGTCGCAGATGTCGCGGACCATGTTGAGGTTGACCATGTTCACCGCGCCGACCGCGCCGGTGCCGTCGACGTTGATCGGCGAGGGCACGCCGCCGACCAGCCAGTTCGGGTGCGGGTTCTTGCCGCCGAAGATCGTCTGGATCTTGACGATCTCCTTCTGGAAGTCGAGCGCCTCGAGGTAATGCGTGGTCGCCATCAGGTTCGCTTCCGGCGGCAGCTTGTACGCGGGGCTGCCCCAGTAGCCGTTGGCGAAGATGCCGAGCTGTCCGCTCTCGACGAATTTCTTGAGGCGGCTCTGGACCTCGCGGAAGTAGCCGGGCGAGCTGTTCGGCCACGGCGAGATGCTCTGCTGCAGCTCGGACGTCTTCTTCGGGTCCGCCTTCAGCGCCGACACCACGTCGACCCAGTCGAGCGCGTGCAGGTGGTAGAAGTGCACGAGGTGGTCCTGCGCGTACAGCGTCGCGTGCATCAGGTTGCGGATGATGTTCGCGTTCTTCGGGATCCTGATCGCCAGCGCGTCCTCGACCGAGCGCACGGAGGCGAGCGCGTGCACGCCGGTGCACACGCCGCAGATGCGCTCGACGAAGGCCCACGCGTCGCGCGGGTCGCGTCCCTTGAGGATGACTTCGAGCCCGCGCCACATCGTGCCGGTGGACACGGCGTTGCGGATCACGTTGTCGCGGTCGACGTTGACCTCGATGCGGAGGTGGCCCTCGATCCGCGTGATCGGGTCGACGACGATGCGCTTGCCCGAGTTGTCGAGCGTGAAGCCCTGCGTCTGGATGGTCGCCATGTTACTTCTCCGCCTCGCTCACCTTGTCGTTGCGCGTCTTGCTCCGCGCCTGCTTGATCGCGCTGACCGCCGCGTGCGCCGCGATCGCCGCGCCCGCTACCGCGACGGCGCCGAGGCCGATGCGGTCTGCGGTGCCTTCGATGCCGAGCCCGCCCGGCGGCCGGATCGTCGTCAGGTGGTCGTAGAACGACCCCTTGTCCCAGAACGCGTCCTCCGAGCAGCCGATGCAGCCGTGGCCGGATTGGATCGGGAACGACAGGCCGTCGTTCCAGCGCAGCGCCGAGCACGCGTTGTAGGTGACCGGCCCCTTGCAGCCGACCTTGTACAGGCAGTAGCCCATCCGCGCGCCCGCGTCGTCGAAGTGCTCGACGAACTGGCCGGCGTCGAAGTGCGGCCGCCGGTAGCACTTGTCGTGGATGCGCTGGCTGTAGAACATTTTCGGGCGCCCCTGCGCGTCGAGGTCCGGCAGCCGGTCGAACGTCAGGATGTACGTGACCACGCCGGTCATCACCTCGGCGATCGGCGGGCAGCCGGGCACCTTGATGATCGGCTTGTCGGTGATCACCTTGTGCACGGGTGTCGCGCGCGTCGGGTTCGGCTTCGCCGCCTGCACGCAGCCCCACGACGCGCAGCTGCCCCACGACACGATCGCCTTCGCGTCCTTCGCCACGTGGCGCAGCTTGTCGACGAACGGGCGGCCGCCCGGGATGCAGTAGATGCCGTCGTCGGCCAGCGGCGGATTGCCCTCGACGGCGAGGATGTAGTTGCCCTTGTACTTGGCAATCGTCTGCTCGAGCGCCTCTTCCGCCTGGTGACCGGCCGCGGCCATCAGCGTGTCGTCGTAGTCGAGCGACAGCATCGACAGCACCACGTCCTTGGCAAGCGGGTGCGCCGAGCGGATGAACGACTCGGTGCAGCACGTGCACTCGAGGCCGTGCAGCCACACGACGGGCGTGCGCGGCTTGGTCTGCATCGCCTGCGCGATCTGCTGCGCGCCGGCCTCGGACAGGCCCAGCGACGCCGCGGTCAGGCTGCAGAACTTGAGAAAGCTCCGCCGCGAAATGCCCTGCCGGCGCATCAGGTCGTAATAGGTCTCGCTCATCGCATCCTCCGGCGGTCCCGCGTGCAGGCGGCACGGCGGGCGCTGCTTGTGATCGCGCGCACGGCGCAACGGCCCCATTCAGCGCGCAATCGCGCGCACGGCGATTGACGAAGGTCAAAGGTCCGGCGACCCGTCACGCACCTGTCGCGCAGCGTGTGATCGGGTGCAACAAACGCCCCGACCGTGTAACGGGGTCCGTGCCAGCCACCGCGGGCCGCTTCCTCGCGTGCCTGACCGCGGCCGCGCGCCGCCGACAGGCTGTTGCAATGCGATCCGACCTCCACCGCCCGATGTCGTCCCGAGCGGAGCGAGGGACCTGCTGTTGTCGCGAACCAGGGGGCTGCGTAGCAGCAGGTTCCTCGTCGCCGCGCACTCCGGGATTGCACCGAGGGAGCTGCAGCGCCCTGCTATCGCGCAGCGCGCTGACCTAGGTCAACGAGCGAACGACATCCGCGGCGCACGATCGCGCTGATGGCGTCGCCCTCCCGGCGTCACGCCGGCGGGCCTCGCCAGGCGTTGCGGAGGCTCGGCATGCCACGTCCCGGAGATTCGTCAGGCGACCGGTCGGTCGAGGCCGCGATCGCGCGCGTGCTGGCCGCCGAGGACGCGGCGCGCGCCGCCGTCGTGCGCGCCCAGGAGGATGCCGCGGCCGCGGCCGAGGCCGCGCGCGCGACGGCGCGCGTACTCGCGCAGCGCACGGCCACGCGCATTGCCGCGATCCGCATGGCCTTCGAGCGTGGCGTCACCGCGCAGCTGGCCGCGCTGGCGGCGGAAGGCGAGGCGCTGTCCGGCACGCACGCGCTCACCGAGGCCGAGCTCGCCGCGCTCGAGCGCGCCCTCGCGAAGCTCGCGGCCGAACTCACGCAGGGCCGGACGTGAGCCCGCAGGGACGCGCCGAAGCCCGCGCCACCCGAGGCGCCGGTGCGCGCGGCGTGGCGGTCGCTTCATGATCGAGGCCGGCAGCGTCGAGTTCATGTACGCCCGCGTCTCGGCGCGGTACGGCGCGCATCCCGACGAGGCGCTGTGGCGGCGCATCGAGCTCACGCGCGATTTCGCCACGGTGCTCGCGGCGATGCGCGCGTCGCCGCTCGCCGGCTGGGTCGTTGGCGTGGGGGCCGACGCCGACGCGCACGCGGTCGAGGCCGCGGCGCGGCGTCGCTGGCGGCAGCTCGTCGCCGAGGTCGGCGGCTTTATGCCCGCCGCGTGGCAGCCGGCGGTCCTGTGGTGCGCGCTGCTGGCCGACCTGCCGGTGCTGCTGCACGTCGCGCACGGGGGCGACCGCGCCCCGTGGCTGGCCGCGGACCCCGTGTACGGCGAAGTCGCCCGCCGCGCGCTGAAGGACGTGGACGCCGGCCGCTCGCAGCTCGTCGCCGCCGCGGCCCACGGCGCGCACCGCCTCGTGGGCGCGTGGCGCGCCGAATGGCTGCGACGGCTGCCGCGCCCGCTCGCCCGGACGGGCGCGCTGGCCCACCTGGTCGCCGTGGTCGATGCGCACGCGCGCGCGTTCGCGGCCGCGCACCCGGCGGACGGCTGGCCGTTGCGCCGCGCCCTGCACGCACGCGTGGCGCTGCTGTTTCGCCGCGCGGCGCTCGAGCCGGCGGCGGCGTTCGTCTATCTGGCGCTGGCCGCGCTCGAGTACGAGCGCGTGCGCGGGGAGCTGATGCGCCGCTGCGTATTTCCCGCGCAGCCGCTCGCGACATGATCCGGCCCCGCCCCGCGCGCTGGTTCGAGATTCTCGCCGCACGCGACGACGCTGCGCTCGCCATCGAGGCGCTCGCCGGCACGGGCGCCGTCGAACTCGAGGCCGCACCGGCGAGCGGCCTGCCCGAAAGCCTCGCGGACCTCAAGCCGCGCCTGTCGGAGTTCGCCGAGCTCGCGCTGCGCTACCGCGCGTACTGGCCGACGGACGGGTTGGCGCCGTCGCCGTTCCCGGAGCCGCCGGCGCGCACGCTCGACCGCTGCCTCGACCGCGTGCGCGCGTGGGCGCAGGACGCGGAGCCGCTGATCCAGCGGCTGCAGGCGGGTGCGGCCGAGCACGTGATGCTGGAGCGCTGGCGGCGCGTGTTCCGCGCGCTCGCCGGCAGCGCGATCGACCTCGCGCGCACGGCCACGGCCGGCCCGCTCGTGCGCGTGCGGCTCTACGTGTTTCCGCCGGAAACCGACCCGGCCATCCCGCCGCGTCTGCTGCTCCGGCAGTTCGTCGAGGACGGCGAGCTGCACGCACTCGCCGTGGGCACCGGCGAGGAACTCGCCCAGCTGGCGCAGCAGGCGGCCTCGCTCAAGGGCCACGTCCACGACATGCCGACGTGGCTCGTCACCGACATGGCACGCAACGAGGCGTACATCGACGCCCGCATCACGGCGCTCGGCGCCGAGGACGCGGCGCTGCGGCGCGACTTGGCGGCGCTGCACGAGCAGCACCGCATGCGCGAGGCGCTCGGCAACGCGTGGCGCATGCAGTGGCTGGTGGCGAACGTGCGCGCGCTGGAGGCCGGGGAGCTCTTCTGCCGGATCACCGGCTGGACCAGCGACCTCCCGGGCCGCACGCTCGCCCACGCGATCGACCGGTCGGGAGCGCGCGCCATCCTGCACTTCCCGCAGGCGCCGGGCGGCGCCGCGCCGCCCCTGTTGCTGGCCAATCCCGGCTGGGCGCGCCCGTTCGAGGTGTTCAGCCGCGCGCTCGGCATGCCGTCGCGCGACGAGGCGGACCCCGCCGTGCTGCTCGCCATCGCGGTCCCGCTGATGTTCGGCTACATGTTCGGCGACATCGGACAGGGCGCGGTCATCGCCGTGGCCGGGTTGCTGCTGCAGCGCCGCTGGCCGCTCGCCCGCCTCTTCATCGCGGGTGGCGTCGCGGCGATGATGTTCGGGTTCCTGTTCGGCAGCGTGTTCAGCCTGCACCTCGTCCATCCGCTGTGGCTGACGCCGCTCGCGGACCCGCTGACGGTGCTGCTGGTACCGCTGGCCGGCGGCGGCGTGCTGATGACGATCGGCCTCGCGCTGCGCGCGGTCGAGGCGCACTGGCGCGGCGACTTCGCCGTGTGGCTCGCGACCGACGCGGGGCTGATCGCCGTGTACATCGGCCTCCTCGCGGCCACGCTCTGGCCGGGCGGCTTCGTCGTCGCCGCCGCGGGCGCCCTCGTGTTCTGCGGCGGCCACGCGTGGCACGCGGGGCGGGCCCTCGCCGCACTGCCGGCCCTGGGCGAGCTCGCCGAGCGCACGCTGCAGATCCTGATCAATACGCTGTCGTTCGCGCGCGTCGGCGCGTTCGCGCTCGCGCACGCGGGCCTGTCGTCGGCGATCGTCGCGCTGATGACGGCGACCGACAGCACGATCGCGGCGGCGGTCATCCTCGTCGTCGGCAACGTCGTCGTCATCGTGCTCGAGGGTCTCGTCGTGTCGATCCAGACCACGCGCCTCGTGCTGTTCGAATTCTTCACCCGCTTCCTCGTCGCCGAGGGGCGGATGTTCCGCCCGCTGCCGCTTCCGCCTTCCCTCTTGCAGGAGACCACACGATGAAGTCCAGTTTCCGATTCATGGCGGCGCTCGTCGCGGTCGCGCTGGCGCTCGCCGCCGCCGCCACCGTGCTGCTGGTGGCCGCGCCACCGGCGCAGGCGCAGGCGGCGCCGGTCGCCCTGGCGGGCTTGAGCGCGGAGGCGTGGAGCTACGGGCTGCTGGCCGCCGCCATCTCGACGGCGCTCGCCGCGCTCGGCGCCGGGTTCGCGGTCGGCAAGGTCGGCACCGCCGCGATCGGCGCGCTGGCCGAGAAGCCGGAGCTCTTCGGCCGGCTGCTCATCTTCGTCGGGCTGGCCGAAGGTATCGCGATCTACGGGCTGATCGTGTCGATCCTGATTCTCAACCGACTCGCGTGATGGCGACTCCCGTGTTCGTCGGCGACGAAGTGACGGCGGCCGGCTACCGGCTTGCCGGTGCGCGCGTGCGGGTGCCCGCGGCCGGCGACGAGGCCGCGGCGCTCGCGGCGGCGCGCGCGGAAGCGCCGCTGGTGCTGATCACGGCCGCATGCGCCGCGCGGGTGGACACCGGCGCGCTGCGCGTCGCGCTCGCGGCGCTGGCGCCGCTCGTGGTCGTGGTGGCCGACGCGCAGCGCGGCGCCATGCCGCCGGATCTCGCTGCCCGCCTGCGCGGCCAGCTGGGACTCGAGGCATGACGCTCGAGGCCCGCGTCGTCGCGTTGCTCGAACTGGTCGAGGAGGACCGGCGCGGGCGGTGCGAGGCGATCGCCGCAGCGGCGCGCCAGCGCATCGACGCGTTGCTCGCGGAGGCGCACGCCACGGCCCGCGCGCAGGTGCGCGAGGCATTCGCCGCAGAACGCACGCACGCCGCCGAACGCATCGCCGCCGCGCGCGCGGCGCTCGCCACGCGGCGCCGGCTCTACGAGCAGCAGCGCGCCGCCGCGCTGCTCGCCGTCGGCATGGAGCGCCTGCCCGAAGCCCTGCGTGCGCGCTGGCGCGACGACGCGGCGCGCGCCGCGTGGGTCGACGCCGTCGTCGGCGTGGCCTCCGCGGCGCTGCCCCGCGAGGACTGGCGCATCGTGCATCCGGTCGGCTGGGCGGACGCCGAGCGCGATGCGCTCGCCACGCGCCTCGCGCGCGAGCTCGGCGCCGCGCCCGCGTTCGCCGGCGACCGCGCGATCGTCGCCGGCATCCGCATCGGCGCCCGCGGCAACGCGATCGACGGCACGCTCGCCGGCCTCGTCGCCGACCGCACGACGCTCGGCGCGCGGCTGCTCGGCCTGATCGAGGACCTCCGATGAACAGCTCCGGCACGAGCGTCCCGTGAGCGTAGCGTCGATCCACTGGATCAGCGGCCCGGTGCTGCGCGCGCGGGCCTCCGGCCCGTTCGCGCTGCGCGAGGCCGTGCGCGTCGGGCCGCAGGCGCTGCTGGGCGAGGTCGTGCGACTCGTCGCCGACGAGATCGTCGTGCAGGTCTACGAGGACACGACCGGCCTGCGCGCGGGCACCGAGGTCGTCGGCGACGGACTGCCGCTCGCGATCCGGCTCTCGCCCGCGCTGCTCGGGAACATCTTCGACGGCCTGCTGCGGCCGCTGTCGGGCACCGGCTCCGCGCACGTTGCGCCCGGCATGCGGGCCGCCGCGCCGGCGGCGCTCGCGTTCGTGCCGCGCGTGCACGCGGGCGATTTCGTCACCGGGGGCGCGGTGATCGGCGAGGCGACCGGCGCGACCGGCCGCGTGCAGCGCTGCCTGGCGCCGCCGGATGCGGCCGGCACGGTCGTCCGCGTCGCGGGCGCCGGCACGTGCCTGGACACGGACCCGGTGTGCGTGCTGGACACCGGCGGCGGCGCGACGCGCGAGCTCGCGATGAGCCACGCGTGGCCGGTGCGCGTGCCGCGCCCGGTGCGCGCCCGCCTGCCGACGACGACGCCGCTGGTCACCGGCCAGCGGATCCTCGACAGCCTCTTCCCGGTGGCGAAGGGCGGCCGGGCCGCGATTCCCGGCGGCTTCGGCACCGGCAAGACCGTGCTGCTCGAAGCGCTGGCGAAGGGGTGCGACGCCGACGTGATCGTCTATCTCGGCTGCGGCGAGCGCGGCAACGAGTTGGCCGGCGTGCTCGAGGAGTTCCCGCAGCTGACGGACTCCAGCAACGGCCGGCCGCTGATGGAGCGCACCGTCATCATCGCCAACACGTCGAACATGCCGGTGGCCGCGCGCGAGGCGTCGATCTACAGCGCGGTCACCGTCGCCGAGTACTTCCGCGACCAGGGCCTCGCGGTCGCGCTGATGGCGGACTCGACGAGCCGATGGGCGGAGGCGCTGCGCGAAGTCTCCGGCCGCTTCGGCGAGCTGCCCGGCGAGGGCGGCTACCCCGCGTACCTGTCGTCGCGGCTGGCCGACTTCTACGAGCGCGCCGCGCGCGTCGACACGCTGGGTGCCGGGGAAGGCTCGGTCACGGTGATCGGCGCGATCAGCCCGCCGTCCGGCGACTTCTCGGAACCGGTGACGAGCCACACCAAGCGCTACGTCCGGGCGTTCTGGACGCTCGACGTCAAGCGCGCGCAGGCGCGCTTCTACCCGGCCGTGCACCCGCTGCAGTCGTACGCCGAGAACGCGCTCGAGTTCGCGCCGTGGTGGGCGGCGCACGGCAACGTCGCGTGGCCGCGCCTGCGGCGGCGCTTCCTGACGCTGCTCGACGACGAGGCGCGGCTCGAGCGGATGGCGCGCATCATCGGCCGCGACGCGCTGCCGGTGCGCCAGCAGATGACGCTGTTCTGCGCCGGGCTCGTCAACGACGCGTTCTTGCGGCAGTCGGCGTTTTCGGAGGTCGACCGCGTCTGCGCGCCGGCGCGGCAGGCGGCGATGATGCGCCTGCTCGACAAGTTCATCGACCACGCGGACGCGGCGGTGGCGGCCGGCGTCCACCCGGACGCCCTGCGCGCGCTGCCTTCGCTGCGGCCGCTGCAGCGGATGGCCGAGGACATCGGCGACGCGGAGATCCGCCGCCTCCACGACCTCGAGGCCGCGCTCGACCGCGAGTTCGCGGACCTCCTCCACGCGGCGGAGAGCGCGCATGCGACTGACGGTTGAAGGCGCGGCCGCCCGGCTCGAAGGGCCGCTGCTCTTCCTGCGGCGCACGCTCGCGGTCGGGCTGCACGACGCCGTCGAGGTGATCGGCGCCGACGGCCACCCGCGCCTGGGCCGCGTCGTGGCGCTCGACGACGCGTTCATGACGATCGAGGTGTTGGAGTCGACGTCGGGGCTCACGCTGCCGGGCACGGTCGTGCGCTTCCGCGGCGAGCCGCTGGCGTTCGGCCTGTCGCCGGGCATCCTGGGCCGCGTATTCAACGGCGTGGGACAGGTGATCGACGGCGGCCCGCCGATCGCGGTGCGGCAAACCCACCCGATCGAGGGGTTGCCGATCAACCCGCACGCGCGCGCCGGCCCGCGCGACTTCATCGAGACGGGCGTCACGGCGCTCGACCTCATGAACAGCCTCGTGCGCGGGCAGAAGCTGCCGATCTTCTCCGGCGGCGGCCTGCCGCACGACCGGCTCGCGATGGAGATCGCGCGCCACGCGCGGTTGCGCCACGGCGGTGCGGACGGCGGCCGCGACTTCGCGATCGTGTTCGCGGGCATCGGGGTCCCGTACGACAGCGCCGAGTACTTCCGCAAGAGTCTCGAGGGCAGCGGCGCGCTCGAGCGCACGGCGCTCTTCCTGAACCTCGCATCCGACTCGTCGACGCAGCGCCTGCTGACGCCGCGGTTCGCGCTCACCGCCGCCGAGTACCTGGCGTTCGTCGAGGGCAAGCACGTGCTGGCGATCCTCACCGACATGACGAACTACGCGAGGCGCTGCGCGAAGTGAGCTCGTCGAAGGGCGAGATCCCGAGCAGGAAGGGCTTTCCGGGCTACCTGTACTCGGACCTGGCGAGCCTGTTCGAGCGCGCCGGCTGCATCCGCGGCAACCCCGGGACGCTGACGCAGCTGTCGATCCTGACGATGCCCGCCGACGACATCGGGCACCCGATCCCGGACCTCACCGGCTACATCACCGAGGGCCAGATCGTGCTGTCGCGCGACCTCGACCGCCGTGCCGTGTACCCGCCGATCGACGTGCTGCCGTCGCTGTCGCGCCTCATGAAGGACGGCACCGGCGGCCACTACACGCACCCGGATCACCCGGCGCTGTCGTCGCAGCTCTACGCCGCGTACGCGCGGGCCGTGCAGGCGCGCGTGCTCGCGAGCGTCGTCGGCGAGGAGGGCCTCGCGGCCACCGATCGCCAGTACCTCGCGTTCGGCGCGGCGTTCGAGGACCGCCTCGTGAGCCAGGCGGGGGCACGCACCCTCGAGCAGAGCATGGACGAGGGCTGGCGGCTGCTGGCCGGCTTGCCGGTGACCGAGCTCACGCGGCTGTCCGACGCGCAGATCGCCGCGCACCTGCGGCCTGCGTGAGACTCTTCTCTCACAAAGAGACGCTCAAGGCGCAGAGAAGACCATGCGAAAGCGGACCGGCCTTTCGAGCAGTCCCGGTTTCTCTGCGCCTCCGCGTCTCCTGTGACGACGCCCTTCCGATGACCGAAGCCACCCCCACCCGCGCCGTCGCGCTGGAATTGATGGACGAGCGCCGCGCGATGCGCGAGGGCTACGTGTTCCTCGACGAGAAGTGCCTGCTGCTGGCGGGCGCGATCATGGGCGAGCTCGCCCGCTACCACGCGCTCGCGCGGGAGCTCGCCGCCGCGCACGACGCCGCGACCGACGCACTGCGCGCGGCCGTGGCCCGTCACGGCCTCGAGGGGCTGTCCGTCTACCCGGCCGCGGCGCAGGCCGACGCGCGGTTCGACGTGCAGCGCCGCTCGGTGATGGGCGTCCCGCTGCAGGACGCCGCATGGCACCCGGCCGGCGCGCCCGCACCGGCGGCGGCGCACCCGTCGCCGGAGGCGGAGGCATGCCGACGCGCGTACGCCGCGGTGATCGCGGCCACCGCCGCTGTCGGTGCCGTGGCCGGCAACCTCGAGCGCCTGTCGCTCGAGTACCGCCGCTCGGTCCGCCGCGCGCGGGCCCTGCAGGACGTGCTGCTGCCGGAGCTCGACCGCACGCTGGCCGGCATCGAGACCCGGCTCGAGGAACTGGAGCAGGAGGACGCCATTTCGATGCGCCGCCGTGGTTGAATGGCGGTCTCGCGAAGAGACTGCCCCATGGAAGTCCACAAGACCGCGCTCGTCGGCCACTCGGCCGAGCACATGTTCGACCTGATCGAGGCCGCCGAGCACTACCCGGACTTCCTGCCGTGGTGCAGCGGCGCCACGATCCTCGAGCGCACCGACGCCGTCGTGGCCGCGCGCATCGCGGTCAACTGGCACGGGGTGAAGATCGAGTTCGTCACCCGCAACCCGAAACGGCGTCCGGAGTGGATGGCCATTGACCTCGAGCAAGGCCCGTTCCGCCGCTTCGCCGGAGACTGGCACCTGCGGCCGCTGCTGGACGCCGGGTGCAAGGTGGAGTTCAATCTCCGCTACGAATTCGCGAATGCCGTGATGGCCCGGGTGGCCGGCCCGGTGTTCGACCGGATCGCCAACACCCTCGTCGACGCGTTCGTCGTGCGGGCCGGGAGCGTCCACGGCCCCGGGACGTTCGCCGGGACCACCGGACAACCACCGAAAGGCACCTCGCCCCCATGACCGACCTCGACAAGATCGACGCTCTGCGCGCCTCGAAAATCGGCGTCGAGCTGACGCCGGACCAGTGCCGGCGAATGGCCGACGCGATCCGCTATCGCGACCTCAAGGACGGCGAGGTGCTCGTGCGCGAGGGCGCGCGCGACAACCACCTGTACGTGATCGTCCACGGCAACCTGCGCGTCGTCCGCGGCGCCGGCACCGCCGACGAGGTGACGCTGTTCGTGCTCACCGCCGGGGATCTCGTCGGCGAGCTGTCGTTCATCGACGGCACCGAGCACTACGCGTCGCTCGTCTCGCGCGGCGACACGCACGTGTTCGGCCTCGAGCGCGAGCAGCTGGAGTCGCTGCTCAAGACCGACGCCGACGCCGTCTACCGCGTGATGCGCGGGATCATCCGCACCGTGCACCAGATCCAGCGCCGGCTGTCGATGCAGCAGGTCGAGCTGACCAACTACATCTACAAGCAGCACGGGCGGTACTGAAGCGGCTCCTCCCTCACCCGCCCCGAAAAAGGGGCCAGGCCCGATTTCCATGAGGCCCGATTTCCATGCTGGAAACCGGGCCTGGCCCCTTTTTTCTGGCGAATACCGTGCGCTACGCCGGCTCCGGCACCGACGGCAGACCCGCCAGCGCCATCGCGAGTTCCGCCTCGTCGTAGTCGAGGTCGGCCAGCTTGCCGCCGAAGTAGTCGATGTACGCCTGCATGTCGAAGTGGCCGTGGCCGCAGAGGTTGAACAGGATCGCGCGCGAAACGCCCTCCTCCTTGCAGCGCAGCGCCTCGTCGATCGCCCCCTTGACCGCGTGGTTCGCCTCCGGCGCGGGCACGATGCCCTCGGCGCGGGCGAACAGCACGCCCGCCTCGAACACCTGCGACTGGTGGTACGCGCGGGCGTCGATCAACCCCAGCTCCTTCAGGTGCGACACCAGCGGCGCCATGCCGTGGTAGCGCAGGCCGCCGGCGTGGAACCCCGGCGGCGTGAACGTCGAGCCCAACGTGTGCATCTTGGTGAGCGGCGTCAGGTGCCCGGTGTCGCCGAAGTCGTACGCGTAGCGTCCGCGCGTGAGGCTCGGGCACGCGGCCGGCTCGATGGCGACGATGCCGACCTTGCGGCCGCCGCGCAGCTGCGCTCCCAGATAGGGGAACACGATGCCGGCGAAGTTCGAGCCGCCGCCGGTGCAGCCGACGATGACGTCCGGGTAGTCGTCGGCCATCTCCATCTGCGCCATCGCCTCCTGCCCGATCACCGTCTGGTGCAGCAGCACGTGGTTCAGCACGCTGCCCAGCGCGTACTTGGTGTCGTCGCGCTGCGCGGCCACCTCGACCGCCTCCGAGATCGCGATGCCGAGGCTGCCAGGATGGTCGGCCCGCTTGGCCAGGATCGTGCGGCCGGCGTTGGTTTCCGACGACGGCGACGGCGTGCAGCGCGCGCCGTACGTCTCCATCAGCGCGCGCCGGTACGGCTTCTGGTCGTAGGACACCCGCACCATGAACACCTGCACGTCGAGCCCGAACAGCGCGCCGGCGAATGCGAGCGAGCTGCCCCACTGCCCGGCGCCGGTCTCGGTGACGAGGCGCTTGACACCCGCCTGCTGGTTGTAGAACGCCTGCGCCACCGCCGTGTTCGGCTTGTGGCTGCCCGCGGGGGACACACCCTCGTACTTGTAGTAGATGCGCGCCGGCGTCTGCAGCGCGCGCTCGAGCCGCCGCGCGCGGTACAGCGGCGCCGGCCGCCACTGCCGGTACACGTCGCGCACCGGTTCGGGGATGGGGATCTCGCGCTCGGTCGACACCTCCTGCAGGATGAGTTCCAGCGGGAACAGCGGCGCCAGATCGTCCGGGCCGACCGGCTGGTGCGTGCCCGGGTGCAGCACGGGCGGCAGCGGCCTCGGCAGGTCCGCCTGCAGGTTGTACCAGGCGCGCGGCAGGCGCGTCTCGTCGAGGACGTACTTGATCGAGTCGTTCATGGGAGGGCTCCGGCGGGCGAGGCGGTCACCGCGTGCGCGGCGCACGCGATCGCGTCGATTCTACCGCGCGCACCCGTCCGGACGCGCTTGATGCAGGTCATGGCGCACGCACTGCGCAGGGACGATGCTGGGCGCATGGGAGACGCCCCGACCACGACGGTCGCGCCGCCGACGCGCAAGGTCCACGACGCGGCGCGCCATCCCCGCCTCGCCCGCGAGCTGGCGACGATGCGGGCGATGCTGGAGATCTACTGCCACGACCTGCACGCCGAGGACCACGGCCTGTGCGCCGGATGCGAGGCGCTGCTGGGCTACGCGACGCGCCGGCTCGACCGCTGCGTGTTCGGCGACGACAAGCCCACGTGCGCCAACTGCACCGTGCACTGCTACAGCGCCGCGATGCGCGACCACGTGCGCGCGGTCATGCGCTACGCGGGTCCGCGGATGCTGCGCCGGCACCCGATCCTCGCACTGCGCCACCTGCTCGACGGGCGCCGGCCGGCGCCCGTGCTCCCGGGCGCGAAGCGTCCGCCCGCCTGAGCGGGCGCACGCCACACGCGTCCGGCTTCGATCCGTCGATGGTGAGACCCTCCCTCTCCCGCTTGCGGGAGAGGGTTGGGGTGAGGGCCCGCTTGCGGGAGAGGGCCGGGACGACGGTGGCTCCCTTGTGCCTTCGCCGTCGCCCCGTTCGTGCCCGGGGCGAGGGCACCGACGTCGATCGAAAAAAGCCCCGCGCAAGGCGGGGCTCGAAGGGGTGATCGGGTCTCGGGCTACTTCGTCGCCTCGCCCTTCGCCTGCACTTCCACGCGGCGGTTCGGCGCCAGGCACTCGACCAGCGCCTTGAAGTTCTTCTGGTCGCACTGCACGACCGGCTGCTTCAGGCCGAGCCCGATGGTCTCGATCTTCGCCTTGTCGACGCCCTTGCTCACCAGGTAGTCGCGCACCGCGTCCGCGCGCCGCTCGGACAGCTTCTGGTTGTAGGCCTCGGTGCCGATGCGGTCGGTGTGGCCGGTGACCAGCACCACCTCGAGCTTCTGCATCTTCGCCAGGTTGCCCACCACCTGGCTGTCGATCGCCGCCTTGCCCTCGGGCTTCAGCACGGCCTTGTCGAAGTCGAACAGCACCTTCGAGTCCAGCGTGATCTTCTGCACGGTGGGCGCGGGTGCCGGCTTCGGCGTCGGCGCGGGCTTCGGTGGCGGCGGCGCCGGCTTCGCCGTCGGCGGCGGCGGCGCATCCATCTTCATCTGCGCGACCGACAGCGGCGGCGCGTCGAACTTGTACGTCACCATGAGGTAGAAGATGTTCTGGTGGCCGTCGGTGAACGCGTCGTAGCCGTTCAGGTACGACAGCGACGCGTTGGTCGCGACCGCGCCCGCGTACGGCAGCACGTACTGGTAGCCGTTGGTCGCGATGTCGTCGTGGCTGTACTTCGCGTACGAGTAGCCGCCGGTGACCGACCAGTTCTTGTTGTAGTTCCAGACGCCCTTCAGGTTGAACCACTGCTGCGTGCTGCTGTCGAAGTTGTTGATCGGCAGCACGGGCGGGTTGTTGAGCACGACGCCGTTCTGGTAGCCGAACGTCGCAGCGCCTTCGTTGTCCACGTACAGGTACGACGCCGACAGCTTCAGGTTGTCCATCGCATCCCAGTCGCCGCCGACGCCGATCATCCACGTCTCGTCCTTGGTCTGCGAGTTCCAGTTGTACGACGCGGTGCCGGAGCCCGGCGACGCCTGGAACGGCGGCGCGAACGGGCTGAAGCAGTTCGGGTTCGCCGTCGTGCACCAGCCCGGCGGCGGCGTCGGACCGCCGGCCACCGTGCCGATGTAGCGGTGGTTCGACGGGTACTTGGTCTCCTCCCAGCTGCCGAACGCATTGAGCCGCACCTTGCCGGACGGGTTCCAGTTGCCGGACAGGAAGTAGCCCTGCTTGTCGTTGGCGGTGCGGCCGAACGTCACGTCGTCGTAGTCGGTGTTCGACCACACGCCCTCGAACGACACGCCGGCGTTGGGCAGCGGCGTCCAGTCGAGGTTCAGCTTGACGATGTTGGACGTCGCGCTCTGCAGGTTGAACGACGACGTGTACGCGAGCAGGTAAAGCGGATCGTTTGGCGAGAGTCCGTTCGTCGTCCAGTTGAGGTCGGAGTCGCGCTTGACGTACTGGTACTTGAGCCGGCCCGACAGCGTGTCGAGCATCGTGTTCTTGTACTCGAGGAAGAGCTTGTTCGTGTGCGACTTGTCGTAGTCCGGCGCCGTCTGGTCGATGTCGTAGTAGTCCCAGCCAAAGCCCACGCGCTGGCCGCGCGCGAACTTCCACCAGACGTCGAAGCCGACGTTGTTCTTCTTGTAGTCGTACAGCTCGTTGTCGCAGTTGCCCGGCACGAACGTGTTGGGCGCGGTGCCCGGCACGTTGCCGCACCCCAGCCCGGACGCCAGCGGCGTCGTCGGCGCGTTGCCGAACTCGACGAGGTCGGACTTGTTGTCGAGCTTCGTCCAGTAGTAGTAGACGCGCGTGTCGACGTTGCGCGCGGGCGCGGCGGTCCACGCCAGCGCGAAGCTCTGGTTGACGTGCTCGCCGTTGAAGTTGTCCTCGTGCGGCAGCGTAGGCCGGTAGACGGCGCCGGTATTGAGCGCGGTCTGCGACAGCGCGAAGTCGCTGGTCGTCTTCGCCCACGTGTAGCGCGCGGAGAGCACCGACTTCCACGGCAGGTCGCGGTAGTTGCCCGACAGCGTGAACTTGTTGAACTCGTTGCCCGGCGCCAGGTAGTTCGTGTCGAGCCGGTTGCTCCCGAAGTACGGATTCGTCCACTGCATCGTCTCGTTGTCGTTCTGGAACTTGCTGTAGTCCCAGCGCACCGAGAACGTCGCCTTGCTCGTCTGGTAGCCGCCCTCCGCACCCCAGTTGCTCGTCTTGAACTCGGCGGGGTACGCGAGGTCCACGTAGCCGTTGCCGGGGCTCGTGCCGTTCGCGGCCGAGCCGGGCTTGGTCCCGGAGAACGTCACCTGGCTGCCGTCGGCGCGGAAGTACCAGGGGCTGTTCTTCTGCCACTCGACGTAGCCGCCGGCGTCGCGGCGGTCCACGCCCAGCGTGAAGTTGTTCCAGTTGCCGCCCGGCGCCGGCGAGGGCAGCGCGCCCAGCGGGAACGTCGCCGTCAGCAGGTTGCTGCCGTTGCCGTTGTACGGCGACCACGCGTTGGTCGAGTACACGTGCGGGATGTCGTTGAGATACGCGCCCGCCTTGAACGTGTCGTAGATGCCGCCGCGCAGGAACATGTACTGGTCGGACCGGCCGAAGTTCTCGCCGTAGCCCTGGAACCAGGTCGTGCTGTTGCGGCCCTCGACGCCGACGTTCGACAGCGCACCGTTGCCCAGATCCTGGTACTCCTCGAGCTTCGCGCGGTCGGACGTGCTGGAGTTGTTGTAGATGCCCCCGATGGTCGCGGTGCCCTGCACGCGCATCGGGTCGTCGGCGCTCTGGCCGAACGCCGGCGCGGCCGCGAAAAGGCTGGCGATCAGGGTGGAAAGCAGCTTCTTGGTCATGATCTTCTCCCGGCCTTAGCGCGTGAAGTACTTGCCGCGGTTACCCGGCGCGTTGGAGCCGTGGACCGCGCTGTGGCAGTTGACGCACGCACGCGAGACAAGGCGATTGTTCACGGCCGAGTTCGGCTGCCCGGTCTTGCCCGCGCACGCCGCCGACGTGTCGCCCGGCTGGCAGTTGAACGCCCCGGCGGCGCCGTAGATCGTGCCCGGGTGCCGCGACCAGTCGTGGCAGTCCTGGCACAGGTTCGGCGCGGACTCGTTGAGCAGCGCGCGGTGCACGGAGCCGTGCGGGTTGTGGCAGGTCGCGCAGTTCTCCTCGACCGGCGGGTGGTTGAACACGTACGGGCCGCGCTTGTCGGCGTGGCACGAGTAGCACTGATCGTTGATCGTCGGCTGCTTCAGCATCGCCGGCGTGATCGCGCCGTGCGGGTTGTGGCAGTCGCTGCACTTGACCTTGCCCTCGGGGATCGGGTGATGCGACGGCTTCATCGTCGCGGCCCGGATCGGCTGGTGGCAGTTCGCGCAGCCGTCGGCCTGGTTGGGCAGGAACGTCGTCACGAACTTGTTGATCGACGGGGCTAGCGACTTGCCGTGGATGCTGTGGCAGTTGCTGCACGTGACGTCGTTCAGCTGGTGCTTGCCGGACGTCCAGAACGCGAGGTTGCGGTTGCCCGAGTGGCAGGTCATGCAGACCGCGGTCCGCGCGTCCGCCGTGCCGCCCTTGGCGAACGGGTTGGCCGGCTTGTTCTTCGTCGGGTCCTTCAGGTGCTGCGACGAGTCCCCGTGGCACGCCTGGCACATGCCGCCGTCCGGGCCGCTCTTGGCACCGTGCGGCGAGAGGTCGATCGAGTTCCATTGCGCCTCGTGGCAGTTCGCGCACACGGGCGCCAACTGCGTGGTCGTCGGCTTGGTCTGCGCCTGCGCCGGCAATGCCAGGAGCGCCGCCATCGCCGCCACGGCGCCCGTCATCGCGATGAGTGACTTGAATCGCATGGAATGCCCCTTTTCGTGTGCCTCGTCGTCGGTTCCCCGCGCGGCGCACCGGTGCATCGCGCGTGGCCGTTCCCGCTCGCGTCCGCTGCTGCGCTGCGCCGTCGGCCCGGCCGGGCATCGGGCGCCGCATCGGCGCGGATTCTTCGCTCGTCAGTCGCTCTTCTACCGCCGGGGCGCTTCGCCGGTCAACGATTCGCCATGTGGCAAATCGCCGCAGTGTGGCAAAGACGGATCCCCATGGATTCTGTTTCTACGCGCAGGAAGTTTGCCGCCGGTTGATTTCGATCAAGGCACCGCGGCTTCCCTCGGGGCAACACCCGCGACGTTGCGCGAAACCAACTGTCGGCGGCTCGTGCCGGACGTCGTTCGCCGCGCGATTGCGGCGCCGCCGTTGTAACGAGGGCCGTAACGCCCATTTCCATACGTTGTTGCACCGCACACCCCAGTGCGAAGCCACCGCGGCGCGTCAGTGCTCCGGCTACGCCGTGCCGCTTTGCCCCGGATCGGTACGCGCGCAGGCGTCGACCAGGTAGATGATCGACTGATAGGGAAAGCCGGCCTGCTCCGACAGCCCGATCTCGCAGGTGCGGCTGGTCGAGTACCCGGCGCGGCAGCCGGCGGGCAGCGCGGGCCGCAGGTGGCGCAGCGCGTGCTCGTTGAGTTCGGGGCGGACGAACCCGCGGTCGCCGGCGAAGCCGCAGCACAGCACGTCGTCGGCCGCGACCACGTGCGCGCTGCAGCGCGCGGCCACCGCGTGCAGCGTGTCGGCGAGCCCCATCTTCCGGACGCTGCATACCGGGTGGATGGCGACCGGCCCGGCGACGGGCGCGAGCACCACGCGCGGCAGCACCGCGTCGTGGATGAACGCGATGGCGTCGTGCACGGCGAGCCGGCCGCCGAGAAAGCGCCGCATCCGGTACGCACAGGGACTCGTGTCGAACACGATCGGCCGCCGGCCGCCGTCGCTCGCGGCGCGCAGCGCGGCCTCCAGCTCGGCCGCCTTGCGGTCGGCCGCGTCCGCCAATCCCTTGCTCTCGAACGGCTGGCCGCAGCAGAGGTCGGGGAGCCGCTCCGGGTACGCGACAGCGTAGCCGGCCTTGCCGAACAACCGCTCCGCGGCGACTGGCAGCGGATCGACGCCGTCGTGCCCGCGCTGCGCGCCGAGGTTGCGCGCCGCGCAACTCGGGAAGTAGACGATGGCGTCCGCCTCCGGCGCGGGACGTGCGCGCTTATCCGGGCGGAAGCGCACCGGCCGCGCCAGCGCCGGCGACCACTTGGGCACGACGTCGGGCGCCAGGCGGCGGGCGCCGTCGAGCAGCGCGTGGAGCGCGCGGGTGCCGAGCGCCGCGTGCGCCGCGTCCGCGACGCGCAACCCGCCGCGCACGCCCGCCGTCGCCAGCGCGAAGTGGCCGGCGACTGCGCCGGCCACGCGTCGCGCGAGAGGGCCCGCGCGGCGACCCCGCAGCGCCTTCACGAGGAGCCCGGTCTCGATTCCGACGGGGCACGCGGTCGCGCACAGCCCGCAGGCCGCGCAGGTGTCGAGGCCCGCGTAACCGTACGCGCGCTCGAGCGCCTGCGTCGCCTCGCCGGCCTGCGTGCGGCGGGCGATCTCGCGCCAGCCGACGATGCGCTGCCGCGGCGACAGCGTGAGGCCGCGCGACGGGCACTTGGGCTCGCAGAACCCGCACTCGATGCACGCGTCGACCAGCGGGTCGCACGCGGGCAGCGGCTTCAGGTTGCGCACGTGCGTGTCCGGATCGTCGGCGAGCAGGACGCCCGGATTGAGCAGGCCGGCGGGATCGAACAGCCGCTTGATCGCGCGCATCAGCAGGTACGCGTCGCGGCCCCACTCCAGCTCGACGAACGGCGCCATGTTGCGGCCGGTGCCGTGCTCGGCCTTGAGTGAGCCGTCGTACGCGTCGACCACCAGCCGGGCGAGCGCGTCCATGAAGCCGCGGTAGCGCGCGATCTCTGCCGGCGCGTTGAAGTCCTGCGTGAACACGAAGTGCAGGTTGCCCGCGAGCGCGTGCCCGAAGATGATCGCGTCGGGATAGCCGTGCGCCGCCAGCAGCCGCTGCAGGTCGCGCGTCGCGTCGGCGAGCCGCTCGACCGGGAATGCGACGTCCTCGATGATCACGGTCGTGCCGGTCCGGCGCATCGCGCCGACCGACGGGAACATGCCCTTGCGCACGGCCCACAGGCGCGCGCAGGCCTGCGCGTCGGCCGCGAAGCGGACCGGCGTGCGCGTCGCGATGCCCGCCAGCGCCGTCTCGATCGCGGTGACCTGCGCCGCCAGCGCCGCCCCGTCCGCCGCCCGCGTCTCCACCAGCAGCGCGGCACCGTCGGGCCCGATGGCCGCGATGCCCTCGGGCAGTCCCGGCTTGCCCTCGACCGACCGCAGCGCGGCGCGATCGGCGAGCTCGACCGCCGCCACCGGCGCGCCGGCGAGCCGCGTCACCGCGCGGCACGCAGTGGCAAGGTCGTCGAACAGGATCAGCGCGCTCGCCCGGTCCGCGTACTCCGGCACCGTCCGGTACGTGATCTCGCTGATGAAGCCCAGCGTGCCCTCGGACCCGATCATCAGGTGCGCGAGGATGGCGAACGGATCGGCGAAGTCGACGAGCGCGTTCAGGCTGTAGCCGGTCGTGTTCTTCATCCGGTACTTGTGCCGGATGCGCGCGGCGAGCGTCGGGTTCGCCTGCGTGTCGCGCGCGAGGCCCGCGAGGCCGCGCAGGAGTTCGCCGTGGCTCGCGGCGAACGCGGCGCGGCTGCCTGCGTCGCGGGTGTCCACGACGGCGCCGTCGGCCAGCACGGCGCGCAGGCCGGCCAGCGTCTGGTAGCTGTTCTGCGCGGTGCCGCAGCACATGCCGCTTGCGTTGTTGGCGGCGATGCCGCCGATCATCGCCGTGTCGATCGATGCGGGATCGGGGCCGATCTTGCGCGCGAACGGCGCCAGCCTGCGGTTGGCGGCGGCGCCGATCACGCCCGGCTGCAGCGCGATCGTCGTGCCGTCGGCGCTCGGCGTGCAGCCGCGCCAGCCGTCGCCCAGCAGCACCAGCACCGAGTCGCTGACGGCCTGTCCGGAGAGGCTGGTGCCGGCGGCGCGAAAGGTGACCGGCGCGCCCACGCGCGCGCACTCGCGCAGCACTCGCACGACTTCCGCCTCGCTCTCGACGACCACGGCGAACTTCGGCACCAGCCGGTAGAACGATGCGTCGGTGCCCCACGCGAGCAGCCGCAGGGGATCCGTGATCAGGCGCGACCGCGGCAGGCCGCCGGCCAGGGCCGCGTGCAGCGCTGCGTACGGCGCGGGCAGCGCCGCCGGGTCGCCCGCGATCCGCGCGAGCGCGCTCAGTGCGCGTCCCCGGCCCCGGCGTCGCGCCGCCGGTTCGGGCACGTCGCGCACGACAGCCGCCCGCCGTCCGGCGCGGTCACGCCCGGCCCGCCGCAGGAGCCGCGCAGGCACGGCCGCTTGAACATCACGCCGATCGCCATCGCGAGCACGCCGGCGCCGATGCCTACCAGCGCCAGCGCGAAGACGGTGAAGAGCTCCATCGCCGGTCGCCGTCAGGCCGCGACCGCGCCGAGCGCCGCGAACGCGGCGGTCGGCACGTCGCGGAAGCCGCCGCGGCCGTCGCGGACGATGAAGTGCGCGGCGACGTCGTGCCGCTGCGCGAGCGCGACGCCGCGCTCGGGCCCCAGCACGAACAGCGCGGTGGCCATCGCGTCCGCGTAGCCGCAGTCGCGCGCGGCCACGCTGACCGACGCCAATCCGTGCGCGACCGGCCGTCCGGTCGCCGGGTCGATCTCGTGGCAGTAACGCGCGCCATCGCGCTCGAAGTAGATCCGGTAGTCGCCGGACGTCGCGAGCGCCAGCCCCGACAAGGGGACGATCCGGTGCGCCCGCTGCGGTGTCGCGTCGGGCCGTTCGATCGCGATCTGCCACGGCTGCCCGGCCGCGTTGCGGCCGCGCGTGCGCACTTCGCCGCCCGCCTCGACCATGTAGTCGGCGTAGCCCTGCGCGTCGAGCGCGGCCGCGGCTGCGTCGACGGCGAAGCCCTTGGCGATGCCCGACAGGTCGACGCGCAGGTCGGCCCGTGCCTTGGTCGCAGTGCCGGTCCGCGCGTCGACCGCGAGCATCCGCCAGCCCATGCGCGGCGCGAGCGCGGCCAGTTCGCCGCCGGTCACGACGCGGGCGGACTTGACGGGGCCGAAGCCCCACGCGTCGACGGCCGGCGCCACGGTGACGTCGAATGCGCCGCCGGTGGCCGCGCTGACCTCCTGCGCGAGGGCCAGCACCGCGAGCGTGTCCGCCGACAGCGGGAACGGCGCGGGCCCCGCGTGCCGGTTGAAGCGCGACAACTCGCTGCCGTCGTCGTAGGTCGACATCCGCGCGACCACGCCCGCGAACGCGGCCTCGACCGCCCGCCGCGCGGCGGCCTCGGCCGCGGCAGTCAGCGGTGCGCCGGCGATCTTCACCGTGTAGGTCGAGCCCATCGTCGGCCCGCCGAAGCGCGCGGCGACCGGCGCGGCCGCGCGCTCGCCGCAGCCGGCGGCGAGCGCCGCCGCGGCCAATCCCTGCAGCAGCAGGCGCCGGCGCGGCGACAGCAGCGCGTCGACGGCGGGCGCCGCCGGCGCACGCTCGTTGCGCATGTGCGAATCGATTCTCATGGGGTTCCCTTCGCCGCTTCGCGGACGGCCGCCTCGAACCGGCCCTCGCCGCGCGTGATCATCTGGTAGACGAGGTCGCGCATCGACACCAGGCCGAACACGCGCGGCCCGTCGATTACCAGCAGGTGCCGGAAGCCCAGCACGTGCATCAGCGACAGCGCCGCCTCGGTGGTCGTGCCGGGCGACACGAAGCGCACGTCGCGCGTCATGACGAGCGACAAGGGGGTCGCCGCCGGGTCGCGCCCCGCGTGCACGACGCGCGTCAGCAGGTCGCGCTCCGAGAAGATGCCGGCGACCAGCCTGTCCTCGGTCATCACCAGCACCGCGCCGACCTCCCGCGCGGCCATGACGCCCACCGCCTCGGCCACGCTCGCCGACGCCGGCACCGAGATGAGCTCGTCGCTCTTCCGGTGGCCGACGACGTCCGCTACCGTCTGTTCCGCCATGCGCCTCTCCTCAACCGAAGTCGTCGAGCATGATGTTCTCCCGCTCCACGCCCAGCGAGAGCAGCATGTCGATCACCGCCTTGTTCATGACGCCGGGACCGCACATGTAGTACTCGACCTCCTCCGGCGCCGGGTGCGCGGCCAGGTAGCGGTCGCGCAGCACGTTGTGGATGAAGCCGGTCGGCCCCTTCCAGTCGTCCTCGGGCAGCGGCTCGGACAGCGCCAGGTGCCACTCGAAGTTCGGGTGCGCGCGGGCGAGCTGGTCGAACTCGTCGACGTAGAACGCCTCGCGCATGCTGCGCGCGCCGTACCAGAACGTGATCTTGCGCTTCGACGCGAGCCGCCCCAGCTGGTCGAAGATGTGCGAGCGCATCGGCGCCATGCCGGCGCCGCCGCCGATGAAGCACATCTCGCGGTCGGTCTCGCGCGCGAAGAATTCGCCGTAGGGACCGGACACCGTCACCTCTGCGCCGGGCTTCAGGTCGAAGATCCACGAACTCATGATGCCGGGCGGGATGTCCAGCCGGTACTCGGGCGGGAACGCGATGCGGATCGTGAACAGCAGGATGCCGCGCTCCTCGGGGTAGTTTGCCATCGAGTACGCGCGCTCGATCGGGACGTCGCTGCGCGACTTGAAGCGCCACAGGTCGAACTTGTCCCAGACGTCGCGGTACTCAGGGTCGATGTCAAACGTGCGGAACTCGAGCGCGTGGGGCGGGCACTCGATCTGCACGTAGCCGCCCGCGCGGAACGGCACCGCCTCGCCCTCGGGCAGCGCGAGCTTCAACTCCTTGATGAACGTCGCGACGTTGCGGTTCGAGATCACGCGGCAGCGCCACTTGCGCACCGAGAACACCTCGGGTGCGACTTCGATCCTCATGTCCCGCTTGACCTTGACCTGGCACGCCAGCCGGTAACCGCGGCGCGCCTCCCCGCGCGAGATGTAGCCGGTCTCGGTCGGCAGCAGGTCGCCGCCGCCCTCGCGGACGATCACCTCGCACACGCCGCAGGCACCCTTGCCGCCGCACGCGGACGGAATGAATATCTTGTTGTCGGCGAGCGTGCCGAGCAGCGTGCCGCCGGCCGGCACGTGCAGCGCCTTGGCCGGGTCGTCGTTGATCGTGACCGTGACCTCGCCGCTCGGCACCAGCTTGCGCCGGGCGACGAGCAGCAGCGTGACCACCAGCAGGATCACGCCGGTGAACATCGCCACGCCGAGGAGGATCTCGCCCATCGCCTGCCTGGTCCGCCGTCAGTCCCGCCGGGCCGTCCCAAGGGACTGACCTCCCCCCCCCGGGGGGCAGCGAGCGAAGCGAGCGTGGGGGCCGTCGCCTATCCCGCCGGGCCGTCCCAAAGGGACCGGGGCCGCCCGGGCCGACCTGCCCCCTCGGGGGGCAGCGAGCGTAGCGAGCGTGGGGGTCGTTTCATCATAGCTGGATTCCGGAGAACATCATGAACGCGAGCGACATGAGCCCCGCGGTCACGAACGTGATGCCGAGGCCCTTGAGGCCATCGGGAACGTGCGAGTAGCGCATCTTCTCGCGCACGGCCGCCATGGCGACGATCGCGATCGCGAAGCCCAGGCCGGACCCCGCGCCGAACACGACGCTCTCGGCGAACGTGTAGTCGCGCTCCTGCATGAACAGCGACCCGGCGAGGATCACGCAATTGACGGCGATCAGCGGCAGGAACACGCCGAGCGTCGAGTACAGCCCCGGCGCGAAGCGCTCGATCGCCATCTCGACCACCTGCACGGCTGCGGCGATCGTGCTGATGAACAGGATGAACGCGAGGAACGTGAGATCGATCGACGCGAATGCGGGCGAGATCCACCCGAGTGCGCCCTCGGCGAGCAGGTAGCGCAGGATCAGGTTGTTGAGCGGCACCGTCAGCACCTGCACGAACACGACGGCCACCCCCAGCCCCAGCGCGGTCTCGACCTTCTTCGAGCACGCGAGGAACGAGCACATGCCGAGGAAGAACGCGAGCGCCATGTTCTCGAGGAAGACCGCCCGCACGAACAGGTTGGCGAAGTGTTCCATCGCGCCGTCAGTCCTTTTCCTGCAGTTCGGGCATCCACGTCCGCAGCGCCCAGATCAGCAGCGCGACGATGAACAGCGCGGACGGTGCCAGCAGCATGAGGCCGTTGCCGACGTACCAGCCCCCGTCCTGCGCGAGCGGCAGCACCGTGAAGCCCAGCACCTTGCCGGCGCCGGTCAGCTCGCGGACGAACGCGACCAGGATCAGCACCAGCGCGTAGCCCAGCCCGTTGCCGACGCCGTCGAGCAGCGACGGCCACGGCGGGTTCTGCATCGCGTAGCCCTCGGCCCGGCCCATGACGATGCAGTTGGTGATGATGAGGCCGACGAACACGGACAGCTCCAGCGACAGTTCGTACAGATACGCCTTGAGGATCTGGTCGACCATGATCACCAGCGACGCGATGATCGCGAGCTGTACGATGATCCGGATGCTGTTCGGCGTGTGGTTGCGCACGAGGCTGACCGCGAGGTTGGCGAGCATCGCGACCAGCGTCACGCCGATCCCCATGACGATCGCCTTGTCCATCCGCGTGGTCACGGCCAGCGCCGAGCAGATGCCGAGCACCTGCACGGCGATCGGGTTGTTCGCGAGAATCGGCGTCAGCAGCGTCTTGCGCGCCGCCGGGCTCCACGCGGTGTCCAGCATGCTCATCCGTTGCCTCCCTCGCGGAAACGCCTGAGATACGGACCGTAGCCGGCGTCGGACAGCCAGAAGCCGATCAGCCGCGACACCGCGTTGCTGGTGATGGTCGCGCCCGAGATCGCGTCGACGCGATGCGGGTCCTGCTCGGGCGGGCCGGCGCGGCCCTTGATCACCGTGAGCTTCGGCGTCCAGTTCGCGTCGAATGCGTGGCGGCCGACCCACAGCGCCTGCCACTTCGGGTTGGAGATCTCCCCACCCAGTCCCGGCGTCTCCTTCTGGTCGTAGAACGTGAGGCCGCGGATCGTCTTCCCGTCGCGGTCGACCGCGAGCAGGCCGTAAATCGTCCCCCACATGCCGATGCCCTCGATGGGCAGCACGACCTGGCGCACCGTCTTGTCGCCCGTGCCGTCGCGGATGAGGAAGACGCCGCCGTACGTCGGCAGCCGCGCGACCTTCGCTTCGTTCGGCGGCGCTGCGCGCGACAGCGCCGGGTCGTTGCGCGCGCGACGCTGGTTGTAGGTGCGCGGGTCGATCCTGCCGCCTTCCTCGTACCGGCCGCTCTCGAGCTCGACCAGCCGCGTCTCGACGTGACGGTCGAAGAGCTGCTCCAGTTCGCGGTCGGACCGCGTTTCGTCGGGCTCGACCAGTCCGGCCGCCAGCAGCACGTTCTTCTGCCGGAAGGCGAGCGCGTTCGCCTCCTGCTGCGAGCGCAGGCCGACCGCCGCGACGGCGACCACCAGCGCGCAGACGACGCACACCACCGCGGCGAAGCCGATCGTGTAGCGGGTGGATTCGCGGTCAGCCACGGGAGGCTCTGCGCCTGACGTTGGCGCGGACGAGCGGGTAGTCGATGAGCGGCGCCATCACGTTCATGAACAGGATCACCAGCATCATCGCTTCCGGGTACGCCGGGTTGACAGTGCGGATCAGCACGACCAGCGCGCCGATCATGATCCCGTAGATCCACTTGCCGCGGTCGGTGAACGGCGAGGTCACCGGGTCGGTCGCCATGAACACCATGCCGAACGCCCAGCCGCCCAGCACCATGTGCCACCAGAAGGGCACGCCGAAGTACGGATTGGTCGCCGACCCGATCAGATTGAACGTCGTCGCCATCGCGATGGTGCCGAGCGTCACCGCCGCCATCGTCCGCCACGACCCGATGCCGGTCACGAGCAGCACCACGGCGCCGATCAGGCACGCGAGCGCCGAGGTCTCGCCCATCGAGCCGGGCTCGAGGCCCACGAACGCCGTCCACCACGACAGATCGAGGTCGGACAAAGGCCCGGTCGCCTGCCGCAGCTGCGCCAGCGCGGTCGCGCCGGAGAAGCCGTCGACGGCGAGCGCCGGGTCCAGCGCCGTCCACACGCGGTCGCCGGACATCTCGGCCGGGTAGGCGAAAAACACGAACGCGCGCGCGGCGAGCGCCGGGTTGACGAAGTTCATGCCGGTGCCGCCGTAGACCTCCTTCGCCAGCACGACGCCGAAGCTGATGCCGAGCGCCGCCTGCCACAGAGGCGTCTCCGGCGGCAGGATCAGCGGGAACAGGATGCCGGTGACGAAGAAGCCCTCGTTGACCTCGACGCGGCGGACGATCGCGAACAGCACCTCCCACGACAGGCCCACGACCATCGTCACGACGTACAGCGGCAGGAAGTACAGCGCGCCGTGGACCGTGCACGCGACGATGCTCGCGGGCGAGTAGCCCACACCCAGCATGCGCAGCAATTCGTGCCGCCAGCCGGCGAGCCCGGCGGCCTTGGCGGGGTCGAGTGCGAGGTTCGCCTGCAGCCCGGTGTTGTACATCGCCATCAATACGCACGGCAGCGTGGCGATGACGACGGTCATCATCATCCGCTTCAGATCCAGCGCGTCGCGCACGTGCGCGCCGGTCCGCGTCACCGAGGCCGGCGTGTAGAAGAACGTGTCGGCGGCCTCCCACAGCGGGTAGAGGCGCTCGTAGCGGCCGCCCTTCTCGAAGTGGTGGCCGACGCGGTCGAGCATGGCGCGGAACGCGCGCATCAGCGCTGTCTCCTCATCCGTGCTCCTTCTCCAGCCGCTCGAGCACGCGGCGCAGCAACGGCCCGTACTCGACCTTGCCGGGGCAGACGAACGTGCACAGCGCGAGGTCCTCCTCGTCCAGCTCCAGCGCGCCGAGCTGCTCGGCCTGCTCGTCGTCGCCCACGAGGAGCGCGCGCAGCAGGAACGTCGGCAGGATGTCCATCGGCATCACGCGCTCGTACGCGCCGATGGGCACCATCGCGCGCACGCCGCCGTTGGTCGTCGTCGTCAGTGGCAGCGGGCGCCGGCCCCACGCGCCCAGCACGACGCCGAACAGCGAGAACTTGTCGCGGCCGGGCGCGATGTAGCCGAACATCTCCCGCTCGGTGCCCTCGGGCACCACGGCGACCTGCAGGTGGTAGCGGCCAAGGTAGCCGTGCACGTCGCCGGCCGCGATCCGGCCGTCGAGCGCCGAACCGGAGATCACGCGCTGCTCGCCGGGTGCGAGCTCGCCCGCAACCAGGTCGTCGAGCGCCGCGCCGATGCGCGTGGTGAGGTGGCGCGGGCGGCGCGCGCCCGGGCCCCCCAGGGTGATCGTGCGCCCGACGTCGAGTTCGCCGGTCCGGACGAGGCGGCCGATCGCGATCGCGTCCTGGTAGTTCACGTGCCACGCGGTGCGGTGGTGCCCCACCGGCGCCAGCGTCTCGATGTGCACGCCGGGGATCCCGGCCGGATGCGGGCCGCCGAATTCTTCCACGGCGATGCGCGCGCCCGCCGGCGCCGCGACGTCGGCGCCGACCGCCTTGCAGACGTAGGTGGTGCCCTCGGTCAGCCTGGCGAGCGCGGTCACGCCCGCCGCGAAGTCGTCGCGGCGCGCCGCGATGACCCGCTGCGGGTCCGGCGCGTGCGGCCGCGTGTCCGTCGCGGTGACGAACAGCGCGTGCGGCGACGCGTCCGGCGCCGGCACGCGCGAAAACGGCCGCGCGCGCAGCGCCGTCCACAGGCCGGACTCGACGAGCAGCGCGCGGACGGCCGCGCCGTCGAGCGTGTCCGGCGCGGCGCCGGTAAACGCCGCGAACCGAACCTGCGCACCGGGCCCGTCGTCGGGGGCGACGTCGATGACGATCGACTGCAGCGCCCGCCGCTCGCCGCGGTGCACGGCCACGACGGTCCCCGCCGCCTGCGCCGTGTGGCGCACGCCGGGCACCGCACGGTCCTCGACGAGCGCCGCGCCGCGCAGGACCCGGTCGCCGGGCTTCACGAGCAGCGAGGGCTTGAGACCTACGAAGTCCGCCGCCACCAGCGCCACGCGGCGGGGGGCGCGTGCGTCGTCGACCTCCGGCGCGGGCGCGCCGGCCAGCGGAATGTCGAGCCCCTTGGCGATCTGGTGCACGGCCACTGCGTTCGGTTCCCCGGTTGCGCCGCCGGATCCGCGCGCGACGCCCCCCGCGCGGTCTTCCGGCGGGAGGCGCGGGCGCCTTCGCTCCGCGTTCCGGCAATTCCGCGGCAGCTTAACAGGGCTTCGCCGCCGCGGTTGTTGATCGAGGGCAAACCAGCGCCCTGCGTGCGGGACGCCTCAGGATGCGGCGGTGCGCTTGGCGCCCACCAGTGCCGCGGCGACCAGTTCGGCCACGTCGCGCGCGTCGATGGCGTCGACCCGGTCCAGCGCCGAGATGCCGTCCGCGACCATCACCGCGCAATAGGGGCACGCGGTGGCAATCGCCTTCGGCGCCTGCGGCAGCGCCTGCTCGACCCGCGCCACGTTGATGCGCCGTCCGATTCTCTCCTCCAGCCACATGCGGCCACCGCCGGCGCCGCAGCACATCGCCTTCTCGCGGGAGAGCGGGAACTCGAGCGGCGCGTCCTTCGCGACCGCGCGCAGGATCGCGCGCGGCGCCTCGTACTCGCCGTTGTGCCGGGAGAGATAGCACGGCTCGTGATAGATCACGCGCTCGTACTTCCGCTCGACCCTGACGCGGCCTTCGGCGATGAGCTGCGCGATCAACTGCGTGTGGTGGACGACCTCCCACTGGCCGCCGAACGCCGGGTACTCGTTCTTCAGCGCGTTGAACGCGTGCGGATCGGGGGTGACGATGCGCTTCACGCCGAGGCCGTTCAGCGTCGCGACGAGGCCCTGCGCCAGCGTCTGGAAGATCAACTCGTTGCCGGCGCGGCGCACGCACTCGCCGGTCGACGTCTCCGCCGCGCCGAGGATCGCGAAGCGCACGCCGGCTGCCTTGAGAATCGCCACCAGCGCGCGCGCGATCCGCTGCCCGCGCGGGTCGAACGACGCGGCCGACCCGACGTAGAGCAGCCAGTCGAGCCCGGCGACCTCCTCTGGAGTCGTCGCGACCGGCACGTCGAGCCCGTCCGCCCACTCGGCGCGCTTCTCCGCCGGGAAGCCCCACGGGTTGCTCTGCACCTCGTAGGCGGCGAACACGGCCTTCAGCTCGTGCGGGAACTCGCCGTCCATCAGCACGCGGCGCTGGCGCAGGCGGAAGAAGCGCGGCAGGTGCTCCAACTCGATCGGGCACGCCGCCTCGCAGTAGCCGCAGGTCGTGCACGCCCAGAGCGTGTCCTCGCCGATCACGTCCGGGACGAGCGCCGGCAGCGCGTCGGAGCCGCGCGCGCGGTCGAGCAGCGTCGCGCGTTGCGCCAGCAGGTGGTGCTTGACGCTGTCGTGCACCCACTTCTGCGACAGCGGCTTGCCGGTGAGGAACGTCGGGCAGGCGTCCTTGCAGCGGCCGCACTCGGTGCAGGTGAACGCGTCGAGCCCTTCCTTCCACGTGAGGTCCGCCGCCGTGCGCGCGCCGACCGTCACCGTGTCCGGGTCGGCGTCGTCGGCGAACACGGCCTCGAGGTCGATGCCCGGCACCACGTTGGCGGGCCGGCCACGGTGGAAGAAGAGCGCCGGCAGCGCCGTCACGATGTGGAAGTGCTCGCCGGTCGGCAGCAGCACGAGGAACGCGAAGACGACGACGAGCTGCGTCCAGTACGACAGCACGTAGCCCGCGTGCTGCGCCGCCGGCGACAGCCCGGACACGGCGGCCTCGACCACGCGGCCGGCGAACGCGAACGCCCGCTCGTGCGCGATGCCGGCGTCGCTGCCGGCGAAGAGCGCGAAGCGGAAGCCGTCGAACAGGAGGTCGGTGATGACGATCGCCGTGATCAGCGACAGGATCAGCAGCGCCTCGCGATTGGGCTCGAGGCGCGCAGGCGGACGCACGTACCGCCGCCAGAATGCGTACGCGAGCGCCGCCAGCACCATGAGTTCGATCACGTCCTTGAACGCGGCGAACCCGGCCCCGAACGCCCCCGGATAGGTGAAGGGCTCGTAATAGCCGATGACGATCAGCTGGATCTTGCGGACGAGCAGGCCGATGAAGCCCAGGAAGATCGCCGCGTGCATGAGGCCTGGCTTCCAGTCGCGCGCGATCATCCGCTGCTGCAGGAAGCCGTTGCGCACGACCGCCGCGAGCCGCGACGCCGGCCGGTCCCAGCGGACTTCCGGCTGCAGCGCCGCGACGATGGCGAGCTTGCGCCACGCGAGCCAGCCGAAGCCGGCGAACGCCACCGCCATCAGCAGCGTGATGCCGATCGGGCTCATGGCGGCACCCTCATCCCTGCCCTCTCCCGCAAGCGCACCCTCACCCCGATCCTCTCCCGCGAGCGGGAGAGAGAGCAAGAGAGTCCGCGCCGCCGCGTGCCATTCCACTCCCTCTCCCTGCATGGCGGGGGCGAGAACGGGGTTTCGCCGAGTACGCTCGGCGCCGCTCGAGCGGCCATCGCATGCTTGCGATGGCGCGGCCTGCAAGGGAGGGTCGGGGTGAGGGGTCGCGTCACAGCCGCAAAGTTTGCGCTAGCGCATATCCGGCGCGCGGACCCGCAGTACACTTTTCCGGTCGCCGCGGACCCGCGGCCGCGAGAAAGCCGATCATGCCCAAGGAAAAGCTGCTCGAAGTGCTCCGCAAGCACCCGTTCGTCGAGGAGTTCACGCCCGAGCACATCACGCGCCTGTCCGAGCTCGCCCGCGAAGTGCACTTCGACCGCGACCAGGTCGTGTTCCACGAGGGCGACGAGTCCCACGACTTCTACCTGATCGTGGAGGGGCGCATCGCGCTGGAGATCGAGGCGCCGGACCACACGCTGCGCGTGCAGACGCTGACCGCCGGCGACGAGTTCGGCTGGTCGGCGATCCTCATGGGACGCGGCAAGTACTTCCAGGCGCGGGCGCTGCAGGCCACCGAGACGCTGGCCTTCGACGGCGCCGAGCTGCTGAAGGCGTGCCGCGAGGACAAGTCGTTCGGGTTCGCGCTCATGTACCGGATGCTGGGGGTCGTGTCCGAGCGCCTGCAGGGCACGCGGTTGCAGCTCCACGATATCTATTCGCCGGTCGCCAAGCGGGCCGGCAACTGAAGCGAGGGTCGGACGCGAGTTTCGCGCGGCGGGCTCGTCCAGGCCGTGGGCACGCATACGCGAAGTTCGCGTCTGGTCCTCGTCTTTCCGCAGGCGCGCAGACCCCTGCCGTCGCGGCAACACCCGGGCGTGACCCGCGCTTCGGGGGATTACCCGCATCGCCGCGCTACCCGCGGCCGATCACCGCCCCCGGGAACAGCGCCAGCAGCAGCGCCGGCACCAGGCAGACGATGCACGTGCCGACCGCGCGCCGCACCGCGGTGCGCGGCTCTGCCGGCCCTTCCGCGGGGCTCATGAACATGAGCTGGATCACGCGCAGGTAGAAGTAGATGCCGAGGTAGCTGCCGACGAGGCCCAGCACCGCGTACGTCGTGTACCCGGCCGCCATCACGTTCTTGAAGATGAGGAACTTGGCGACGAACCCCGGCAGCGGCGGGATGCCGGCGAGCGACAGCATCGCGATGCCCAGCATCGTCGCGCCGAACGGGTTGCGGTGGAACATGCCGCGGAAGCGGTCGAGGTGGTCGCGCGCGGCGTCGTCGGCCGTGCGCGGCAGCGCCGCGAACGCCAGCAGGTTCATGAGGCCATACGCGACGACGTAGAACACGACGGCCTCGTACCGGCCCGGCCCGTCGCCCAGCAGCGCGTAGAACAGGTAGCCGGCATGCGCGATCGACGAGTACGCGATCATCCGGCGGAAGCTTTTCTGCCGCATCGCGGCCAGGTTGCCCCAGACGATCGACAGCAGCGGCAGGACCGCGACCAGGTCGACGATCGGTCCCGGCAGCGGCGCCTCGCCGAACAGGCGCAGCACGGCGAGCAGCACGCCCGCCTTGACCACGACCGCCATGTAGGCGGTGACCGGCACCGTCGCACCTTCGTATGCGTCCGGCGCCCACGCGTGGAACGGCACGACCGCCGCCTTCAGGAAGAAGGCCACCAGCACGAGCACGACGGCGGCGGTGGCCATCGGGTCGTGCACCGACAGCGCCACGGTGAACGCCGCCAGCGACATCGTCCCGGTGCCGCCGTAGAGCAGCGACACGCCGAGCAGGAACGTCGCGGTCGCGGCGCCGCCCAGCACCAGATACTTGAGCGCAGCCTCCAGGCTCTCCGGGCGCCGGAACGCCAGCAGCACCAGCACGTAGACGGGCAGCGACAGCATCTCGAGGCCCAGGAACAGCGTGAGGAAGCTGTCGGCGGACAGCATCAGGCACACGCCGTACAGCGACGACAGCAGCAGCACGTGGAACGGGCCGCTTTGCGGGAACTCGTCGCGCGCGAGCAGCAGCACCGGCAGCGTGAGCGCCAGCACGACGGCCTTCGCGAGCGAGGCACCGGGCTCGACGGTGAACTCGCCGGGGAACGGCTCCGCGACGACTCCGCCCGCCCAGAGCACGAGCGCCGCGACCGTGGCGAGCGCGAGCGCGGAAAAGGCGACGACCAGCGCACCGCGCGGCTTCGGTGCGAGGATCTCGACCGCCAGGATGGCGACGATCCCGAGCAGCAGCAGGTTCTCGGGGGCGAGCGCGACGGCGATGTCGAGCCAGGAGAAGCCGTGCCGGTTCATGGCGCGTTTCCGGGAAGGCGTGACGTCGTCACGAGCTGGCGGTACTCCTGCGCGGCCAGTTCGGTCTTCGCCAGCGGCTCGGCCGGGAACAGGCCGAGCCAGAACACGGCAGCGACGATCGCGACGAGGATCGCCTTCTCCCGCAGGTCAAGGTCGAGCACCGGGCCGTGCGGCACCCTTTCGCCGCCGAACAGGAAGCCCTGTGCGAAGCGCAGCATGTACATCGCCCCCAGCACGACGCCGGTCACCGCGACGGCGGACGACGCCAGCAGGAAGCTGCTGCCCTGCGAGTACTGCTGCCAGCCCGCCGTGCCCGCGCCCAGCAGCACCATGAACTCGCCGGTGAAGCCGGACGTCGTCGGCAGGCCAATCGACGCCAGCGTCAGCAGCATGAAGAACAGCGAGTACACGGGCAGCACCTTGGCGAGGCCGCCGTACGCGGCAAGCTCGCGTGTGTGGCAGCGCTCGTAGATCATCCCGACCATCAGGAACAGCCCGGCGGCGGTGAGCCCGTGGCTCACCATCTGCACGACCGCGCCCTGCACGCCGACGAGGTCGAGGCAGACCAAGCCCAGCATCACGTAGCCCAGGTGGCTGATCGACGAGTACGCGATGATCTTCTTGATGTCGTCCTGCACGAGAGCGAGGCACGCGCCGTAGACGATGCTGACCACCGCCAGCGCGATGAGCAGCGGCGACAGGACCATCGTCGCGTCCGGGAACAGCGGGAAGCCGAGCTTCATGAAGCCGTACGTCCCCATCTTCAGCAGCACGCCGGCCAGGATCACCGAGCCCGCGGTCGGCGCCTCGACGTGGGCGTCGGGCAGCCACGTGTGCAGCGGCACGATGGGCACCTTGATCGCGAACGACAGCCCGAACGCCGACAGCAGCAGCACCTGGGTGGAAAGCGGCAGCCGCGACTGGTAGAGGTCCGTGAAGGCGAACGACAGGGCCCCTTCGGGGGTCGCGAGCGACCAGGCGAGCCAGATCATCGCCGCCAGCATGAGAATGCTGCCGAACGCCGTGTACAGCACGAACTTGAACGTCGCGTAGATGCGCCGCTCCCCGCCCCAGATGCCGATGATGACGAACATCGGGATCATCATCGCTTCCCAGAACAGGTAGAACAGGAAGAGGTCCTGCGCGACGAACGCACCCATCATCGCGAACTGGATCAGCAGCACCATGCAGTAGAAGAGCTTGACGTCGCGGCGCACCGCGGTGAACGCGCCGGCGACCACCAGCGGCCCGAGGAACGCCGTCAGCAGCACCAGCAGCACGTTGTAGCCGTCGAGGCCGATCGTGTAGGTCACGCCCCACGCCGGGATCCACGGCAGCCTGGTTGCGAACTGCAGCCCCGGCGTCGCGGGGTCGAACGCCGCGTACAGGAACCCGGTGACGACGAGTTGCGCCGCCATCGCGACCAGCGTCAGCGTGCGGATCGCACTCTCGCGGGTCGCGGGCACGAACAGCAGCAGCGCGGTGCCCAGCACCGGCAGGAACAGCACGACGTTGAGCCACGCGGCGTCAGACACGGCCGATACTCCACAGGAGCAACACGGCGCTGCCCGCGAGCACGAACAGCACGTAGCGGTGCAGGCTGCCGGTCTGGATCCGGGACAGCACGCCCGCGCCGCGCTGCGCCAGCCGCGCGAGGCCGTTCAGCGTGCCGTCGAGCAGCATGCGGTCGCCGACATTGAGGAACAGGCGGTCCGACACCCACACCAGCGGCCGGCCCAGCCAGCGCTCGTAGCACTCGTCGACGTAGTACTTGGCCGACAGCAGCCGGTGCAGGCCCTTCGCGTGCACGCGCTGCGCGCGCGCCGCGTCGTTGCCGAAGAAGTACCAGGCGCCGAGGAGGCCGCTGGCCGCGATGACGACCGAGACCACGAGCAGCGGCCACTCGAAGTGGTGCAGCGCGTCGGGCACCGGCGGCAGCGGCAGCTGCATCTCGAGCCAGTGCGGCAGCGCGAGGAAGCCGCCGATCGCCGACAGCGCCGCGAGGATCGTGAGTACCGCGGTCATCGACAGCGGCGACTCGTGCACGTGGTGCTCGACCTCGTGGCTCATCCGCGACCTGCCGAAGAACGTGAGCCACAGCAGCCGGAACATGTAGAACGCGGTCAGCAGCGCCGTCGCGGCGGCGACCGCCCACAGCAGCGGCGACCCGCCCTTGCCGCTCGCGAACGCGTACCACAGGATCTCGTCCTTGGAGAAGAAGCCGGCGAGGGGCGGGATGCCGGCGATGGCGGCGGTGGCGACCGCGAAGGTGACAAACGTGACCGGGATGCGCTTCGCGAGTCCGCCCATCCTGCGGATGTCCTGCTCGCCCGACAGCGCGTGGATGACGCTGCCGGCGCCGAGGAACAGGCACGCCTTGAAGAACGCGTGCGTGTAGACGTGGAAGATCGCCACGCCGTAGGCGCCCACGCCCGCCGCGACGAACATGAGCCCCAGCTGCGACACCGTCGAGTACGCGAGCACCTTCTTGATGTCGTTCTGCACGACGGCGATCGTCGCCGCGAAGAACGCCGTGGCCACGCCGATCACGGCAACGACCGACGACGCGAACTCGGCGTGCATGTAGACGCCGGACATCCGCGCGACCAGGTACACGCCTGCCGTCACCATCGTCGCCGCATGGATCAGCGCCGACACCGGCGTCGGGCCGGCCATCGCGTCCGGCAGCCAGACGTAGAGCGGGATCTGCGCCGACTTGCCGGTGGCCCCGATGAACAGCAGGACGCCGACCACGCTCGCCGCCACCGCGGGGGGCGGCCCGGCCATGTACGCGGCGTTGACCTTGTCCATGTCGAGCGTGCCCAGCGCCCAGAACACGGCGAACATCCCGAGCAGGAAGCCGGCGTCGCCGATCCGGTTGGTGACGAACGCCTTCTTGCCGGCGCGCGCCTTCTCCGCGTCCTCGAACCAGAAGCCGATCAGCAGGTACGAGGCGAGGCCGACGCCTTCCCACCCGACGAAGAGCACGAGCAGCGACCGCCCCAGCACCAGCAGCAGCATGAAGAACAGGAACAGGTTGAGGTACGCGAAGTAGCGCGCGTAGCTCCTGTCCTCGTGCATGTAGCCGGTCGAGTAGATATGGATGAGCGACCCGACGCCGGTCACGATCAGCACCATCACGGCGGCCAGCCGGTCGAGCCAGAACGCGACCTCGAACGTGCGGTCGCCGACCACCGCCCACGTGTACGCGACGTGCACCAACGGCTCGCGCGCGCCGCCGGCGATGAGGTCGAGCACGCAGGCCATCGCGGCCGCGAAGGCGGCCAGCGGGAGCCCGCAGCCGACGACGGTGACGAAGCTCTTGCCGAACCGGTTGCCGAGAAGCCCGTTCAGCACGAATCCGACGAGCGGCAGGACCACGATCCAGGTGAGGAGGTGCGCCATCGCGTCAGCCCTTGAGGTCCGCGTAGGCGTCGGCGTCGAGCGTGTGCCGGCGGCGCACCAGCAGCAGGACGATCGGGATCGCGATCGCGATCTCGGCCGCCGCGACGACGAACACGAGGAACACGAGCACCGCCCCCGCCGACGTGTCGGTCTGCCGGGCGAGCGTCACCAGCGACAGGTTGGCGGCGTTGAGCATGAGTTCCATGCACATCAGCATCACGAGCAGGTTCCGCCGGATGACCACGCCCAGGAGCCCGATCGCGAACAGCGCGAGCGCCAGCAGCAGCAGCAGTTGCAGCTTATCCATGGTCCTTCCCGCCCGCCTTCACGACGGCGATCGCCGCGACGACCGCCGCCACCAGCAGCACCGACGTCACCTCGAACTGCAGCCAGTACTGCTGCAGGAAGTCGACGGCGAACTGGCCGATGCCGAACGCCGCCGTCGTCGTGAGCGGCACCTCGACGGTCCGCCACAGCGTCGCCGCGAGGACGCCGAAGAACACGACGGCCGCGATCGCACCGGGGATCAGGAGGCCCGCGTAGCGCCGCGTGTACGCCATGTCGCGCACGTCGAGCAGCATGATCACGTAGATGATGAACACCATGACCGCGCTCACGTAGATCAGGATCTGGAAAGCCGCGATGAAGTGGACGCCGACGAGCCCGTAGATGGCGCCCAGCCAGATCATCGTCGCGACCAGCGCCATCGCCACGCGCATCGGATGCTGCAGCACCAGCATCGCGATCGCCCCCGCCAGCGAGAGCCCGGCGAATACGTAGAGCAGCAGCGTGTCGAATTCCTGCAGCAGCGCTTCCATCAGTGCTCGCCTCCCGGGGGGCCGCCCGCGGGGCGCGGCGGGTACGGCTTGCCGACGTCGGCCGCCGGGCTCCACGACAGGAGCTCGGGCAGCGTGAGCCACATGCGCCCGCGGTCGCCGGACGGCAGGTCCGGCACCACCTTGACCATGCGGATCGCGTCCTCCGGGCAGGCCTCGACGCACAGCCCGCAGAAGATGCAGCGCGAGTAGTCGATCTCGAACCGCGACGGGTACTTCGGGTGGTCGGGGTCGGCCGGGTCGAACGCCGCGTCGATCTCGATCACCTGCGCGGGGCAGACCGTCGCGCACATGTTGCACGCGACGCACTGCGGCCGGCCGTCCGGCCGCTGCGTCAGGATGTGCTTGCCGCGGTTGTTGCGCGCGTAGTCCGCGCGCGTCTCCTCGGGGTAATACGTGGTCAGCGCGCCCTTGCGGCCGGTCATCCACCGCCACATGTTCCTCGTGAACACGCCGCCGGTGATCGCGAGGCCGCGCAGGATCTCGGGGAGGTACACGCGCTCCCACCAGCCCATCTCGGGCTCGTTCCAGTACTGCTTGCGCGGGCGTGCCGTATAGCTCATTGGAGCAGCCAGACGGCGACGACCGTCACGGTCAGGTTGGCGAGCGCCAGCGGCAGCATGAACTTCCACGCGAACATCAGCACCTGGTCGTAGCGGAAGCGCGGCAGCGACCACCGGATCAGGATCTGGAAGCTCGACATCACGAGGACCTTGACGAGGAACGTGACGAGCTGGATGACGACGACGACGCCGTGCGGCAGCGGGATCTCGTGCCCGCCGGGCAGCAGGAAGCCGGCGTCGCTCATGTACGGCAGGTTGTAGCCGCCCAGGAACAGCGTGGTGAACAGCGCGCCGATGATCGCGATCTCGATGAACTCGGCGAACATGAACAGCCCCATCTTCATGGCGCTGTACTCGGTGTAGAACCCGGCGATCAGCTCGGACTCGGCCTCGGGCAGGTCGAACGGGATGCGCTTGTTCTCGGCGATGGCCGCCGCCATGAATAGCGTGGCCGCGAACGGCTGGTAGAACACGCCCCACGCCGGCAGGAACCCCAGCAGGATGCCGGACTGGTGCTGGACGATCGCCGTCAGGTCGAACGTGCCGTAGATCAGGATCAGGCCGAGCACGGTCAGGCCCATCACCAGCTCGTAGCTGATCATCTGGCCGCCGGCCCGCAGCGCGCCCAGCATCGAGTACTTGTTCGACGACGACCAGCCGGCGAGCATCGCGCCGATGACCGAGATCCCGCCGAACGCGAACACGATCAGCAGGCCGCCGTCGAGCTGCGCGATCTGCATCTGGTACGTCTTCTCGCCGAACCACTGCGCCACCGCGGGGATCCCGGCGAACAGCTTCGCCGGCTCGAGCGCGCCGCCGAACGGGATCACCGCGAACACGAGGAGGATCGGGGTGAACACGATCCACGGCGCCAGCGCGTACGCGAACTTGTCGTAGACGGCCGGCTTCCAGTCCTCCTTCACGATCATCTTGAGGCCGTCCGCCATGCCGTGGAACAGGCCCCACCAGATGAGCTTGACCCGCGTGAACGGGATCCGGATGTACGCGCGGTTGGCGCCGATGCGGTCCGACATCACGGCGGCCTGCTTGCGTTCGACCCAGGTGAGCACCGTGCCGAACAGCAGCAGCACCGTCAGCGCGTAGCCGATGTACACGAGGTGGACGACGAGGTCCTGGATCATGGCGTGGCCACCGCGACGGTCGCCAGCGACTCGAATAGCGCTTGCGCGTCGGACGCACCCTGCGGCTTGGCGAAGCACGCCGCGAAACCCTGCACGGTGCCCTCGAAGTTCGTGTAGTGCCCGGCCCGCTCGGTCGCGATCGAGATCGGCAGGAACACGTCGGCGTGGCCGTTCTCGGGTGCCAGGTACGCGTTGAGGAACACGACCGCAGCACCCCGCGGGAGGTCGGCGAAGTTGCAGCCCTCGCCCCAGACCAGCACGAGGTCGGTGTCGCCGTGCCACGCCGGCGGCGAATCCGCCCCGACGCCGAACACGGCACGCGCGCCGGCGACGTTCGGGTTCTTGTCCGCGCGGATCAGGAAGCCGTCCTCGACCACCTCGCCGGGCTCCGGCCGGTGGTCGTGCTTCACGTGGACGCGGAACGTATCGCCGAACGCAGCGCGGAAGGCAGCGAACTCCTCGTTGGAGCCCCAGCCCGACACCAGCGCCGCCGGGTGCCGGGCGGCGGCGATCAGGCTGCGCACGTTGGCGAGCGCCGCCGCGAGCTCGACCGGCTTGCCCTTGACCATCGGCGCCGTCGCGCGCGGGCGTTCGAAGATCCGCGCGAGGTCGCGACCCTTGTTGCAGATCCACGGGCCGTCCGGGCCCTGCGCGCCGCGCGGCGTCACCCGCGCGATGCTCGTGTTCTGTTGCGGGTCGAGCGCACGCAGCTTCCATTCGGGCTTGCGGTGCCAGATGTCGACTGCGCAGCCGCGCGCGCAGCCCGGGCACACGGAAGGCGTCGGCTTCAGGTACCAAACGCGCGCCTTGTACAGGAACGACTTCGACAGCAGTGCGCCGACCGGACAGATGTCGATGACGTTGTCCGAGTAGGCGTCGCGGTCGAGCACGCCGTCCTCGGACGCGCGCAGCAGCGATTCGTCGCCGCGGCGCGTGATGCCAAGCGCGCTCGACTTCGACACCTCGCGCGTGAAGCGCACGCAGCGCGAGCACAGGATGCAACGCTCGTTGTCGAGCAGGATCCGGTCCGACAGGTCGTGGAACTTGGTCGCCGTGACCTTGGGCTCGCGCGAGATCGACGGCGCGCCGTTGTACGCGTAGTGGTAGTCCTGCAGCGTGCACTCGCCGGCCTTGTCGCAGATCCCGCAGTCCACCGGGTGGTTCAGCGTGATGAACTGCATCGTGTCCTTGCGCTGCGCGCGGACGAGCTCCGAGTCCGTCAGGACGCGCATGCCGTCGGTCACCGGCAGGTTGCACGAGATCTCGCACCAGCTGCGGCCTTCGACCTGCACGACGCAGATCCGGCAGTTGCCGGCGATCGACAGCGCCGGGTGCCAGCAGAAGTACGGGATGTAGAAGCCGTTGGCGAGCGCCGCCTGCAGCACGGTCTGGCCCTTCTCCGCCTGCACCGGGTGGCCGTTGATGAAGATCTCAGGCATGGGCGGCGATCTCCAGCGCGCCGTCGCAGCGCGAGCGGCCGTGCTCGATCCAGTATTCGAACTCGTCGCGGAACTTGGCGAGAATGCCGACAGTGGCATAGCCGGCGGCGTCGCCCATGCCGCAGATGGTCGTGCCGTCGTTGCGGCGCGAGATCTCGAGCAGCCGGTCGAGGTCGTCGAGGCGCCCGTTGCCGGCAACGATCCGGTCGATGATCCGGTGCATCCAGCCGGTGCCGTCGCGGCACGGCGTGCACTGTCCGCACGACTCGTGGTGGTAGAAGCGCAGCAGCACCTGCAGCAGCCGCACCATGCACGTGCCCTCGGCGATCGCGACCATGCCGCCCGAGCCGCACGACGAGCCCGCCGCGCCCAGCGACTGGTGGTCGTAGGTGACGCTCTCGCACTCGGCGCCGGTCAGCACCTTGGTCGAGATGCCGCCTGGGATGAGCGCCTTCAGCTTGCGCCCGCCGACCATGCCGCCGCAGTCCTCGTACAGGAACTTCGCGAGCGGATAGCCGTACTCGACCTCGTAGACGCCCGGCTTTGCGATGTGCCCGGAGATCGACACCAGCTGCGTGCCGGGGCATTTCGCGGTGCCGAACGACCGGTACCAGTCGGCGCCGTTGGCGACGATGCCGGTGACGTTGGCCAGCGTCTCGACGTTGTTGACGACCGTCGGCCGCTTGTAGAGGCCCTGCACGGTCAGCCGCGGCGGGCGGTTGCGCGGATAGCCGCGCTTGCCTTCCAGCGACGACAGCAGTCCCGACGCCTCGCCGCAGACGTACGAGCCGGCGCCGCGGTAGGCGACGAGGTCGAGCGCGAAGCCGGTGCCGAGGACGCCCTCGCCCAGGAGACCGGCGTCGTACGCCTCGTCGATCGCGCCCGCGAGCCGCCGGTAGGGCAGATCGAACTCGCCGCGGATGTAGACGAACGCGTGGCGCACCTCGAGCGCGTAGGAGACGATCAGCATCGACTCGATCAGCAGGTGCGGTGCGTGCTCGAGGATCCAGCGGTCCTTGAACGTGCCGGGTTCGCCCTCGTCGGCGTTCGCACACAGGAAGTGCGGCTGGCCGTCGCGCAGGTTGATCACCGACCACTTGCGCCCGG
Source organism: Betaproteobacteria bacterium (assembly GCA_016716425.1). Classification (GTDB taxonomy): domain Bacteria; phylum Pseudomonadota; class Gammaproteobacteria; order Burkholderiales; family Casimicrobiaceae; genus VBCG01. The sequence continues at coordinate 104,999 of JADJWJ010000005.1, forward strand.
CGGAGAACGCGGCGCCGCCGTGGCCGAGCAGGCCGGCCGTCGTCACGGTCTTGACGATCTCCTCCTGCGGCATGCCAGCCACCACCCGGGCGAGCGTCGCGTAGCCGCCGCGCGCGCGGTAGTCGGCGAGCGTGTGCGACGTCGCGGTCACCGGGAACGTCATGATGAGCGGCTTGCCGGGCATGACGGTCGTCAGTCGAGCTTCGCGATGAGCGCGTCGAGCTTCTCGATGCTCATCGACTCGTGGTAGGTGTCGTTGACCATGACGACCGGCGCCGTGCCGCAGGAGCCCAGGCACTCGACGGTCGAGAACGTGAACCGGCCGTCCGCCGTCGTCTCGCCGGGCGCGATGCCCAGCCTTGCCTTCAGGTGCGCCATCAGCCGCTCGGCGCCGCACATCGAGCAGGAGAGGTTGCGGCACGTCTGCAGGTGCCAGCGGCCGATCGGCTTGCGCCGGAACTGCGTGTAGTACGACAGCACCTCCTCGATCTGGATGCGCGGCACGCCCAGGTACTCGACCAGCCCGTCGATGTCGCTGTCGGCGACGAAGCCGCGGTCCTCCTGGATGCGCCGGACGCACGGCAGCACCAGCGACGACTCGAAGCCGGCGGGAAACCGCTGCTTCAGCTTCTCGAATTCGGGGATCAGGTGCTTCATCGGCTCAATTCAATTTCCACCAAGAGGCGCAGAGGGGATTCGATTGCCTTCTCCGCGTCTCTGCGTCTCCATGTGAGAACTTGCAGTTCATCGATCGCACTCGCCGCCGATCATGTTGACCGACCCGAACGTCGGCACGACGTCGGCCAGCTGGTAGCCGTCGAGCATCCGGTGCACGCCGCCCATGTGGACGAAGCTCGGCGCGCGACAGTGCACCTTCCACGGCACGCCGCCGCCGGCGGAGACGAGGTAAAACCCCAGTTCGCCGTTCGGCGACTCGTGCGCCACGTAGACGTCGCCGGCCGGCACCGCCGGGCCGTCCATCACCAGCTTGAAATGGTTGATCAGCGACTCGATCTCCGTGTAGACGAGCGCCTTGTCCGGGAACGTGCAGCGGTGGTCGGCGACGTTGATCGGTCCCGCCGGGAGCATGTCCATCAGCTGCCGGATCATGTGGACGGACTCGTCCATCTCGCGCATCCGCACGTAGTACCGGTCGTAGTTGTCGCCCTTGATGCCGACGGGGACGTCGAAGTCGAGCTCGGCGTAGGCGAGATAGGGCGTATCGCGGCGCAGGTCGCGCGGCGCGCCGGTCGAGCGCAGGATCGGCCCCGTGTACGCGTAGTGGATCGCGTCTGCCGTCGAGAGCACGCCGACGTTGCGCATCCGGTCGATGAAGATCCGGTTGCGGTCGACGAGGCCGTGCACGCGACCGACGAACACCTCGTACTGGTCGAGGATCTCGGCGAGCCGCGCGAGCCAGCCGTCGGGCAGGTCGCGCGCGAGGCCGCCGATCCGACCGTACGTGTACGTGACGCGGGCCCCCGTCAGGTCCGCGAGGTGCTCGTACATGTAGTCGCGGATCATGACGAGGTACAGGAACGCGGTCATCGCACCGAGTTCCATCAGTCCGGCCGCGATGCACGTCAGGTGATCGACGATGCGCGAGTACTCGGACAGCAGCGTGCGCAGGTAGCGGCAGCGCGGCGTGATCTCGATCCCCAGCAGCCGCTCGACGCCGTCGCAGTACGCAAAGTCGTTGATCAGCGCCGACACGTAGTTGAGGCGGTCGACGTAGGGGATCAGGTTGTGCCAGGTGTGCGCCTCGCACTCCTTCTCGAAGCCGCGGTGCAGGTAGCCGCAGTGCACGTCGGTGCGCAGCACGCGCTCGCCGTCGAGCTCGGCGATGATCTGGACGGTGCCGTGCGTGGCCGGATGCGACGGGCCGATGTTGACGATGACCGGCCCGCCCTCCGCCGACGGTGCGAAGGCCGACTTGACGGGGTTCGGCAGCGACGCGAGGGGCGGCAGCTTCATGGCGTCAGGTACGGCACGAGCGGCTGCTCGCGGTCCTTCGGGTAGTCCTTGCGCAGCGGGTGGCCGACGAAGCCCTCGTAGAGAAGGATCGGCCGCAGGTCGGCGTTGCCGGCGAAGCGGATGCCGTACATCTCGTGGCACTCGCGCTCCATGAACGCGGCCGAGCCGTACAGGGACGTCAGCGAGACGACGGCCGGGTCGCCCTCCGGCACCCGCGTCCGCACGCGGACCCGCACGTGCCCGGTCGTGGACCAGAAATGCCAGACGACGTCGAAGCGCGGCTCGCGCGGCAGCCAATCGACGGCGGTGACGTCGAGCAGCATGTCGAAGCCGTGCGCGTCCTTCAACGTGCGGACCATGTCCAGCACGCCCGCGGTCGGGACCTCGACGACGACGAGGCCGTGCGCCACGGACGCCGGCGTCGCCTCGGTGGCGAGCGACTGGCAGAGCGCGTCGAGGTCGGCGGGCATCGCGGTCAGAAGCGCTCGGTGACGATCGGGTGCCGCGACGTCGCGATCTTCTGCTGCAGCTGCATGATGCCGTCGATCACCATCTCGGGGCGCGGCGGGCAGCCCGGGATGTACACGTCGACGGGGATGATCCGGTCGATCCCCTGCACGGCCGCGTAGTTCTGGTAGAAGCCACCCGACGTCGCGCAGACGCCGAACGCCATCACCCACTTGGGCTCGCACATCTGCTCGTAGACCTTGCGCAGCACCGGCGCCTGCTTGTGCGTGACGGTGCCGACGACCATCAGCAGGTCGGCCTGCCGCGGCGAGAAGCGCGGCAGCGCGGCGCCGAAGCGGTCGGTGTCGTACGGCGTCGAGCTGACCGCCATGAACTCCATCGCGCAGCACGCGGTGACGAACGGGTACGGGAACAGCGAGAACTTGCGCGCCCAGCCGACCAGCTCGTCCTTCTTGGTCGTGATGTACTCGAACGCCGACGACGGGCCGTCGGCGCGGGCGATGGGGATCGTCGCGGAGGATGTCGTCATTCAGTGACCGCTTCGAGGAGCCGCGCGCGGTAGACGTACAGCAGGATCAGCACCAGCAGGAACGTGAAGATGCCGAACGTCGCGACCATGAACCCGGTCACCGGCTGCGCGGCGAGCGCGAAGATGAACAGGAACACGGTCTCGAGGTCGAACAGGATGAACACGATGGCGATCGCGTAGTACTTGATCGGCATCGCCTTGACGTTGCGCACGTCGACGGGCGTGGCACCGCACTCGAACGGCTCGAGCTTGATCGGCGTCGACTTGGGCTTCGGGCCGAGGTACTTGTTCATGACCAGCGTCACGAACACGAAGCCCGCGATCGCGATTCCGTACAGGAGGAACAACGCGTAGGGATTCATCTTCGCCTCAACCGGTTCGCATCGCGCGCCGGCGGCGCGGCGAGGCGGACACGTCGTGCATGGAGACTAGTGGCAGCGCGCCATGCACGGGTTGACACAGATCAACGCACCGTCGCGGGCGCGCGCACGACGCACGACGGAACATCGTTGCGCAACTGCCGGTCACCCCGGCCATCGCCCGGCGGTACGGGGAGCGCCGCGCAGTTCGGGGCGCTGCGAGCTCTCGCTCGGGTCCGCCGGCGATGCGCCTACGCCCCGCGCAGCGGGGAGCGCGTCGAGGTGAGGAGCGGCCGGAAATCGATTCAGGCGACGTACGTCGCGTAGCGCGGCTCGTACATCGCGGCCTTGACGTGCGCGAGCAGGTCGGCAGGCTCCGGCGCCCCGGCGATCCCGCGCCGATAGGCGACGCTCGCGACGGCCGTCGCGATGTGCGCGGACACGTCCCGGATCGCCGGCAGCGGCGGATAGAGGCTTCCCTGCGCGAGATCGGCCTCCGTGACCTGCGCGGCGAGCGTCCGGGCGGCCACCAGGAACATCTCGTCGGTGACGCGGCGCGTGCGGCTGACGATGGCGCCCATTCCCACACCGGGGAAGATGTACGAATTGTTGCCCTGCCGCGGCACGTGCGTGCGGTCGGCCCGCGCGACCGGCGCGAACGGGCTGCCGGATGCGAACAGCGCCCGCCCGCCCGTGTGCTCGTACGCGTCGGCCGCCGTGCACTCGGACTTCGACGTCGGGTTCGACAGCGCGAACACGATCGGCCGCTCGTTGATCGTCGCCATCGCGCGCAGCACGTCGGGCGTGAACGCCCCGCCCACTGCGGCGACCCCGATGATCGCCGTCGGCCGCAACAGGTTGACGGCCGCGGCGAGGTCCCGCACCGGTGCGTGCGCGTGCGCGTAGCGCCGCTTGTGCTCGGCCAGGTCCGTGCGCTCGGCCACGACGAGACCCTTGCTGTCGACCAGCCAGCAGCGCCGTCGCGCGTCGGTCTCCGGCATTCCGGCGGCCACCATTGCGGCGACCGCGAGGTCGGCGATCCCGGTCGCGGCCTCGCCCGCACCCTGGAACAGGATCGTCTGTTGCGCCAGCGTGCCGCCGGTGACGCGCAACGCCGACAGGATGCCGGCCAGCGCGACCGCGGCCGTGCCCTGGATGTCGTCGTTGAACGAGGGAACCCGGTCGCGGTACCGCTCGAGCAGCCGGAACGCGTTGTGGTTGGCGAAGTCCTCGAACTGGACGACGACCCCCGGGAACACCTCCTGCGTGGCGTGGACGAATTCGTCGACCAGGCTGTCGTAGACGTGGCCGGTGGCGCGCGGCTCGTCGAGGCCGAGGTACAGCGGGTCGCGCCGCAGCGCCTCGTTGTTGGTGCCCACGTCGAGCAGCACCGGCAGGCACTGCGTCGGGTGCACGCCGGCCCCCGCCGTGTACAGCGCGAGCTTCCCGACCGGGATGCCCATGCCGTTGGCACCGAGGTCGCCCAGGCCCAGGATCCGCTCGCCGTCGGTGACGACGATGATCGCGACGTGCCGGTGCGGCCAGTTGCGCAGGATGCCGGCGACGTTGCCGCGGTCCCTGGTACTGATGAAGAGACCCCGCGGGCGCTGGAAGATGTGGCCGAACTGCTGGCACGCGAGGCCGACCGTCGGCGTGTAGATGATCGGCATCATCTCGTCCGGGTAGTCGACGACCAGCCGGAAAAACAGCGTCTCGTTGCGGTCGTGCAGCGCCGCCAGGTTGATGTAACGCTCGAGGTCGCTGGCCTTGCGCCGGAAGTTCTCCAGCACGCGCGCCACCTGCGCGTCCTGCGTGTTCACGTGCGGCGGCAGAAGGCCGGTGAGGCCGAGCACGTCGCGCTCGGCCTGCGTGAACGCCGTGCCCTTGTTGAGCGTCGGGTCCTGCAGCAGCGCCATCCCGCGCGGAAACGACGCCGGCAGCAGGCCGGGCGCCACGTCGAGGCCGTCCTTGTTCATCGCCAATCTCCGTTGCCGCCGGCGTGCCGCGCGAGCCGATGCCTGGCAGGCTGTTGCCAATCCCCCGGCGTCATCCCGGGGAGCGCAGCAACGAGGGATCCGCTGTTACGCAACTTCCTGACTCGTGGCAACAGCAGGTCCCTCGCTCCGGGATGACACCCATTGGTGGAAGTCGGGCCGCAGTTCAACAGGCGGCTAGATCGTCTCCGGCACCATCGTGATCGCGCCGCACGGGCACTCGGACACGCAGATGCCGCAGCCCTTGCAGTAGTCGTAGTTGAACTCGAACCGCTTGCCCGGTCCCAGCTTGATCACCGCGTTGTCGGGGCACACGCCGTAGCAGTTGTCGCACTCGAAGCAGTTGCCGCACGACAGGCAGCGGCGCGCCTCGAACAGCGCGTTCGTCTCGTCGAGGCCGCTCACCACCTCGTCGAACGTCGACTGCCGGCGGACGAGGTCGAGCACCGGCCGCACGGTCTTCGGGGCGTCCGCGTAGTACCACGCGTTCAGGTGGTCGTAGGTGGCGATCTCGTGCTTGGGGGGCGGCGCGTATTTCGTCCCGCGCAGCCACGCGTCGATGTGGCGCGCGGCCTTCTTGCCGTGGCCGACCGCGACGGTGACCGTGCGCTCGGACGGCACCATGTCGCCGCCGGCGAAGAGGCCCGGGAAGCCCGTCATCATGTCGGGGCCCACCTGCACGACGCCGTCCTTGATGACGAGGCCCGGCACGTTGTCGAGCAGCGACAGGTCGACGTCCTGTCCCAGCGCCAGCACCAGCGAATCGGCCTCCAGCGTCTCGAACTCGCCGGTCGGCTGCGGGAAGCCCTTGTCGTCGAGCGCCATCTTCTCGACGGTGAGCGTGCCCTCGTCGGCCATGTTCTTGATCGTGGACAGCCACTTGATCAGCACGCCCTCCTGCAACGCCTCCTCGACCTCGAAGTCGTGCGCGGGCATCTTCTCGCGCGTGCGGCGGTAGACGATGATCGCCTCGGTGGCGCCCAGCCGCTTGGCGGTGCGGGCGACGTCGAGCGCCGTGTTGCCGCCGCCGTAGACGACGACGCGGCGGCCGAGCATCGGCTGGTCCGCGCCTTCCATGTCGCGCAGCACCGCGACGGCGTCGAGCATCCGCGCGGCCTCGCCGGCCGGGATGTACGCGCGCTTCGCGATGTGCGCGCCGACCGCGAGGAACGCGGCGGCGAACCCCTCGTCGCGCATCGTCTGCCGGATGTCGGTGACCTTCCGGTTGAGCTCGAGCTCCACCCCCATGTCGAGGATGCGGGCGACCTCGCCGTCGAGCACGTCGCGCGGCAGCCGGTACTTCGGGATGCCGAAGCGCATCATGCCGCCGGCGAGCGGCCCCGCCTCGACGATCTTGACCGCGTGGCCCAGCCGGCGCAGGTGATACGCGGCGGACAGGCCCGACGGGCCGGCGCCGACCACCAGCACGCGCTTGCCGGAGAGCGCGGCCGGCCGCTTGAACTGCCACCCGCGCTTCAGCGCCTCGTCGCCGAGGAAGCGCTCGACCGAGTTGATCCCGACCGCCTCGTCCAGCCTGCCGCGGTTGCACGCTCCCTCGCACGGGTGGTAGCAGACGCGGCCCATGATCGCCGGCAGCGGGTTGTTCTCGACGAGCGCGTGCCACGCCGCCTCGTAGTCGCCGGACTCGGCGTGGTAGAGCCACTGCTGGATGTTCTCGCCGGCGGGGCATGCGTGGTTGCACGGCGGCAGCCGGTCGACGTAGAGCGGGCGGCTCGTCCGCCACGACCCGGTCCGGTTGGCGAGGCTCGACCCGACGTCGAGCGTGATCGCGAACGGCTTATCCATGCGCGTCGTCCCCGGCGAGCAGGCCGAACTCCGCGATGTTGCGGTCGGCGACAGCCTGCACGAGCGCGATGCGCTCCTTGCCTGCCTCGTTGGCGAAGAGGTGCGCGAAGCGCTTCTGCAGCTTGAGGTAGTCGTCGACCGGCACGCGGCGCCGGATCGGCGTGCGCGCCGTCACCTGCCCGTCGTGCGCCTCGTACAGCGGGAACAGGCCGGACTCGACGGCCAGCCGCGCGATGCGGATGGTGTCCGCCGGCGCCGAGCCCCAGCCGAGCGGGCACGGCACGTGGATGTGGATGTAGCGCGCGCCGCGGATCGCCATCGCCGTGGTGACCTTCTGCTCCAGGTCGCGCAGGTTCGCGACGCTCGCGGTCGCCACGTACGGGATCCGGTGCGCCATCGCGATCGCCGGCACGTTCTTGCCGGTGCCGAACTCGTTGCCCGGCTGCCGGCCCACGGCCGGCGTGGTCGCCGTGCGGGCGCCCGGCGGCGTCGCGCTCGACCGCTGCACGCCGGTGTTCATGTAGGCCTCGTTGTCGTAGCACAGGTACAGGACGTCGTCGTTGCGCTCGAACATGCCCGACAGACAGCCGAAGCCGATGTCCGTCGTGCCGCCGTCGCCGCCCTGCGCGACGACCCGGACGTCGCTGTGTCCCTTGACCCGCATCGCGGCGGCCACGCCGGACGCGACGGCCGCGGCGTTGCCGAACAGCGAGTGGATCCACGGTATCTGCCACGACGTCTCCGGATACGGCGTCGAGAACACCTCGAGGCAGCCGGTCGCGTTCACGGCGATGAGCTGGTTGCGGGTCGCCTGCATCGCGGCGTCGATCGCGTAGCGGGCGCCCAGCGCCTCGCCGCAGCCCTGGCACGCGCGGTGGCCGGAGTTGAGCGAGTTGGTGCGGCGCATGTCCGCCTGCACCGAGCGCACGTTCTCGGGCAACAGGCGGTTGCCGACGGTGAACGTTCCCGTCTGGTAGAACTTGACCGGCTGCCGCTGCGTCGGGCGCTCGGTCGGGGTGTCGTGCGTGCTCACGGCAGGTCGGCCTCGCTTCTGGTGTGGTCGGGTCGGCGTCGGTTGCGGTCCGCGGGGCAGGCGCTAGCCGATGCCCGACGCCACGGTGCCCAGCCGCCGCAGGATCGCCTCCGCCGTCGGCCCGGACCGGCGGGACAGCGTCTCGCGCTCGAGTTCGCTCGCCACGATGTCGGCGTTGAGGTCGAGGAACGTCACCTGCTCCAGTTCGTCGGCGCCGGCGTCCTCGAACAGCTGCCGCAGCGATTTGCGCGTGATGGCGCGGCCGCCCAGGCCCGCGATCACCGTGTAGCCCTTCAGCATCACGCCGGACAGCGCCTTGCGCACGCCGTCGGACACGATGCCGCCGAGTCCCACTGCCAGGCACTTCTCGAGGACGATCACGCGCTTCGCGTGCTCGAGCGCCTCGCGCAGCGCGGTCAGCGGGAACGGCCGGAACGAGCAGATCGACACGCAACCGATCGCCACGCCCTCGCCGCGCATGTCGTCGACGACTTCCTTGACGGTGCCGATGACCGAGCCCAGCGCGACGACGATCGTCTCCGCGTCCGACGTCCGGTACGGCCGGATGAGCCCGCCCGACGCGCGGCCGAACTTCGCGGCGAACTCGGAGGACAGGTGCGGGATCAGCGCCAGCGCGCGCAGCTGCTTGTGGTGGGCTAAGTAGCGGACCTCGGTGAACGCCTCGGGCCCGACCATCGCGCCGATCGTGACGGGCTCGGCCGGATCGAGCACCTGCCGCGGCTCGAACGCCGGCAGGAACGCGTCGACCTCGGCCTGCGCGGGCACGTCGACGCGGTCGTACGCGTGGGTGAGGATGAAGCCGTCCATGCACACCATCACCGGGCACGACAACTCCTCGGCCAGCCGGAAGGCCTGGATGTGCAGGTCGAGCGCCTCCTGGTTGGTCTCGGCGAACAGCTGGATCCAGCCGGCGTCGCGCATCGACATGCTGTCCGAGTGGTCGTTCCAGATGTTGATCGGCGCGCCGATCGCGCGGTTGCCGATGGTCATCACGATCGGCAGGCCCAGGCCGGCCGCGTTGTAGACGGCCTCGGCCATGAACAGCAGCCCCTGGCTCGACGTCGCCGTGTAGGTGCGCGCGCCGGCCGCGGAGGCGCCGATCGCCACCGACAGCGCGGCGAACTCGGACTCGACGTTGATGAACTCGCAGCCGGCGAGTTCGCCGGCCTTCACCATCTCGCCCAGGCCTTCGACGATGTGCGTCTGCGGCGTGATCGGGTACGCGCAGATCACCTCCGGCCGGCACAGGGCGATCGCCTCGGCGACCGCCCGCGAGCCTTCCGTCTGCTTAAGCATCGGACGTCTCCCTCGCCTTGGTGACCAGCGCGTACGCCTCCTCGGCCGCCGCGACGTTGGACTCGGCGATCGCCCGCGGGAACTTCTCGCGGATGGCGGCCGCCACGGATTTGAGCTTGATCTCGCGGCTGATCGCGGCGAACCCGCCCAGCAGCGCGGCGTTCGGCAGCGGCCGCTTGACGTGCTTCATGGCGAGCTCGGTCGCCGGCACCGTGCACATCCGATGCCGTCCCCCGCCGCGGACGATCTCGGCCAACCCCAGCTCGCCGAAGCTGCGCGTCGAGTTGATCAGCACGTACCCGCCCGGAGCGAGGCCGGAAAAGAGGTCGACCTGGTGCAGCAGCGTCGGGTCCTGGATGATCAGGGCGTCCGGCGCCAGCACCGGCTCGCGCAGGCGGATCTCGCGGTCGTCGATCCGGCAGAACGCCATCACCGGCGCGCCCATGCGCTCGGAGCCGAAGCTGGGGAACGCCTGCGCGTAGCGGCCCTCGAGAAACGCGGCGACGGACAGCATCTCGGCGCCGGTCACGACGCCCTGCCCGCCCCGGCCGTGGATTCGAATCTGGAACATGGTCGCGAAGTGATGGTTGCCGGCGGTTGCGCCGTGCCCGGTCGGCCTCTTCGTTCGCTGCGATCCGGACGTGGCGCCTATCGTGCACCGGTCGCCGAAATCGCCGTTGACCTAGGTCAATGGGCCTGTGAGTGCGCGGCATTAGCGTTGACCCCTGTGCAACTGCGGCGCTCGCCGCGACCCCGCTGCGGCGCGGCGCCGCGCGCCGCCCCGCTCACCGCATCCGAACCAAGGCGAAACCATGGACACGAGTTCCTCGATCGTCACCGGTGCCGGCCTCGCCGACGCGGTGCGCAAGAGCCGCCTGCCCGCGCGCCTCGACGTGGTCCAGAGCGCAACCGGGCTCGTGCTCGCGCTGTTCATGTGGGGCCACATGTTCTTCGTGTCGTCGATCCTGCTCGGCAAGGACGCCATGTGGACGATCACGAAGATGTTCGAGGGCTACTTCATCTTCGGCCGCGCGTACCCGGGCATCGTGTCGGTCGTCGTGGCGGTCATCGTGCTCCTGCTCGTGGTGCACGCCGCGCTTGCCGTGCGCAAGTTCCCGATCAACTACCGGCAGCTGCGCACGTACCGCGGCCACATGAAGCTGATGCGGCACGAGGACACCACGCTCTGGTACTGGCAGTTCGTCACCGGCTTCGCGCTCTTCTTCCTCGCCGCGCCCCACCTGTTCCAGATGCTGACGCAGCCGGGATTGATCGGTCCGTACGAGTCGAGCGACCGCGTGTGGAGCTACCACTGGTGGCCGCTGTACCTGCTGCTGCTGTTCGCCGTCGAGGTGCACGGCGGCGTGGGCCTCTATCGGCTCGCGGTCAAATGGGGCTGGTTCGCCGGCTCCAATCCCGACGCGACGCGCAGGCGGCTGAAGGCGCTCAAGTGGGCGCTGACCGTGTTCTTCCTGGCGCTCGGACTCGCCACGCTGGCCGCCTACATCAGGATCGGCATCGAGCACGCGGACCGCGTCGGCGAACGCTACGTGCCGGCGTCCGTGCAACCGGGAGCGGTCAAATGAAGGTCGTCTACACGGACGTGCTGGTGATCGGCGGCGGGCTCGCCGGGCTGCGGATGGCGATCGCCGCGAAGCGTCGCGGCCACGACGCGGTCATCCTGTCGCTGGTGCCGCCGAAGCGCTCGCACAGCAAGGCCGCGCAGGGCGGCATGCAGGCGTCGCTCGGCAACGTGATCAAGGGCCAGGGCGACAACGAGGACGTGCACTTCGAGGACACGGTGCGCGGCTCCGACTGGGGCGCCGACCAGGCGGTCGTGCGCATGTTCGTCAACACGGCGCCCAAGGCCGTGCGCGAGCTGGCCGCGTGGGGCGTGCCGTGGAGCCGCGTGCGGCGCGGCGACCGCACGGTCATCATCAACGGCCAGAAGGTGACGATCACCGAGCGCGACGAGGCGCACGGCCTGATGGCGCAGCGCGACTTCGGCGGCACCAAGAAGTGGCGCACCTGCTACGTGTCCGACGGCACCGGGCACGCGATGCTGCAGGCGGTCGGCGACCAGGCGATCGGCAGCGGCATTCCGGTGCACGAGCGCGCCGAAGCACTGGCGCTGATCCACGACGGCGGCCGCTGCTACGGAGCGGTCGTGCGCGACCTCATCGACGGCGAGCTCACCGCCTACGTCGCCAAGGCCACGGCAATTGCCACCGGCGGCGCGGGCCGCCTCTATCGCGTGACGACCAATGCCGTGATCTGCGAAGGCATCGGCCACGCACTGGCGCTGGAGTCCGGCGCGGCGGCGCTCGGCAACATGGAGGCCGTGCAGTTCCACCCGACCGGCATCTTCCCCGCCGGCATCCTCGTCACCGAGGGCTGCCGCGGCGACGGCGGGCTGCTGAAGGACGTCGACGGCCACCGCTTCATGCCGGACTACGAGCCGGAGAAGAAGGAGTTGGCCTCCCGCGACGTCGTGTCGCGGCGGATGGAGGAGCACATCCGCAAGGGCAAGGGGGTCGGCAGCCGCTTCGGCGACCACCTCTGGCTCGACATCACGCTGCTGGGCGAGAAGCACATCAAGACCAACCTGCGCGAGGTCTTCGAGATCTGCCACCACTTCCTCGGCATCGACCCGACGAAGGACCTGGTGGCCGTGCGGCCGGCGCAGCACTACACGATGGGCGGCGTGCGCACGAAGCCGACCGGCGAGAGCCCGACGCTGAAGGGCCTCTTCGCCGCCGGCGAGGCCGCGTGCTGGGACATGCACGGCTTCAACCGGCTCGGCGGCAACTCGGTGGCGGAGACGGTGGTCGCCGGCATGATCGTCGGCGAGTTCATCGCGGACTTCTGCGACGACCCGGGCAACGAGTTCAACCTGCCGACCGGCCTCGTGCGCGAATTCGTCGAGCGCGAGCAGGCGAAGCTCGACGCGCTGGTGGCAAGCCGCGGCACCGAGGACGCCAGCGCGCTGAAGGCGCGGATGCAGGAGATTATGACGGCAAAGGTCGGCATCTTCCGCACCGGGCGCGACCTGGAGGAGGCCGTCGCCGAGCTGCAGCAGCTGCTGGCGCGCAGCCGCAACATCGGGCTGCGCACGCCGTCGCCGGGTCCCAATCCCGAGCTCGTGACCGCGTACCGCGTGCAGAAGATGCTGAAGCTCGCGCTGACGGTCGCCTACGGCGCGCTCACCCGCACCGAGAGCCGCGGCGCGCATTTCCGCGAGGACCACCCGCGCCGCGACGACGCGCAGTGGCTGAAGCGGACGCTGGCGACATGGCGGGACGGCGCGTCGCTGCCGGAGCTGAACTACGAGCCGCTGGACATCGCGAAAATGGAGCTGCCGCCCGGCTGGCGCGGCTACGGTGCCAAGGACTACGTCGACCACCCCGACACGCCCCGCCGGCAGGCGGAGGTCGACGCGCTGAAGACGCAGTACGCGGGCGACCGGTTCGCGCTGCAGCGCGCGCTGTTGCCGTACGACGACCTGCTGCCGGCGCGCCTGCGCGGGCGCAACGAGCGCATCGACGAACCGTTCGGCGGCACCGGGAGGGCGGCATGAGCATGTTTCGTCCGACGGCCACGCACAAGGTGATTCCACTCGTGCCCGCCGATGGTGCGCAGCCCGGCAACGGCGGCAGGATCCGCGTCCATGCGATGCGCTACAACCCGCGCGACCCGGGCAACGCGCCCCGTCTGCAGACGTACGAACTCGAGCAGGCGGAGGGAATGACGCTGTTCATTGCGCTGTCCGAGATCCGCGAGAAGCAGGACCCGTCGCTGCAGTTCGACTTCGTCTGCCGCGCGGGCATCTGCGGCAGCTGCGCGATGGTGATCAACGGCCGCCCCGGCCTCGCGTGCCGCACGCTGACCAAGGCCGTCGGGCCGGACATCACGCTGCTGCCCTTGCCCGGCTTCGAGCTGATCGGCGACCTGTCGGTGAACACCGGCAAGTGGATGCGCGCGATGAGCGAGCGCCTCGAGGCGTGGGTGCACATGAAGGAGGCCGAGCTCGACCTGACGCGCATCGAGGCGCGCATGGAGCCGGAGCTCGCCGAGCAGATCTACGAGCTCGACCGGTGCATCGAGTGCGGCTGCTGTGTCGCCGGCTGCGGCACCGTCCGCATGCGCGAGGCGTTCGTCGGCGCCGTGGGTTTGAACAAGATCGCCCGCTTCCGCCTCGATCCGCGCGACACCCGCGACGACGACGACTTCTACGAGCTGGTCGGCGACGACGACGGCGTGTTCGGCTGCATGTCGCTCCTGGGCTGCCACGACGTGTGCCCGAAGCAGCTCCCGCTCGCCACCCAGATCGCGTTCGTCCGGCGCAAGATGGCGGCGGTCGGGTTCAGGTAGCCGCGGCGCCCCTCACTCCGGCCCTCGCCCCGCTCCGCGGGGCGAGGGAGACCTTCGACGCGACGATCAGATCAGGCGCAACGACTGAACCCTCCCTCTCCCCGCTTGCGGGGAGAGGGTCGGGGTGAGGGGCCGCCCGTCACTCCAGCGGAATCTTCGCCGCGTTCTGCGCGAGCCAGGCGTCGAACGACTGCAGCGCCGGATTGAGCGCGCGCGAGCGCGCGACGTCGCGCACGGCGTTCACGTCGCCCTCGAAGTCGCGGTAGAACTGGAACATGTTGCCGAGCTCGTCCGCGCCCGGGAAGCCGAAGGCGCGATACGCGTCGGGCGTCACCGAATTGAACCGCACCTCGCGGCCGAGCGCGCGCGTCATCGCCGCCGCCATCTGCCCGCCGGTCAGCTGCTCGCCCGCCACACCGACGGTCTGGCCGACCCAGGTGTGCCCCGCCTTGAAGATGCCGTAGGCGACGCGCCCGATGTCCTCGGACGCCACGCCGGCCATCTTCGCGTCGCCCGTGCACAGCGTGAAGTACAGCACTCCGTCGGGACCCCGCTTCGGGCCGGCGCCGAAGTGGATGAGGTTTTCCCAGTAGAACGACGGGTACAGGAAGGTGGTGGGCACCCCGGCCTCGGTGAAGTAGCGGTCGGCCTCACCCTTGGCGTCGAAGTGCGGCACCTTGTACTTGCCCTGCAGCGTGGGCATCCGCGGGTCGGACAGCGGCACGAACTTGCGCGTGTCCTCGAGCGACGACCAGATCACGTGCTGCACGCCCGCCGCCTTCGCGGCGTTGGCCATGTTGCGCGCTTCGGCCATCTCCTTCTCCGGCGAGAAGTGCGCCCAGAAGAACGTCACGAAGTACGCGCCGTACGCGCCGGAGAGCGCCCGCGCGAGGCTCGCCGCGTCGTCGACGTCGGCGGCCACCACCTCGGCGCCCGCCCGCGCGAGCGCGCGCGCCTTGTCGGAATTCACGTCGCGGGTGATCGCGCGCGCCGCGAACCCGCCGGCCGGGTCGGCGAGGATCGCCCGCACCAGCCCGCCACCCTGCGCACCCGTCGCGCCGACGACCGCGATGACTTTTCTGTCTGCCATGATGTGGGGCCTCCGCTTCCTGACCGCGGCCGCGGATGCGCGGCCGCGCGAGGCACGATTCTAGACGATCCGTGCCGCCGCCCGCCGGCGCCCAGCCGCCGCGACAGTTTGCAATAATGCGAAGCCGCCGCCACGGCGGCTCCGCCACGAGCCAGGGCCACTGCATGAAGTACAAGGACTACTACGCGATCCTCGGCGTCGCCCGCGACGCGTCCGCCGACGACGTCAAGACCGCGTACCGCCGCCTTGCGCGCAAGTACCACCCCGACGTGTCCAAGGAACAGGAGGCCGAGGAGAAGTTCAAGGAAATGGCGGAGGCATACGAGACGCTGAAGGACCCGGAAAAGCGTGCCGCGTACGACCAGCTCGGCCGGCACGCACCGGGACAGGACTTCCGGCCGCCACCCGACTGGGGTGCGCACTTCGCACAGGGGCAAGCCGGCTTCGACGACATCGACCTGTCCGACCTGTTCGCCGGCCTCGCGGGCCGGCACGCGCGCAGTGGCGGCGGTGGCCGGCGCGCCGACCGCCCGCTGCCCGGCAGCGACTACGAGGCGGTGGTCCGGCTGTCGTTCGAGCAGGCGTTCCACGGCGCGGAGGTCGACCTCGAACTCGCCGCACTCGAGTGGGACCCCGACGGCGGCGTCCGCCGCGTTCCGCACCGGGTGAAGACGCGCATCCCGCGCGGCGTCACCGACGGCGAGAAGCTGCGCGTGCCCGGCAAGGGCGGCAAGGGCGCCCACGGCGGCCCCGACGGCGACCTCTACCTCGACATCGAGGTCGCCGCCCATCCGCTCTTCCGCGTGTCCGGACAGGACCTGTACGTCGACCTGCCGCTCGCGCCGTGGGAGGCGGTGCTCGGCACCAGCGTGCAGCTTCCCACGCCCGCGGGAGCCGTCACGCTCAAGGTGCCGCCCGGCACCCGCGCCGGCCAGCAGATGCGCCTGTCCGGCCGTGGCATGGCGCGCGGCGGCGGCGCCGGGCACATGTACGCGATCGTGCGCATCGAGGTGCCCACCGTCGTCGACGACCGCCAGCGCGCGCTCTGGCGGCAGCTGGCGGACGGCGCCAGCTTCGACCCGCGCGCCCATCTCGACCAGGAGGCCGCCCGATGACCGCCCCCACGCAGGATGCACCCGCCGCCGACCCGTCCGCCGAAGTGACGTGGGTCGAGCTGCAGCGCGCGTCCGGCCTGACCGAGGCCGATCTGGCCGAACTCGTCCGCTACGGCGCGCTGACCCCGCGCGACCCCGCCGCCACCACCTGGACGTTCGAGGCGCGCTGGATGGTCGTTGCGCGTCACGCATCGCGGTTGCGGCGCGAGTACGAACTCGACCCCTACGGCGTGTCCGTGGTGCTGTCGTACTGCGAGCGGATCGAGCGCCTCGAGGCCGAGATCCGCGCACTGCGCGCGCGGCTCGGCTGACGGCGTGCGGGGCCGTCCGATGCGCCAGCGCACGCGTCGCAAGCGGGCGCGGCGCGCGGATCTCGGCCTCACGGCGCGCGAGTTCGCCACGCTCGCGCGCCTGACCACGCCCGCGCGCATCCAGGCGTTCGTCAACGCCATCCCCGTCAATCACGAGGAAGGCGGACAGACCGTGCGCTCGGTGCGCGGCGTGCTCGCGCACCGGCGCGCGCACTGCATCGAGGCCGCGCTGGTGGCCGCGTGCGCGCTGTGGATCCACGGCGACCGGCCGCTCGTCATGCACCTCGACTGCGATCCGTGCGACTACCCGCACGTCGTCGCCCCCTTCCGTCGCGGCCGCTGCTGGGGCGCGATCTCGAAGAGCAACGGCGCGTGGCTGCGCTACCGCGAGCCCGTCTACCGCACGCTGCGCGAGCTCGCGATGTCGTACTTCCACGAGTACTTCGACCGGCGCGGCCGCAAGACGCTGCGCTCGTACGCACGCCCGTTCGACCTGGCGCGCGTCGATCCCGCGCTCTGGGCGACCGCCGACGGCAACTGCTGGGCGCTGCACGATCGGCTGGCGGCGCTGTCCCACACGCCGCTCGTCACGGCCGCGCAGGCGCGCGCGTTGTCGCGCCGGGATACGTTCGAACGCGCGTCGGCGCGGCACCTCCAGTTTCCGCGCCGGGCTTCCTGACCGTCAGGCGTCGAAAAAACCGCCGTCGTCGAATCCCGCGTCCGGTGCGTCGTCGCCGGGTTGCGCGAGCGCGTCCTCCGGCGTGCCCGCACTCCCGCTGCCACCGTCATGCGCCGCGGCGCCGAACATGCCCGCCGCGGCCGGCTGCGCGAGGAAGAAGTGCTGCGCGATCGCGCTGCCGATGACCGTGCCTGCCATGCTGGCCAACAGGCTGCCGGCGAACATGCCGCCGAGCGACGGGGCGCCGGTCGCGGGCGCCGCGCCGAGCGCGCGCTCGAGCACGCCGGGCTGGCGCAGCTCCGCGCGGGTGGCGGTCCGCGCCAGCGACGCCGGCGACCCGCCCGCGCGCAACGCCGCCGCGCGCTCGCCTTCCGGCAACGCGCCGGCCAGTTCGTCCAGCACGAGCTTGCGCTGCTCGGACGTCAGTTGCGCGAACGCCTCGGCGTGCGCCTGCTCGACGGTCTCGGGCGGCGCCGTGCGCAACAGGTAGCGGTAGCGGGCGATCGCCTGCGCGTCGGTCGAGGTGGCCGACGCCTGGGGCGTGCCGTCGCCGGTGGCGCGAAACAGGTCGAAGATTCCCATGACATGACTCCCTGGCCGGACTGAGTGCATCCGTCATGTCGGGGATGATGCCGGGCGTTCAAGCGCACGCCGCTGCCGATGCGACCGACGGACCGCGGTGGGGCACGACCTGCGCGCGGCGGCGACCAGTCGCCGGGGCCCGGCTAGCGCAGTTCGGCGACCTCGAGCAGGCAATGCCGCTCGCCGTCGCGCTCGAACGTCGCCTTCACTTTCACGACCGGGGCGCCGGGCGCGCGTGCCGTGAGCGTCGCACGGTCCAGCGCGTCGAACGTGACGTGGTCGGCGGCGCGCTCGGCAACGCGCTGGATATCCACGCCGCGCGCGGCAAAATCCGCGCCGGCCCGGCGCAATTGCCCCTGCATGAACGGGCCGGACTGCAGCGCCCGGGCATTCGGGCACAACCGCGCAAGGTAGCGGTCGACCTTGCCTTCGCGCAGATCGTAGAACGCGTCCCGGCCGGCCACCTCGAGCGCGCCGGAGGACGTATCCCGGCCGGCCGGAGCCACCGCGCCCGCCTTGCGCTCCACCGCGATCTCGCGGTGCCGCGCCAGCACCTGCTGCACGCTGGCGAGCCGCGCTCGCTGATTGGTCAACTCGCGGGCGCACTCCGGCGCGGCGGCCGTGGCGCACCACTGCTCGACTTCCTTCAGGCAGTCGCTCTCGGCCTTGGCCGCGCTGAAGTACGGCGCCGGGCCGCGCGTGCTGCTGGTGGCACTCGCTCGCCGCTCCTCCGCCACGGTCGCCGCGACCTCCACGCACGTACGAACGAACGCCTCGTCGTTGGGCAGCGGCTCGGCCAGTTCGTCCAGCGCGACACGGACCCGGCGCAGGCGGTCGGGCCCGCGCCACTCGCTGCCGTCGATGCGCTCGCCCGGACGCCACCACACGAGGTCGATCGTCTCGCCGCGCTGCGACGGCGCGATGCGCAGCTTGAGCGTCTTGCCGTCCGCCAGCTGGTTGAGCGGCGTCGACAGCGGAATGAAGGCCACGCGGCCCTGCACCAGCTGGTAATGGATGTCGGCGTGCGAGCGGTTCTCGAGCACGAGGTGGCTGCCGGCGACGCTCGCGCGCACGTCCTCGTTCGCGCGCAGGGCGCAGCCCGCCACGACCAGCGCGGCGGCGGCGAGCGCGGCCGCGCGGACGGCGCGTGCGCGGATCATCGCGCACCCCGGAAGACCGTGCCGAAGCCGTCCACGCAGGTGCGTCCGGCGGCGTCCCGATCGAGTCCCACCGAAAACGCCCGGTCCGCCGCCACGCGGACCAGAGGGCTTGCGTCCGCGGCCTTCTCGCTCACCGCGAAATGCACGTACTTCGGTTCGTTGGCGAGGACCTCGCCGAGTTCGGTCCCGCGCGCCGCGAATCCTCTGGCGGCCAGCGGCAGCGTGTCCTTGGTGTCGGGGCGGCTGTACTTCTGCTTCGCGCTCGCGCACAGCAGCGCGCCGAAGCGGTCGAAGTCGCGGCGCTTGAGCGCGCCGAACGCCTCGCGCGCCAGCGCTTCCCGCCCGGCCCCGTCCAGTGCGACCTTCGGCGGCGCGGCACCGGATGCCTCCGCGTTCGGCGCCGCATTGGCCGGCACTGCCGCGGCGGCCTCGGTCGCCGGCACGGACCGCACGCGCGGCACCGCCCTGGGCGGGCCCGTCTCGATCTCGCGCTGCGCGGCGTTGCCGTCGCACGGCCGCTGCTGGTACGTCGTCTTGCCGTCGCCGACGCACTTGTAGGTGGCTGCGTACGCGGGCACCGGCAGCATCAGGCTGGCGAGCAGGAGGATGCGATGGCAGTGCGTCATGGCATTGTGAAGCGGAGGCGCACGCCGGCCGCGGCGTGCGCCTCGCCGGTGGTTGCAGGGGCCTCGCCCCTTGCGATGCAAATCCCGTGCCGAGGCGCTGCGCGCGTCCCGGCTGGCCGTGCGCGGACGAGCGCCCGCAGGTCCGCCCCAAGGGCGCACCCTCGATGGGAGGCGCGCGCAGCGCGCCGCGTGGGGTCCTAACCCCCGCCCCGCGGGGCTTCGGTGGCCTTGTACTTGGACAGATGGCGCGTCGGCAACGCGAGCGCATCGCGCCGGAACGGATCGCCCAGCTCGCGCGTCACCATCATCTCCAGCACGGTGGTCCTGCCGTCCTTCTGCGCCGCGGCCGCCGCGCGCAACGCGGGACCGACGTCCGAGAGCGTTTCGACGCGCACGCCGTCCGCGCCCATCGCCTTCGCCACGGCGGCCCACGACGGTTGCTTGTCGAGGTTCACGCCGAGGAAGCGGTTCGCGTAGAAGTCGACGTGGTTCTTCTTCTCGGCGCCCCACTGGCCGTTGTTGAACACGACGGCGGTCACCGGGATGTCCTCGCGCACGCACGTCTGCAGCTCGCCGAAGCTCATGCCCCACGCACCGTCGCCGACGTAGGCGATCGCCGGCCGGTCGGGCGCGCCGACCTTCGCGCCGACGATCGTCGGAAACGCGTAGCCGCAGTTGCCGAAGCTCATCGCGGCGAACATCGAGCGCGGGCGGTCGAAGCGCAGGTAGCTGTTCGACACCGAGCAGATGTTGCCGATGTCGGTCGACACCATGGCGCCTTCCGGCATCGCGCGTTCGAGCTCGCGCAGCATCTGGCGCGGGTGCATCAGCGACGTGCCCTTCGCCACCTCGAGCGACCACGGGTCCGTCTCGTGCGTCCAGCCGTCGAGCTCGGCCTCCCAGGCCGCCTTCTCCGACTTGACCTTCGCCAGCCGGTCCGCCTGGTTCGCGTGGCACGCAAGCCGCTTTCCCTGCAGTCGCTGCGCGAGCGCGCGCGCCGCCGCCTTCGCGTCGCCGCAGATCCCCACCGAGATCGGCTTGACCAGTCCCAGCATCTTCGCGTCGGCGTCGACCTGGATGATCTTCGCGCTCTTCGGCCAGTAGTCGAGGCCGTGCTGCGGCAGCGTGCCGAACGGCCCCAGCCGCGTGCCGAGCGCCAGCACGACGTCGGCCTGGCCGATGAGCTTCATCGCCGCCTTGCTGCCCTGGTAGCCGAGCGGGCCGCACCACAGCGGGTGCTGCGCCGGGAACGCGTCGTTGTGCAGGTAGGACACCGCGACCGGTGCCTGCAGCAGCTCGGCGAGCGCGACGGCATCGGGCTGCCCGTCGGCCATCACCACGCCGCCGCCGGCGAGGATCACCGGGAACCGCGCGCCGGCCAGCAGTTCGGCGGCCTCGGCGAGGCTCCGCTCGCCGCCGGCACCGCGTTCGATGACGAGCGGACGCGGGATCTCGCACTCGATGTCGCCGTAGAAGTAGTCGCGCGGGATGTTGAGCTGCGTGGGCCCGAGCTCCAGGTGCGCGCGGTCGAACGCGCGGGCGGTCAGCTCGGCCATCCGTGCGCGGTTGTTCACGTGCGCCTGGTACTTGGTGATTTTCGAGAAGATCGGCAGCTGCTCGGTCTCCTGGAAACCGCCCAGGCCGATCGTGGCGCTGCCGGTCTCCGGAGTGACGACGACCACCGGCGAGTGCGCCCAGAACGCGGCGGCCGTCGATGTGACGAAGTTGGTGATGCCCGGGCCGTTCTGCGCGATGCACACGCCGTGGCGCCCCGTGACACGCGCGTAGCCGTCGGCCATGTGGCCGCCGCCCTGCTCGTGCGCGACCGAAATGAAGCGGATGCCGGCAAGCGGGAACAGGTCGAGCGCGTCCATGTACGCGGAACCGACGATGCCGAAGATGCGGGTGACGCCCTGCGCGACCAGCGTCTCGACGAACGCCTCGGACGGCGTCATCTTCTGGCGGCCGGTGACAGGCGTGGGCAGCGGGGTGGGCAGTTCGGCGGGCTTGTTCATGGCGGCTCCTTCGTGGAATGCGTGGCGTGCGGCGAAGCGCGAGTGTTCCACAGTCGACCCGGACAGGCAAGACGAAAAATCGAAATATGGCTTGTGGGATTTCATATTTCGATATATTTTTGGCCCCCATGGCTGCCAAGCGCGACCGCGTCCCCCCGCTGCTGCGCGCGTTCGCGCTGCTGGAGCACGTCGTCGCCGCCGACGGACCCATCGCGCTGCAGGACCTGACCGTGGACGCGAGCCTGCCGAAGCCCACCGTGTACCGGATGCTCGCCACGCTCGAAGCCGCAGGGCTCGTCACGCGCGAGCCCGACGGTCGGCGCATCACGGCCGGCCCGCGCCTCATGCGCTTCGCGCTCGACGTCCAGCTTTCCGCCGCCGTGCGCGCGCCGCGGCACGCGATCCTGAAGCGCCTGGCCGACGAGCTGGGCGAGACCGTCAACCTGACGATGCTCGACGGCAGCGAGGTCGTCTACCTCGACCGCGTCGAGACCGCGTGGCCGCTGCGGATGACGCTCTCGCCCGGCTCCCACGTGCCGCTGCACTGCACGGCGAGCGGCAAGCTGCTGCTCGCGCTGCTGCCGGCCGCCAGGCGCCGCCGCCTCGTCGCCGAGCTTCCGCTCGCCCGCTACACGCCGCAGACGATCACCGATGCGCGCAGGCTCGACGCCGAGCTCGCGACGATCCGGCGCGAGGGCCGCGCGACCGACAACGAGGAGTACCTCGCCGGACTCGTGTGCGTCGCGGTGCCGGTAGCGGCGGCCGACGGCCGCACGGTCGCGTGCGTGGCCGTGCACGCGCCCGTCGCCCGCATGACGCTCGCCCGCGCCCTGGCGCACGTGCCGGCGCTGAAGCGGGCCGCCGACGCGCTGGGCGCCACGTTCGGCGCCCCCCCGCGCCGCTTAGGGTCTGACCCTTAACATGCAGTAGAGTGCATGTTAAGGGTCAGACCCCAGGATCAGGTCGCTCGCCTTCTCGGCGATCATCACGACCGGGGCATTGGTATTGCCGGACACGAGCGTCGGCATGATCGAGCAGTCGACCACGCGCAGCCGGTCGACGCCGTGCACGCGCAGGCGGTCGTCGACGACGGCCATCGGGTCGCTGCCCATCCTGCACGTGCCCGACGGATGGAAGATCGTCGCGCCGAACGCGCGCGCGAACGCGAGCAGTTCGTCGTCGCCCTGCGCGCCCGGGCCCGGCCGCAGTTCCTCGACGATGTACGGCGACAGCGCGCGCGTCGCGGCAAGCCGGCGGGCATAGCGCAGCGCGGCCACCGCGCACGCACGGTCCTCGGCCGTCGACAGGTAGTTGGGCTGCAGCGACGGCGCGGCCAGCGGGTCGCCTGAGGCGAGCCGCACCCGGCCGCGCGACGTCGGCCGCAACTGGCACACACTCATCGTGAACCCCGGGAAGGGGTGCGGCTTCGCCCCTGCCATGTCCGCCGACAGCGTCGCGAAGTGGAACTGGATGTCCGGCGTGGCGGACTCCGGCAGCACGCGCGTGAAGAGTCCCCCCTGGTTGATGCCGATCGCGAGCGGCCCCTTGCGCTGCACCAGCCACTTGAGGCCGATCTGCAGCGACCGCCACCACGACGCCAGGTCGTCGTTGGTCGTGATCGGCTTCGAGCAACGGAAGAGCAGGCGCAGCTGCAGGTGATCCTGCAGGTTCTCGCCGACACCGGGCAGGTCGTGGACGACGGGGATGCCGTGCTCGGCGAGATGCGCGCCGGACCCGACGCCCGACAGCAGCAGGAGCTGGGGGCTCTGCAGCGCGCCGGCGGCGAGGATCACCTCGCGTTGCGCCACGGCGGTGTGCGTCGACCCGCCCTGCCGGTACTCGACCCCCGTCGCGCGCCCGTCGGCGAACACCACGCGCGTCGCCTGCGCGTTCGTGGCGACCGCGAGGTTGGCGCGGCCGCGCGCGGGCTTCAGATACGCGACCGCAGTGCTGCAGCGCCAGCCCTTGTGCGTGAACAGCTGGTAGTAGCCCACGCCCTCCTGCACCCCACCGTTGAAGTCGTCGGTGCGCGGCACGCCGAGTTCGCCCGCGCCCGCGATGATCGCCTCCATCAGCTCGTGGCGCTCGCCGATGTCCGAGCACTTGAGCGGTCCGTCGCCGCCGTGCGCGGCCGACGCGCCGCGCTGGTTGCCTTCGCTGCGGATGAAGTACGGCAGCACGTCGCGCCAGCCCCAGCCGCGGTTGCCGGCCGCCGCCCAGCCGTCGTAGTCCTCCGGCTGCCCGCGCACGTAGATCAAGCCGTTGATCGACGAACTGCCGCCCAGACCCCGCCCGCGCGGCCAGTAGATGCGCCGGTCGTCCATCCCGGGATCGGGATCGGTGTGGAAGCCCCAGTTGTAGACCGGGTGGAACATCGTCTTGCCGTACCCGATCGGGATGTGGATCCACAGGTAGCGATCCTCGGGCCCGGCTTCGAGGACCAGCACGCGCGCGCGGCCGTCCGCCGACAGCCGGTTCGCGAGCACGCAGCCCGCGGTGCCCGCACCGACGATCACGTAGTCGAAGCTCGCCGTGCCCTCGACTTGCGCCATCAGGGTCGCAGCAGGATCTTCGCGGCGCCGCTGACGCCGCGATGCAGGTCGTCGAACGCCCGCGCGCCCTCCGCCAGCGGCCGCTCCTCGACCCAGGCGAGGTCGCCGAACGCCCCGTCGTGCAGCGCGCGCGCCGCCGCGCGCAGATCGGCGGTCGTGTACGTGTAGGTGCCCACGAGCGCGATCTCGGCCAGCGTGAGCTTGCGCATGTCGATCTCCGAGGCCCAGTCCGCCAGCCCGACGTGCACGACGACACCTCCGGGCTTCACCGCGGCGAGTGCGGCCTGGCGCGTCGGCGCGGCGCCTACGGCATCGAGTACGAGGTCCACGCCGTTCTCGGCGGGGCCGCCCCTCGCATGCGGATCGAAGGCGTCGACCGCGACCGCCCGGCGCGCTGCGTCGCGCCGCAGCGGGTTGGTCTCGGCCAGCCACACCCGGCGTACGCCGTAGCTGCGCAGCAGCAATGCCGCGAGCAGACCGATCGCCCCGCCGCCGATCACGAGGACCGCGCACTCCGGCAGCGGGCGCGCGAGCGTCCGCGCGGCGACGTCGATCGCGTGCAGCGCCGTGGCCGCGGGCTCGGTCAACGCACCGGTGCGTGCGTCCATGCCGTCGGGCAGCTCGATCACCGCGCGCTCTGCCGTGATCACCCGTTCGGCGAAACCACCGGGACGCTGCATGCCGATCATCGTGCGGTTCGCGCAGAGGTTGTCGCGCCCCTGCACGCAGTAGTCGCAGTGCCCGCACGCGATGATCGGATTCACGGTGACGAGCTTCCCACGGCCGGGGCCCTCGAGGATCTCGCCGGCGAGCTCGTGTCCGAGGACGAGCGGCGGCACGCGGCGCGGATCGCGGCCGTGGTACGCATGCATGTCGGAGCCGCAGATGCCGACCGCATCGACGCGGATGAGGACGTCTCCCGCGCCGGGCCGCGGATCCGGCTCGTCGCGGTAGACGACCTCGCACGGCGCGGCGTAGACGAGCGCCTTCACGCGTCAGCCCGCCGAGAATCCGCCGTCGACGAAGATCGTCTGCCCGGTGACGTAGTCGGAGGCGCGGCTCGCGAGGTACACCGCGGTGCCCCGCAGGTCGTGCAGTTCCCCGTTGCGCCCGGCGAACGTCCGGTCGGCCATCCGTTGCCAGCGGGCCGGGTCGGCGGCCACGGGCGCGGTCAGTTCGGTCGCGAAGAAGCCCGGCGCGATCGCGTTGGCGGTCACCCCGTCCCGCGAGAACGCCTCGGCCTGCGCGCGCGTGAGCTGCGCGATGCCGCCCTTGGACGCGCCGTAGGGCGCACACATCGGAAACGCCCGCTGCGACTGCAGCGACGCGATGTTGATGATCCTCCCCCAGCCGCGCGCGAGCATGGCCGGGGCAAGCGCATTGGCCAGCAGAAAAGGCGCGGTGAGGTTGATCGCGATCGTCGCATCCCAGTCCGCGTCCGTGAGCTCGAGGATGGGGCCGCGCCGGTTCACGCCCGCCGCGTTGACGAGGATGTCCGGTGGCCCGAAGCAGGCGCCCGCGCGGCGGGCGGCGTCGCGCAGCGCGGTCCGGTCCGCGAGGTCCGCCGCCACGGCCGCGGCGCGGCCGCGCCGCGCCACGATGTCCTCGCAGGCGCGAGCCAGGGCTTCCGCGCGACGCGCGACCAGCACGACGGCGGCGCCGGCGTCCGCCAACGCGTACGCGATCTCGCGGCCGATGCCGGAGCTCGCCCCCGTCACGAGCGCGACGCGACCTTCGAGGTCGAAGCAGCCGGGGGCCGCCATCACTCGTCCACGGGCGCGCCAAGCGCGAAGCGCTCGTCCGGGAAGTACTTCGCCAGCCGGTCGTCGGCGGTGCGGGCGTGCGCCTCCATTCCCTCGAGCCGCGAGATCCGGGCGGTCGCCGGCGCGATCGCACGATTGGCGGCGCGATTCATCCGCTGCCACGTGACGGTCTTGATGAACTTGTGCACGGACAGCCCGCCCGAATACCGCGCGGCGCCGCGTGTGGGCAGGACGTGGTTCGGGCCCGATGCCTTGTCGCCAAAGGCCACGGTCGTCTCCTCGCCGAGGAACAGCGATCCGTAGCAGGTGAGCGTCGCGAGCCACCAGTCGAGATCGGCGGCGTGCACCTCGAGGTGCTCGGGCGCATAGCCGTCGGAGACCCCGGCGGCCTCCTCGCGCGTGTCGCACAGCACCACCTCGCCATAGTCGCGCCATGCCGCACCGGCCGCGTCCCGCGCCGTGGCCGGAAGCGCGTCGATCAGCGCCGGCATCCGCTCCATGACCGCTACGGCGAGCGCACGCGAAGTCGTGACGAGCCACGCGGGCGACTCGTGCCCGTGCTCCGCCTGCCCCACCAGGTCCGCGGCGACGATGTCGGCGTCGGCCGTCGCGTCGGCGATCACCGCCACTTCCGACGGCCCGGCGAAGACGTCGATGCCTACGCGACCGAACAGCATCCGCTTCGCCTCGGCGACGTACTTGTTGCCCGGGCCGACGATGATGTCGGCAGGCTTGCCGGTGAACAGCCCGAAGGCGAGCGCCGCGATCGCCTGCACGCCCCCCAGCGTCATGATCGAGTCGGCGCCCGCCACGGTCATCGCGTAGAGCACCTGCGGATGGATGCCTTCGCCCCGATGGGGGGTGGAACACGCGATCACCGTGGGCACCCCGGCCGCCTTGGCCGTGGCGATGGTCATGTAGGAGGAGGCGATGTGCGCGTAGCGCCCGGTCGGCACATAGCAGCCGGCCACGTTGACCGGGATGAGCCGCTGCCCGGCCACGAGTCCCGGATGCACTTCGAGCTCGAACTCGCGCAGCGAGTCGCGCTGGGCCTCCGCGAACCTGCGCACCTGCGCTGCCGCGAACTCGATGTCGCTGCGCACCGACGGCTCGATGCCCGCGGTGCGCCGCTCGATTTCGGCGGCGCTCAGCAGGATCTCGCCATGCCACGCGTCGAGTTTGGCGGCGTACTCGCGCACGGCGGTCTCGCCCCCGGCCTCGATCGCGGACAGCATCTCCTCGACGACCCTGCGCGCGTTGCCGCTCTCGGTGTCCGGCGTCCTGGCCGCCCGCTTGAGGTAGGTGATCGCCATCGGCTCACTTTCCGTACATGTAGGTGGGCAGCCACAGCGCGATCGCCGGAAAGGCGATAATCAGCGCCAGGCCCAGCAGCTGCAGGCCCATGAACTGCAGCATTCCCTTGTAGATGTCGTCGAGTTCCCACTGCGGGACGACGCCCTTGAGGAAGTACGCCGACAGCGCCACCGGCGGCGACAGCCAGGCCGTCTGCAGGTTCACGGCCACGAGGATCCCGAACCACGCGAGATCGAAGCCCAGCTTCTGCACCAGCGGAAGCAGGAACGGCACGACGATCAGCACGATCGGCACCCACTCGAGCGGCCACCCCAGCAGGAAGATGAGCGCCATGATGATCATCAGCGTCACGTAGCGGTTGAGCTCCAGACCGAGCAGCGCGTCGGTCAGCATCGTCGGCGTGCCCAGCCGCGCGAAGACCGCGCCGAAGAAGTTCGAGGCTGCCACCAGGAACAGGATCAACACCGAGATCTCCAGCGTCCGGATCAGCGCGTCCTGCAGGTTGGCCCACGACAGCCGCCCGTAGGCGGCCACGAGCACGAGGGAGCCGACGGCGCCGCACGCCGCGCCTTCGGTCGGGGTGGCGAGGCCGAACACGATGCTGCCGAGCGCTGCGAGCACGAGCGCCGCCGGCGGCACCAGCCCCTGCATGAACTGCAGCCACACTTCGCCCATGCCGGTCGGATGCTCGTCGAGCGGCAGCGCCGGCCCGAGCGCGGGGTTGATCATGCAGCGGATCATCGCGTAGCCGGTGAAGAGGACGGCGAGCATGATCCCCGGGAGAATGGCCGCCGCGAACAGCGTGGTGACCGGGACCTCGAGCACCGGGCCCATCACCACCAGCATGATCGACGGCGGGATGAGGATGCCCAGCGTGCCGCCGGCAGCAATGAGCCCCGACGACAGCTTGACGTCGTAGCCGGAGCGCGTCATCGACTTTCCGGCCATGATCCCGAGGATCGTGACCGACGCGCCGACGATCCCGGTCGCGGCCGCGAAGATCGTCGCGACGAACATCACCGCGAGATAGAGCGAGCCGCGCACCCGCGCGAGCATCTTCTGCACGGCGTCGAACAGGCGCTCCATCAGGTTCGCCTGTTCCATCATGATGCCCATGAACACGAACAGCGGCACGGCCGCGAGCGTCTGCTCCATCATCGACGCGTTGAACTGCAGCGTCATCAGGTAGAACACGAGGTCGCCGAAGCCCCAGTAGCCGAACACGAGGCCCAGGAAGATGAGCGTGAACGAGATCGGAAAGCCGACGAAGATGCCCGCGAGCATCGCCGCGATCATGCAGAACCCGATCATTTCCGGGCTCATTCCGGCCACCTTCCGGTGCGCGCCGCGTGGATGCCTTTCAGCAGCTCCGACACGCCCTGTATCAACAGGAACGCGATGCCGATGGGCAGACAGATGCGGACCGGGCCGAGCAGCGGCATCCAGGCGGTGTCCATGCCGCGCTCGAGCCGCACCATCGCCGTCCAGGCCCACTTCGACGCCACCCACAGGAAGATGATCATCGCCGGAAAGTAGAAGACGACGTAGAGCACGGTGTCGACGCGGCCCTGCGTCCGGTACGCCCACTTGCGGTACAGGAAATCCGAGCGGATGTGCACCCCCTTGGACA
Organism: Betaproteobacteria bacterium; assembly: GCA_016716425.1. Classification (GTDB taxonomy): domain Bacteria; phylum Pseudomonadota; class Gammaproteobacteria; order Burkholderiales; family Casimicrobiaceae; genus VBCG01. Next base: position 133,687 of record JADJWJ010000005.1, read on the forward strand.
GCGCGTAGGCGGCACCGAGGATGAAGTACGCGCCGTAGATCATGCGGCTCATGTCGTACGCCCAGACCGTCGGCGCGGTGAACGCGTAGCGGGCGACCACCTCGAAGACCATGGCCAGCATGAGCGGAATCGCCATCCAGCTCACGACGCGGCCGACGCGGTCGCTGAAGGTGTCGATCACCGTGATCGTCCGCGCCATCCAGCGCGGCATGTCGTCCGGCAGGCCCTCGCCGGGACCGGGGCGTCGGGCCGCGATGATCTCGTCGGTCAGTTCCGGAGCTTGCGCCATCGTCGTCGGTCCTCCCGCGGGCGCGCCGATCGCTCGGCGCGGCGCAACCGTCCCCCGGCCGCTCGCAGCGAGCGGCCATGCGTTTCGGGTGAGCCGCGGCCGGGGTGGCAGTCCCGGCCGCGGCAGTTCGTGCGGAACGCTACTTCTTCGCCTTCTTCGCGAGCTCGTCGGCGTACGCGGCACCGACGGCCGCGTTCGATTTCTGCGCGCTCGCCCAGAACGGGATCGCGGTGTCGGCGAACGCCTTCTGGCTGTCCCAGACCTTCTTGAAGAAGGGATTCGCGGCGGCGTTCTTCTCGAAGTTCTTCATCGCGGCGGCGCCGTACTCCTTGAAGTACTCCGGCGGCGTGTCGTGCAGGATCACGCCGTGCTTCTCGGTCAATTCCTTGAGCGCCTTGCCGTTCTCGTTGATGCGGTACGCCACGGCCTTCATCAGCGACGCGTTGGCGGCGACCTCGATCGCCTTCTGCTGCGCGGGCGAGAGCGATTTCCACACGTCGCCGTTGATGTAGAGATCGGCGTTGACGACGACCTGGTGCAGGCCTTGCAGATAGTAGTGCTTGAGCACCTTCTGGAATCCGAACGTCATGTCCGGCTTCGGACAGCACCACTCGGCCGCGTCGATCACGCCCTTTTCGAGGCCGGGAAGGATGTCGCCGCCGGCCATCGCCACGGAGGCCACGCCGATGTCGTTGTAGATCTGCCCGGGGATGCCGGGCGGCGTGCGGAAGCGCAGCTTGCGGAAGTCGGCCATGCTGTTGATGGGCGTCTTGAACCAGCCCAGCGCCTCGGGACCCACGGGTTGCAGCATGAAGCCCTTCACGTTGACCTTCATTTCCTTCCACAGCTGGTCGTAGAGCTGCTGGCCGCCGCCGTACAGGTACCAGGAAAGCCACGCGAAGTTGTCCATCCCGACGCCGGATCCTGCCGCGGGCGACCCGAACAGCGCGGCGGCCGGGTGCTTGCCGGACCAGTAGTGCGTCCACGCGAAGCCGCCCTCGATCACCCCCTTGTCCACCGCGTCGAGCGTGTCGTTCACCGCCACCACGGCGCCGGCGGGCAGGACCTCGAAGGTCACCGAGTTGCCGGTAAGCGCCGCGACGTCCGCCGCGAAGTCCTTGAGCATCGTCACCTCGTCCGCCGAGGTGGGGATCACCGACTGCACGCGAATCTTCACGGGCTTGCCCTGCGCGTGCGCCAGCGCAGGCGCGAGCACCACCGCCGCGGCGAGCGCGACCGCGCGGGCCAGGTTCCATCGAGCTTGGGCCATCAGGTTCTCCTCCCTATGCCGGCGCTCCCGTTGCGTGCGGGACGCCGTGTTCCGTTGGGGAATCCGCCCAGTCGCGGCGGTCAGCGCCTTCTCCCTCGCTGAATGAAAGCGCTTGCAGCGAGCCTAAGCAGGGAAACGCCCTGCGTCAATGTGCACCGCAACACGCGAGTCCACAACCGCTTGCAGCGTGGTGGTACGCTGTCGCGCATGGCCTCCGTGCGCAGCCCCCGTCTCGCCGACGTCGCGCGCGCTGCCGGCGTGTCGCTGGCGACCGCCTCGCGCGCGCTGGCGGATCCGGCGCTGGTGCGCGAGCGCACCCGCAAGGGCGTGCTCGACGCGGCCGCGATGCTGGGCTACGTTCCCCACGGCGCAGCGCGCGCGCTCGCGACCCGGCGGTCGCGCACGATCGGCGCCGTGTTCCCGCCGGTGGACAACCCGATCTTCGCGGGCGCGACGCACGCGCTCGCGCAGCACCTGGCCGTGGCCGGGTACACGCTGCTGCTCGCCAGTCACGACTACGACTACGACGCCGAGCTTGCCGCCACGCGAGCGCTCATCGAGCGCGGCGCCGACGGCATGGTGCTGGTGGGCCTCGTTCACCGGCCGGAAACGCTGGCCACGCTCGCGCGTGCAGGCATTCCGTACGAACTCACCTGGTCGCTCGACTGCACCGGCCGCCACCACTGCGTCGGTCTCTCGCATCGAAGCGCCTCGATCCGGATCACCCAGCACCTGCTCGATCTCGGCCATCGCGAGATCGCGGTGATTGCGGGGGACACCGCGCACAACGACCGCGCGCGCGAGCGTCTCGACGGCGTGCGCGACGCGCTTGCCGCCCGCGGGATCAGGCTTCCGGCGCGGCGCGTCGTCGAGGTGGGCTTCTCGGTCGCCAGAGGCCGCGCGGCGTTCGCCGCGCTGCTCGAAAGGGCGCCTGGCTTCACCGCGGTGATCGGCGGCAACGACCCGCTCGCGATCGGCGCGCTGCTCGAGTGCCGTGCGCGCGGCATCGCGGTGCCGGACGCGATGTCGATCGTGGGATTCGACGACATCGAACTTGCGGGGGAACTCGCGCCGGGGCTGACCACGATCCGCGTGCCCTCTGCCGAGATCGGACGGGAAGCGGGACGACGGCTGCTCGCGCGGCTCGCGGGCAGGTCGGTCCCCAAGGTCAAGACGATGCCGGCGCCGCTCATCGTCCGCGGGACCACCGGGCCTCCCCCGCACGCGGGCGCGAAACCGGCGCCGGCGCGGCGCCGGCCTGCGGTGGTGTAGTTGTTCGGGGGACGGCTCCGGCGGGACGGCGGCGGACGACCCCCGGGGCGGCGCGTGGCGCGCCGGGGCCGGGGCGCCGCCAGCCAAGGCCAGCCGCGTGCGCGGCCGGCCGCGGCGATGGCGTAATATTGCCGCTGCGCTGCCGCGCCCGGCACGCGCGGGCAACACGAACCGGGAGAGACGCATGGGCCATGCCGAATTCACGCTGCGCGACCAGGTCGATGCGCGCCGCATCTCGCTCGACGAGTACTGGATGCCGTTCACGCCCAACCGCGAGTTCAAGGCCGATCCGCGGATGATCGTCCGCGCGGAGGGCGTGTTCTACTGGAACGACCGCGGCGAGCGCCTGATCGATGCGTCGTCAGGTCTCTTCTGCTGCGCGGCGGGCCACGGCCGCAAGGAGATCGCCGAAGCGGTCGGCCGGCAGCTCGCCGAACTCGACTTCTCGGCGCCTTTCCTGCGTGGCCACCCGAAGCAGTTCGAGCTCGCCACGCGCGTGGCGAAGCACACGCCCGGCGACCTCAATCGGGTCTTCTTCGCCAACTCGGGCTCCGAGTCGGTCGAAAGCGCGATGAAGATGGCGCTGGCGTATCACCAGGCGCGCGGGCAGGCCGGCCGCACGATGTTCGTGTCGCGCGAGCGCGCGTACCACGGCGTCAACTTCGGCGGCGTGTCGCTGGCGGGTCTCGTCAACAACCGGCGCAAGTTCGGCACGGGCCTGCCGGGCATCGCGCACATGCGCCACACGCACGTGAAGGAGAATTTCTTCGTGCCCGGGCAGGGCGAGCACGGCGCCGACCTCGCGGACGACCTGACGCGCATCGTCAACCTGTACGGCGCCGAGAACATCGCCGCGTGCTTCGTCGAGCCCATCGCCGGCTCCACCGGCTGTCTCGTGCCGCCGAAGGGCTACCTCGACCGCCTGCGCGCGATCTGCGACCAGCACGGGATCGTGCTCGTGTTCGACGAGGTGATCACCGGCTGGGGCCGCACCGGGCAGGCATTCGCCGCGCAGACCTTCGGCGTGACGCCGGACATCATCACGATGGCGAAGGCGATCACCAACGGCGCGCAGCCGATGGGCGCGGTGGCGGTGTCCGAGCGCATCCACGACACGATCATGGCCGCGGCGCCCGAGGGCGCGATCGAGTTCTTCCACGGCTACACGTACTCGGGGCACCCGGCCGCGTGCGCGGCCGGGCTCGCCACGCTCGACATCTACGAGCGCGACGACCTGTTCGCGCGCGCGCGCGCGCTGTCGCCGTACTTCCAGGACGCGATCTTCTCGCTGCGCGACCTGCCGGTGGTCACCGACATCCGCGGCTTCGGGATGATGAGCGCGATCGACGTCGCCGTCGACGGCACGCCAGGCCGGCGCGGCCACGTGCTCCAGAAGAAGCTGTTCGACAACGGGCTGCACCTCAAGACCACCGGCGACGCGGCGATCGTCGCGCCGCCGCTCGTGTCCGAGCGCGCCCACATCGACATGATCGCCGACATCCTGCGCAGGACACTCGCGGCGCTCTAGGCTGCACCCGTTCCGTTCGACGATCCACCAGGGGAGGTAACGATGAAACGACTCGCAGCACTGCTCGCCGTGGCGGCCCTCGCGGCCGCGCCCGCGTTCGCCCAGAAGACCGTGACGTTCGCCCACCAGGACATGATCGTGCCGCTGCGCACGCTCATGGAGTCGGGCGAACTCGAGAAGTCCACCGGCTACAAGATCAACTGGCGCATGTTCGGCGGCGGCGGCGACGTCATCAAGGCGATGGCCTCCGGCGACGTGCAGCTGGGCGAGGCGGGCAGCTCGCCGATCACCGCCGCGGTAAGCCAGGGCCAGGATATCCAGCTGTTCTGGATCCTCGACGACATCGCGGCGGCCGAAGCGCTGATCGCGCGCAAGGGCAGCGGCGTCAACTCGATCAAGGACCTCAAGGGCAAGAAGGTCGGCGTGCCGTTCGTGTCGACCGCGCACTACCAGCTGCTCGCGGCGCTGAAGCACAACGGCGTCGACCCGAAGAGCGTCAACATCCTGAATCTCCGCCCGCCCGAGATCGGTGCGGCCTGGGAACGTGGCGACCTCGACGCCGCCTTCATCTGGGACCCGGTGCTCACCAAGATCAAGGGCAACGGCACGGTGCTCGCCGACTCGACCGCGATCGGCAAGCTCGGCTACCCGACCTTCGACGGCATCATCGTCAACAAGAAGTGGGCGTCCGAGAACCAGGCGTTCATGGTCGCGCTGGTCAAGGCGCTGGCGAAGGTCGACGCCGAGTACCGCGCGAACAAGGCGAAGTGGAATGCCGAGTCGGCGCAGGCGAAGGCGATCGCCAAGTGGACCAAGGCCGACGTCAAGGACGTGCCGGCGACGCTCGCGCTCTACACGTTCCCCACGGCCGAGGAGCAGCTAGGCGCCAAGTGGCTCGGCGGCGGCGCCGCGAAGGCGATGAAGGACACGGCCACGTTCCTCAAGGAGCAGGGCCGCATCCAGGAAGTGAAGCCCGACTACGGCGCGTTCGTCACGACCGAGTACATCAAGAAGGCGCTCGGCAAGTAGCCGCGCGCGCAGGCCCCCGGGGCGGCACCCGGCAGGGATGCCGCCCCCCTTTTGCGCACCCGATCCGACGATGCCGGAACTCGCGATCCACGGCGTCACCGTCAACTACGCGGTGCGCGGCGGCACGACGGCCGCACTGGCGCATGTCGACCTCACGCTGCACGACGGCGACTTCGTCGTCGCGCTCGGCGCCTCGGGCTGCGGCAAGACGACGCTGCTCAACGTCATCGCCGGCTTCCTCGCGCCGTCGGAGGGGACGATCACGCTCGCCGGCCGCGCGGTCGTCGGACCCGGCGCCGATCGCGGCGTCGTGTTCCAGAAGCACGCGCTGATGCCATGGCTGTCCGTGCGCGACAACGTCGCGCTGGGGCTGCGGATGCGTGGCGTACCCGGCGCCGAGCGCCGCCGGATCGCCGACGAGAAGCTCGCTTTGGTCGGGCTCACGCAATTCGGCGACCGCGCGATCCACGAACTCTCCGGCGGCATGCAGCAGCGCGTCGGCATCGCGCGCGCGCTCGCCAACGACCCGGCCGTGCTGCTGATGGACGAGCCGATGGGCGCGCTCGACGCGTTCACCCGCGAGCAGCTGCAGGAGATCCTGATCGACGTGTGGGCAGCGTCGCGCAAGATGGTGTTCTTCATCACGCACTCGGTCGAGGAGGCGCTGTTCCTCGCCACCCGACTGGTCGTGATGAGCCCGTCGCCGGGACGGATCACCCACACGTACGACGACCTGCCGTTCTCGCGCCGGTTTCTGGCCGAACGCGACGCGCGGCGCATCAAGAGCGACCCCTCGTTCATCGCGCTGCGCGAGGAGGTGCTGTCGATCATCCACCGGCGGGAGACCCCCGATGCCTGACGCACCCGCGCCGAAGACCTCGGCGTTCCGTACGCCCGGCGAGGGCTCCAGCGTCGCGATCAGCGCGATCACCGTCGTCGCGCTGTTCTTCCTGTGGTGGCTGGTCACGCACATGGGCTGGATCAAACCGCTGTTCCTGCCGAAGCCGCTCGCCGTGCTCGAGCAGTTCTGGCTCTACGTCACCGGCGACGTCAACGACCAGCCGCTGTGGCAGCACTTTCTCGCCAGCGTGTTCCGCGTGTTCGCGGCGTTCGCGCTCGCGTGCGTGACCGCGATCCCGGTCGGGATCGCGATGGGTATGTCGCGCGTCGCCCGCGGCGTCTTCGACCCGCCGATCGAGTTCTACCGGCCGCTCCCGCCGCTGTCGTACCTGCCGCTCATCATCATCTGGTTCGGCATCGACGAGCTGCCGAAGGTGCTGCTCATCTACCTCGCGTGCTTCGCGCCGCTCGCGCTCGCCGCGCGGTCGGGCATGCGCAGCGCCTCGCAGGAGCAGATCCACGCCGCGTACTCGATGGGCGCCACGTACTGGCAGGTCATCCTGCACGTGATCCTGCCCTCCGCGCTGCCCGAGATCCTCGTCGGCATGCGCATCGCGATCGGGTTCGGCTGGACCACGCTGGTCGCCGCCGAGATGGTCGCGGCCAACGTGGGCCTGGGCCAGATGGTGCTGAACGCGTCGAACTTCCTGCGCACCGACATCGTGATCATGGGGATCGTCGTCATCGGCATCGTCGCGTACCTGTTCGACCTGCTCATGCGCTGGGTCGAGAAGGTCGTCGTGCCGTGGAAGGGCAAGTCGTAGCGCCGGCGTCGCGCCGGGCAGCCGCCGGCAATGACCAAGCCCGCCACCTGCGCACGCCGCGCCGGACCGGCGCTTGCGCCACTCGCGCGGTGACTACATGATTCGCCCGAACCAGAGCATCGACAGCGCGGCGGCGAGCACGGCGAACAGCGCGGCCGCGGCGGCGAACAGCGCAGTGACCTCGCTCTGCCGCCGCTCGAACACGAGCTTCGACGACAGCGACTCGTAGACCTTCCGCAAGTCGGTCGCGTTGCCGGCGTAGAAGTACTCGCCCTGCGTGACGTTGGCGATCTGCTTCAGCGACGCCTCGTCGAGGCGCACTCGCATCGACCAGCCCTCGGCGCCGATCATCTCTCCCTTCTCGGTGCCGATGCCGACCGTGTACACGCGGATGCCGCGCTCGGCGGCCATGCGCGCCGACTCGATCGGGTCGGGACCGGTCGTCGTCTGGCCGTCGGTGAGCAGGATGATCGCCGCCGACTTGAACGATCCCGGCGGCACGGCCCTGGCGGGCGCCTTGTCGTCGCGGCCCGCGCGGTCGAGCGGTCCGGACTTCGTCTTCTCGCCGCGCGGATTCCACGAGCGCAGGTCGAATTCCGCGTCCGGGAAGATCGTCTTCAGCGAGACGAGGATGCCGCTGCCCACCGCGGTGCCGCGCTGGAGCTGGAAGCGGTCGATCGCGGCGAGGATGTCTTCGCGCGTACGCGTCGGCGGCTGCACGACGGCCGCCGTGCCGGCGAACGACACGATGCCGACGCGCGTGTGCGCGGGCTGGTCGTTGACGAACGCGCGCGCGGCGTTCTGCGCGGCGACGAGGCGGTTCGGCTCGACGTCGGCGGCGCGCATGCTGCCCGACACGTCCATCGCGAGGATGATCGTCTCGTGCTGCGACGGCAGCAGAACCAGCGCCTGCGGCCGCGCGATGGCGACGATCATCAGCGTCAGCGCGACCAGGAACAGCGCGGGCGGCACGTGCCGCCTTATCCGCTGCGCCGGCCCCTGCGCGTCGCGGACCATCGTGAGGGCCGCGTAGCGGACGGCGATCTTCTTCTTCCGGCGCAGCAGCAGCCAGTACGCGAGCACGAGCAGCGGCACCGCGAGCAGCAGCCACAGCAGGTCCGGCCACAGGAACGTCACGGGCAGCTTGTCCATGTCAGTCGCGATGGGCCGTCCCGAGCGACTGACCTGCCCCCTCGGGGGGCAGCGAGCGCAGCGAGCGTGGGGGTCGTTTCATCCTAGTCGCGATGGGCCGTCCCGAGCGACTGACCTGCCCCCTCGGGGGGCAGCGAGCGCAGCGAGCGTGGGGGTCGTTTCATCCTAGTCGCGATGGGCCGTCCCGAGCGACTGCCACGGCCCCTCGGGGGCCGCGCAGCGACGGGGGGCGTTATCCTAGCGCGATGGGCCCGCGCGCGCGGACGCGCGCGACGAGCATGGCGGCCTTCGGCCGCGCGCGCGGGCTGGCCGGGGGGCAGCGAGCGCAGCGAGCGTGGGGGTCGTTTCATCCTAGTCGCGATGGGCCGTCCCGAGCGACTGACCTGCCACGGCCGCCTTGGTCACGCGCGACGTGCGAATGGCAGCGCGGCGGCCGTCGCCCTCGCGCGCGGACGCGCTCTGCGAGCCTGGCCTTCGGCCCGCGCGCGAGGGCGTCCCGGGGGGCAGCGAGCGCAGCGAGCGTGGGGGTCGTTTCATCCTGGCGCTGGAGCGCGGGACAGGGGGCTGTCATGCAGCGCCAATGTGCGCCGGCAGCGGCGCGCCGCCGGTGGCGAGCTGGCTGCGGCGCTTGCGCAGGTCGGCGAAACGCAGGATCGCGTCGACGAGGTCGTCGTCGGTCGCGAGCTCCAGCGCGTCGACGTTGGCGCGCCGGAACGCCGTGCGCAGCTCCTCCTCGCGCTTCGCGGCGAGTTCGGCGAAACGCCTGCGGAAGCCGCGGTCGTGCGTGTCGACGAACACCTGCTCGCCGGTCTCCGAGTCCTGGATCACGAGCAGCCCCAGATCGGGCAGCTCGCGTTCCAGCGGATCGTACAGCCGGACCGCGATCACCTCGTGCCGGATGGCCAGGTTGGCGAGCGTCTCCGCCCAGCCCGGACGACTGATGAAGTCGGACACGACGAACACCAGCGAGCGACGGCGGATCACGTCGTGCGCGGTGCGCAGCAGCACGTTGAGGTCGGTCGCCGCCGCGACCTTCGCCTCCGGGCGCGTCAGCATCCGGTGCAGGATATTCAGCACGTGCCGGCGCCCGCTGCGCGTGGGCACCATCGCGTCGACGTCCGAGCCGTAGAACAGCGCGCCGACGCGGTTGCCGTGGCGCGTCAGCAGGCGCGCGAGCACGGTGACGAACTCGGTCGAGACCGCGCGCTTCTTCACCGATTCCGATCCGAAGTCGACCGACGGGCTCATGTCGAGCAGGAACCACGCGGCGACCTCGCGCTCCTCGTTGAACTCGCGCACGTACGGCGACTGCAGCCGCGCGGTCACGTTCCAGTCGATGTGGCGGACGTCGTCCCCGTACTGGTACTCGCGCAGGTCCGCGAGGTCGAGCCCGTAGCCGCGGAACAGCGTCCGGTAGTCGCCGTGCAGCAGCCCGTCGAGCCGGCGGATCACCGTCCACTCGAGCCTGCGCAGGATCCCCTCAGGCGTTCGCGACGCGGACATGCGTGTCGAGCGGCCTGTCCGGCGCGCGCACGTGCTGCATCACCTTGCGGATCAGCATGTCGGGCGTCTGGCCGTCGGCAAGCGCCTCGTACGACAGCACGAGCCGGTGCCGCATCACGTCCGGCACGATGTCGGTGACGTCCTCGGGCAGCACGTACGTGCGGCCGCGCAGCATCGCGAGCGCCTTGGCGCCCTCGATCATGCAGATCGTCGCGCGCGGGGAGGCGCCGAACGTCAGGTAGCGCGCGAAGTCCTTGATGCCGAAGCGGTCCGGATCGCGCGTCGCCGCGACGAGCTTGACCGCGTACGTGATGAGGTTGGGGTCGACGTACACGTTGCGGCACTCACGCTGCAGCCCCGCGAGCTCGTCGGTGGTCGCCACCGGCACCACGTCGACCGGCTCGCCGGTCACGCGCTGGACGATAACGAACTCCTCCTCCTCGTTCGGGTAGCCGACCAGCACCTTCATCATGAACCGATCGACCTGCGCCTCGGGCAGCGGGTAGGTGCCCTCGGTCTCGATCGGGTTCTGCGTGGCCATCACGAGGAACGGCTGCGGCACGAGGTGCGTCTCGCCGGCGATGGTCACCTGGTACTCCTGCATCACCTCGAGCAGCGCGCTCTGCACCTTTGCCGGCGCGCGGTTGATCTCGTCGGCCAGCAGCAGGTGCGTGAACACCGGCCCCAGCGACGTCGCGAAGTCGCCGGTCTTCTGATTGTAGATGCGCGTGCCGACCAGGTCGGCGGGAACGAGGTCCGGCGTGAACTGAATGCGCTTGAAGGTGCCCCGCACGGCGCGCGCGAGCGTCTTCACCGTCAGCGTCTTGGCGAGGCCGGGCACGCCCTCGACCAGCAGGTGGCCCTGCGCGAGGATCGCGACCAGCACGCGCTCGAGGAAGTGGTCCTGGCCGACGACGACCTTCTTCACCTCGTAGAGGATGCGCTCCATCAGCGTGGCGACCTCGCCGCCGTTGCCGTCCCGGTTGTCCATGCGTGTCGTGCCCTCGTTGGCGTGCGTCAGAACGGCGACATGCCCACCGCCGCCGCGGCGTTCTCGATCGGCACCGCGAAGCCGATGCCGATGAACACGCGCTGCGCGGTGGGGTTGAGGATGCCGGTGACGATGCCCACGACTTCGCCATCGGCGGTGACGAGCGGCCCGCCCGAGTTGCCGGGGTTGGCCGCCGCGTCGAACTGGATGAGGTTGGTCAGCACCCGCTTGCCCTGCGGCGAGTGGTACTCGCGCTTCAAGCCCGACACGACGCCGGCGGACGCCGACGGGCCGATGCCGAACGGAAAGCCGACGGCGACGACGTGGTCGCCGACCGCGAGGTCGGCCGTCGAGCGCAGCGTGGCGGACACGAGGTCGTCCGGCACCGCCTTCGCCTGCAGCACGGCGAGGTCGTGTTCGGGCCGCACGCCGATCACCGCGGCTTCGCTCTCCATGCCGTCGAAGAAGCGGACCTTGATCGTCTCGGCGCCGAGCACGACGTGCAGGTTGGTGAGGATGATGCCCTTGTCGACGATCACCACACCGGTGCCGACCCCCGTGGTGCCGTGCGGGTTTTTCCTGCCGTCCTTGCCGAACTCGGACGGGTTCTCCTTGCCCTTGCCCGCTGCGGCCGGTCGGTCCCTGCCGGCATCGCCGCGCGCGACCTTCTCGCCGTCCTTCGTCGCGCCCTTGCCCTTGCCCGGGTCCTTGTCCCTCGGCGCATCCTTGCCCTTGTCCTTCGCCGGACCCTTCGCCTTGTCCGCATCCGCGCCCCTGCCGGCATCCGCGTCGCCGGCGTCCTCGTCGTCGCCGGTGTCGGGCCCGATGCCGATGACGCGCACGACCGACGGCTCGATCGCCGCGAACGCCTTCGCCGCCATCGCCGGCAGCGGGTTGTTCTCCAGCGTGTGCAGGACGGCGGCGTCGATGTCCTTCTGCGTCAGCTCGGTCGCGGCCGGCCGCGTCTTCGCGTACGTGAGCACGAGCAAGGCGGCGAAGAGCGCGCCGGCGACGACGAGCAACGATCGCTCGTGTCGCTGCCGGAAGCGGCGCAGCGGCCCCGGGGCAGGAGGCGCCACCGGCGCGGCGCCGGCAGCGGGTAGCGCTTCGGCGTCCGCGGGCGGCGCCTTGCGCGACCGCTGGGAGCTGCTGTAGAGCGCCGGCTTGTGCATGAGTGTCCGTCCCGCTCGCGAAGAGCCGTCCTGCCGGCTCGCGCCAACGTTAACATGGAATTCCGGTGCCTACATTCCACGGCGGCGCGGGGGTCTTTCGTGTCCAGCCGCGTCAGCCCCCGGCGCGCCGGCGCGGATGGCGCGCTGCGCCGCGCTCGTTGCCGCGGCGATAGTTGCCGGTCGCGCGCGCCATCAGCTGCTGCGCCGCGGCGGCCGTCGCGCCGCCGGCCGCGGCGAGAAAGCGTTGCGCGGCGGCGCCGCGCAGCACGACGACCACCCGGCCGTCGCGCACGATCGCGACGTCGCCGGCCTTCGTCGCGCGGAACGAGAAGCCGAGGTCGCCGCCGTCGGCCACGAGCCGCGCCGCCGCCGGCTCAGTACGGCGTGCCGTCGCGGTGCAGGTACCGCCACGCACCGTCGTCGCCGAACACCGCCACGAGGTCGTCGTCCGGATACGCGACGACGTCGCCGGCGGTCCGGTCGCCGACTTCGAGGTAGACCGCGTCCTCCGCCGTCGGGTTCACGAGCTGGTGCGCGTCGCCGCTACCGGCGCGGAAGCCCGCGCACATGCCAGGTGCGAGCGGCGTGTCGCCCGCGTCGGTGCGCAGCACCGGGTGCCCCGCGAGCACGTAGACGAACTCGTCCTGCTTCGCGTGCGCGTGGCGCAGCGCCGAGACCGCGCCGGGCGGCATCCGCACGAGGTTCACTCCGAAGTTGGTCAGGCCGAACAGGTCGCCGAGCGGGCGCTTCTCGCGCGCGGCCACGCGGGCGGCAAACTCGGCCGGATACGTGGACGACCGTGCGCGCGGCGGCGCGGCGGCGGCGACGAGGGCGACGGGAGGCGGGGCGTCGGACATGGCGGAACTCGCGGGCGGGTCGGGCCGCCATCGTCGCCGAAGCCGCCGCGCGCGGCAAGGCGCGCCGTCAGCGCGCGCGCGCCGCGACGGTCCGCGTTCCCGCGAACGAGATCCGCGTCGTCCGCGCGTCGAGCAGCGGGCCCAGCTCGTACACGTTGCGGTAGCCGTAGTCGTAGAGCGCCGCGAACGTCGACAGGTTGAGCGAAGCGCTGGGCAGCTTCGCGGGAAAGGGGCCGGGCGCGTGCGCGAAGTTGTTGTTGCAGTAGATGAGGATCCGCGTGCCCTTGTCCGGCACGAGCCCCCCGAGGCTCTCCGCCGTGATGTCCGGGAAGGGGAGGTTCACCGCGCCGCGTACGTGCAGCTCGTCGTAGCGCTCGCGGCTGCGGGCGTCGAGGATCACCGTGCCGGGCTCGCGGCTCATCCGGATGAACGCGTCCTCGGCGACGCGGCGCGCCTCGCGGTGCCGGGTGGCCTCGGCGGCCACGCGCAGGTGGGCGGCGGCGTCGATGGCAGGATTGGCGATCGGCGCGCCCTGCCCGGCGGCCGTCGCGTGCGCGGCGGCGAGGGCAAGTGCAGCCAGCCAGCGTGTGCGGCGCACCGTGGGTGCCTCCTGCGGCGGGCCGCGGTCGCGGCCGATGCGTCGTCCAACGCCTCGGCCATCCGGCCAGTTGACACCGGCGTGCGCACCTCTTGACGAGCGGACACTACCGCCTATAATGACGGTACCGCATATCCATACGGCCATCGCATGTCGCCGCGTCCCGTCCAGCCGAACCCCGGCGCCGCCCTCGAGTCCCCGCGCCTCACCGCCCGCCAGCAGCAGATCCTCGACTGGATCCGCGGGCACATCGAGGCGACCGGCATGCCGCCCACGCGCGCGGAGATCGCGTCGGGGTTGGGCTTCTCGACGGCGAGCTCGGCCGAGGACCACCTGCAGGCGCTCGCGAAGAAAGGCGCGCTCGAGCTGACCCCCGGCGCCGCGCGCGGCTTGAAGCTGCGCGACCTGCCGGGCGTCCCCATCCAGGGCTCGCTGCCCCTCGTCGGCCGCGTCGCGGCGGGCAGCCCGATCCTCGCCGCCGAGCACATCGAGGCGCAGTACCGGATCGACGCCGCGCTGTTCACGCCGCACGCCGACTACCTGCTGCGCGTGCAGGGCGCGAGCATGCAGGACGCGGGCATCCTCGACGGCGACCTCCTCGTCGTGCACAAGACCGACGACGCGCGCAGCGGGCAGATCGTCGTCGCGCGGCTGGGCGACGAGGTGACCGTCAAACGGCTGCAACGCCGCGGGCGTGAAATCACGCTGGTGGCGGAGAACGCGGCGTTCGCGCCGATCGTCGTCGACCCGAAGCGCACGCCGTTCGCGATCGAAGGGGTCGCGGTCGGCGTCATCCGCCCCAGCCGCTCGCTGTAAGGGTCAGACCCCTGGCGGCCGAGCCTCTGCAACGACGGAGTCTGACTCTGCTGTAGCGACTGACCCTGCCGCGATGACCGAGAAGCCCCCGATGCCCAGGAACATCCGCCGCGACAGCCCCGTCCTCGAGGACCTGCCGAACGTCGGCAGGTCCGTCGCCGCCGACCTGCGCCGGATCGGCGTGCGCGTGCCGCGCGACCTCGTCGGCCGCGATCCGTACGCGCTGTACGACGCGCTCGAGCGCGCGACCGGCACGCGCCACGACCCGTGCGTGCTCGACACGTTCATCGCCGCCGTCCGCTACGTCGAGGGCGCGCCGGCGCGGCCGTGGTGGAAGTACACGGCGCAGCGCAAGCGCACGCTGGCGGCACGCAAGCCACCGAATCCTGCCTGAGTCCTGCCGGACACCCGCGACGGGTTGCCGCCGCGCGTGTCCGGACTTTTTTCCCTCAGCGCAGCGCGTTGTTCCACCCTCCCCCGCCAAGAAGGAGATCGCGATGGCCGTCCCCCCCATTCCCGCCGGTTACCACTCCGTCACGCCCTACCTGATCGTCGACGGCGCCGCCCGCGCCATCGAGTTCTACCGGAAAGCCTTCGACGCCGAGGAGCTGTTCCGCCTCCCCGGCCCCGACGGCAAGGTCATGCACGCCGAAGTGAAGATCGGCGATTCGCCGGTGATGCTCGCCGACGAGATGGAGGGCTGTCGCGGCCCGCAGCCGGGCGCCGCGTCGCCGGTCAGCCTGATGATCTACGTGCCCGACGTCGACCGGGTCTTCGCGCAGGCGCTCGCGGCCGGGGCGAAGGAGCAGCGGGCCGTGGCCGACCAGTTCTACGGCGACCGCACCGGCACGCTCGTCGATCCGTTCGGCCACGTGTGGTCGATCGCGACGCACGTGGAAGACGTGCCGCCCGAGGAAATCGATCGCCGCTTCGCGCAGCTCACGCAGAAGGGCTGACGCGGCCATGGCCGCGACGTACACGCTGTACGGCGCCGGCGGCTCCGGCGCGGCGATCGTCGAGGCGGCGTTCGCGCTGCTCGGCGTCGCGTTCCGCGGCGTCGATGCCGCGTCGTGGGAGCCGGGACCCGGCCGCGACGAGTTGGCGCGCGCGAACCCGCTCACCCAGATCCCCACGCTCGTGCTGCCGGACGGGTCGGTGCTGACCGAGAGCGCCGCGATCCTCGTCCACCTGGGACTCGCGCATCCGGACAGCGGCCTGCTGCCGGCCGACCCGGCGCGGCGCGCGCAGGTGCTGCGCGGCCTCGTCTACGTCGCGGCCAACTGCTACGCGGCGATCGGCGTCATCGACTACCCGGAGCGCTGGTGCCGCGACGCCGACGCGGCGACGTGCGCGCGCATCAGGGAAGGCACGAAAACGCGGCTGCACCACCTGTGGGACGTGTTCGCCGACACGTTCCCGGCGCAGCCGTTCCTGACCGGCGAGCGGCCGGGCGCGCTCGACCTCATGGCCGTCGTCGTTTCGAAGTGGTCGGGCGCGCGGGCGCACCTCGCGACGTCCCGGCCCGCGTTCTCCGCGGTGCTCGCGCGCATCGAGGCCGACCCGCGCGTCGCGCCGGTGCTCGCGCGCCACTGGCCGCCGTCGTCCTGAGCGCGCCTCCGATGGCCGCGGCCTCTCCTGCCCTCGCCGCGCTGCTCGCGCACCCGGCGATCTGGCGCGGCGACGACGTCGCGCCCGAGCCGGCCGCCGTGCCGTCGGGCTACGCGGCGCTCGATGCCGCGCTGCCGGGGCGCGGCTGGCCGCAGGGCGCGCTGACCGAAGTCGTGCTCGAGCGCGAGGGCATCGGCGAGATCCGCCTGACGCTGCCCGCGCTCGCGCGGGTGCAGGCGGCGGGCCGCGACGTCGTGTGGATCGCGCCGCCGCACCGGCCGTACGCGCCGGCGCTGGTGCAGGGCGGCCTCGACCTCGCGCGCCTCGTCATCGTGCGCTGCGCCGTGCCGAAAGACGCGCTGTGGGCGTTCGAGCAGGCGCTGCGCGCGCCCGAGTGCGGCGCGGCGTTCGCGTGGCTGCCCACGCACGACGAGCGTGCGCTGCGCCGGCTGCAGGTCGCAGCGCGCGAAGGCCGCACGTGGGGCGTGCTGTGGCGGCGGCCGGGCCAGCACGGCAGCGCGGCCGCCGCGCCGCTGCGGCTGGCACTCGCGCCGCGCGACGGCCGGCTCGCCGTGCGCGTCGTCAAGCGCCGCGGCGCGGCGTTGCCGCGGCCGGTGGTGGTCGACGTCTCGGAAATCGGGGTCAGAGCTGCGATGCCGGCCCCACTCCCCAGCTTCGGCACAAGGCCCGGCCGTATTGCAGCTCTGACCCGACGATGAACACCGCGCGCCTATGGCTCGGCCGGCAATGGGGATCACAGCAGTTCGCGAAACGGCTCGATCGACAGGACGGCATCGCGAACAATGCCGGCCATGGTGATGGCGTTGACCGGATGGTGGCGAGGGATGGTCAGGATGCGCGAGCCGTCTCCCACGACCGCGTGCCTGCCTTGCCGCAGAACGACAAACCCCGCCTTTCCCAGCGCCCGAACGGCATCAAGATGATTGATGCCGGGCAGCTTGGGCAAGGCTCCGCCGCTAAGTGACGATTTCGATCACCCGGACATCCTCGCCGCGGAGCTGCTCGTCCACGACGGACAGCTACTCCGCGGTCGCGGTCCGGATGTTGTCGAGTGCCTCGGTCTCGGTCGCTCCCTGCGACCAGCATCCGGGAAGGCCCGGAACGGAAGCGGCGAAGCCCTCTTCCGATCGATGCAGTGCGACCTTGTATTTCATGGCTGCAGTATAGCGCCGCATCCGGCCATCGCCATCGTCCGTTCGGCTTATGCCGGCACCGCAAGTCGGCGTCGAATCATCGAGATCCCTCGCTGCGCTCGGGATGGCATGTAAAGGCGATATGCCGCTCTGGGCCTGCCTCCTCTTCCCCTCGCTGCCACTCGACGTCTTCGCGCGCGCGCAGGCAGTGCCCGACGTCGAGCGACCGTTCGTCGTCGGCAGCGGCGGCCGCACGCCGCGCGTCGTCGCCGCCGACGCCGCCGCGCACGCCGCGGGCATCCGCGCCGGCCAGCTGCTGTCGGCCGCGCTCGCGTTCGCGCCGGAGCTCGTCCTGCGCGACCGCGACGGCGACGCCGAGGCGCGCGCGCTCGCGCAGCTCGCGACGTGGGCGCTGACGTTCACGCCGACTGCGTGCATCGTGCCGCCCGACGCCGTGCTCGCGGACATCGGCGGCAGCGAGCGCCTGTTCGGCGGGCTGCCGCGCCTCGCCGCGCACCTCGTGGGCGGCGCGCGCGCGCTCGGGTACGCGGCGCGCCTGTCCATCGCCCCCACGGCGGGCGCCGCGCTGCTCCTCGCGCGCGCGGACCGCACGCGGCCGGTGACCGACGTACGCGCGCTGCCCTCTGCCCTCGCCGGCGTGCCGCTCGCGCGGGTCGACATGGATGACGCGACGCGCACAACGTTACGCGAGGCCGGCATCACGACGTTCGGCGAGGCCGCGGCGCTGCCGCGCGACGGACTCGCGCGCCGCTTCGGCGCCGCGCTCGTCGCCGCGATCGATCACGCGCTGGGCGCGGCGCCCGACCCGCGCCCGCCGTTCGTGCCGCCGCCGCGCTTCGCGAGCCGGCTGGAACTGCCCGCGCCCGTGCACGATGCCGAGGCGCTCGGCTTCGGCGTGCAGCGCCTCGTACAGGAATTCTCCACGTGGCTCGCCGCCCGCAGCCTGGGCGTGACGCGGCTCACGCTGACGCTCGCGCACGAGCGCCACGTGCGGCAGCGCGGCGTGCCGGCGACCGTCGTGCCGTTCGCGCTCGGCGCACCCGCGCGCATGCCCGCGCACGTGCTCTCCGTGCTGCGCGAGCGGCTCGCACGCGTGGCGCTGCCCGCCCCCGTCGAGGCGCTGGTACTCACGAGCGACGAGACGGCGCCGCTGCCCGGCCGCAACCTCGGACTCCTGCCCGGCGACGACGCCGATGCGGTCGAGGTCCCGCTGCTCGACCGGCTGCGCGCGCGACTCGGCGACGACGCGGTGCTCCGCGTGGCCGTGCACGCCGACCACCGGCCCGAACTCGCGATGCGGGACGCCGCCGTCGGCGGTGCGGGCGGCGCGCCGGCCGCAGTGCCCGACGCCCCGCGCCCGGTCTGGCTGCTCGCCGAACCGCAGCCGCTCGCGCACCTGGTCGAGACGCAGCCGTGGGTGCTGCGCGACGGACCCGAGCGCATCGAGTCCGGCTGGTGGGACGGCCGCGACGTCCGCCGCGACTACTTCGTCGCGACCACGCCCGCCGGCGAGACCACATGGATCTACCGCGACCACCGCTACGGGATCGACGACGGCGAGTGGTTCCTGCACGGCCTCTTCGCCTGAGGGTCTGACCCTTAACATGCACTCGAGTGCATGTTAAGGGTCAGACCCTCAGGCAAGGGCGGCCGGCTACCGGCTGTGCTAGCGTCTCGCGATGCGGCTGCCCTTCCCCGACCTGCTCGCCACCACGAACGGTCGCCTCGCGGCGTTCTTCCTGCTCTACGTCACCGAAGGCATTCCGCTCGGTTTCACGGCGACGGCGATGGCCACGCAGATGCGCCGGCAGGGCCTGGGACCCGTCGCGATCGGCGCGTTCGTCGGCTCGCTGTACCTGCCATGGGCATTCAAGTGGGTAGCCGGTCCGATCGTCGACACGTTTTCGTCGGACCGCTTCGGCCGCCGGCGCGTGTGGATCCTGGGCACGCAGATCGGCATGATGGCCACGCTGCTCGTCGCGATGCCGCTGAACCTCGCGACCGAAATCGGCCTGCTGACGCTGATCATCCTGGCACACAATGCGTTCTCCGCGACGCAGGACGTCGCGATCGACGCGCTGGCCGTCGGCGTGCTGCCCGAGCACGAGCGCGGCATGGCGAACGGCTACATGTTCGCCGGCGCGTCCGTCGGCCAGACGATCGGGGGCTCCGGCGTGCTGTTCCTGGCCGAGGTCGTGCCGTTCGCCGCGACGTACGGGTTCGTCGTCGGCGCGATCCTGCTCGTGACGCTCTTCGTCGTGCTGCCGCTGCGGGAACCGCCGGGCCCTCCCCGCGCGCCTTCTCCGGCTGGGCCAATGGCCACGATCGGCCGCGACCTCGCGACGTTCGTGCGCGACGCCTGGCGCGCGTTCACGGGATCGCGCTCCGCGCTCGTCGGCGTGGTCGTCGCTCTGTTGCCGGCCGGCGCCTACGCGCTGTCGCTCGCGCTGCAGTCGAACCTCGCGGTGGAACTCGGCCTGTCCGATCACCAGATCGCGGTGCTCAACGTGTGGTCGACGCTGATCTTCGCAGTCTCGTGCGTCGCCGGCGGCTGGCTGTCCGACCGCTACGGCCGACGCCGCATGCTGGCGCTCTTCATCTTTCTCACGGTGATCCCGACGCTGTGGCTCGCGTGGACGATGCGCGAGGCCGGCTGGATCATGCCGATCGATCCGACGGCGCCCGGCCGGCCGCAGCCGTCGGACGCCCTCGTTTGGACCTTCTGGGCGGCCGTGCTCGCGTTCAACGTGTTCCAGGGCCTCTATTACGGCGTGCGCTCTGCGCTCTTCATGGACGTGACCACGCCGGCGGTCGCGGCGACGCAGTTCACCGCCTACATGGCGATGGCGAACCTCGTCATCTCCTACACCGCCTGGTGGCAGGGACTGTCGATCGTGCGCTGGGGCTATCCGGTGACGCTGCTCATCGACGCGATCGTGGGGCTGATCGGGCTCTTCCTGCTGCCGCTGATGAAGCCGGTGCGCGCGGCGGCGGCGCCGACGGAGGCAGAGGGACCGCGGATCGTCCGCTAGATCCCCGCCCACCACTGGTACCCCCGGTCCTCCCAGTACCCGCCCTTCCCGCCGGCGATGTGCGCGAAGTCGGCGACGAGTTCGATCCCCGTGACGTACTTTGCGTGCTTGTACCCCAGTTGCCGCTCGACGCGCAGCCGGATCGGCGCGCCGTTCGCGACGGGCAACGGCGCGTCGTTCATGTCGTAGGCGAGGATCGTCTGCGGGTGGTACGCGTCGAGCAGGTCGATGCTCTCGTAGTAGAGGTCGGTGCCGTCGTCGGCCATCGGGTCGGCGCAGTAGAGCACGACGTATCGGGCCCCCGTCCGCGGCCGCACGGCGTCGAGCAGCCCGGCGAGCCGCGCGCCCTTCCACTTGGCGATCGCGCTCCAGCCCTCCACGCAGTCGTGGCGCGTGATCTGCGTGCGCGCCGGCAGCATGCGCAATTCGGCCAGCGAGTACGCGCGCGGGGCCTCCACCATGCCGCCGACCGCGAGCGCGTAGTCGGCGAATCCGTTCGCGGACCAGGCGCGATACTGGTCGCTGTCGGGCTCGCGGGTGCCGTTGCTGCGGAACGTCGGCGAGCGGTCGCCTTCCGCGAACTCCTGCGCAAGCCCGCTGCGCGCGACGAGTTTCGCGATCGCCTCGTTTACGGGCTCCGCCGCGCCCAGCACCTTCGGAAACCACTCGGTGCGCGAGAGGCGGTCGCAGCCCGCGAGCAGCGCCGCCGATGCGGCGGCGGCCGCCGTGGCGAGGAACGAGCGGCGCGGCGCGCTATTCATGCGAAGGCTCCGTGGGAACGCGATAGCGGCCGGTGATCATCGCGCGCAGGTTGTTGCAGAGGCCGGTGACGATGACCTGGAACACATGCACCAGCACGAACGCGACGAGCAGCCACGCGACGATGAAGTGGATCGACCGCGCCGACTGCCGGCCGCCGACGACGTCGACCCAGCCGGTCAGCGCCGAGTCGAGCCACGGCGACATCGCGAGCCCCATCAGCACGGCGAGCGGCAGCAGCACGAAGATCACCGCGAGATACACGAGCTTCTGCAGTACGTTGTAGCGCTTCGCCGCCTCGCCGCGCGGATGGCGAAAGCGCAGGTGATCGCGCACCGCAGCGCCAATGCCGGCGAGGTCCGCGCGGGTCGGCGCGAGGTCGCGCGCGAGGTGGCGGCTCGCGACGGCGTAGGCCATGTACGCGAGCCCGTTGAGCACGAACACCCATGCGAAGAAGAAGTGCCAGGCGCGCGCCATCGCCAGCCACTGCGTTCCGGGCAGCGTCATCCATGGCGGGAACGCCCCCGGCACGAGGTCGCCGTCGCCGTCGCGAACCACACCGAGCCAGCCGGTCGTTTCGAACTCGGCGCCGAACACGCGCGTCACGCCGACGAGTGCGCCGCCCTCCGCCGCCTCGCGCGCGCCGATCGCGAGCGCCGGTGGCCGTCCGTTGTATGACGACCTGCCGAAGTGGAGTTCCGGGTACGCGCCGAAGATCTGCAGGCCACTCGCGAACAGCACGGTCAGCGCGACGACGTTGATCCAATGCATGATCCGCACCGGCAGCGTGTGCCGGTAGTGCAGGCCGCCGGCGGCGGCGGTGGGCATGGCGTCGGGCATGGTCGCGGTCGCTGCGGGCGACGCGGTCTCCGCATCGCTCGCGCGATGGTCGCACGAAAGCGGCCCGACCTTACAGCACGCGCGCAGCGGCCCCGTACAATGCCCGGCATGCCCACCGCCGCGCCCTACGCCGACCTGACGCCGGACCGGATCCTCGACGCGCTCGACAGCGTGGGCATCGCCGGCGACGGGCGGCTGCTCGCACTCAACAGCTACGAGAACCGCGTCTACCTCGTCTATCGCAACGATGATGCCGCGGTCGTCGCCAAGTTCTACCGTCCGGAGCGCTGGAGCGACGACGCGATCGTGGAGGAGCATGCGTTCGTCGCCGAGCTCGCCGCGCGCGAGATCCCGGTGGTCGCGCCGATGATGCTGGCCGGCCGCACGCTGCACCGCTTCGCCGACTTCCGCTTTGCCGTCTTACCGCGACAGGGCGGTCGCATGCCCGAGCTCGACGACAGTGCGACGCTCGAATGGCTGGGCCGGTTCATCGGCCGCATTCACGCGGTCGGCGCGCTCGCGCCGTTCGCGCACCGGCCCGCGCTGTCCATCGCGACGTTCGGCGACGAGCCGCGCGAGTACCTGCTCGCGCACGGATTCGTCCCGCCCGACCTCACCGACGCGTACCGGTCGGTATCCGCGATGGCGCTCGACGGCGTGCGCCGCTGCTACGACCGCGCTGGCGACGTCGGCACGCTGCGGCTGCACGGCGACTGCCACGCGAGCAACGTGCTGTGGACGGCCGACGGCCCGCACTTCGTCGACTTCGATGACGCGCGCACCGGCCCTGCCGTGCAGGACCTGTGGATGCTGCTTTCCGGCGACCGCGCCGCGGCGACACGGCAGCTGTCGGACGTGCTCGCCGGCTACGAGGACTTCGCGGACTTCGACCGGCGCGAACTGCACCTGGTCGAGGCGCTGCGCACGCTGCGCCTCGTCCACTATGCGGCGTGGATCGCCCGCCGCTGGGACGACCCGGCGTTTCCCGCCGCGTTTCCGTGGTTCAACACGCAACGCTACTGGCAGGACCGCGTCCTCGAGCTGCGCGAGCAGATCGCCGCGATGGACGAGCCGCCGCTGGTCGCGTAGGCAGCGCGCGCCCGCGTCACTCCGGGTCGAGCGTGAACATCTCCTGCGGGCGGGCCACGCCCTTCAGCGCGTAGCGCCCGAGGCTCACCAGGCGCGCCGCGGCCGGTCCGGCCGCGGCGGCGAACGCCGCCGAGGCGATGACGCTGCGCTCGAGCGATCCGCACAGCGCCTCGATCCGGGCCGCTTCGTTGACCGCGGGCCCCAGCACGGTGAAGTCGAGCCGGCGCGCGCTGCCGACATTGCCGTACAGCAGTTCGCCCACGTGCAGTGCGACGTGCGTGTCGGTGACAGGCGATCCGGCCGCGGCCCGGCGCGCGTTCAGCGCAGCGATGCGCCCGCGATGATCGATGGCCGCCGCGAGCGCGCGCGCCGCCGCCGGCTCGGTGCCGTCGTCCGAAAAGATCGCCAGGATCGCGTCGCCGATGAACTTCAGCACGTGGCCGCCGTGGGCTTCGATCGCCTCGACCTGCACCTCCGCGTACTCGTTGAGGAGCGCGAGCGTGCCGGCCGGGCCGACCGCCTCGGAGATCCGCGTATACCCGGCAAGGTCGCTGAACCAGACCACGGCGCGGATCGTCTCGGCCTGGCCGCGCACGATGTTGCCCGCGAGCACCCGCTCGGCGGCATCGCGACCGAGGTAGGTCGTGACCAGCGCGCGCGCGTTCTGCCGCGACGCGCGCAGGAGGAACGCGAGCGCCAGCGTCGGCAGCGTCCCGGCCAGCCGCACCAGCTGCGCGTCGGTGAAGCCGCCGGCCGCGTCGGTCGCCCACGACGACGCCATGCCCTGGACGGTATCGTTGCCGGATTGCTCGCTGTCGCGGGTGAGAAATGCGACGTAGTCGGTCATGTGCTCGATACGCAGCGCGGCCAGCAACGGGAACTCGCCGCGCGCGTCGACGCCATCGAGGCGCCGGCGCAACGTATCCGCACCCTGGCCCAGCATGAAGCGGAACGGGCTCGCCTGCCACTCGGAATCGGCCTCGGCGTCGCGTGCGCGCGGAAACGGCTCGTCGACGCCGCCCGTGGCGCGCCGCCAGACCACCTGCCGTCCGCCGAGCACCGGGTCGAGCAGGTTGAGCGCGACCGATGCGCGGGCGATCGGGATTCCATCGGCCACGAGCCGCTCGACCACGCCCGCAAGCATCGCGGATTCCGGCTCGTCGCCGAGCGCGCTGCGTACGATCCAGGCGCCCAGGTCGGTGCCGCCGGCCGCGGTCACGTGCGCCGCTCCGCTGCGGCGGGGCGCCGCTTCGCTGTCCGCGCGTCCCCGATCGGCGGCGGCGCCTGCGCCATGTCGTGCGCCGTCGCGCCACGCAGCCACGCGACGAATGCAGCCACCGCGTCGCGGCGCTCCGCTCCACGCGCATAGACGACATGGAAACCGCCGAGCCGCGCGATCCAGTCGCGCCCGAGCGGCACGCGCAGTGTTCCATCGCGCAGGTGCCGCGCGAGATGCGGCCACTTGCCGATGGCCACGCCGCCGCCCGCGCACGCCGCCGCGATCACCTGATCGTAGTGCGAGAAGCGCAGCGCCCCGGCCGGCTTGGTCGCGGGCAGCCCGAGCGCCTCGAACCAGTGGCCCCAGTCGTACCACGTCTTGCCGTACAGCACGGTCTCGTAGTCGAGGCGCACGTGGTGCGCGAGGTCCTCGGGCGCGGCGAGCCGGTGGCCGCGCGCGCGCAGGTACGCCGGCGTGCACACGGGAAAGATCATGTAGTCGACGAGCCGCTCGCCGCTCGGCGTGTCGACCCACGGCGGCACGTAGCGCAGCGCGAGGTCGAGGTGCTCGCGCTCGAGGTCGACGGCGTCGTTGCTCGCGACCACGCGCACGTCGACGGACGGCTCGCACAGCGCGAACCCGGGCAGCAGCGGCGCAAGCCACGTCGACGCCAGCGCAGGCGTGGTCGTCACCGCCACCAGCGACCGGCCGGCGCCCGCCAGCCGCTCGGCGGCGGTGTCGATCATCGCCAGCGCTTCGTCGGTGACCCGGTACAGTTCCTCGCCCGCCTGCGTCAGCTGCAGCGCGCGGTTCGCGCGCCGGAAGAGCGGCAGGCCGAGCTGCGCCTCGAGCGCCTTGATCTCGCGGCTGACCGCCGGCTGCGTGACGTTGAGCTCGCGGGCGGCGCGGGTGAAACTCAAGTGCCGCGCCGCCGCGCGAAAGCCGCGCAGCAGGTCGAGCGAGAGCCGCGGACGCCGACGGGTCACCATGCGAATTGGTTATGACAGGAGTGAGAAAAGATCGTTTGCGGGCGTGCACAACGCTGTCGAGAATCTGCCGCCAAGACTACTCCATGAGGAACGCGCATGGGAGCTTGGCCGGCAGCAGGCCGCGCGACAACGTGGCGGCGGCGCGTCCGCGCCGCTGCCGCCATGGTCGCGCTGCTGCTTGCCTCGCTGCTCGCCGCGGGCGCGCCGGAGCGCGCGGTGCGGGACGACGGCCGCCTGTGGCGGATCGCGCGTCCGGGCGTGGCCGACAGCTTCGTGCTCGGCACGATCCACGTCGCCGACCCGCGCGTCGCGCGCATTGCGCCACCCGTCGCCGCGGCGCTCGCGCAGACGCGGACGCTTGCGCTGGAAACCGTGCCGCTGCCGCTGCCCGCCGCGGACCAGGACGCGCTGGAGGCGCTCCCGGACGGCGGCCGGCTCGAGCCGCTGATCGGCGCCGCGGCATACGCGCAGGTGCGGCGCGCGCTCGCAGCACAGGGAATCGCCGAACCGGAGATGGCGCGGCTGAAGCCATGGGCGGCGATGCTGAAGGTGGCCCGGATCGCCGCACCCGACGACGAGCGCAGCCTCGACGAGAACCTCTTCGCCGCGGCGCTCGGCCAGCGGATGCGCATCGAGCCGCTGGAAGCCGTCGCGGAGCAGGCGGTGGCGTTCGACATGGTGCCCCTCGACTCGCAGGTTGCGCTGCTCGCGCACGCGCTGGCGCACCGCGACGCGCTGGCGACGCTGACGGAGCCGGCCATCGCCGCGTGGTCGCACGGCGATCTCGCCGCGCTCGCGGCGCCGTTGGGCGTGGTCGGTGATCGCCACCCGGAGATGCGGCGCCACTACGACGCGCTCGCGAAGCACATCGTCCAGAACCGCACCGCGGTGTTCCACCACCGGCTGTTCCTCGCGCTGCGCGGCGGCCGCGTGTTCGTCGCCGTCGGCGCGTCGCACCTGGGCGGCCGCGCGGGGCTGCTCGCGTTGCTGCGCGAGGACGGCTATCGCGTCACGCCGGTCTGGTAGCGTCGGATTCGCACGGGATCCACCGCGCGACCACCGGGCGCGTTGCCGGAAGGGCAGCCACGGGCGTACAGTCGCGTTGCGCGGTTCCCTCGCCGCGCGCCTGCCGAGTCCGTGTCCGCGCTCCGCCTCCTCCCGCTGCTCGCGCTCGGCGCCGCCGTTGCGGTCGCAGCGTCCGGGTTCGGTACCCGCATCGCGCTGTGGGACTACCGCACGGCGTTCGCGATCCTGCGCTGGGGCGCCAATGCAGGACTCGCTGTCGCGGCGCTCGCCGCGATCGCTTCGTTCGTGCCGCGTGCGCGTGCCGGAAACGGACGGCGACTGGTCCTCGCCGCCGCGATCGGCGTCGGCGCCGCCGCGCTCCCGCTGTACTGGTTGCACGTCGCGCGCTCGGTGCCGCCGATCAACGACATCACGACCGACCTGGCGAATCCGCCGACGTTCGTCGCGATCCTTCCGCTGCGGGCGCAGGCGCCGGTCCCGGCGGCGTATGCCGGCGAAGCAACCGCCCGCGCGCAGCGCGACGGGTACCCGGACCTCGAGCCGACCGTGATCGCGGACGCGCCGCCCGCCGCGTTTGCCCGGGCGCTGGCTGCGGCGCGGGCGATGGACTGGACGATCGTCGCGACCGACGATGCCGCCGGCCGCATCGAGGCCACGACGACCACGCCGTGGTTCGGCTTCACCGACGACATCGTGATCCGGGTTGCGGCCGACCCGGGTGGCAGCCGCGTCGACGTGCGCTCCGTCTCCCGCGTGGGCACGAGCGATCTCGGCGCCAACGCGCGGCGCATTCGCGACTACACGGCCGCGCTCGCGCGCTGAAGCGCCGCAGGGCTGCGTCGCGCAAGCGCCCGCGACGAGCAACGCGACGCCGGCCGCGAGGTTGAACGCGCCGGATGCCGTCCCGCGAAGCGCCACCGGCGCCGCGCCGCGCGCCGTCGATCAGCGCGGCCTACGGCAACGTCAGCGCCACGCGCACGGTCCCCGCGCGCTCGTGGCGCGCGACGAGTTCGACGCGCGCGCCGGTCTCGCCGTGGACGACCCACTCGATCTTCATCCGGTCGTCGGTGACGTGGTAGTCGGGCCAGAACGAGATGCCGGTATGCTTGTACGCGCGGCCCTCGAGCTGGCCCATCTCCATCCGGCGCTTGCCCTGCACCAACGTCGCGCCCTCGGGCAGCGCGATCTCGGCGACGACGCCGCGGACGACCTTGCGCTCCAGCGCGCGCTTCGACACGTACGACGGCAGCCAGCCGGTGTTCTGCACGACGAGCATCACCTTGCAATTGCCGCCGCCCTGCGCGGTGGCCTCCGCGTGCACCAGCTCGAGCTTCGGTGACAACAGCGCCTGCCAGACGATCCACTCCGGGAAGCGCGCGAGCTCGCGCGGGAGCAGGTTGGGCGGTGGATTGGAGAACGCGTGGAAGCGGTTCCAGCCGCCGATCTCCACACGGCCCAACTGCGGGTGGTCGAACGGCCGCCACGGCTGGTGGGCGAGGCCGCCGAGCGCCTCGTCGCTCCAGCGCAGGATCGCAAGATCGTCGGACGGCGGGTGGTCGCGGAACCAGTCGATGAACTTGTAGTCGGCGATGCCTGCCTCGCGCATCGGCGACCAGATCTCGACGACCCAGACGAAGATGCCCAGGTGCTCGTACACCCAGTCGAACGTGCCTCCGATCACCATCTTCGGGTGGTAGCGGAACTCCTCGTACACCGAGATGTTCGGGTAGCCGGTGAGCTCGGTGCCCTTCTTTCCGGTCGCCTGGTAGACCCACAGGTCCTCGGCGTGCATCTCCTCGTCGGGCTGGTGCTCGAACGGCCGCAGCAGCACGCCGCTCCACGTGTGGAACGTGGTGGCGCCGGTGATGTTGGGATGGCGCACGACGAAGTCGACGACGGCGCGGACTTCCGGCTCGGACGTCGGGTACGGCCCCGCGCCCATCTGCTCGAACTCCTGCCGCCACGACGCCGGGAAGTTGCGGTTGAGGTCGAGTCCCTGCACCGGCTTCTTCACGCGCAGCGTGTACCCGTCGTAGTTTTCGACCGTGCCTTCGGGGACGATCCGATAGTAGCTGCCGCCGGTCTCCGCCGGATCGCGGCGGATCATGAGGCGCGGCTCGTCCGGATGCGCCTTCCAGACGCCGTTGGGATCGGCGATGCGCATCTGCAGGATGCGGCCGTCGCCGTCGACGTCCTCGACGGTCAGGCCCTCGACGTCCTCCTCGCCGTGCGGGTACGGGCGCGTGCTCGAGCGGACCCACTTCGGGCGGTCGGCGAGCGCCCATTCGGCGCCGTCGGGGTTGATGCGCGGGCAGATGTAGAACGCGCGGGTGTCGAGCGCGCGCGTGATGTCGGCGTCGTTGCCATACTGTGTGGCCAGTGTGTGCAGCAGGTACACGTTGGCGGCGGACCCGGCGACCTCGGTGGCGTGGATGTTGCCGTCGACCCAGAACGCCGGCTTGTCCGCCGCGGGTCCCGTCTTCGCATTGGTGATGGTCGCAACCCAGATGTCGCGGCCCTCGTGGCTCTTGCCAATCGACTCGACGGTCACGAGGTCCGGGTACTCGCGCGCGAACGCGTGCAGGAGCTCGGTCAGCTCGGCGTAGCGGTAGAAGCGGTCGAAGACGATGGCGGGCATGGCGGCGGGGGCGGCGGGGGAAGGCGGGCATCTTAGCCGCTTTCCCGGGGTCGGACCCTTGGCGTCCCCAGCGGTCCGGCGGCGGGGCGGGGGTCCTGGGGCCGGCTCGGTGCCTCCTCGTGGCCTCCGCGTCGCGAATACCGTATAAACATACGGTATACTGGATCAGCCATGCTCCCCCCCTACGCCGAGCTGCACTGCCTGACCAATTTTTCGTTCCTGCGCGGCGCGTCGCACCCGGAGGAGCTGGTCGAGCGGGCGCACGCGCTGGGGTACGCCGCGCTCGCGGTCACCGACGAGTGCTCGCTGGCCGGCGTCGTCCGCGCGCACCTGGCCGCGAAGGACGCCGGGCTGCCGCTCGTGATCGGCAGCGAGTTCACGCTGGCCGACGGCTTGCAGCTCGCCCTCTACGCCACCGACCGCGCGACGTACGGCGACCTGGCGCAGCTCGTCACGCGCGGCCGGCGCAACGCGGCCAAGGGCACCTACGCGCTCACGCGCGACGACGTCGCGGCGCTCGCGCCGCGCTGCCTCGCGCTGTGGTTTCCGCCCGCCGCGCAGAGCCGAAAAACCGAGCCTGGCTCGGTTTCGGGTTCGGCCCGACCGCGAAACCGGGAAACCGTGAAAACCGAGCCAGGCTCGGTTTTCACGGCCGACGCCCGCTGGCTCGCCGACGTCTTCCCCGGCCGTGCGTGGATCGCCGCCCAACTCTTCGCACGCGCCGGCGACCGCGCACGGCTCGACGCGCTGCACGCGCTGTCGCGCGCGAGCGGCCTGCCGCTGGTCGCCGCGGGCGACGTGCACATGCACGTGCGCGCGCGCCGCGCACTGCAGGACACGCTGACGGCCATTCGCCTGCGCACGCCACTCGCCGCGTGCGGTCACGCGCTGTTCGCCAACGGCGAGCGCCACCTGCGGTCGCGCGCGCGGCTCGCGACGGTCTATCCGCGCGCGCTCACCGACGCGACGCTCGACGTCGTCGCGCGGTGCGCCTTTTCGCTCGACGAGCTGCGTTACGAGTATCCGGAGGAGCTGGTGCCGGCGGGCGCCACTCCCGCATCGCACCTGCGCGCACTGGTCGAGGCAGGCCTCGTCCGCCGCTACGGCGCCGGTGCCGTGCCGGCCGACGTGCGCGAGTTGGTCGAGCACGAGCTGGCACTGATCGCGGAACTCGAGTACGAGCCGTACTTCCTCACGGTGGAGGACATCG
Organism: Betaproteobacteria bacterium; assembly: GCA_016716425.1. GTDB lineage: Bacteria > Pseudomonadota > Gammaproteobacteria > Burkholderiales > Casimicrobiaceae > VBCG01. The sequence goes on from JADJWJ010000005.1 coordinate 163,413, forward strand.
TCGCGTTCGCGCGGACGCAGGGCATCCTGTGCCAGGGCCGGGGGTCGGCCGCCAACTCGGCCGTCTGCTACGCGCTCGGCATCACCGAGGTCGACCCGGCGCGAATGAGCATGCTGTTCGAGCGCTTCATCAGCCGCGAGAGGAACGAGCCGCCCGATATCGACGTCGACTTCGAGCACCAGCGGCGCGAGGAGGTCATGCAGTACGTGTACGGCAAGTACGGGCGCGACCGCGCGGCGCTCGCCGCCACGCTCATCACCTACCGGCCGAAGAGCGCGATCCGCGACGTCGGCCGCGCGCTGGGCCTCGACCTGGCACAGGTCGACCGGCTCGCCGGCGTGTTCGCGTGGTGGGACGGCCGCCGCATCGAGCCCGCGCGCGTCCGCGAGGCGGGCTTCGACCCGGAGCACCCGCTGATCGAGCGGCTGGTCACGCTGACGGGAGACCTCATGGGTTTTCCGCGTCACCTGTCGCAGCACGTCGGCGGCTTCGTGATCGCGCGCGGCCTCCTCGAACGGATAGTGCCGGTCGAGAACGCCGCGATGGCCGACCGCACGGTCATCCAGTGGGACAAGGACGACCTCGACGCGATGGGCCTGCTCAAGGTCGACTGCCTCGCGCTCGGCATGCTCTCGGCGATCCGCCGCGCGCTCGACATGGTCTCGCGGTTCCGCGGCACGACGCTGCGGATGCAGGACATTCCGGCGGAGGACCCCGCCGTCTACGCGATGTGCCAGCGCGCCGACACGGTCGGCGTGTTCCAGATCGAGTCGCGCGCGCAGCAGTCGATGCTGCCGCGGTTGCGCCCCGCGTGCTTCTACGACCTCGTCATCGAGGTCGCGATCGTCCGGCCCGGGCCCATCCAGGGCGGCATGGTGCATCCGTACCTGCGGCGCCGGCAGGGCCTCGAGCCCGTCACGTATCCGAACGCCGCGGTGAAGAGCGTGCTCGAGCGCACGCTCGGCGTGCCGATCTTCCAGGAGCAGGTGATGCAGCTCGCGATCGTCGCAGCGGGCTTCTCGCCGGGCGAGGCCGATCACCTGCGCCGCTCGATGGCCGCGTGGCGGAGGAAGGGCGGCCTCGAGAAATTCGAGCAGCGGCTGATCGACGGCATGGGCGCGCGCGGTCTCTCCGAGTCGTTCGCGCGGCAGATCTACCAGCAGATCCTGGGTTTCGGCGAGTACGGCTTCCCGGAGTCGCACTCGGCGTCGTTCTCGCTGCTCGTCTACGTGTCGGCGTGGCTGAAGCGCCACGAGCCCGCGGCGTTCTGCGCGGCGCTGCTCAATTCGCAGCCGATGGGCTTCTACGCGCCGTCGCAACTGGTGCAGGACGCGCGGCGGCACGGCGTGGACGTACGCGACGCCGACGTGACGATCAGCGCGTGGGACTGCACGCTGGAGAAATCGGGCCGGGTGGGGGCTACTCCTCCAGGGGAGAGGGTGGGTGGGGAGGGCGCCCGCGCTGCGCCTCGGCCTGCGCATGATCGCGGGCCTGTCCGAGGACAGCGCGCAGCGCATCGTCACCGCGCGTGCCGCGCGGCCGTTCGCGCACGTCGCCGATCTCGCGCACCGCGCGCGGCTGCCCCGCCGCGACCTGACCGCACTCGCCGCCGCCGGCGCGCTCGCGCGCCTGTCCGGCCACCGCCACGCCGCCGTCTGGGACGTCGCGGGCGTGGAGCGCCTGCCGCCGATCCTCGCCGACGCGACGTTCGCGGAAGCCCCGCCTGCCCTGCCCGCGCCGACCGAAGGCCAGGACATCGTCGCCGACTACCGCGCGCTGGGACTCACGCTGCGCCGCCATCCGCTCGCGCTGCTGCGCGGGAGCTGCGCGCGCAGCGGCTCGTCAGCGCCGCCGACGTCGCGCGCACGCCGCACGGCCGTCTCGCGCGCACGGCCGGCATCGTCGTCGGCCGCCAGCGGCCCGACACGGCGAGCGGCGTCGTCTTCGTCACGCTGGAGGACGAGACCGGCGCGACCAACGTGATCGTCTGGCGCGACTTGGGGGACCGCCAGCGGCGCGAACTGCTCGGCGCGCGCCTGCTCGCCGTCTACGGCCGCGTCGAGCGCGAGGGCGACGTCGTCCACCTGATCGCCGGGCGGCTCGTCGACCTCTCCCCGCTGCTCGGGGACCTGCCCACGCGGTCGCGGGACTTCCACTGACGGCGGCCCGCGCGGCGCCCTTGCTCGCGCCGCCACATTCGCCTAGCCTGTCGGCACCCTGCGGACGGATCCCCGTTCGCCTGCGTCAGGGGGGCCGATGGACCGCGAAGCGAAGACCGCGAGGACCAAGGCTGCGGCCAAGCCCGCGCCCGCGCGCCGGCCGCGCAAGCCCGCGTCTGCCCACCCGCCCGCGGCCGACACGCGCACCGCCGCGGAGCGACTCGCCGACGCGCTCGCGCAACAGGCCGCGACGAGCGAGATCCTGCGCGTGATGGCGGTCTCGCCAACGGACGCCCAGCCGGTGATGCAGGCGGTGGCGGAAAATGCCGCCCGGCTGTGCCGCGCGGAGTACGCGCGCATCTTCATCGCGGAAGGCGAGCTGCTCCACGTGCGTGCCCATTACGACGCGGCCACCGACAGCATCGACGCTTCCGCGCACTCGGTCCCGCTGCAGCGTACGTCGCTCACCGGCCGCGCCGCGCTGGACCGCGTCACCGTTCACCACGCCGACGTGCTGCCGCTGCTCGCCACCGAGTATCCCGATGCCCGTCCCAACGTCGAAGCGCTCGGCTGCCGGGCCGTGCTCGCCGTGCCGCTGTTCCGTGCGGGCGGCGCGTACGGCGCCATCTTCCTGTGGCGCCGGCAGCCCGTCCTGTTCGCGCCCGACCACGTCGCGCTCGTCGAGACCTTCGCGCAGCAGGCGGCAATTGCCATCGAGACCGTCCGCCTGCACCGGACGACCACCGAGGCGCTCGAGCAGCAGACGGCCACGGCCGAAATCCTGCGCGCGATCAGCCGGGCGCAGACGGACGCCCAGCCGGTGTTCCGGGCGATCGCGAACGCGGCACTCAGGCTATGTGGTGCGACCTCCGCCAACGTCGTGACGTTCGACGGCGCCCTCGTCCACGTGGCCGCGCTCGCGAGCACCGACGCGCAAGGGGCGGCCGCCGTGCACCGTCATTTCGGCGCCTATCCGCGGCCGCCGAGCCGCGACACGGCGAACACGCGCGCCATCCTCACGCGCGCGGTCGTCGCCATCGCCGACGTGCGGGCGGACCCCGACTACGCGGCGGGCGAGACGGCCGCGGCCGCCGGCTACCGTGGCGTGCTCGCGGTCCCGCTCCTGCGCGGGGGGGCCGTCCTGGGAGCGATCACCGTGGCGCGCGGCGAACCGGGACCCTTTCCGGACGCGCAGGTCGCACTGCTGCAGACCTTCGCCGACCAGGCCGTCATCGCCATCGAGAACGTGCGGCTGTTCTCCGAGCTCGAGACGCGCAATCGCGACCTGTCCGAGGCGCTCGACCAGCAGACAGCGACCACGGACGTGCTGCGGGTCATCAGTCGGTCGACGTTCGATCTCGAGACAGTGCTGCAGACCCTCGTCGAATCGGCAGCCCGGCTGTGCGACGCCGACAGCGGCACGATCACGCGCGAGAAGGACGGGCAACTCTACCGCGTCGCCTCCCTCGGCTATTCCCGCGAGTTCCGCGACCACGTGAGGGACCTTCCGGTCGCCCTGGAGCGCGGCTCGGCCACCGGCCGGGTGCTACTCGAAGGTCGCGTGATCCACATTCCGGACGCGCAGGCCGACCCCGAGTACACGTTCGTCGAGGCAACGCGATCGGGCGATGTGCGCACCGTTCTGGCCGTGCCGATGCTTCGCGAAGCGAAGCCTATCGGTGTTCTGGCGCTGACGCGCACGGAAGTTCGTCCGTTCACCGATCGCCAGATCGAGCTGGTGTCCGCGTACGCCGACCAGGCCGTGATCGCGATCGAGAACGTCCGCCTGTTCAACGCGCTCGAGGCGCGCAACCGCGACCTGTGCGAGGCGCTCGAGCAACAGACCGCCACCAGCGAGATCCTGCGCGTGATCAGCCAGTCGCAGACCGACGTGCAGCCGGTGTTCGAGACGATCGCGACCGCGGCGCTCAACCTGTGCCGCGCGACATCGGCGGTCGTGGCCACCTACGACGGCGCGCTGATCCGCGTCGGCGCCATCGCCAGCGTGACGCCCGAGGGGGCCGAAGCGATCCGCGCGATCTTCCCCCGCCCGGCGAGCCGCGACAACGGGGTGACCCGTGCCGTGCTGACGCGCGCGCTGGTCACGATTCCGGACGTGCTCGCCGACGGGGATTACCGGACAGCCGACCACTCGCTGGCGTCGGGCTTCCGGAGCATCCTGGCGGTCCCGCTGCTGCGCGACGGCAGTCCGATCGGCGCCATCAGCCTCGGCCGCCCGGAGCCGGGCGAGTTCCCGGACGCCCAGGTCGCGCTGCTGCAGACGTTCGCCGACCAGGCGGTGATCGCGATCGAGAACGTGCGGCTGTTCGCGGAGCTCGAGGCACGCAATCGCGACCTCACGATTGCGTTGGAGCAGCAGACCGCCACCAGCGAGATCCTGCGCGTGATCAGCCAGTCGCGGACCGACGCGCAGCCGGTGTTCGACACGATCGTGAAGAGCGTGCGTGCGCTCTGCGACACCGCGTTCTCGGGCGTCTACCTGCTCGACGGCGACACGATCGGACTCGCCGCCGCCGACGGCATGACGCCGGAGGCGGAGGCGATGTTCGCCGACGGGTACCCGCGCCGCATCGGACCCGACACCGTGTCCGGCCGCGCCGCGCTCGAGTGCCGGGTCGTGCAGGCACCGGATTTGCTCTCCGATCCGCAATACCGGGACGCCCCGGGCGCGCGCGTCGGCGCGCGTACCGTGCTGGCCGTTCCGCTGCGGCGCGACGGTCGCGCGATCGGCTCGATCGGCGTCTGGCGTGCCGAGGTGCGTTCGTTCACGGACGCGCAGATCGCGCTGCTCTCGACGTTTGCCGACCAGGCGGTCATCGCCATCGAGAACGTGCGGCTGTTCAATGAGCTGCAGCGACGCAATCGGGACCTGACCGTCGCGCTCGAGCAGCAGACCGCGACCAGCGAGATCCTGCGCGTGATCAGCCAGTCGCAGACCGACGTGCAGCCGGTGTTCGACACGATCGTCACCGCCGTCCTCAAGCTGGCCGGCGCCGCGTCGGCCAACGTGTTCACGTTCGACGGCACGCTCGTCCACCTGGCGGCGATGGCGAACCTCAGTCCGGCCTACGGCGACCTGCTGCGCCCGTCGTTTCCGCGGCCGCCCGACCGCGCCTACGCCGCAACGCGCGCCATCCTCGTGCGCGGCGTCGTTGCGATCCCCGACGTGCTCGCCGACCCGGAGTACGGCAACGCGAAGCACTCGCTGGTCGGGGGATTTCGCAGCGTGCTCGCAGTGCCGCTCCTGCGCCGCGGCGAGGCGATCGGCGCGATCGTCGTCGGCCGGCCGGAGCCGGGACCGTTTCCCGACGCGCAGGTCGCGCTGCTCTCGACATTCGCCGACCAGGCGGTCATCGCGATCGAGAACGTGCGGCTGTTCCGCGAGCTGCAGCTGCGCAACCGCGACCTCACCGAAGCGCTGGAGCAGCAGACGGCGACCAGCGAAATCCTGCGCGTCATCAGCAGTTCGCGCACCGACGTGCAGCCCGTGTTCGACACGATCGCCAAGGCCGCAATGGAGCTTTGTCGCGCGAGTTCCGCCAACGTCTTCACGTTCGACGGTGCGCTCGTCCACCTGGCGTCCTCGGTGAGCGTCGAGCTCACGTACATCGAGAGCCTGCGCGCGTTCTTCCCGCGGCCGCCGGGACGCCATACCGCCGTCCTGCGCGCGATCGAGACGTGCCGCGTCGTCGCCATCCCCGACGTGTTCGAGGACGCAGACTACGATGCGCCGCTCGGTCAGCGGTCGATCACCGGTGGTTTCCGCAGCGTACTGGCCGTGCCGCTACTGCGCGAAGGCAGCGCGATCGGCGGTATCGCGGTCGGTCGCTCCGAGCCCGGCCTGTTCCCCGACGTGCAGGTTGCGCTGCTCTCGACATTTGCCGACCAGGCGGTCATCGCGATCGAGAACGTGCGCCTGTTCGAGGAACTGCAGGCCCGCACGGCAGACCTCTCGCGCTCCGTCGGCGAGCTGCGGCGCTGGGCGAGGTCGGGCAGGCGGTGTCGTCCACGCTCGACCTCGCGAACGTCCTGCACACGATCGTCACCCGCGCGACGCAGCTCACCGGCATGGACGGCGGCTCGATCTACGAGTACGACGAGGCGCGCGAGGAGTTCCACCTGCACACGGCGGACCGGCTGCCGGACGAGCTGGTGGCGGCGCTGCGCGCGACGCCGATGCGCAAGGGCGAAGGCGCGCTTGGCCGCATGGCGCTGACCGGCGAGCCGGTGGCGATCAGCGACATCGGCGACGAGGCCGTCTACCAGAGCCGCGTCCGGGACCTGCTCGTGGACCTCGGCTTCCGCTCGCTGCTCGCGGTGCCGCTCGTCCGCGACAATCACATCCTGGGCGGCATCGCGGTCAACCGCAGAGCCCCCGGCGCGTTCGCGCCGGAGGTGATCGCGCTGCTGCGCACGTTCGCCGCGCAGTCGGCGCTCGCGATCCAGAACGCGCGGCTGTATCGCGAGCTCGAGGAGAAGAGCCGCGAGCTCGAGATCGCGAGCCGCCACAAGAGCGAGTTCCTCGCCAACATGTCGCACGAGCTGCGCACGCCGCTCAATGCCATCATCGGCTTCTCCGAGGTGCTGTCGGAGCGGCTGTTCGGCGACGTCAACGACAAGCAGGCCGAGTATCTCGACGACATCGTCGCCTCCGGCCGGCACCTGCTGACGCTGATCAACGACATCCTCGACCTGTCCAAGATCGAGGCGGGGCGGATGGAACTCGACCGGAATGACTTCGACCTGCCGGCGGCGATCGGCAACACGCTGTCGCTCGTGCGCGAACGCGCGCAGCGCCGGAACATCGCGCTTGCGAGCACGGTCGATCCTGGCGTCGGCACGGTCAATGGCGACGAGCGCAAGGTCAAGCAGGTGCTGCTCAACCTGCTGTCGAACGCGCTCAAGTTCACGCCGGAGGGCGGCACTGTCGCCGTGCGGGCGCGCATTGCCGGCGACTTCGTCGAGATCGCCGTGTCCGACACCGGCGTGGGCATCTCGCCCGAGGATCAGGCCACGGTGTTCGAGGAGTTCCGGCAGGTGGGCGCAGCGTCGAAGAAGAGCGAGGGCACCGGGCTGGGGCTCGCGATCTCGCGCAAGTTCGTCGAGTTGCACGGCGGCGCCATCCGCGTCGACAGCGAGGTCGGCCAAGGGTCGACGTTCACGTTCACACTGCCTCGAAGGACGTGACGATCGGACCCGGAATCCGGCCTGGCGCCGCGGCCAAGGCCGCGATCGGCGTGCAAATTCGGGTCCGACCCTCGCGGCCTCAGTTCGGCCGCTCCCACGGCGACGTGTCGTTGATGCCGTCGACGATGTCGTGCATCGCGACCCGCCGCCGCCACACTTCGAGCAGCGCGAAGCCGAGCGCGAGGATGAGCGGGCCCAGCACGATCCCGGTTGCGCCGAACGCAAACAGCCCGCCGACGGCCGCGATGAAGACCGGCACCGTGTGCATGTGCAGCTTGTTGCGCAGCAGGATCGGCAACAGGATGTTGTCGATGAGCCCGATCACGATGCCGCCCCACGCGGCCAGGATGAGCGCCTTGTCCCATTGCCCCTCGAGCGCGAGGAAGGCTGCCGCCGGCGCCCAGACGACCGCGGCGCCGAGGATCGGCAGCACGGCCATCAGCGCCATCAGCGCCCCCCACAGGAGCGGCGCCGGCAACCCGAGGTACCAGAAGATCAGCGCGCCCAGCGAGCCCTGCACCAGCGCGACGACCAGCGTGCCGTAGACGACCGCGCTGATCATCTGCCGCAGCTTCCGGACGACTTCGGCCGCCTCGGTCGGCCCGAGCGGCATCAGGCCCTCGATGGTCGCGAGGATCCGCCACTTGTCGCGCAGGAAGAAGAACAGCAGGAAGAACGTGACCAGCAGGCTCACGACGAACTCGACGCCGCCCGCGACCGCGCCCTGCACGCCCCTGGCCACGCCGCCCGACGCCTGCGAGACGTGCGCGCGCACGTCGATCTCGCGCTCGGCCCACGCCTGGATCGGCGCGAGCCAGCGCACGTCCCCGATCGCGCGCTTCCAGCGCTCGCCGTCCACGAGCCGGTGGATGGCGTCGACGCCGGCCGCCGCCTCGCTCGCCAACTCGCGCGCGAGCAGCGCGGTCGGCAGCGCGATCACCAGCGACACCACGACCACCGCGAGCGCCGCCGCGACGCCCGGCCAGGCGAGCCGCGCGAGGATCCGCTCGTGGATCGGGTGCGCGATGACCGCCAGCACGACGGCCCACGTCAGCGCCGGGACGAACGGCTCGACCATCCGCCAGCACAGCCAGCCCACGAGCACGCTCACCGCGACCAGCATCGCCGCCAGGATCCGCTCCCGCGTCAGCCAGTCGTCGTGCCGCCGTCCCTTCATCGTCGCTCCCTTGCGCGTCGCCGCGGACTGCACGCTATGTCGGATTGGCGCGCCGCGCAAGCACCGGCGCCGCCCCGCACGCGCATTTGCTCCGTGACAGGCGACTCCGCGGCCGCTAGCATCGCGTCTGCCCCGCCCGCTCCCCGCCGCCGTGTCGTCGCATCCGCCGCTCCCGTCCCCGCTCCCGACCTCGCGCCTCGTCCGCGTCCTTCCGTGGCTCGCGGGCTACGGCCGTCGCACCGCCCGCGACGACGCGCTGGCCGGCAGCACGCTCGCCGCGTACGCAGTGCCGAGTTCGATCGCCTACGCGCAGCTCGCCGGGATGCCCGTGCAGACGGGTCTGTACTGCTACCTGTTCGGCGGGATCGCCTACGCGCTCCTCGGGACGTCGCGCCAGCTTGCCGTGGGCCCGACGTCATCGGTCGCGCTTACCGTCGCGGCGGCGCTGTCCACGCTCGCGGCGGCCGACCCCGGCCGGTACGCGACGCTCGCCGCGGCGACGGCATTCTTCGTCGGCCTGACCGCGCTGTTCGCGTGGGTCATGCGCTGGGGCGGGATCGTGCACTTCATCTCGGAAACGGTGCTGACCGGGTTCAAGATCGGCGCCGGCATCGTGATCGCCGTGAGCCAGCTGCCGCTGCTGCTCGGCATCCCCAGCGCGCACGCGAACTTCCCGAACACCCTCGCCCTGATCGGGCGCAGCATCGGCGACGTCCACCTCCCGTCGCTCGCGCTCGGTTCGGCCGCACTCGTCGCGCTGTCGGCCGGGCACGCGCTGCGCCCGCGCTGGCCGGTTCCGCTGCTCGTCGTCGCGGTGTGTCTCGCGCTGATGGAACTGCCCGGGGCCGCCGCGTGGAACGTCGCGACCGTCGGTCACATCCCGGGCGGCATTCCGCTGCCGTCGCTGCCTGAGATCCACTGGCACGAGCTGGAAACGCTGCTGCCACTGTCTCTCGCCTGCTTTCTCATCGCCTACAACGAGGCGATCGCCGCCGCGCGCGTGCTGGCCGCGCGCCACGACTACGCGATCGACCCGAACCGCGAGTTGCTGGGACTCGCGGGCGCCAACGTCGCGATCGCCGCCGGCCACGGCTTTCCGTCGGGCGGCGGGCTGTCGCAGTCGCTCGTCAACGACGAGGCGCGCGCGCGCACGCCGGTCGCGATCCTCGTCTGCTCGGCCTGGATGGCTATCGTCCTCCTGTTCCTCACCGGCCTGTTCGCGCGGCTGCCGCAGCCGCTGCTGGCGGCGCTAGTGCTGGCGTCCGTCCAGAGCATGTTCAGGATCGACGAGCTTCGTCATCTGCGGCGCGTCGGCATGGCCGAGTTCACCATTGCGGCAGTGACGATCGCCGCGGTCCTCGGCGCTGGCATCCTCAGGGGGGTACTCGTCGCGTGCGTGTTCTCGCTGGCGATGCTGATCCGGCGGCTGGCGCTGCCCGAGTGCGTGCTGCTCGGGCGCATCCCCGGCACGGATCACTTCGCGTCGCTCGTGCGCCACCCGAACGCACAGACGGTCCCGGGGGTCTTCGTCTTCCGCCCGAACGCCGCGCTGCTCTACTTCAACGCCGACACGGTGCGCGACCAGATGCTGGCGCTGCTCGAGCGGCGGGAGACGCCGTTGCGGCGAATCGTCGTCGACCTGTCCTTTACGACCGACCTCGACCTGTCGACGATCCGGATGCTGGCCGACGTCGCGCGCCGCGCGCAGGCGGCGGGCGTGGCGGTGCTGCTGGCCGACGCGCACCACCGCGTGCGCGCGGTCCTCGCGCGCGAAAGACTCGGCACGTTGCTCGGCGATCTGACGCGCGCCTACTCGATCGCCGAACTGGTCGACGGGCTCGAACAAGAGGCGCCGGCCCCCGCTCTCGCCCGCGCCCGGGCGGCGGAGCGGCCTTCGGATCTGTAAGATGGCGCCGGCGGGCGCGACCAACCCGCAGGTCCCGTCCGCACCGGAGCGCACGCGTTGGCACGACCGGAATTCGACATCGTGGTGATCGGCGGCGGCTCGGCCGGGCTGGTCGTCGCCGCCGGCGGCGCCACGCTCGGCGCCAGGGTCGCGCTGGTCGAGCGGCACCGGCTGGGCGGCGACTGCCTGTGGACCGGCTGCGTCCCGTCGAAGGCGCTCATCCGTTCGGCGCGCGTCGCCCACCAGATGCGCCACGCCGACCGCTGGGCGCTGGACCCCGCCGATCCGCGGCCCGACGTGGCGCGCGTGATGGCGCGCGTGCGCGCCGTCATTGCGGAGATCGAGCCGCAGGACAGCCCCGAGCGCTTCCGCGGCCTGGGGGTGGACGTGATCTTCGGCAACGGGAGCTTCGTCGCGCCGGACACGTTCGAGGTCGACGGCCGGCGCCTGACCGCGAAGGCGTTCGTGCTCGCGACGGGCTCGCGGGCCGCGGTGCCGCCGATTCCCGGCATCGCCGACGTGCCCTATCTCACCAACGAGACGGTGTTCGACCTGTCCGAGCCGGTGCCCGCCCTCGTCGTCATCGGCGCCGGCCCGATCGGCTGCGAGCTGGCGCAGGCGTTCCGCCGGCTCGGCAGCGAAGTCACCGTCGTCGACGTCGCCCCGTCCATCCTGCCGCGCGAGGATCCCGACCTGGCCGCCGTCGTCCGCGACGCGCTCGCGGCCGAAGGCGTGGCGTTCCGGCTCGGCACGACGATCGCCGCGGTCGCCGGCGCGCGGGGCGCGATCGCGCTGACGCTGCGCGGCGCCGACGGGCGCGACGACGTCGTCCGCGGCTCGCACCTGCTCGTGGCAGCCGGTCGCCGGCTCAACGTCGAAGGTCTCGGCCTGGAAGCGGCGGGGATCGCGAGCGAAGGCGGCCGCATCGCCGTCGACGATCGCCTGCGCACGACGAATCCGCGCGTGTACGCGGCCGGCGACGTCGCCGGCGGCTACCAGTTCACCCACGTCGCCGAGCACCACGCGGGCATCGTGCTGCGGCAGGCGATCTTCCGGCTGTGGTGGGCGAAACCGGCGACCGTCGTCCCGTGGTGCACGTTCACCGATCCGGAACTCGCGCGCGTCGGCCTGTCCGAGACCGAGGCCGCGCAGCGACGCATCGCGCACCGCGTCTACCGCTTCCCGTTTGCCGATGTCGACCGCGCGCGCGCCGACGGCGAGACGGCCGGCTTCGCGAAGATCGTCACCGACCCGAAAGGCAAGCTGCTGGGCGCGGCGATCGTCGGCGTGCACGCCGGCGAGCTGATCGCCGAGTACGGACTGGCGCTCGCGCGCGGACTGTCGGCAAAGGACGTCTCCGCCGTCATCCACACGTATCCGACGCTGGCGTCGGTCAACCGCCGTGCCGCCGATCAGCGGATGAAGGAAGGCCTGACGCCCACGGCGAAGACGTGGATCCGGCGCATCTTCCGGCTGCAGGGCCGCTGACGTGATCTCCGGCCCTTCGCCGCCGGCAGCGAGGAGCGCGTGGCTGAAGGTCGCGCTGCTTGCGTTGTTCGCCGGCGTCGTCGTCGCATTCTTCGCGCTGGGCGGGCACCGCTACCTCACGCTGGAGTCGATCAAGGCCCACCGCGACGCGATGCTGCGCTTCACGGAAGCGAACTTCGCCACGGCGCTCGCCATCGGCTTCGTCGTCTACGCGGGTGCGGTCGCCTTCAGCCTGCCCGGCGCACTCGTGCTGTCGCTCGCGACGGGCTTCGTGTTCGGCCGCTGGGTCGGCACGGCGCTGGTGGTCGTCGCGGCCACGACCGGCGCGACGATCCTGTTCCTCGCGGCCCGCTACATCTTCGCCGATGCCGCCCGCCGGAAGCTGGGCGCGCTGGGCGAGCGGATCAACGCCGGCTTCACCGAGAACGCGTTCAACTACCTGCTGTTCCTGCGCCTGGTTCCCGCGTTCCCGTTCTTCCTCGTGAACCTCGCGCCTGCGTTCACCTCGATCCCGCTGCGGACGTTCGTGCTGGCCACGTTCATCGGCATCGTCCCCGGCACGTTCGTATTCGTGAACCTCGGGGAGACGCTCGGCCGCATCGACTCGCTGCAGGGCCTGGTCTCATGGGAGACGCTGGCCGCGTTCGCGCTGCTGGGCGCGTTCGCGCTCGTCCCCGTGTTCCTGCGCAAGCGCGCATCCGCGCGTGCGCCCGACGCGTAAGGAGTCCGTCGCATGCCGTCCGCGCCCGCCACCGCACGCAGTCCGTGGTCCGCCGCGCTCGCCTTCGGCGGCGCGCTCCTGCTGGCGGCCATGGCTGCGCCCGCCCAGCCGGCGGACCACGCGGCGTTCGACGCGCTGCTGCGCGCCAACGTCGCCAACGGGGAGGTGCGCTACGCCGGATTCGCGGATAGCCCCGCATTCCGCAGGTACGTCGAGGACCTCGGCCGGCCGGTACAGCTTTCGGGCAGGGCGGAGACCCTCGCCTACTACATCAACGCGTACAACGCGCTCGCGATCGCCGGCATCGTCGACGGCCTGTCGCCGTCCACGCTGCTCGGCCGCGCGCGCTACTTCAAGCTCAAGGACTGGCCCCTCAACGGATCGACGATCGATCTCTACGACCTCGAGCACGAGGTCATGCGGCCGCTCGGCGAGCCGCGGATCCACTTCGCGATCGTCTGCGCATCGAAGTCCTGTCCGTCTCTGCGGCCGGAGATCTACACGGCCGCGCGGCTCGACGCGCAGCTCGACGCGCAGGCGCGCGCGTTCGTCAACGACCCGTTCCGCAACCGGTACGACAAGGCAGCGCGCACCGCGCACCTGTCGGAAATCTTCAAGTGGTTCGCCGAGGACTTCGCGGGCCCCGCCGGCTCCGTGCAGAAGTACGTGGCGCGCTACGTCGCCGACCCGGACGTCGCCCGCGCGCTGGCCAACGACAGCTACGAGGTCAAGTGGATCGACTACGACTGGACGCTGAACGGAACCCCGCCCCGGCCTTAGGCGCGGCGGCCGCCACGCTGCCCGTGCCGCGGCGGGACGCGCTCGGCTGCTTCCTGCGGCATCTGGCGCGCGGCGAGCGGATCGCCGAGCGCGTCGCGCACCGCCAGGCGGCGCTGGCGCCGGACGCGCCCGCCGCGCGGTTCCTCGCGAGCCAGGCGCGGCAGGAGGCGATGCACGCTGCCGTGTTCGACGCCGCGGCCGCCGCGCTGCGCGTCCCCGCCGACGCCATCGACGACGCGCCGTACGCCGCGTACGAGGCGCGGCTCGCCGCTGCGCTCGATCGCGGCGACTTCGTCGCGTCGGTGGTCGGTACGCAGGTCGTGCTGGAGGCGCTCGGCGACGCGCTGCTCGCGCGGCTCGACCGCGGCCTCGCCGCGCACGGCGCCGGTTTCGTCCGGCTGCGCCGCCGGATTCGCGCGCAGGAGGCCGCGCACCACGCCTTCGGCCGCGCGCTGCTCGACCGCCTCGTCGCCACTGGCGGGGCCACGGACGCCGCCGTCGGCGCGCACGAGCGCGCGTATCGTCAGTGCGCACTGGCGCTGCTCACCGCCGCGGAGCCGATGCTGCGCCACTTTGCGCTGACGCCGGCCACCATCGCCGCCGACCTCGACGCGCGCCTTGCCGGAGCGCCTGCGCCGTGAGAGTCTCGATCGTCGTCCCGTTCCTGAACGAGGCCGAAGCGCTGCCGGAGACGCTGCGCCACGTTGCGCGCGAGGCCCGGGCCCACGGCGACTGCGAGACGATCGCCGTGGACGGCGGCAGCGGCGACGACAGCGTGGCCGTCGTGGCCGCGCACCCGTGGGTGCGCGTCCTCTCTGCCACGCGCGGGCGCGCCGCACAGATGAACGCGGGTGCGGCGGCTGCCACCGGCGACGTGCTGCTGTTCCTGCACGCGGACACGACGCTGCCGCCGGGCGCGCTGGCGGCGATCGCCGCCGCCGCGCGCGCCCCGGGGTTCGCCTACGGCGGATTCCGCCACCGCTTCTCCGGCGCCGACTGGCGGCTGCGCGCGATCTCCGCGCTGCACAACTTCCGCTGCCGGCACGCGCGCACGTTCTACGGCGACCAGGCGCTGTTCGTCGGTCGCACCGCCTTCGCCGCGGTGGGCGGTTTCCCGCTGCAGCAGGTCGAGGACATCGCGCTCTGCCAGCGCTTGCGGGCGCTCGCGCCGCCCGCGTTCCTGCCGCTCGCCGTCACGACCAGCTCGCGCAAGTTCGAGCGAATGGGCATCTGGCGAAGCTTCGGGCGCGTGCTCGCGATATTGGTATGCTTGCGGCTAGGCCGCAAGCCGCCGCAGGCTTTTTTCGCGGACATACGCTGACGTGCAGCGCCCTGCCCTTCTGCCGCCGGCGCCGCGCCGCGCGGCGCCCCGATGATGCGCCTGGCGATCGTCGTGCCCACCCTCGACGAGGCGGCCGGCATCGCCGCCACGCTGGCGGCGCTGCAGCCGCTGCGCGCGGACGGGCACGAGGTCGTCGTCGTCGACGGCGGCAGCCGCGACGCGACGCTCGCGCTCGTCCGGCCGCTCGCGGATCGCGCGCTGCTCGCGCGGCCCGGCCGCGCGACGCAGATGAACGCCGGCGCGCGAGCGGCCAGCGGCGACGCGCTCCTCTTTCTCCACGCCGACTCGCGGCTGCCGCCGGATGCCGCGGCCGCCATCGGTCGCGCGCTGGCGGCAGGGGCGCGCTGGGGCCGGTTCGACGTCTCGATCGCGGGACGGCCGCGCATCCTGCGCGTCGTCGCGGCGATGATGAACCTGCGCTCGCGCCTGACGGGCATCGCCACCGGCGATCAGGGAATCTTCGTCGAGCGCGCGCTGTTCGACGCGGTGGGCGGCTACGCGGAGATTCCGTTGATGGAGGACATCGCGCTGTCGAAGTCGCTGAAGCGTCTCGGCGGCCGACCCGCCTGCCTGCGCGAGCGGATCACCACGTCGGGCCGCCGCTGGGAAGCGCGCGGTCCGTGGCGCACGATCGTCACGATGTGGTGGCTGCGCGCGGCCTATGCGCTGGGCGCCGATCCGGCGCGGCTCGCACGCGGGTACCGATGAGCGCGGCGCCGGCGCTGCTCGTCTTCGCCAAGTCGCCGGTGCCCGGGCGCGTGAAGACGCGGCTCGCGGCGACGATCGGCGATGGGCCGGCCGCCGCCGTGTATCGCGAACTCACGGCGGCCACGCTCGCGCACGCCGGCGCCGCGCGCCGTGCCGGCGTCGTGTGCAGCGTCGAGCTCTGGTGCGCGCCCGACCCGGACAGCGCCTACTTCAGGCAACGGGCGGCCGCTGCGGGCGCCACGCGCCATCGGCAAGCCGGCGCGGACCTCGGCGCGCGGATGGCGCACGCGATCACGGATGCGCTCGCCCGCCACGCCGCGGTGCTCTTGATCGGCACCGACTGCCCGCTGCTCGACGCCGCCTACCTCGCGCGCGCGTCCGCGCTGCTCGCCGGTCACGACGCCGTGCTCGGGCCGGCCGAGGACGGCGGCTACGTGCTGGTCGGCGCAACGCGGCCGCTGCCCTTCGCAGGCGTACGCTGGAGTTCGCCGCACGCACTCGCCGACACCGAGGCGTCCTTCGCGCGCGCCGGCCTCGCCTGGCGCACCGCGCCGACGCTGTGGGACGTCGACGCCCCGGCCGATCTCGCCCGCTGGAGGGGCTCCGACAACGCGCCCGCGCCGGCCGCGCCTTGACGAAACCGGCGCTGCACTTCGGCCTCCCGGCCCGGACGGACGACGCGGCGCCCGCGGGCGCCTAGGGCACCGTCACCCCGATCGTGAACAGCGCGGCGCTCGCGCCGAGCAGCACGAACTCGCCGCAGACGCGCGTCCAGCAGTAGCCCACCGAGGGAATGATCGCGGGCGCGATTTCGTAGTGGTTGAACGGAATCTTGTCGCGGTACTCGCCCTTGTACCCGTGCAGCAGGCCCGCCGTCAGCTTGACGTAGCCCTTCGGGTACTCCTGCCAGGGACGCCACTGCAGCCCGCCGTACGCGTACTGCGAGAACTGGCCGAACGAGTTCTGGAACAGCGACAGGCCCGTGAACCACTGCCCCTCCAGCCAGTACCTGTCGAAGCGGTACTCCATGTCGAACAGATACGACTGGTGATGCTCGGGGTCCGGATTGAAGTGCAGCGTGTAGTAGGCGAACTGGAAGTAGAACCGGTCGGTCTTCCACGGCTCCGGCGCGTTCCACGCGTCGGCAGGCGCGAACAGCGGCATTCCGCGCAATTCCGGGCCGCTGCCCTGCGCGCGCGCGTCGGGCGCCGGGAGCCACGCGAGCGCGAGCGCCGCCAGCACGCACGCGCGCCGCGCCGAGCACACGAAACGCGGCGGGATGGAGCGGTTGGCGGGCGAAACGGCAGGAGGGGACAACGCTTGCCGCGAGGCGCGGCACGGAAGGTCGGGCATGGCACCCCGCGGCGGCAGTGGGGCGCAAAGGTTACCACGGCCTTGCGCGCCTTGTCCCGCAGACGCCGCGTGGGCCGCCCCGCCCGGCACTAGCGGCCGGCGCGCGCGCGCATCACGGCGGCCGTCCGCCCCTCGACGCCGAGCTTGACGTAGACGTGCTCCAGGTGCTTTTGCACCGTGCGCACGCTGATGCCGAGGATCGCGGCCGCCTGCGCGTCGGTCTTGCCCGCCGCCACCCAGTCGAGGACCTCGCGCTCGCGCGCCGAGAGCGGGGCGCCGGCCATGCCTGGTGAGTCGGGGGTACCCGGGCGCTCGCCGACGTGCAGCAGCCACCCGCCGCCATCGAACGCCGGCATCGCGCGCAGCACGACGACACGCGCGCCGGCGGTGAGCGAGCGCGCAGCGCCGGCCGGACTGCGTCCCGCCGACCGCGTGAGCCACGCGACGAGCGCGGCCGGCAGCGTCGCGCCGGGCCGCAGGCCGGCGCCGGGTACCGCGATATCGAGCAGCGCGAGTGCGCGCCGATCCGCACGGCGAATCCGGCACTGCGCGTCGACCTCGACCTCGCTCCAGCCTTCGGCCTCGAACCACGCCCGGTAGCGCGCGACCGTCGCCCGCGCGTGGTCGAGCGCGCGCGCCTGCCGGTAGATCTGTGCGAGCGGCCCGCGCACGGCCTCCAGCAGGTCGCACTCGCGCGCGTCGAAGTCGCGGCCGGTGCGGTTCAGCACGAAGCTCACCAGCGTCTCGCGGTCCACGTACAGCGGAACCGCGACCGCGTGCGCGACGCCGATCCGCCGGTAGTACTCGGCATACAGCGCCGTGCGGCGAAACGCGCGATCGGGCAGCGAGTCCGAGATCCGGTGGGTGCCGCCGCCGGGGTTCTCCGTGTGGAAGCGCACCAGCGGATGCGCGAAGAAGAAGCGGTCGAAGCACGCGATGTCGGCCGCCGACAGCGCCCGCTCCGGGGAGCCGGTCACGCGGCGCTTGCCGGAGCGCAGCGCGCACACCGAGAGCGTGGTCAGGTCCGCGCCGACCAGTTCCGGGAGCGCCCGGACGCCGGCGCGCGCGAACGTCTCGGCGCCCGTCGCCCGCGCGCCGAGGCGCTCCACCGTCTTGCGCGCGACGCGCGTCGCGCGTTCGGATAACCGGCCCATGGCATCCCTCTTCCCGGCGCGGAAGCGTACGCAGGATCCTGCAACTGCAGCTGGCAGGACCGGGCAAGAGTATACGCTCGCCGCACCGGGAAGGATCCGCGGCGGACGGCGCCGCTTCGCCCGCCGCGCGCGGTCGTCGGCGCCCGTACGGCCCGCGGGTCGGGACTCGTCGCGCCGATCCGGAGCGGCGGAGGCCTAGCCATCGTGCCGCAGCGGGGCCCCGACGCTGCGGCCGCGGCGAGCGCCTACCCCAGCGAACACGCGGCGGAGGGCGTCAACCGCTCCTTCGCCACCGCGATCCGCGCCGCGTCCGGCAGCGCCACGCCGTTCTTGACCGCGGTGACCTCGGCCAGGATCGAGATCGCGATCTCCGGCGGCGTCCGGCTGCCGATGTACAGGCCGATCGGCCCGTGCAGCCGTGCGAGTTCCGCTTCGGTGACGTCGACCTCGAGCAGCCGGACGCGCCGCTTCGCGTTGTTCGCGCGCGAGCCGAGCGCGCCCACGTAGAACGCCGGCGACTTCAGCGCCTCGAGCAGCGCCATGTCGTCGAGCTTGGGGTCGTGCGTCAGTGCGACCACCGCGCAGCGCTCGTCCAGGCGCATGGCCTTCACCGTGTCGTCGGGCATCGTGCGCACGACGGCCACGCCCGGGATGTCCCAGGTCTCCGTGTACTCGTCGCGCGGGTCGCACACGGTCACCTGGTAGTCGAGGCCGACGGCGATCTGCGCCAGGTACTTGGACAGCTGCGACGCCCCGATGACGAGCATTCGGTAGCGCGGGCCGTGGATCGTCGTCAGCGTCTTGCCGTCGAACGCGAGGCCATCGGTGGCGCGGGCCGGGTGCAGCGTCGCCGCGCCGGTCAGCACGTCGAGCCTGCGTGCCGTCAGGTGGCCGGCCTCGATCTCGCGCAGCAGCGCGCGCATGCCGGACTCCCGGGTCAGAGGCTCGGCGACGAGCTGCAGGGTGCCGCCGCAGGGCAGCCCGAACCGGCGCGCCTCGTCGGCAGATACGCCGTACGTGACGACCTCGACCGCCTGCTGCGTCATCCCGAGGCGGTGCGTGCGGTCGATGAGGTCGTCCTCGATGCAACCGCCGGAGACCGAGCCGACGACGAGCCCGTCGTCGCGCACGGCGAGCATCGCGCCCGGCGGGCGGGGCGAGCTGCCCCAGGTCTTGACGACGGTGACGAGCAGCACGCGGCGGCCGGCATCCAGCCATTCGGCGCTGTGCTTCAGTACGTCGAGGTCCACGCTGTCCATGATCGCTCCCGGTGCGGCTTGCGACAGGCGATCATTCTACGCCGGCCGGATACCGGCGCGACACCGGCGCGAGAACGCTTGACCCGGCCGCGCGCTTGGCGTCTACTCGGCCCGTTTCCGCCCGCCGCCGACCCTCACGCGTGCCGTCCTTCGTCCGCATCCTCCTGCCCGCCGCGTTCATCGCCGTCTTCGTGGCGCTGGCCGTGTACGCGCTCGACCGTCCCGGCTACTACTACGACGAGGTGATCTTCGTTCCGGTCGCGCTGCGCGCGCTCGGCCAGTGCGACGTCGACGCCGCGGTGACGATGCAGGCCGGCTGCCTGCCGCTGATGCAGACGCTGGGCTACGTCGGGGCGATCAAGGCGTGGCTGCACGCGCCGATCTTCGCGGCATTCGGCATCAACGTCTGGACCGTCCGGCTGCCGTCGATCCTCATCGGCGCGGCCGCGCTGTTCGTGCTCTGGCGCTTCGCGAAGCGCGAGCTGGGCCTCGCGTGGGCGCTGCTGCTGCTCGCGTTGCTCGCGACCGACCCGGTGCTCGTCAATCACGCGCGCCTCGACTGGGGGCCGCAGATGATCGCGACGTTGGCGCGCGTGACGAGCGTGGCCGCGCTCTGGCGCTGGCTGCAGACGGGGCGCATGCACTGGCTCGTCACGCTGTGCGCCGCGCTCGTCGTCGGCTTCTTCGACAAGCTCAACTTCGTCTGGGTGATCGCCGCGCTCGCCGGCGCGACGCTGCTCACCGCGCCGCGCCTCCTGCTCGACCGCCTGCGCACCGGCGCGCCGTGGCAGCCAGCGCTCGCCGGCATCACGGGCGTGCTGCTGCTGTGGGGCACGGTGACGCTCGTCCGGCGCGCCGCCAGACTCGACGTGCTGGGCGACGCCGGGACCTTCGACGCGGTCGCGCAGTTCGTCAAGGTGTGGAACCTCTACGCGACGACGTTTTCCGGCACGTCGGTGATCAACTGGGTGTTCGGCACCGAGGCGGTCGAGACGTCCGCGTTCAACTACGTCGCGCTGGTGCAGCTCGCGACGGCGGTCGTCCTGCTCGCGGTCTGGCGGCCCTGGACGCCGGCGCGCCACCTGCTCGCGTTCCTGACCGCGTTCATGGCGCTGCTGTTCATCGCGATCACCGCGACGCGGCAGGTCGGCGGCACCCACCACCTGGTGATGCTGTGGCCGCTGCCGATCCTGCACCTCGTCACGCTCGTGGCGATCTCGTCGCAGCACATCGCCGACGCGCGGCCGGGCACGATGCGCGGCGCGCGCGTGCTCATGGCGACCGGCGGCATCGCCGCGTGCGGTGCGCTGTTCGCGTGGAACATCGGGTGGGCCATCCGCAACATCGACACGTGGCAGAACGACCGGGACTACCGCCCGCAATTCGACGCCGCGATCGCGAAGCTGGGCACCCGCCTCGACGAGCTCGGCGTCGACCGGGTGATCTCGGTCGACTGGGGCCTGCACCAGCAGCTGGTGACGTTCGCCGACCGCAAGCGTGCCGCGAACTACCGCGAGTGGACGTGGCGGCTGCTCGACGCGCCCGACCTCGAGCGCGACGACCTGCGCCAGGCCGTCGCCGAGCACGTGCACGGCCGCCGCGTCGCCTTCGTGCTGCACGCGCCGCGGTTCGAGACGTTCACCGGCGCGCGGGCACGCCTGGACGCGCTGCTCGCACGCGACCGCCCGTGCAACCAGTCCGAGCAGACGTTCGTCAACTCGGCCGGCAAGGCGCTGTACACGATCGTGGTCGCCGACTACCGCGACTGCGGCGTCAGCGTGAAGCCGCCGGGCTGAAGAGGTCGCGCGAGCGGCGCTACCGCACCCCGCGTGCGGCGAGGTACGCGAGAATTCCCGCGATGATCGCGAGCGAGACCCAGCGGATCCAGCGGCCGCCGTCCGGCGCCCTGCCCGCCGCGACCGGCACCATCGGCGCTTCCGCCGCCGCCTCCGGTGTCGGCGTCAGCCGCTCGGAGAAGCGCGCGAAGAAGTCGTCGGCGATCTTGGCCGCGGCGCCGTCGATCAGGCGCGAGCCGATCTGCGCAAGCTTGCCGCCGACCTGCGCCTTCACCGCGTAGGCGAGGCGCGTGCCGGCACCGTCGGCCGGCGCCAGCGTCACCCTCGCCTCCCCGTTCGCGAAGCCCGCGGCGCCGCCCTGCCCTTCGAACTTCAGCGTATAGCCGGTCGGCGGCACGACGTCCGTCATCGTCATCGTGCCGGTGAACCGCGCCGACACCGGGCCGACCCTGGCGGCCATCACCGCGCGGAACGCGTCGTCGCCGACGCGCTCCAGCGTCTCGCAGCCCGGCAGGCAGGCCTTCAGGAAGTCGGGATCGGTCAGCGCCGCCCACACGGTTTCCGGCGGCGCCGGGACCACCCGGCTGTTGGTCATCTC
Organism: Betaproteobacteria bacterium; assembly: GCA_016716425.1. Taxonomy (GTDB): domain Bacteria; phylum Pseudomonadota; class Gammaproteobacteria; order Burkholderiales; family Casimicrobiaceae; genus VBCG01. Next base: position 185,062 of record JADJWJ010000005.1, read on the forward strand.
CATTCGCGGCGACTCCTCGCGGCGCACCCACGGCGCTGTCGGCCGCATCGTAGCAAACGCGCGGGCGGCGCGCGGGCGTCATGGAGCCGACGACGTTCGCCGCGGTCACCGCGATAGAGCCGCGCGGCGACGTCGTGCGCCGGCAGCACGCCGACAACCGCAAGAACTCCGACGTGCATCTGACGCGCGCCGGGCGCGCGCTCGAGCGCCGGCCGGTGCCGCTCGCCGTCGAGGTCCACCGCATCGGTGTCCGCGGCGTGCCGGCGGCCGACCAGCGCGCCGCCCGCCGCGTGCTGCTCGCGATCGTCGCGAACCTGGCGCGCGACGAAGCGGCCGTGGCGGCGCATCGGGCCTTGCCGCGAGATGGCGGCCGCAACGGTGGCCGCCGGCCCGGCGGAAGCTGCGGCGCGCGTCCGTGACGCCCGCGCGGTGGCGCCCGCGCCGCCGCCGTCGGCCGCCGGTGCGCGATCGCCCTCCGAGCGGCAGCGCTGGGCACTGGCGCTCGTCCGCAACCGAACGGTCGGCTCCTGCGGGTCCTGCCGACGCCAGCCGGCCCGCTGCCTCGTCGCGTGACGGTGACGTGACGGCACGTTCTCTAAGGTGGGTTCCGGGTGCCCCAGCCGGTGGCACCGCATGCCCCGACCCTCAAGGAGAAATCGTGGCCACTACGACGAAGTTCGTGCGCTTGCTCGTTATCGCAGCCATGGCAGGCTGCCCGTGCCTGGTGCAGTCCTCGCTGGCATCGGCGGCGCCGCCGCCGTTCACGCCCGGCGAACAGCAGATCTCGATGGATTTCCCGAGCGGGACGTGGGCCATCTACCCCGCAGGGCAAGGACAGATCCTCGCGCAGACCTTCACGCCGTCCTCCAATCAGGCGCTCGGATACCTGTTGCTCCCGGTCGGCTGCACCGATGCGCTGATCGGCGTCACGATCCGCGACGGCATGGGCGGTCCCATCCTCTACCTTTTCAACGACGCCGTGCCGGCCGACGTCACCGGCGAGTACCAGCTGCTTCAGCTCCACGATGCCGACAGTCCCGGGGGACCCGTCTGCGCAAGGGCCACGAGTACGCGTTCGAGCTGGCGGCGGTGCCCACCAGCACCGGGGGCAGCTGCGGAATCGTCAAGGGACCCGCTGCGAGCGGCTACGGCAACGGCCAGGCGTACTACGAGGACGTCGGCGTCAACGTCCCCGGCTTCATCCCGATCGACGCCAACGGCGGCGACCTTCCGTTCAGCAGCGGTGCGCTGGGGCGCAGTCCGGATCCTGCGCCGGCGGCGTCACCCGCCTGCCGGCAGCGGCCCGGCACGACGAAGCCGCGCGGCGAACGGCGAATCAGCCGAGCCGGATCGCGAGCCGCTGCAGCTCGAGGTTGACCGCGTTGCGGTTGCGGAAGCTGTCGCGGAACTCGGGCGGAACGTGCCGCTCGGCGGTGTCGCGCAGCCACGCGGCACCGCGGGCGGCGAGCTGCCGCGCCTCGCCGGCGAGGCCGGCCTGCTGGAGGACGATGGCCGCGTTGCGCACGATGGCGGGCCACGTCAGGTCGTCGGTGCCCTGCCCATCCGCGACCACGACCGAAAGCCGGGCGTGCGCGACCGCGCTGTCGAAGGCACCCGCCTGCGCCTCACCTCGCGCGACGCGCGACAGCGCGGATGCTTCGAGCCCGCGGAACCCGGCTTGCCGTGCCGCAGCCAGCACGTCGCGCGCCAGCGCGAGACCCTCCGCCGGCGCGGCGAGGTCGACGAGCCGCAGCGATGCACACAGCTGCACGAAGTGTAGCGCGTCCCCCTCCAGCAGGGCATGCCCGCGCTCCGCAGCGTCGCCGGGCCGGGCATTCCCCTCGGCGGCAAACCGCAGGTCGAGCAGCACGGCCTCGTGCTCCTTGCTGGGCGTATGGGCCTCCCGCTTCGCCTGCGCGCGATCCTGCTGGGCCCGGGCATGCTGGCCGAGATCGAGCCAGATTCCGCGCACGCGCATAGGTGCCGAAAAGGTCGAACGCGACTCGCGCGCGCGCGACGGCGATCGCGGCGTGCGCACGCACCAGCGCCTCGTCGTACCGTCCCAGCAGACGAAGCGCCAGTGCCGCCATGTAATGACTCGAGTCGCTGGCGCCTTCGATTCCGTCGTGCCACTGCCGCGGCAGCGCGTCGGCCCGCTCGATCGCGGCAAGCGCCGTCTCCGGCTGACCAAGGCGCAGGCGCGCATGTGCCACATGTCCGAGCGCCGAAATCGCCATGGCGTGAGAGCCGCAGGCCAGTGCTTCGGAAACGGATTCGTCGAACAGGGCCGCCGCGCGCTGTACCTGCTCCGAGCGACTGAAGACGTAGCCGGCCTTCGCAAGCAGTGTGCAGCGCTCCGGGAGCGCCGGCCAGCGGCGTGCCTCCGGGAGGAGATCCTCGGTCACCCGGGCGGCGCTTTCGTGATCGCCCAACGACGCATGCAGCACCGCGACATTCAGCGCGCCGGCGGCGCGAAGCCAGTCCCAGCCCACTTCGGTCGCCAGCGCCACCGCGCGCTGCTGCAGCGCAAGCGCCTCGTCGAGTCGTTCCTTGCGAACCATGTGGTAGTCGACGCGCGACTGCAGCGCGTGGACGCGATCCCTGGGCTCGACCGCCAGCTCGTCGAGCCGGTCGAGCAGCGGCCGGAGAGACGACCGTCGCCAACGCGGCGAACGCCTGCTACGGCGTCGCGGTGGTCGGCTTCCAGCGCCGCGGCCGCACCAGGAACTCGACCCCCTCGCGCGGACGCATCGCGGCATTCGCCCGGTCGGCCGCCCTGCGCAGCCACGGCAGCGCACGCTGCGGCGTCGTCGTCGCCTCCCAGTGCGCGGCGATGCGCGCCGGCTCGCCGTCGGCGCGCTCCAGCCACTCGGCGATGGACCCGTGCGTGTGCGTCGCGATCGCCGCCGGCAGCGACCGCAGCGCCGCCTCGAACACAAGATCGTGCGCGAAGGCGGCGCCGCGCAGCACCTGTGCGGACTCGAGCTCGTTCCACGCGTCCGCCAGCGCCATCGCCGGCGTCTTCAGCACGTGCTCGGCCATCTCGATCGAGAAGTCCACGCCCGCTACCGCCGCCACCCGCGCCAGCGCGATCGCGGGTGGCGACAGCTGCCGCAGCCGCCGCTCGATCAGCGCGCCCACGCTGGTCGGACGCGGCAGTTGCGCATCCGAGGCGCCCGTTGCCAGCGCGTGCTTCAACGTCTCCAGCGCGAACATCGGATTGCCGCCCGTGTGCCGCACCAGCCGCTCGGCAACACTGCGGCTGTCGAGATCGGGCAGGCCGAGCGAGTCCACCAGCGCGGCCATCTGCACGACATCGAGCGGCGCCAGCGCCATCGTGTTCAATCCGAACGCTTCCTCCAGCGTGTCGCGCAGCGCCTGCGTCGCCACCGTCGGCTCGCCGGTGCGCTGCGCGAAGCCCCAGCGCAGGTCGATCTCGCGCTCGCCACCGACGATTCCGCGCAGCATGTCCACGCTCGCCTCGTCGGCAAAGTGCAGGTCGTCCAGTACGATGCCGCGCACGCCGTCACGCTGCACGTGGACCAGCACCGCCTCGACCGCCCGCTGCAGCTGCACCCGCTGCCCGTCGAGTGGCGTGGCGGTCGCGGGTAGCAGTTCCGGCAGCACGCGCGCCAGCTGCCCGCGCGACCCTTCCGGGAGTTCGGGTGGCTTGCCCGCCATGGCCGTACGCAGCAACCGCGCCAGCGTCGCGTACGGTACGCCGGCGTCGCCCGGCCGTGCCTGGATCACGACCACTCCAGGATGCTCGTGCGCGAACTCCGAAAGCGTCCGGGACTTGCCCATGCCGGCCTCGCCCAGGAGCAGAAAGGCGAGCCGCACGTCCCAAGCCTGCGCCATTGCCGCGAGTTCCGCTTCGCGTCCGATGAGCCGCGGCGGACGCAGCACCGTGACCGGAACCCCTTGCCGAGGCGTCGCGGTCGGTGCCGAAGGTGCGGCCTTCTCGATCTGGGCCCGGAGCTCGCGCGTCTCCCGGCTCGGCTCGGTATTGAGCTCCGACCGCAGGCAACGCGCGCAATGCCGGTACGCGGCGAGCGCAGCACCGGCGTCGCCCAGCAGGTAGTGGAGCTTCATCACCCGCCGGTGCGATTCCTCGGAGCAGGGATCGAGCGCGACCAGCGCGCTGGCGTGCTCGAGCGCGGCAGCCAGGTCTCCACCCGCCTCCGCCCGCTCGGCTGCCACGGCGAGCGCATGCGCGCGCGCCCGGCAGCGCCGCTCGCGCTGTGCGGTCAGCCACTCCGCCAGGCCGCCGGCAAGCTCCGGCTCCATCGCTTCCAGAAGTTCATGCGTGTCGCCGAGGTCGTGTGCGATGTCTTCGGCCAGTTGGGCCTGCGCGGGGCCCGAGACCAGTTCCTTGCCGGTCGTTCGCTTCAGCCGGAGCAGCCGTTGCCGCAGGTTCCCGCGGGCCCGTTCGTCGTCGACATCGGGCCACAGCAGAGAAGCCAGCCGGGCGCGCGACGTCGGCCCCTCGATCGCCAGATACGCGAGCAGCAGCGCATCCTTGGGTTCGAGGTCCTGCCCCGTCCCGCTCGGCAACTCGATGCGGCCGGTCTGGCGGAGCCAAAGGCGTCCCCCCGGCAGCGATGGCTTCGTCGTCGTTCGCGTCCGTCTCGCGGTCGTCATCACGGTGTGCATCTTCGGTTTCGTCCTCGGGTCGGGGCCCGGGGCGGCCCTTGCCACGCTGCGCCGCAGGTTAGTCGGACCGGCGTCACACACACGTTACAGCCTTGCGCCGGCCGGCTCGATGCCGCGCGGCAGCCGGCACAAGGGGTCACGGGTCGAACATCCGGCTGGGGCGCGCTGACGCACTGCATTGCATTGTAGTGTGGGCTCCGGCTTCGGTGCACCGGCGCAACGGCGGACCGCCGCGCGCGCGGCACCGGTGCAACACCAGGCGCGGCCAGGTACACAACGGGACCGTCGGACCCTCCGTTCGCCTCGATTCGGCGCCGTGGCGAGAGTCCGGCAACGGTCGCAACTGCTGCCTTGGCCGGAACCCGCGCGGAACCGAGGTCCACGGCGACGTTCGCCGGCACCGTCCCACTTCCGCCCATGGCGTCGATACACGATCGCGAGCTCCGATACCACCTGCCGGCGATGAGACGGATCGGCGCCGGGCGAGACTTCGCGCAGATTCTCGTTCGCGCAGATCGCGTGACGCCGATGTGACGGCGGCCATGCGAGGCTGGGTCCATGACGTGCGGCGTCGGACCCGGCAGACGGGCAGCGACGATTCACGCCACCGCGCCGTCGTCGAGCAGGAACATGTCCCAAACCGTACAACAGGAGGGTGAAATGTCCCGCAAATTGACTTTGTCGGCATGCCTGTTCGCTGCCGCCGCAGCATGGGTCGCCGTGGAACCGGCGCGCGTCGAGGCGAAACCGCCAACCGACGTGCCAGGCGCGGAGCCCTACCTCAGCATGACCACCCTGGGGCCCTACCACGGTACGGTAGACGGGTCTTCCGCCGTCCCGATCCCCGCCGACCGGAGGCTCGTCATCGAATTCGTGGACGCGCGAACCACCGTCCCGATTGGCGAAACGCCGATGATCACCGTATACGGCCGCACGTCCGCAGTCTCGGCGCCGATCATCCTTCCGCTGACATTGGCGCAAACGAGCTCCATTTATGACGACTATCGTAGCAGCCAGATGGTCCGGCTCTACTACGAAGGCGACGGACTGCACGGACCCTACTTCACGTGCGGCAGCACCGGCGGATTTTCCATTAGCTACTGCACGGTCACGATATCGGGCTATCTCATCGGCAAGTGATCGTGCGACGCGTTCGCTGATCCTGTGCGGGACCCACGGCGCGACACCCGTCGCCGACATGTAGGCGAACCCTGCGCAGCGAACGCCGGGGCGTCGTACGTGCCTTCACTCAAGGGGAGTAAAGCAACAATGAAGACGATCGTACATGCACGGTTCACTCCGCGGCCGCTGGTGCTCGCGATGGCGCTCGCCGCGGGTGCGGCCCAGGCGGCACCTACGCCGAACCAGATGCCCGGAAACGGACTCTTCGCGCAGGCGAGCCTGTCGGGTGCGGTCGCGGTGAACGGCGTTGCGACGCCGCTGGGCTCGGCCATCATCAACCTGCCGAACGGCACACGCATCGACGTGCAGGACAAGGTCGTGCTGCGCTGGGGTGTCGTGGGCGGTCCGGCCGACGTCAATCCGGCCGGCTTCAACCTCGGTGCCGGGGCGCAACTCACGTTCGGGGGCTCCGGCCTGACGACCGCCCCGGGCGTGCTGATCGTCGACGTCTCGGGCAATCCGTCGCAGGTCTACGGCACGCTCGTCGCGACGAACGTGCCGTGGGCGGGGTGCCCGGTCTGCAACTTCGCGCCGGCGATCTGGCTCGCCAACGCGAACGGCATCGTGATCGGACCCGGGGCACATGTCGTCGCCCCCAAGGGCGTCGGGCTCGTCGGCGCCGACCTCGACAATGCAACGTCGCGCAACGAGTTCGTCGGCAACAACGGCTGGGTCGCCCCGGCCGCGCCGGCGTACGGTACGTCGTACGTCAGCTTCGGGACGGTGACGGGCAACGTGTCGATCGCGGGCGCGATCAACGGGGACCTCATCGCCAACGCGCCCGCGCCTTACGTGTTCGTCGCGGGGGACAGCCTGCGCGTGCTCAACACGGGCAACCTGTTCGGCGGAACGGTCTACCTGCAGGCGGGACTCACGCACGTGCCAACCGTCGCCGCCATCGACGGCGTCGCGGGTGCGAGCGCGAGCCGGTCGTTCTCGCTCGACAGCATGTCCACGGTGGGCGGGAAGAACGTCGGCCCCTTCCCCGGCTACCTCGCCATCGTCGGGGGCGCCGGCGGCGACGTGGTGAACGAGGGATCGATCGCCGCGGGCGGGCCGTCCGCGCTCGTCAGCCTGCTGGCTTCGGGCAGCGTGCGCAGCGGCATGGCCGGCAGCAGCAACACCCTCGTCGGGCTGTTCTCCGACGCGACGATCGAGATCAATTCCTACTCGGACTCGGGCAAGGTCGAGCTGTACAACGTGGTTTCCGGTTACACGACGAACGCGTCGCTCCAGCAATTGGGCATCAACGTCCCGTCCTACACCGACGGCTTCAGCCCCGACGTCACGATCCAGGCGCTGACGCCCGGGGCGCAGCCGTCGGCGATCACGACCACCGGCTACGTCGACATCTTCGGCGGCAACGTCCTCGTCGACAGCACGATCAACCACCAGCCGAATCCGCCGGGCGTGAACACCGACTCGTTGCTGATCGTCGGCACCAAGTCGGTGACGATTCGAGCGAACATCGGTGCCGGCGACGCCGTCGGGGTCGAGGCGCACGGGCCGCTCGTCATATCCGGCGATGTGAGCGCGGGCCTGGCGGGCATGGCGGGCGGTCTGCGCGTCCTCAACGAAGAGGAAGGCGCCCCGACCACGATTTCCGGGACGCTCTTCCAGCCGGTCACGGCAATGGCCGACCTCGGCGTCGGCGTCGTGGGTCCGCTGATGCTCACGTCGACCGCGCACCTTGTCTCGCTGGGCACCGGCATCACGGTCGAGAACTTCGGCACGGCGGCCGGGAACACGACGACCGTCGCGGGCGTCGTGGAAGGCGGCGCCGTGATCGTCCGCAACGGCTGGACCGGCGGGCCGGTCGGCGCTCCGCTCGTCGTCTCCGGGGCCGTTCGCGCCCTGGACAGTGTGACCGTCTGGAACTACCCCGGCGCGGTCGGAAACACGACGACGATCAGCGGCACGATCGACGCCGGTGGACTCGCCTACGTCGTGCACCAGGGCACGCCGCTCGACATGCTGACGATCTCCGGTTCGGTGACGGCCGGAATCGACGCCACCGTGCGGAGCAGCGGCGGCGCCCGCCTGGGGGAGATCGGCGCGGCCCGTGACATCCTTGCGACGGTGTCGGGAACCATGCTGACCATCGACGGCCCGTGGACGGCGGGGAACGCGATCGACCTCCTTTCGCCGCTGGCAATGACCAAGCTGACGCCCGCTGGCGCGCTCACCGCCCCCACGGTGATGCTGGAGGGACTGTCGTTCACCGGCGTCAACGCCGCCGGCGCGCCCTTCGCGAACATCGGCGAGAAACCGACCGCCCAGGTCGTCACCAACGACCTCGAGGTCACGCTGACCGGATCGATCAACGCACCGGTCGCCGGCAACACCAACTGGCTGCTCAATTCGATGGACGTGGCCCCGCTCACGACGCTGGCGCCGGTGCTCGTCAGCGTCTCGGCCGAGAGCGGCGGCTTCCAGGCGGTGAACCTGCGCGTGCTGGGCGACGCGATCGTCGACTCGGGTGCGACGAGGACGCCGTTCATCGGCGTGCCACTGACGACGGGCGGGCTGCCGGCGGGCGGCATCCAGGGCAACCTGGGCAGTCAGCTCATCCTGCAGGCGGACGGCTACATGCGCGTAATGGGCGCGCCAACCGGCTCGCTAATCGGTCCGCCGGTCGCCTTCCAGTGGCCCGGCGGCGCCGTATTCCGCGCCGGTACCACGCTGCAGACGTTCGCCCCGGTGTACAACGCGTGGACGACCACGTCGCCGCCGTTCGGCGGACTCTTCTTCGAGGCGCCCTTCGTCGCGCTTGGCTCGTACCTCGCGACCAGCGGCACCGCGTGGGCGAACTTCAGCACGCCGCCGGTCACGGGCGATCCGACCGTCTACCAGATCCGGAAGACGGGCGCGAACGTGTTCGGGTTCGCGGCGACGACCGCGTTCGTGAAGAACGCGTACTCGCAGACCGTGACGGGCGGCACGCCGTGCGTGGCGACCGGCCCGACCACATGGACGGCCTGTCCATAGTCAGCCCGGTTCTCCGATGCTGGACCTCAAAGGCGCCTCCGGGCGCCCTTTCTTCCTACGGCCGCTTCCGTCGTCCGATCCGCGTGACGCCGGTGTGACGCCGGTCGATCCAACATCCACTCAGAGCGCGGGACGGCGCGCCCGAGGCGCGTAGCAGTGGAAGCGGGGAAATCGTCCCCACGTCGACCGGCTTGGCATTGCATGGACCGCACATAGAGGAGAACGTCGTGAACATCCGCTCACGCATCGCCGCCGCCTTCGCTGCCATCGTCTGCGCGACCGGCGCGTTCGCACAGGGCACGCTGGTCGACGTCGTCGAGTACTACAACGCGACACTCGACCACTACTTCATCAGCTCGCTCGCGGGTGACATCGGCGCGCTCGACAGCGGTACGCTGAAGGGCTGGGCGCGCACTGGTCAGGTGTTCAAGGCCTACGACGCGCCCGCCGCGGGCACCAGCCCCGTCTGCCGCTTCTACATTCCGCCCGCGCAGGGCGACTCGCACTTCTACTCGGCCTCCCCGGCCGAGTGCGCCGAGGTCGCCGCGAAGTTCCCCTCGTTTTCCTTCGAGTCGCCGAGCGTGATGCACGTCGGCCTGCCCGACGCGGCCACCGGTGCGTGCAGCCCGGGCTGGACGCCGGTCTTCCGGCTGTGGAACAGCCGCGCCGACTCCAATCACCGCTACACGACGGACGCCGGCGTGCGCGCGGACATGCTCGCGCGCGGCTATGTCGCCGAGGGGTACGGGCCCGACGGGGTGGCGATGTGCTCGCCGAACGGAGGGGGGACGTTCGATCTGACGTTCACGTCCTCCGCGTTGATACTGATGCCGGGGGACGTGCGTGATGCGTACCTGATCGTCACGCCGCGCAACGGCTTCGCCGGCACCGTTGCCGTCACCATCGACGGGTTGCCGCCCGGTGTCACGGCGCAGATCCTCAAGGCATCGCTCACGATCGGCCCCCGTCCGGTCGCAACGAGGGTCCGCTTCACGGCATCGACATCAGCATCGCCCACTGCAGCCGACAGTCCCGTCACGGTGCGGGGACAGGCCGACGACACGACGTCGTCGGGCACATACATCGTCGGGATCGCACCGGCTGGGGATCCGCTCGCAGTCCGTCTGCGCGCCATCGATGCGGTCGGCGAGCGAATGCAGGAGTTTGCGGCACAAGGCCTGAACGGCGGCGACCTGGTGAACGCCGTCGCAGGGTTCATGGCCACGCATCCCGACTACGCAGAGGCCGGCGCCAGCCGCAAGGATGGGACCGCGTGGGGATTGCTCAGAGACGGCGTGATGCATGTCGTCATCGCGAATCGCGACCCGGCTCCCGTCAGCGCGACGAGCATGCCGATTCCGCCGGCGCGAAAGGCGAGCGGCGATCCGGAGCTGCCCGGCGTGGCGAAGGCATATGCAATGCACGCGTTCAGCGAGTACTTCGAGCCGCAGCAGGCGGTCACCCGGATTCGCAGCTATCTCAAGAACCGGGGCTGGCACGTGTGGGAGGGTGCCGACGGGGACGCCAGCGTACGGTCGCTCGCTCGGGTGAAGGGCGCCGGCTTCTTCTATTTCAACGGACACGGGGGCCAGGTGCAGAACAAGCTTCCCGACCCCACAGGACTCGATGCGTGGATCTACGCCGCGATCACGTCCGAGCTCGCCGACGGCAGGCCGGATGCGGCGATCGACGCGCTGCTGAAGAAGGGGCCCGCCCTCGTGATCGCCTCGGCGTGGAACGGCTACACGCTGGAGAGCGACGGCAGCCACCTTCCCCTGACCGGGAAGTTCTACGGCATTACCAGACACTTCGTCTCGAACTTCATGCACTTCGAGAGTGACAGCGTGGTGTTCATCAACGCATGCGGCAGTGCCGACAACGGATTCATCAAGGCGTTTCACGATGCAGGCGCCGGGGTCTACCTGGGGTGGGTCGACGCCGTCACGCCGGAGGGTGCCGCATTCACGTCGGCGCCCTACATGGTCGACCGATTGGTAGGCGCCAACGCATACCCGCTCAAGGAGTCGCCTCCACAGCGTCCGTTCCCCCTCGACAAGGTGGTGGCGGACATGGCCAGGAAGGGGCTCAAGCAGGACTCCAAGAGCGGCAGCGCGCTCGGCGTGTACCCCAACGCGGGGTCAACGGCCCAGCCGATCCTCGCGCCCTCGATCCAGTACGTTACGGTCGACGAGTGGGAGGGCCTGCTGACGTTGACCGGTGATTTCGGCTCGCCGACGCCCAAGGTCACCGTCGGCGGACGCGAACTCAACCTCAAACAATGGTCGAATTCGAAGATCGTTGCAGAACTCCCATCCTCAGGCGCCGGGTCCAGCGGAGACGTCATCGTCGAGGTCCAGGGCATCAGGAGCAACGCACGCCAGCTCACGAAATGGACGATCCCATTGGCCTACCAGTGGCTCGACTGGGAGCGAAAGAAGGGCCTGAAAATCGAGGGAGACGGCAAGGTCATCTTCCGCGCCGACGTCGGCGGGTACCGGCTGGAGCCGGCCGAGCAGCCGCGTTACTTGGTTCGGGGCGGAGTGTCCAACCGCGAGAGCTCGCTGAAAGTCACGGCGTCGGGCACCCACTCCGACGGAAGCTGCACGTATACTGCTTCCGGGTCGGAGGAATACTACTCCCCCGCCAGACTCGGGGCCTTACTCAGCACCGTGTTACAGAGTTACCTCAGTCTCGACACGGAGCAGCGGCGGGCGAGCGTGGGGTTGGCGTTGGGGGGCATAGACCTGGCTACCGAGTACACGCGGTCGGGCACAGACTGCAAGTATGGGCCCCATCAAATGACTCCGTTGGTGGGCTTCCTGGACGGCTCGATGGAGTTTCCCGCTGACCAGTCCGAGGATCCGGACACCCTGCCCCTTCCCGCAATTCACTTTACCGTGGACAAGAACTTCACGTTCCCCGCCATCGTCGGGAAGGGAGGCGGTGTCGCTTACGAAGGAGTGAGGGTTTCCTGGCCGGTCGTGGCCGCCGAATCGCCGCCGCGGGACACGCCCGACGCGGGCAAGTGATCGCCGCACAGTTGCGATCGCCGACATCTCGCCGCGAACCGCCCGGGCGACGACCCGCGTCGGACGGAGCGTGCCCGCCCCCCGTCGAGCGCGTCGGCGATCTCTCGCAGCGACGCCACGTTGTGCACCGGCAGGAGCTCGTCGACCTACGGCAGGATCGCCCGGATGCCCGCCGGCCGCACCTCGAACCCCGCGAAGCGCAGCAACGGATTGAGCCAGATGAGGCGCGCGGCGGACTTCGCGAGCCGCTCGACTTCGAACGCGAGGCCCTCCCTTCGGCGTCGAGGCCGTCGCTGATCAGCAGCACGACGGCGTTCTGGCCCAGCACGCGCCGCGACCAGCGACGGTTGAACTCGGCGAGGCACGCGCCGATGCGCGTGCCGCCCGCCAGGTCGGCGACCGACGCCGCGACCTTTGCGAGCACAGCACGCGAGCGGGGCCCGTCATCGGGCGCGGCGTCGCGCCGCCAGGCACGTCCGCAGTCGTGTAACGGCGGTGTAACGCCCGGCCGCCCATCATCACTCGCGACGCATCCCAGACGGACGCGTCCCCGGAGAAGACAACGTCAGGAGAACGTCGTGAATATCCGCTCGCGCATCGCCGCCGCCTTCGCCGCCTTCGCCTGTGCGACCGGCGCGTTCGCGCAGGGCTCGCTGGTCGACGTCGTCGAGTACTACAACGCGACACTCGACCACTACTTCATCATCAGCTCGCTCGCGGGCGACATCAACGCGCTCGACAGCGGCGCGCTCAGGGGATGGACGCGCACCGGCCAGGTGTTCAAGGCGTACGACGCGCCCGCCGCGGGCACGAGCCCCGTCTGTCGCTTCTACCTTCCCCCGCGTCGGGCGACTCGCACTTCTACTCGGCATCGCCCACCGAATGCGCGGAAGTCAGCGCGAAGTTCCCGGCGTTCTCGTACGAGTCGCCGGGCGTGATGCACGTCGGGCTGCCCGACGCGGCCACCGGCGCGTGCAGCCCCGGCTGGGCGCCGGTCTACCGGCTGTGGAACAGCCGCGCCGACTCCAACCACCGCTATACGACGGACCGCGCGACCCGGTCGGCCATGCTGGCCTTGGGCTACGTGGCGGAGGGCTACGGACCGGACGGCGTGGCAATGTGCACGCCGGAGGCCGGGGGCGCGTTCGAGCTCACGTTTACGTCCGCCTCGTTGCTGCTCATGCCCGGCGACACGGGCTATGTCTACGCCATCGTCACGCCGCGCAACGGCTTCAGCGGTCCCGTCGCGGTCACCGTGAACGGCCTCCCGGCCGGGGTCTCAGTGCAGTTGGACCCCCCGACGCTGCTTGTCGGTTCGGGGCCTGCGGTGACCACGATTCGCTTGACGGCGGCGGCATCCGCTGCGCCCACGCCTGCGGTCAGCATGGTCTCGGTGAGCGGCGTCGGGACCGGCACCGAGACGTCGGCCATGTACTCCGTCGGCATCGCGCCCGCCGGCGATCCGATCGCGACCCGGTTGCGCGCGATGGATGCGGTCGGCACGCGCTTCCAGTCGCTCGCCGCGCAAGGGCTGCGCGCCGGCGACCTGGTGCAGGCCGTCGCGGACTTCATGGCCGCGCACCCTGACTACAAGGAGGCCGGCGCCAGCCACAAGGACGGAACCGCATGGGGCCTGCTGAGAGATGGCGTCATGCACGTGATTTTCGCGAATCGATCGCCGGCTCCGGTCAGCGCGGCCAACATGCCGATCGCACCGGACCGGAAGAACGCCGGGCATCCGGAAGTTCCGGGCGCCACGAAGGCGCACGTGATGCACGCCTTCACCGACCAGTTCGAGGCGCAGACCGCGGTCACCCGCATACGGGGCCACCTCAAGAGCCGGGGCTGGAGCGTTTGGCAGGGTGCGGACGGCGACGCCAACGTGCGGACACTCGCACAGGTGAAGGGCGACGGCTTCTTCTACATCAACGCACACGGCGGATCGGCGCGGAACTACCTCGCACCGCCCGGCCCGGTGGACGCGATGATCTACACCATCCTGACGTCCCAGTTCGCCGACGGTGTTCCCGACCAGGCAATCGCGGAGTTGCTGGGCAAGGGCCCCCGGCTGGTGTACGGCACGGCGTTCAACGGATACTCGGTCCGCGTCGAAGGCGTCGACGTGCCCCTTTCCGCCCGCTACTACGGGATCACCCAGCACTTCGTCTCGGACTTCATGCAGTTCGAAGACGACAGTGTCGTCTTCATCAACGTCTGCGGGAGCGCCGATGCCGGGATGGCCGCGGCGTTTCACTCCGCAGGCGCCGCGGTCTACCTGGGGTGGAACGGTGTTGTCACGGTCGAAGGCGCCGCCTTCAAGTCTGCGCCCTTCTTCGTGGACCGCATGGTGGGCGCGAACCAGCACGAGCCCAAAGAGTCGCCCCCGCAGCGCCCGTTTCCGTACGACCTCGTCCTGGCGGACATGGCCAAGAGAGGGCTGACGAAGGATTCGTCGAGCGGCGCCACGCTGGTCGCCTCTCGCAAAGCGGACTCCGTACATTCGCCGATCCTCGCGCCCTCGATCCAGTACGTGACGGTCGACGAGCTGAAGGGAGAGTTGACGCTGACCGGGATCTTCGGCTCCAAGGCGGGCAAAGTCACGGTGGGCGGCACCGAACTTGCGGTCGCGGCCGACGACTGGAAGACGACCAGGATCCTCGCCAAAGGCCTTCGTTACACCGGCGACGGATCGAACGGCGACGTGATCGTGGAGGTCGCAGGCGTGAAGAGCAATGCGCGCCAACTCAGCGAATGGGTGATTCCGCTTGCCTACGACTGGACGAATTATATCGACAGCCCTGGACTGAAGATCGCGGGCACGGGGCAGCTCCGCTTCCGCGCCGATGTCGGTGGCTACCGGCTGGAGCCCGCCGAGAAGCTTCGCTACAAGGTCCAGTTCCCGATCCTGCACCGGGACGGCAAGCTTGGTCTCACGGCCTCGGGCAGCTTTACGAGCCAGAAATGCACGTACACGGCGTCGGGTTCGGACGACTACTACTCTTCCGCGAGGCCGGGTGCCCCGCTCGGCCCCCTGCTGGTCAGCATGCTCAGGATCGACGTCGAGCGCCAGCAGGCCAATCTCCACCTGAACCTGGGAAACCAATTCACAGGGAGTTTGAGTTATCAGGTGTCGGGAGTCGGATGCAGTTTCCCGCCTGCCCCCATGACTCCGATGATCGGCAAACTCGACGACTACGTGCTGTTTGCGGCGGACGCGTCGGAGCAACCGCAGTTCGTTCCGCTCCCTGCGCTCAATCTGTCGTTGAACAACGATGTCGCACTTCCATCGATCGTCAGGGAGGACAAGAGCTTCGGCGGCACCATCCGGATTTCGTCGCCGTCCGTGACGCCGATCGCGCCGCCGCGAGACGCACCCGACGCCGGCAAGTAGCCGTCGCACGGGGCGGGCGGCCGTCCGAACGCACGCCACGACCGCGTTCGCGATCGTGGCGTGATCAGGCCGCCGGCAACCAGGCGTCGCTCGTGGTCCGCCTTGCATTGCGCGGGCGCCGCACCTCGAGCGCCGCCGAGATGTCGGTCAGCGACGCCACGTTGTGCACCGGCAGGAATTCGTCGACGTAGGGGAGAATGGCCCGAATGCCCGCCGGCCGCGCCTCGAAGCCCGGATAGCGCAGCAGCGGATTGAGCCAGATCAGCCGCGCGCAGGACTTGGCGAGCCGCTCGACCTCGAACGCGAGCCCGACGCCCGCGTCGGCGTCGAGTCCGTCGCTGATGAGGAGCACCGCCGCGTTCTGCCCGAGCAGCCGCCGCGACCAGCGGCGGTTGAACTCGGCCATGCACGCGCCGATGCGCGTGCCGCCCGCCCAGTCGTCGACGGCCGCCGCGACGCGCTCGAGCGCGACGTCGACGTCGCGGTGGCGCAAGTGCCGCGTGATGTTGGTGAGCCGCGTGCCGAACACCAGTGTGTGCACGCGGTGACGGTCGTTGGTGATCGCGTGCAGGAAGTGCAGCAGCATCCGCGCGTAGCGATCCATCGAGCCCGAGATGTCGCACAGCACGACGAGCGGCGGCGGCCGGCGCGTGCGTGCGCGGTACGCGAGCGGCGCCACGGCGCCGGCGGCGCCGGTCATCGCGCGCATCGTCGCGCGCAGGTCTACGCGCGCGCCGCGGCGCGCCGCGCGCGTGCGGCGCTGCGGCCGCTCCGGCAGCGGCAGCGTGAGGCGCGCGAGCATCGCCTTCACTTGCGCAAGTTCTTCGGCGGTCATCGTCGCGAAGTCCTTCTGCTGCAGGATCTCGCGCGGGGAGAACGTGAACGCGGCGTCGAGGTCGACCTCGTCCTCGTCGTCCGCGCGCGCCTCCGGCGCCTTCGGCGGCAGCATCGCCTGCGCGAGCCGCGCCGGCAGGTCGAGCGGCGGCGCCTCCTCGCCGGTGCGTCCCAGCACGCGCGGCAGCTGCGCGGCGACGAGCTTCTCGAGATGCTTCGGGTTGCGCCAGAAGAGGTCGAACGCCTGCTCGAACAGCACGAGATGCTCGTGCCGGGACACGAGCACGGCGGCGAGCGCCTCGCGGAAGTCCGTGCGGTGGGCCACGCCGACCGCCTCGACGGCGGCGATCGCATCGATCACCTTCGCCGGCCCGACCGGCAGGCCCACCGCGCGCAGCACGCGGACGAAGTAGAGGACGTTCTCGGCGAGCCGCCCGCGCGGCAGCAGCATCGCCCCGCCGCGCGGTCCGGGGCCGATCACAACCGGATGCCCTCCGCCTGCACGTCGGCAACGATCTTCGCCGCAACGTCTGGTGTGAGCGCTCCGACGTCGTCCTGGTACTTGAGCAGCACGCCGATCGTGTCGGCGACCGTCTGCGGGTCGAGCGCGACGCGGTCGAGCGCGATCAGCGCTTCGGCCCAGTCGAGCGTCTCGGCCACACCCGGCGCCTTGAACAGATCCATCGACCGCAGCCGCTGCGTGAACGCGACGACCTCGCGCGCCAGCCGCTCCGGCGCGCGCGGACACTTGCGGCGCACGATCGCGAGCTCGGAAAGCGCGTCCGGGTAGTCGACCCAGTGGTAGAGGCAGCGCCGCTTGATCGCGTCGTGGATCTCGCGCGTGCGGTTCGACGTGATCACGACGACGGGCGGCACTTGCGCGCGCACGACACCCAGCTCGGGGATCGACACCTGGAAGTCCGACAGCACTTCGAGCAAGTACGCCTCGAACGGCTCGTCGGTGCGGTCGAGCTCGTCGATCAGCAGCACCGGCGGCGCGCCGTCGTCCGGGTCGATCGCCTGCAGCAGCGGGCGCTTGAGCAGGAACGCCCGCGTGAAGATATCGTGCGCGAGCGCCTCGCGGGCGACGCCGCCGGCGGCCTCGGCGAGCCGGATCTCGATCATCTGCCGCGGGTAGTTCCACTCGTAGACGGCGGCGGCGGTGTCGAGGCCTTCGTAGCACTGCAGCCGGACGAGGGGCCGCGCGAGGCCCGCCGCCAGCACCTTCGCGATTTCGGTCTTGCCCACACCCGCTTCCCCTTCGAGGAACAACGGCCGCCCCAGTTTCAGGGCGAGAAAGACGGCGGTGGCGAGCCGGCGGTCGGCGACGTAATCCTGCGCGGTCAGCAGGTCCAACGTGGCGTCGACGGTGGCGGGTGGCGGGCGTGGGGCGGGCGGCGCGGGCATGGCGGGACGCGGGACCGGGTGGCAAACGCCAAGCATAGCAAGTGTCCCGCCCGCGTACCGCAGGCGGCAGACCGGCCGCCGCGAAGCACGGCCGGCGAAGGCGCGCTCAGTCCGCGCCGGCGACCGCCGCGGCGACGGCGCCGACCGCCAGCTCCGGGTCGAACCACGCGTACGCGCTCCGCCGCGCGACGACGTCGCCGACGACGATCAGCGTCGGCGGGACTAGGCCCGCGTCGGCGGCGAGGCGCGGCAGCTCGGCGAGCGTGCCGGCGACGACGCGCTGCTGCGCCGTCGTCGCCTGCTGGATCACCGCGGCGGGCGTCGTCGGCGCGAGGCCATGCGCGATCAGCTCGCGCGCGAGGATCGGCAGGCCCATGAGGCCCATGTAGACGACGAGCGTCTGGCGCGCGCGCGCGAGCGCCGGCCAGTCGAGGTTCATCGTCCCGTCCTGCAGGTGCCCGGTCACGAACGTGACCGCCTGCGCGTGGTCGCGATGCGTGAGCGGAATGCCCGCATAGGCAGCCGCGCCCGTGGCCGCGGTGACGCCAGGCACGACAGCGAACGGAACGCCGTGCGCGCGCAGCGCGTCGATCTCCTCGCCGCCGCGGCCGAACACGAACGGGTCGCCGCCCTTCAGCCGCACGACGTCGCGGCCGGCGAGCGCCAGGCGTACGAGCAGCGCGTTGATCTCGGCCTGCGGCAACGCGTGGTTGCCGCGCGCCTTGCCGACGTAGATGCGTCGCGCGCACCGGGGCGCCAGGTCGAGGATCCCGGTGCCGACCAGCCGGTCGTGGACGAGCACGTCGGCTGCGGCAATCAGCCGCGCCGCCCGCAGCGTGAGGAGGTCGGCGTCCCCGGGGCCCGCGCCCACCAGGTGCACGGTGCCGACGCGTGCCGTTCGCCACCGAGGGCGTAACAGCGCGGGACCAGACTCGCCACTCATCGCACTCGCTGCCATCGCATCCCATGCCTCACGAGATTCGTCGGACATTCTCGACACGGATGGGGGGCGAATCCTTAAGATCAATCAAGGAACGCGGAGCGCCGCGCGCGTCATGCTTGCGCCCCAGAGCGGACCGGACGGGGAGGCATTGCGAGTCCGCGCCACAAATTGTCCTTCGAGGGAGCGGAACGTGATTCGTCGAGTTCACGCAGGGTTGGCCGCGCTGGCCGTGTTTCCGTGGATCCTGGGCGCCGCGCACGCGCAGCAGGCTCCCACGCAGCACAAGGAGATCACGCAGCCGGAAACCGCCTACCAGGCGGGCAGTTCGCCGCTGGCCGGGGTCGACATGTACCAGGACATCAACCCGAAGGCGCCGGCAATGTCGAAGGCCGAGTTCGACCGCGCCCGGCAGATCTACTTCGAGCGCTGCGCCGGCTGCCACGGCGTGCTGCGCAAGGGCGCGACCGGCAAGCCGCTGACGCCGGACCTCACGATCGACAAGGGCAGCGAGTACCTCAAGGTGTTCATCAAGTACGGCTCGCCCGCCGGGATGCCGAACTGGGGCACGTCGGGCGAGCTCTCCGACGCCGACGTCGACCTGATGGCGCGCTACGTGCAGCAGACACCGCCGCAGCCGCCCGAGTTCGGCATGAAGGAGATGAAGGCGACGTGGAAGGTCATCGTCCCGCCGGGCCAGCGCCCGACGAAGAAGATGAACAACTACAACCTCGAAAACCTGTTCTCGACGACGCTGCGCGACACCGGCGAGGTCGCACTGATCGACGGCGACACCAAGAAGATCATCAACATCGTCAAGACCGGCTACGCCGTGCACATCTCGCGCACGTCGAAGTCCGGCCGCTACCTGTTCGTCATCGGACGGGACGGCAAGATCAACATGATCGACCTGTGGATGGAGAAGCCGGACAACGTCGCCGAGATCCGCATCGGGCTCGAGGCACGCTCGGTCGAGACGTCGAAGTACAAGGGCTTCGAGGACAAGTACGCGATCGCCGGCAGCTACTGGCCGCCGCAGTTCGTGATCATGAAGGGCGACACGCTGGAGCCGCTGAAGATCGTCGGCACCCGCGGCATGACCGTCGGGACGCAGGAGTACCACCCGGAGCCGCGCGTGGCCGCGATCGTCGGCTCGCACTTCAAGCCGGAGTTCGTCGTCAACGTCAAGGAGACCGGCAAGGTCCTGCTCGTCAACTACAAGGACATCGACAACCTGACGATCACCGAGATCCCGACCGCGCAGTTCCTGCACGACGGCGGTTACGACTCGACGCATCGCTACGTGCTGATGGCGGCGAACCAGTCCAACAAGATCGCGGTCGTCGACACGAAGGAAGGCAAGCGCGTCGCGATCGTCGACGTGGACAAGATTCCGCATCCCGGGCGCGGCGCCAACTTCGTCCACCCGGTGTGCGGCCCGGTCTGGGCGACCGGCCACCTGGGCAGCGAGAAGATCTCGCTGATCGGCACCGACCCGCAGAAGCACCCGAAGTACGCGTGGAAGGTGTGCGAGACGATCGACGGCCAGGGCGGCGGCAACCTGTTCATCAAGACGCACCCGAAGTCGCGCAACCTGTACGTCGACACGCCGCTGCATCCCGATCCGAAGATCGCCGGGTCGGTCGCCGTCTACGACACGAAGAACCTCAAGGCCGGCTACAAGGTGCTGCCGATCGCCGAGTGGTCGGGCGTGGGCGAAGGCGCCAAGCGGGTCGTCCAGCCCGAGTACAACAGGGCGGGCGACGAGGTGTGGTTTTCGGTGTGGAGCGCCAAGAACCAGGAGTCCGCGCTGGTCGTGGTCGACGACAAGACGCTGAAGCTTAAGACCGTGATCCGCGACCCGAAGCTCGTCACGCCCACCGGCAAGTTCAACGTCTACAACACGCAGCACGACATCTACTGACAGGGGGAACTGCCATGCGCAAGACAATGCTCGCGGCCGTCGCGGCCGCTGTGCTCGCGACACCGGCGGCGCCGGCCTTCGCCGACTCGGCAATGGAGAAGCTGGTGAAGGACAAGGGCTGCACCGCCTGCCATGCCAACGACAAGAAGCTGATCGGCCCGGCGTACAAGGACGTCGCGAAGAAGTACAAGGGCGACGCCGCCGCCCCCGCCAAGCTCGCGGAGAAGGTGATCAAGGGCGGCCAGGGTGTCTGGGGGCCGATCCCGATGCCGCCCAACAAGGTGACCGACGACGAAGCGAAGAAGATGGTCGCCTACGTCCTCGCGATGTAGCGACGGGCATTGCATCGTGCGGCCGGTCGCGGCTCTGGCGCTCGCGGTGCTCGCTGCCGCGGCGCCCGCCGGGGCGGCCGACGGCGCGCCCGCCCCGGCGCGCGCGCGGGAGATCCTCGCCCTGCTCCGGCAGGACTGCGGCGCCTGCCACGGCATCCGCCTGACGGGCGGGCTCGGCCCCGCGCTCACGCCCGGCGCACTGCGCGCGAAACCATCGGAGGGCCTCGTCGCCACGATCGTCTCCGGGCGCGCCGGCACGCCGATGCCACCGTGGCGGGACTTTCTGTCCGAGAGCGAGGCGCGGTGGCTCGTCGCGCGCCTGCTGGCCGGTGACGCCGATGCGCCGCGCTAGCGTCCGTGCCGCGGCGGCGATCGCGCTGGCCGGCGCCGCCGTGTTCGCGCACGCGCAGGCGCTGCGCGGCACGGGCGACCTCGGCATCGTCGTCGAGCGCGCGGCCGGGCGCGTGCAGGTGGTCGACACGACCGCGCGCGCGTCGCTCGCCACGATCGACGGGCTGGGCGACCTCTCGCACGCGTCGGCGGTATTCTCCCGCGACGGCCGCTACGCGTACGTGTTCGGTCGCGACGGCGGGCTCACGAAGGTCGACCTTCTCGCGCAGCGCATCGAGCGCCGCGTGATCCAGGCCGGCAACTCGATCGGCGGCGCGATCAGCCAGGACGGCCGTGTGGTCGCCGCGCAGAACTACGTGCCGGGCGGCGTCAAGCTGTTCGATGCCGCGACGCTCGAACTGCTGTCCGACCTGCGCGCGCCGGCCGGGCCCGACGGCAAGCCGTCGAAGGTGGTCGGCCTTGCCGACGCGCCCGGCGGGCGCTTCGTCGCCGCGCTGTTCGACGCGAACGCGCTGTGGCTGATCGACGCGGCCGATCCTCGCGCGCCGCGGACGACGGCCTTCGCCGACGCGGGCCGGCAGCCGTACGACGGCCTGGTCACGCCGGACGGCCGCTGGTACGTCGCCGGCCTGTTCGGCGAGGACGGCGTGGCGCTGCTCGACCTGTGGCACCCGGAGCGCGGCGTGCGCCGCATCCTCGACCGCTACGGCCGCGGCGACGAGAAGCTGCCCGTCTACAAGATGCCGCATCTGCGCGGCTGGGCGGTCGCGGCCGGCTACGCGTACCTGCCGGCGGTCGGGCGCCACGAAGTGCTCGTCGTCGACACGCGCGACTGGCGCGAGGCCGCGCGCGTCCCCGTCGCCGGCCAGCCCGTGTTCGTGATCGCGCGCCCCGATGCGCGGCAGGTGTGGGTGAACTTCGCGTTCCCCGACAGCGGCAAGGTACAGGTGATCGACACGGAGACGCGCACGGTCGTGCGCACGCTGGAGCCCGGGCGCGCCGTGCTGCACCTCGAATTCACGCCGCGCGGCGAGGCGGTGTGGATCTCCGCGCGCGACGACCACAAGGTGGTCGTGTACGACACGGCAACGCTCGCGCCGGTTGCAACGCTCGCCGCCGACAGCCCGTCGGGCATCTTCTTCACGGCGCGCGCCGCGCGAATGGGATTCTGACGCGATGAGTGCCACCGACCTCCGCGAAGCGCGGCTGCTGAACGAGTTCCAGCACGGCTTCCCTCTGGTGCCGCAGCCGTTCGCCGCCATCGGCACCGCGCTCGGCGCCGACGACGCGTGGGTCCGGGGGACACTCGCGCGCGCGCAGCAGGACGGGCGCGTCAGCCGCGTGGGCGCCGTCTTCCGGCCCGGCACGATCGGCGTGTCCACGCTCGCCGCGCTGGCGGTGCCGACCTGCGATCTCGAACGCGTGGCGGCGGCGGTGTCCGCACGGCCGGAGGTCAACCACAACTACGAGCGCGAGCACCGCTACAACCTGTGGTTCGTCGCGACCGCGCCGGACCGCGCGGCGCTCGACCTCGCGCTCGCGGCGATCGGCCGCGACACCGGCCTCGCGCCGCTGTCGCTGCCGATGCTTTGCGACTACTGGATCGACCTCGGCTTCGACCTTGACGCCCCGCACGGCAAGGTGCCGGGCGCGAGTCCGTCGCGCGCGCGGGGCTCGCTCGCGCTCGATCCCGCTGAGTGGAGGATCGTCGCCGCGCTCGAGCGCGGGCTGCCGCTGGTGCGTGCGCCCTACGCCGCGCTCGCCGCGGCGGCCGGCGTCGCGGAGTCCGTCGTCCTGGACACGCTCGCCGACTGGCTCTCCCGCGGCGTGATCAAGCGGCTCGGCGTCGTGGTCCGCCACCGCGCGCTCGGCTTCACTGCGAACGCGATGTGCGTATGGGACCTGCCCGACGGCTTGACCGACGCAGCCGGCGCCACGCTCGCGCGCGAGCCCGGCGTCACGCTGTGCTACCGGCGCGCCAGGGCACTGCCCGCCTGGCGCTACAACCTGTTCTGCATGCTGCATGGCCGGGATCGCGCCGTGGTCGAGGCGCGGCGCGGAGAGATCGTCGCCGCGCACGGCCTTGCCCGGTACCCATCGGCGACGCTCTTTTCGCGGCGCGCGTTCAAGCAACGCGGCGCGCGCTACGCCGCGCGCGTCCACGCCGCGGACGCGCCGCTGCCGGCCTGAGCCCGAACCGCGGCCACCATGGACGAGACCGACCGCCGGATCATCGACGCGCTGCACGGGGGCTTCCCCGTGTGCGAGCGGCCGTACCTTGCCGCCGCGGCGGCGCTCGGCCTCACCGAGGACCACCTCATCGCCCGCCTCGACCGCCTGCTCGCCGACGGCACGCTGACGCGGTTCGGTCCGCTGTTCGACGCCGGGGCGCTGGGCGGCGCCTTCACGCTCGCCGCGATGAGCGTCGGGCCGGCGGACTGGGACCGCGTCGTCGCGGCGATCAACGCGCTGCCGGAGGTCGCGCACAACTACGCGCGCGATCACGCGCTGAACCTGTGGTTCGTGCTCGCCACCGAGACGGTGGACGGCACCGCCGCCGCGATCGCGCGCATCGAGCGCGACACCGGCCTGCCGGTACACGCATTCCCGAAGGAGCGCGAGTACTTCGTCGAATTGCGCCTGCCGGCAATGGTGCCGTCGTGAACGCACCGATCGCACCCGTCGAGCTGGACCGCGCGCTGGTGCGCGTGTTGCAGGCCGGGCTGCCCCGCGTGCCGCGCCCGTATCACGAGGTCGCCGCCGCGCTCGGCGTCGCGCCGGAGCTCGTGCTGGCGCGCGTGACCGCGATGCTCGAGACCGGCGCGATCCGGCGCATCGGCGCCGTCCCCAACCACTACCGGCTCGGCTGGACGGCCAACGGGATGAGCGTGTGGGACGTCGACGACGCCGAGGTCGACGCGCTCGGCGCGCGGGTCGGCGCCCTCGACTGCGTGTCGCACTGCTACCGCCGCCCGCGCCGGCTCCCGGCGTGGCCGTACAACCTGTTCGCGATGGTGCACGGCAGGAGTCGCGCGGAGGTGGACGCCAAGGTCGCGCAGATCGCCGCCGTGCTGGGAGAGGCGGCGCGCGCGCGCGACGTCCTCTTCAGCACGCGCATCCTCAAGAAGACGGGGGCTGCGCTTCGGCGCCGCCTGACCGGCCACGCGATCCCATGTTCCGCGTCTCGCAATTCCTGCAGGAAGTGAAGCAGCCCGCGCCGCTCGGCCCGAAGCGCGCGCCGCCCGGCCCGGTCGTCATCTGGAACCTCGTGCGCCGCTGCAACCTCGCGTGCCGGCACTGCTATTCGATCTCGGCCGACGTCGACTTCCCCGGCGAGTTGTCGACCGCGGACGTGTTCCGCACGCTGGACGACCTGAAATCGTTCGGCGTCCCGGTGCTGATCCTGTCCGGCGGCGAGCCGCTGCTGCGGCCCGACGTCTACGAGATCGCCCGCCGCGCCAAGGCCATGGGGTTCTACGTCGGCCTGTCGACCAACGGCACGCTGATCGACGCGGCCAACGTCCGTGCGCTCGCCGCCGTCGGCTTCGACTACGTCGGCGTGAGCCTTGACGGCATCGCCGACACGCACGACCGGTTCCGGCGCAAGGCCGGGGCGTTCGCGGCGTCGCTCGCCGGTGTGCGCCTGTGCCGCGACGCCGGCATCAGGGTGGGGCTCCGCTTCACGCTGACGCAGGACAACGCGCACGACCTGCCGGCGCTGCTCGACCTCATGGAAGCCGAGCGCGTCGACAAGTTCTACCTGTCGCACCTGAACTACGGCGGCCGCGGCAACGTCAACCGCAAGTCCGACGCGATGTTCCGCACGACGCGCGCGGCGATGGACCTGCTGTTCGACACCGCGTGGCGGCACGTCGACGCCGGCCGGCCGCGCGAGTTCGTGACCGGCAACAACGACGCCGACGCCGTGTACCTGCTGCAGTGGGTCCGTGCGCGATTTCCCGAACGCGAGGACCACCTGCGCGCGAAGCTCGCGCAATGGGGCGGCAATGCCTCGGGCGTCAACGTCGCCAACATCGACAACCTGGGCAACGTGCACCCGGACACGTTCTGGTGGAACCACCGGCTCGGCAACGTGAAGGAGCGGCCGTTCTCCGCGATCTGGCGGGACACGTCGGACCCGCTGCTCGCGGGCCTGAAGGCGAGCCCGCGCCGCGTCGGCGGGCGCTGCGGCGCGTGCGCGTACTTCGACGTCTGCGGCGGCAACACGCGCGTACGCGCGTTCCAGCTCACCGGCGACGCGTGGGCGGAGGATCCGGGCTGCTATCTCGACGACGACGAGCTCGGCATCGTCGACGGTCCGGAGCGCGTCCGGCTGACGCCCTACACGCGCGCTCGCCGGACGCAGCCGGCGTGAACGCGCGCCGCGGCCGCCGCGTTGTCGCCGCACACGCCGCGGCAGCGTGGATCGTGGCTGCCGCGCTGGCGACCGCAGCCGCCGGACCTGCCGGCGCGCAGGCTACCGCCGCGCAGAACTACGCGGCGCATTGCGCCGCCTGCCACGGCCCCGACCGGCTGGGCGGCACCGGCCCCGCGCTGCTGCCGGAGAACCTCGAACGATTGCGCCGCCCGGCGGCGGCCGACACGATCGCGCGCGGACGCATCGCCACGCAGATGCCCGGGTTCGCCGACCGGCTCGGCAAGGACGAGATCGACGCGCTGGTGACGTACGTGTACGCGCCGCCGAAGGAGAAGCCGGTCTGGGGCGCCGCCGAAATCGCGGCGTCGCGGGTCGTCCACCATGCCGACGGCACGCTGCCCGGCAAGCCGCGATATGCGGCCGACCCGATGAACCTGTTCGTCGTCGTCGAGACCGGCGACCACCACGCGTCGATCCTCGACGGCGACACGTTCGAGCGGCTCGCGCGGTTTCCGACGCGCTTCGCGCTGCACGGCGGGCCCAAGTTCACGCCGGACGGCCGCTACGTGTACTTCGCGTCGCGCGACGGCTGGGTCGCCAAGTACGACCTGTGGAACCTCGTCACGGTGGCCGAAGTGCGCGCGGGCATCAACACGCGCAACATCGCGGTGTCCGGCGACGGCAAGTGGGTCATCGCCGGCAACTACCTGCCGCACACGCTGGTCGTGCTCGACGCGCGCGACCTCGCGCTCGTCAAGGTGATCCCGGTCGCCGACCGCGCCGGCAAGTCGTCGCGCGTGTCGGCCGTCTACGACGCGGCGCCGCGGAAGAGCTTCGTCGCCGCGCTGAAGGACGTGCCCGAGGTGTGGGAACTGCCCTACGACCCCGCCGCGCCACCCGTGTACGAGGGTTACGTGCACGACTACCGGTCCGGCGAAGCCGTCGCGGGCCGCGGCCCGTTTCCCGTTCGCCGCATCGTACTCGACGAGATTCTCGACGACTTCTTCTTCGACCAGCGCTACGACCACCTGATCGGGGCCGCGCGCGACGGCGGCCGCGGCCAAGTCGTGAACCTGAACGTGCGGCGCCGGATCGCGACCGTCGACCTGCCCGGCCTGCCGCACCTGGGCTCGGGCATCACGTGGGAGCGCGACGGGATACCGGTGCTCGCGACGACCAACCTCAAGGACGCCGTGGTGAGCGTCATCGACATGAAGGAATGGAAGAGCGTCGGCGCGATCGCGGTCAACGGACCGGGCTTCTTCCTGCGCAGCCACGACGCCACGCCGTACGCGTGGGTCGACGCGATGAACAGCCCGGCGAAGGACACGCTGCAGGTCATCGACAAGCGCACGCTGACCGTCGTCAAGGCCGTCACGCCGGCGCCCGGAAAGACGGCCGCCCACGTCGAGTTCGACCGCTACGGCAAGTATGCGCTGGTCAGCGTGTGGGAACGCGACGGCGCCATCGTCGTCTACGACGCGGCCACGCTGGCCGAGGTCAAGCGGATTCCGGCGTCGCGGCCGGTCGGCAAGTACAACGTCTGGAACAAGGTCACGCGCTCGGCCGGCACGAGTCACTGATCCGGGTGCGGTCGCCGCCGCGCGGCGTGGCCTCGTCGCGCGTTGCGCCGCGCGGGTGCGGAAGGTGGCCGTTCCTGCTATCGTTGTCCGCCCGCAGGGCCCGGGGCGCCCGCCCCGGACGAGCGCGGGCGCGTGAGACCAGGCGTGCCGGCAGTCCGCCGCGCGCCATTCCAACCATAAGGGAGAGGACCACCATGAAGATGTTCGCCGTCGTAGCCGCCGCCGTCGCCTTCGCCGCCAGCAGCACCGCCTTCGCCGCCGGACCATCCTGCGAGGCGCAGGCCGCCGAGAAGAAGCTCGCCGGCGCCGCCAAGACGAGCTTCGTGACCAAGTGCGAGAAGGACGCCGCGGCGGACTCCACGAAGATGTGCGAAACGCAGGCAGCCGACAAGAAGCTGGCCGGCGCCGCCAGGACGAGCTTCGTGACCAAGTGCGTGAAGGACGCGGGGGCGGCGAAGAAGTAGGCGCCCGGCAAGGCCGGCCCTGCGGGGCGCAGGGCCGGCCATCACTGCGTGGCCGGTCGGGTCAGCGCAGCTCGACCGCGTAGTTGACCGAGTCGTCTTCGGTGGACGTGCGCAACATCGTACCTCGCAGCGCGTTCCACCGGCCGTACCCCCGCGCGCTGCACACGAGGTGCGTCCGGATGGCGGGGCCGGGAACGTTGTAGGTAACGGAGCAATCGGCGCCCTGCTGCAGCATCGGGCACGACGCTTCCGCGCGGACCGTCCCGAAGTTGGTGCTGCGGATGGTCATGCGGACCGCGTACACCGGAACGTCGTCGACGTTGTTGACCAGACACTCGACGCGGTCCCCGGTGCCACCGTAGGTGACCACCGGCCCCGAGTGGATCTCGATGTCAGCGGCGATTGCGCTCCCGGCAGAGGCCACTCCCACGGCAAGGACCGCGCCGAAGCGCAATACGGCAACCCGCAAACGCTGATGCATGGCAGCTCCTCTCCCACGGCGCGCGTCGCGCAGGGTCCGGCGCGCGAAACCCGGCGGCGCGCGCGAGGGCGCCTCCGCCGCAGCAGAGTCTACGCCCACAATCCCAACAGGGGAATGCCTGCCGCGCCACGCCGCGCGGCACGCCGCCGCGCGGCGGCGCGGGCAAGAAACGCGCGCCCCGGCGCGTCAGCCCGCCGCCACCACCGCCCGCGCCGCCATGACGCTGACCAGGTGGGCGCGGTACTCGGGCGAGCCGTGCAGGTCGCGGTTGAGGCCGTCTGGACTCACCTTCACCATCGTTGCGGCATCCGCGGTGAAATTCTTCGCCAGCGCCTCTTCCAGCGGCTTGCAGCGGAACACGGCCGACGCGGCGCCGGTGACGGCGACGCGCACGCCGCCGCCCGTCTGCGCGACGAACACGCCGACCAGCGCGAAGCGCGACGCCGGCTGCGCGAACTTGGCGTACGCGGCCTTCTTCGGCACCGGGAAGCTGACCGAGGTGATGATCTCGCCGTCGGCGAGCGCGGTCTCGTACATGCCCCTGAAGAAGTCGTCGGCGGCGATCTTGCGCTTGTTGGTGTTCACGCTCGCCCCCAAGCCGAGCACCGCCGCCGGGTAATCGGCCGCAGGGTCGTTGTTGGCGAGCGCGCCGCCGATCGTGCCCATGTTGCGGATCTGGCGGTCGCCGATGCCCTCGGCGAGCGCCGCGAGCGCCGGGATGGCCGCCCGCACGTCCTTCGACGCAGCGACCTCGGCGTGGCGCGTCATCGCGCCGATCACGACGTGGTCGCCCTCCTTGCGGATGCCCCTCAGCTCCGCGATGCCGGACAGGTCGACCAGCGTGCCCGGCTGCGCCAGCCGCAGCTTCATCGCGGCGACGAGGCTCTGCCCACCGGCCAGCGGCTTACCGCCGGTTTCGCCCAGCAGCGCGGCGGCGCTGGCGACGGAATCGGCTCTCTTCAGTTCGAAGCTGTACATGGTGCTCTCCCGTCAGCCGCGCGCCGCGCGGATGGCCTGCCAGACGCGATGCGGCGAGGCCGGCATGTCGAGGTGCTTGACGCCGACCCCGAGCAGCGCGTCGTGCACGGCGTTCATCAGCGCGGCCGGCGCGCCGATCGCCCCCGCCTCGCCGCAGCCCTTGGCCCCCAGCGGATTGTGCGTGCAGGGCGTCACGCGCGTCTCGACCTGGAACGACGGCAGGTCGTCGGCGCGCGGCATCGCGTAGTCCATGTAGCTGCCCGACAGCAGCTGGCCGCTCTCCGCGTCGTACACGCAATTCTCGAGCAGCGCCTGCCCGATGCCCTGTGCGAGCCCGCCGTGCACCTGCCCCTCGACGATCATCGGGTTGATGATGTTGCCGAAGTCGTCGCACGCGGTGAAGCGCGCGACCTCGACCACGCCCGTGTCGGGATCGATCTCGACCTCGCAGATGTGCGTGCCGGCCGGATAGGTGAAGTTGGTGGGGTCGTAGAACGCGGTCTCGTCGAGGCCGGGCTCCAGCTTGTCGAGCGGATAGTTGTGCGGCACGTACGCGGCGAGCGCCACCTCGCCGAACGCCTTGCTGCGGTCGGTGCCGGCCACCGTGAACTTGCCGTCCCTGAACTCGATGTCGGCCTCGGCCGCCTCCAGCAGGTGCGCCGCGATCTTCTTGCCCTTGGCGATGACCTTGTCGAGCGCCTTGACGATCGCGGTGCCGCCGACCGCGAGCGAGCGCGAGCCGTACGTGCCCATGCCGAACGGCACGCGCCCGGTGTCGCCGTGCACGACCTCGACCGTCTCGATGTCGATACCGAGCTTGGCGGCGACCACCTGCGCGAACGTCGTCTCGTGGCCCTGGCCGTGGCTGTGCGAGCCGGTGAACACCGTCACGCCGCCGGTCGGGTTCACGCGCACTTCGCCCGCCTCGAACAGCCCGGCCCGCGCCCCCAGCGCGCCGGCGACGTTCGACGGCGCCAGTCCGCAGGCCTCGATGTACGACGAGTAGCCGATGCCGCGCAGCTTGCCGCGCTTGCCCGACTCCGCCTTGCGCGCCGCGTAGCCGGCGACGTCGGCCGCGGCCTTCGCGCCGTCGAGCGTCGCGTCGTAGTTGCCGGTGTCGTAGGTGAGCGCCACCGGCGTGGCATAGGGAAACGTGCGGATGAAGTTGCGGCGGCGGATCTCGTCCTGCGCGATGCCCAGGTCCACGCCCGCCTGGTGCACGAGCCGCTCGACGACGTACGTCGCCTCGGGCCGGCCGGCACCGCGGTAGGCGTCGACGGGCACGGTGTTGGTGAACGACGCGGTGACCTCGCACCAGATCGCCGGCGTCGTGTACTGGCCGGCGAGCAGCGTCGCGTACAGGATCGTCGGGATGCACGACGCGAACGTCGACAGGTACGCGCCCATGTTCGCCGTCGTCACCACGCGCATCGCGAGGAACCTGCCGTCGCCGTCGCACGCCAACTCCGCGTGCGTGACGTGGTCGCGGCCGTGCGCGTCGGAGACGAACGCCTCGCCGCGTTCGGCCGCCCACTTGATCGGCCGGTTCACGCGCTTCGACGCCCACACCATCGCCGTCTCTTCGGCGTACAGGTAGATCTTCGAGCCGAAGCCGCCGCCGACGTCGGGCGCGATCACGCGCACCTTCGTCTCGGGCAGGCCGAGCACGAACGCCGTCATCAGCAGCCGCTCGACGTGCGGGTTCTGGCTGGCGACGTACAGCGTGTACGAGTCGTCGGCGCGGCTGTACGAGGCCACGGCCGCGCGCGGCTCGATCGCGTTCGGAATCAGCCGGTTGTTGACGATGTCGACCTTGGCGACGTGCGCGGCCTTGGCGAACGCCGCGTCGACGGCGGCCTTGTCGCCCAGCGCCCACGTGTAGCACTTGTTGCCGGGTGCCTGTTCGTGGATCTGCGGCGCGCCGGGTTTGAGCGCGGCAACACAGTTCACCACCGCCGGCAGCACCTCGTAGTCGACATCGATCAGCTCCGCGGCGTCCTTCGCCTCGTGCGGCGACTCGGCGACGACCAGCGCGACCGGGTCGCCGACGTGGCGCACCTTGCCCTGCGCCAGCACCGGATGCGGCGGCTCGTTCATCGGCTTGCCGTCGGTGCCCGTGATGAGCCAGCCGCACGGCAGGCCGTTCACCCCCTCGAGGTCGGCCCCGGTGAACACGGCGACCACCCCCGGCGCGGCCTTTGCCTTCGCGGTGTCGACCTTGCGGATCTTTGCGTGGGCGTGCGGCGAGCGCAGGAAGTACGCGTGCGTGTGGTGCGGCGGGTTGACGTCGTCGGTGTACTGCCCCGCGCCGGTCAGGAAGCGCAGGTCTTCCCTGCGGCGGACGGCTTGGCCGATCAGGCCGGTATCGTTGGCTCCCATCGCCGTCCTCCTACTTCGCCATCGCGGCGGCGCCGTGCGCCACCGCCTTGACGATGTTCTGATAGCCGGTGCACCGGCACAGGTTGCCTTCGAGCTCCGCGCGGATCGTCTTCTCGTCGGGCTGCGGATGGCGCGCGACGAGGTCGATCGCGCTCAGCACCATGCCCGGCGTGCAGAAGCCGCACTGCAGCCCGTGGCACTCCTTGAACGCCGCCTGCATCGGGTGCAGCGTGCCGTCGGCGGCCGCGAGCCCCTCGATGGTGACGACCTTGGCGCCGTTCGCCTGCGCGGCCAGCAGGTTGCACGCCTTCACGGCGCGGCCGTCGAGGCTGACCGTGCACGCGCCGCACTGGCCGGTGTCGCAGCCGACGTGCGTGCCCGTGAGGGCGAGCTCGTTGCGCAGGAAGTCGACGAGCAGCGTGCGCGCGTCGACGGTGGCACTCACCGGCTTGCCGTTGACGGTCAGCGAGAGTTGCACGGACACGGGGATTCTCCTTTGGCGTGGGCGCCGCTGTCCGCGGCGCTCGTCGGGTGACGTCTGGCGTGCTGCGAAGGAGGGAGGATACTGCGCTGCCCGCATTGCGGCAATGCGACGCGCGGCGCGGTCATCATTGCGCGCCGCAGCATCCCGCGCGCCGCGGCGCTTCAGAATGCGACGACCACGCTCACGCCGCCGACCCAGTTGCGCCCCGGCGCGGGCTCGAAGTAGCGCCCGTTGGTGTCGCCGACGATGACGGAGCCGGCGTAGCCGACGTCGGTGACGTTGTTGACGCGGACGTAGCCGGTCCATGTCGCCCGTCCCGCCGGCTGGGTGAAGCCGACACGCGCGTTGCCGAGCGTGTACGCGGGCGCGTACTGCGCGTTGCGGTCGTTGACGTAGACGCGGCCGACGTGCTGCACCTCGACGCCCGCGCTGAAGCCGGGCCATCCAACCGGGGTCCACGCGAGCGCCCCGAAGGCCTGCTGCGCCGGCACGCCCGGCAGCCGCGCGCCGGCGGGGACTTCCACCGGCGGCAGGCCGGACACGAACGTGTCGACGAACACCGCCTGCAGCCACGTGAAGTTGACGTGCGCCGCGAGACCGCGGCCGAGTTCGCCGTCCCAGACGAACTCGGCGCCGCGTCGGCGCGTCGTGCCCGCGTTCCGGTAGGTCGTGCGGCCGCCAGCGGCGGCGTCGACGACGATCTCCTGCTCCGTATCCGCATGGAACAGCGCGGCGTTGACGCGCTGGCCCGCGCCCGGCAGCCACTTCAAGCCGATCTCGTACGACACGGACGTGGCGGCGTCGAGCGCGAGATTGAGGCCGCCACCGCCGGGCCGATAGGCCATTTCGGCGAACGTCGGCGTCTCGAACCCCTGCCCGTAGCTCGCGTACAGGTTGAGCGTGTCGGCGGCGTGCCAGACCACGCCGGCGATCGGGCTCGTGTTGCGGAACGTCCGGGCACCGCTGTCGTCGGGGTTCGCGCCCGTGACGAACCGGTCGTCGGACGCGTAGCGGACGCGGCTCGTCCGCACGCCGAGCGTGGCCGACAGCGCCGGCAGCGCGGCCCACGTGACTTCCGCGTACGCGTCGGCGCCGCGCACGGTGGCATCCTCGTCGCGGCGCAGCGCGCCTTGACTCCCGTGGTCGTTGACGAAGCCCTGCCGCGTTTCGCGCATCGCGTCGGTGTCCACGCCGACCACCAGCGTCAGCGGCCGGCCGCCGAGTTCGGACGTGCGGACCAGCCGCAGGCCGACGCCGCCGTAGTCGCGGTCGAGCTCGACCACGCCACCCGACGACGTGAGCGCGGCGCCGGAGAATGCCAGGTACTGGCCGACCTGCCGCTGCCCGCCGTAGGCGGTGAACCGCAGCGCGGTCGCCGCCGCCAGCGCGTGGTCGACGGCCACGCCGCCCTGCAGCTGGTTGACGGTCTTGCGCGTGTCGAAGAGCTCCGCCGCGGGGTCGGCCTGCCGCGGGTCGGCATCCCATTGCGCCTGCGTCAACCCGAGCGGGTCCTGTGCGTCGGGCTGGTGCTGCGAGCTGCCGATCACGGTGACGCGCGTGGCCGGCGCCGCGGCGAACACGAGCTTCGCGTTGACGACGTCGCGCGTGGCCGCCGAGTGCGCGCGGTAGCCATCGGTGGCCAGGTGGTTGCCGGCGATCACGTAGCCGACGCCGCCGGCGGTGCCGGTGGCCTTGAGGCCGGCATTCCACGCCTCGAAGCTGCCCGCGCTGCCGCCGAACGTCGTGACCGCCGCGGGCGTCGGGTCCTCGGTGAAGACGGCGATGACGCCCCCCGACGCGTTGCCGTACAGCGTGGAGAACGGTCCGCGCAGCACCTCGACGCTGCGCGCCGACAGCAGGCTGAAGCTGCCGGTCTGGCCCTGCCCGTCCGGCATCGTCGCGGGGATGAAGTCCTGGTAGAGCCGCACGCCGCGCACGCCGAACGTCGCGCGGGCGCCGAAGCCGCGCGAGCTCACCTGCACGTCCTGCGCGTAGTTGTTGCGATTGGCCGCGAAGACCCCCGGCACGCGCGCCAGCGGCTCGGAGATGTCGAGCGCGCGCTGGCCGTCGCGGATGGCGGCCCCGTCGATGCTGTCGATGGAGGCCGGCACGTCGAAGCTGCGCTCGGCGCGCCGCGTCGCCGTGACCACGACCGGATCCAGCGCCGCGGTCGCCGGATCCACCTCGCCGTGCGCGCCTGCCGCGACAGCGAGCGCGCCGAGCAGCGACCAGCGTGGCGAACGCATCCACGCGGGCATCGGAGCGGCATCGGGACGGTGGTTCGGCATCGCATCGGCCGGCGGTCCGCGGCGGGACGCAGCGTGGCCGACCGCGCGGTGTTTGACAAGGTCGCTCGACCACGCGGGGTTCCGCGGCTAAGCTTGGCAAACGCACCCGTCGCGGCGGTCCGACATGCCAGCACAACGCTTCCCCCTGCCCCACCGGATCCGGTCGCGCGTCGCGTGCGGGACCGGCTGATGGCGCGCGCGCAGCGCATTCTGCTCGTCGGCGGCGGCCACAGCCACGTCGAGGTGCTGCGGCGCTTCGCGCTGCGTCCCGACCCGCAGGTTGCGCTGACGCTCGTCTCGCCCGAACCGGAAACCGCCTACTCGGGGATGTTGCCGGGCCTCGTCGCCGGCCTTTACACGCGTGCCGAGGCGCACATCGCGCTGCCGCCGCTCGCGCGCTGGGCAGGCGCGCGCTTCCTCACCGACCGCGTGGAGGCGCTCGACCTGCACGAGAAGACGGCCGCGATGGCGGACGGCATGCGCGAGCCGTTCGACTTCGTGTCGCTCGACGTCGGCTCGGCCCCCGACGACCGCGTCGCCGGCGCGCGCGCGCACGCGATCGCCGTCAAGCCGGTGGCGGCCTTCCTCGCGGCGTGGGAGCGCATGCAGATGGACGCAGCCGGGGGCACGGTGCGTACGATCGCCGTCGTGGGCGGCGGCGCCGCGGGCGTGGAGGTCCTGCTCGCGATGCACGCGCGTCTCGCGGCCGCGCTGGGCGCGGGCGCGCCCCGGTTCGCGCTGATCACCGACCAGCCGCACGTGCTGCCCGGGCACCCACCCGCGGTCCGGGCGCGCATCGGGCGCATCCTGGTCGCGCGCGGCGTCGTACTGCACTTCGACAGCCCGGCCGTCGCCGTGGAGCCGGGCGCGGTCGTCGTCGCGCACGGCCGGCGGATCGCGGCGGACCGCATCGTGTGGGCCGTCGCGGCCGCGGCGCAGCCGTGGCTCGCGGCCTCCGGACTCGCGTGCGACGCGCGCGGGTTCGTGCGGGTCGACGAGGCGCTGCGCTCGCCGTCGCATCCGTTCGTGTTCGCCGCCGGCGACTGCGCGACGCAGGCGCAGCATCCGCGTCCCAAGTCGGGCGTGTTCGCAGTGCGTCAGGGTCCGCCGCTCGCCGGCAACCTGCGCCGCGTGGCGCGAGGCGCGCCGACGACCGCGTACATCCCGCAGCGACGGGCGCTGGCGCTGATCACGACCGGCGGCCGCCACGCGATCGCGTCGTGGGGACCGTTCGTCGCACAGGGCCCGTGGGTCTGGCGCTGGAAGGACCGGATCGACCGGCGATTCATGGCAAAGTACGTGCCGCCCGCGGGCGCCGGTTCCGCGCCTGCGCCACTTTCCCCCGACCGCGAGCAAAGCCGATGACCGCGCACTTTCCCTGGCGCCGCGTGCTGGCGGCGTTGCTGCTCGTAGCCGCGACGGGCGCCGGTGCACAGCCGTCGTCCGAACGCGCGCTCGTGCCGCAGCAGGTCTCGCCGCACGGCTGGTTCGTTCAGGGCGAGGCCGGCATGGCCAGCACCGCGAACCGGGGCTTCATGTCGAACGCCGGGTTCGTCGTCACCGCCGACGGCGTCGTGGTATTCGATACCCTCGGCACGCCCGCGCTGGGCCAGGCGCTGCTGGCGGCGATCGCCAGGGTCACGCCGCAGCCGGTGCGCCGCGTCGTGGTCAGCCACTACCACGCGGATCATTTCTACGGGTTGCAGCCGCTCAAGGCGGCGGGCGGCGAGGTCTGGGCGCACCGCGATGCGCGGCGGTACCTCGAGTCGCCGCAGGCGGCGGAGCGGCTGGCGCAACGGCGCGCCGAGCTTTCCCCGTGGATCGACGACAGGATGGTGATCGTGGCGCCCGACGTCTGGATCGACGGCGACACGAGCTTCCGCATGGGGGGGCTCACGTTCCGCGTCGTCCACGCCGGCGCCGCGCACGCCCCCGAGGACCTCATGCTGTACGTCGAGGAAGATCGGCTGCTCTTCGCGGGCGACCTCCTCTTCGCGGGGCGCGTGCCCTTCGTCGGCAACGCGGACAGCCGCGGGTGGCTGGCGGCGCTGGACGGGATGGTCGCGCTCGCGCCGGCCGTGGTCGTTCCCGGCCACGGCCCGGCGTCGACCAACGTGGCGCGCGACCTCGCGCTGACGCGCGACTACCTCGTCTTCCTGCGCACGACGATGGGCGCGGCCGCCGCCGATCTCGTGCCGTTCGACGACGCCTACGCGCAGACCGACTGGTCGCGCTTCGCGAGCCTGCCCGCGTTCGCGCAGGCCAACCGGATCAACGCGTACGGAACCTACCTGCGCATGGAGCAGGAGCTGCTCGAGGGAACCAAGCCATGACGCCCGCCAACGACCCGGTGCTCGCCGTCGCCGTGCGCGCGGCGCGCACGGCCGCCAGCATCGTCGTGGATGCCGCGCGCGACTTGAAACGCCTGCCGACGATCGCGAAGGCGCGCGGCGAGATGGCATCCGGCGCCGACTTCGAGGCCGAGGACGCGATCGTCGCGACGATCCGCGCCGCGTTTCCCGAACACGCGATCCTGGGCGAGGAGTCCGGGCACTTCGCCGGCGCGCGCGAAGGCGGCGGCTACAGGTGGATCGTCGACGCGATCGACGGCGCGGAGAATTTCCTGCACGGATTTCCCTACTACGCGGTGACCGTGGCGCTCGCGCACGGCACCGAGATCACGCACGCGGTCGTCCTCGATCCCGTGCACGACGAGCTGTTCACGGCGGCGAGCGGCAAGGGGGCCTTCTGCAACGGTGCGCAGGTGCGCGTGTCGGCGTGCCTGCAGCTCGCCGACGCGCTCGTCGGCACGGTCATCCCGCCGCGCGACAGCCCCCGGCTCCCCGCCTACCTGCCGGCGCTGAACGCACTTGCCGGCCGGTGCGCGGGCATCCGGCGCGCGGGTTGCGCATCGCTGGACCTCGCGCACCTGGCGGCCGGGCGGCTCGACGGCTTCTGGATGACCGGGATCAAGCCGGGCGACCTCGCTGCCGGCGCGCTGCTCGTCAAGGAGGCCGGCGGTCGCGTCGGCGACTTCGCCGGCGGGACCCGGTTCCTGCGCGCGGCCGACGTCATCGTCGCCACACCGGGTGTCTTCAATGCACTGCGGGAGGCGGTAGTCGCGGCGCGGTAGCCGAGGGTCTGACCCTTATCATGCACTCGAATGCATGATAAGGGTCAGACCCTCGGCCGCGAGCCGGGCCGGCCGATCAGCGAGGGCCGGCGAATTCTCCACGCCGTCGCGCTCGGCCTGCGCGGCCAGTGCGGCGCGCCGCGACCCTCGCACCTACGCGCGCGCGATGCCCGCGGCGTCGCTCAGCGCTGCCACGGCAGGCGGTCGAGGTCGACGTTGCCGCCGGTGACGATGATGCCGACGGACCTGCCCCTCACGTCGAGTGCGCCCTCGATGATCGCCGCGAGCGGCACGGCCGACGATGGCTCGATCACGAGCTTCATCCGCTCCCACGTCGCGCGCATCGCGGCGACGATCGCCTCCTCGCTGCACGTTCCGATCGCGGCGACGTGCAAGCGGAGCGCGCGCAGCGTCCGCTCGGAGAGCGTCGCGCGCAGACCATCGGCGATCGTGTGCGGATGCGCCATCGGCTGCACGGTCCCGGCTGCGAGGCTGCGCGCCGCGTCGTCGGCGCCTGCCGGCTCGGCGCCCAGCACCACGATGTCGGGCCGGACGCCCTTCGCCGCGATCGCCGTGCCGGCCAGCAGTCCGCCGCCCCCCACCGGCGCGACGACGATGTCGAGGTCCGGAACCTCGTCGAGCAACTCGAGCACCGCCGTACCTTGGCCGGCGATCACGGCGACGTCGTCGTACGGGTGGACCAGCGTCGCACCCGTCGTCCGCGCGACGGTCGCGCAGGTTTCGACGCGCGCCGGAAGCGTCGGCGCGCAGAAGTGCACGTGCGCGCCGAAGCCTTCGACGTTGGCGACCTTGATCTTCGGCGCGTCCTCCGGCATCACGACGTGCGCCGGGATGCCGCGCGCGCGCGCGGCGTACGCGAGCGCCGCCCCGTGGTTGCCCGACGAGTGCGTGACCACGCCGCGCGCCGCGATGTCCGCCGGCAGGCCGAACACCGCGTTGCACGCGCCGCGGGCCTTGAACGCGCCGACCTTCTGCAGATTCTCGCACTTGAACCAGAGCCGCGCGCCCGCCATCGCGTCGAGCGAGCGGCTCGTCAGCACGGGCGTCCGATGCACGTGAGGCGCGATGCGTGCCTGCGCGGCGCGGATCGCGGCCAGCTCCGGCAGCGCGACGGGGTCCTTCGTCGGGTCGCCCATCGGTCAGTTCCGGTCAGGCGCTCTCATGGTGGCGCGTCAGCACGAATTCGCGGTGGCCGAGGGCCTCCGCCTTGTCGAGCACGCCGTCGACGCGGCACGTCCGGCCGATCTTCCGGCTGTTGCCGCGCGATCTCTCCTCGATGGTCGTCATGCCGCCGGCAATGTTGCTCCTGGTCGCCTGCCGGTCGGAGAGGTCGCTCGTCCTGTGGCGCTCGATCCACTCGATGTCGTGCGCGACCGCCTCGCACGCCGCGTTCGATGGATCGTCGACCTTCAGGACGATCACGTGGTTGCGCACGCCTCCACGGCCATTCGCGCGGCGGTACCCCCGGAACGTCTTGTTCATCGAGGAATTCTGCAATCAGTCAGGCGAGAACGCCGAAGCCGTCACCGCCGCGAGAGTCGCGACGCCTGCCGCGGGGCCGTGAGGCGTTGGGCATCGAGCGAGCGCAGCGAAGTTCGACGCTCCAACGCCTTGCGGCCCCGCGCCACCGGAAACGCCGCAGTGCGACCGAAATCGCGCCCGCCACTCGCCACCGCTTCGTCCCGATGTTGTGGACATGCGCGTGCCGCCGCTACGCGATCGGCGGCACGACGCGGCCGGTGTCGATGCCGTACCTGATGACGGTGTCCCCCGACCACCCGGTCCTCCAGCGCGACCTTGTGGCCGCGCGGAAGGTCCCGGGCGCAGGGCCGCGTGAGCGCCCGGTCCGCGGCGAGGATCAGCCCGGTGAGCGGCATTCCGGCCTTGACGCCGTCGACGACGACCACCGCGCCGGCGTCGGCGGGATCGTGCAGTACGCAATGACTCATGGGACCGCTCCGGTTCTGTATGCCCGTAACGCCGGCGCACGGGTCGCCGCTGCCGGCGGCCGTCGGACGCGGCCGTCTGCCGCGGCCGGCGGTCGCGCACGTGAATCCTGCCGCCGCGCTGCTCGCCGAGCGAACTGAACGATTCGTATCATTTCACTCATTGCCTGCCGGCGTCTACACTGGACGCGTGATCGCGACCCGACCCGGCACCGCCGCCGTGCGCCACCGCCGCCCGCGCCCATGGTCGCTGCTGCAGATCCGGCGCGTCGCGCAGACGCACGACGACGCGCCCGTCGAGTACCGCGTATCGCACGTGAACACGTCTCGCCACGAGTACCGGGCCGAGATCGGGCGCGCCAGTCCGGCGGCGCCGGGCCCTTGATCCCCGCCCGAATGCGCGCCGGTAGCCGATCCCTGCTCGCCGCGACCGCTCTGGCCATGGCGGCGCTCGCCTGGCCGCCGGCGGCGACGGCCGCAGGCGCGGACGACGACATCGTCGTCCGGGCGTCGCACCGCGCCGGCACGGTGACGATCGTCGTCGAGTGCCCGGTGACCGCGCCGCGCGATATCGTGTGGGACGTACTGACCGACTACGACGGGATGGCGCGCTTCATCTCGAACGTCGAGCAGAGCGTCGTGCGCCTGCGCTTCGGCACGCGCCTGCAGGTCTTCCAGAAGGGCAAGGCCTCGCGCGGCCCTCTCACGTTTCCGTTCGAGAGCCTGCGCGACGTCGAGCTCTCGCCACCGACAGAGATCCGCTCGACGATGATCAGCGGGGACACGATGCCGGCGTCGTTCACGACGCGCATCGAGGGTGCCGGGCCGACGCTGCGCATCGTGCACCGCGGCACCTACACGCCGAACCTGTGGGTGCCGCCGCTGATCGGGCCCGTGCTGATCGAGACGGAGACGCGCAAGCAGTACGGCGAGCTCCGCGCCGAGATGCTGCGGCGGGCCGCAGCCAGGTGACCTGTCGTTCGCCGGATCGACGCGCAACCCGGCGCCGACAGGACCCCGGACACGGCCCGCGCGCCCATGCTCGCGCACGCATCACATGCTCTCCATCCGCCACAGACCATCACCGCCACGGATCAGGTAGAGCATGAACACACGGTCGCCGTCGGCAGTCGGGCGCAGGAGCGTCAGCTCCGCCCAGTCGTCGGTGATCACGCCGTCGGTCGGCGTGCCGAGCTGTGCCGCCACGGCTGGCAGCGAGGCGCCGAGCGCGCCGAAGATGTCTGCGTAGCGCGCCTGCGCGTCGCCCACGAACAGTTTCAGGGCGCCGGTCGCGTTGTTGGCGAGCATGCGGTCGGTCAGCGTCCGGTAGACGCCGATCACCTTCGCCGCCAGCTCGCCCGGCGCGAGCGCCTTCACCTTGAGCGCCGCCTGGAACACGATCGCGCCACCGGCGGCCACCACGCGCACGCGGACCGTGTAGACGCCGGGCGCCGGATAGTGGAGCGCGACGCTCGCCGCGCCGTCCGGCAGGCTCGGCAGCGTCGCGTCGACCGTCCCGTCGTCCTGCATGTCGATCTCGATGCGCTGGAACGGCGCGTTGCCGCGGTTCGCGATCGTCAGGCTCGGCGAGAACGGCGCCAGCCCTTCGGGCTCGGATAGCCAGGCACGGAACGGGCTGGCGCCAGTGCTGGTTACGGTGATCGTCCGCGTGACCGGCGCCGCGTCCTGCGAATTGAGCACGAGCGTCACCGTGTTGGCCCCGGGCTTCAGCGCGACGTCGTGCGCGAAGAAGCGCCCCGCGCGGTCGTGCGGCGCCCGCTGGCCGTTGACGATCACCGCGGCATTCTCCGGCGCCGCCACCGTGCCGCCGAAGGAGATCGCGTCGTCGGCAATGCTGCTGCCGTCCACGCCGGGATCCGGCTCCAGCGCTGCGGCGGCGACGACCGTGGTCGTGACGGGAAGCGCCGAGGCTATGGCACCGCTGGCGTCGCGCACGCGCGCGCTGACGGTGTGCGTACCGGCCGGAACGCCGGTCCACAGCAGCACGTAGGGCGCCGCGTTGCGGGAGCCCAGCAGCACGCCGTCACCGTAGAAGTCGACGCGGTCGACCGTTCCCGAGCCCGCGACGCCGTCCGCCATGATCCGGATGTCCGCGGGTGCGTAGTGAACCTGGCCCGGGTACGGTTCGACCACCGCGACCGCGAGGCTGGCCACGGCGATCGCGACCGGCCACATCACCGTCGCCTGGCCGTCCGCTGCGTACGCGCGCGCCTCCACGGCGTGGGCCCCCGGCGCCGCCCCCGTCCACGTGAACTTCGCGGCGGCGACCGTCGGCGCGCCGACGACGTCCACGCTGCCGAGCACGTGCCCGTCGGCGCGGAACTCGATGCGCGCCACGCCGGCGCGCACACCTGCCCGCGCCTCGAGGACGATCGGGTCGCCCGGTCCGAACGATGCCCCGGCAGCCGGCGCGGCAAGCTCCACGAACTCGTTCTGTCGCACGGTGATCGTCCGCGGCGCCGACACCGTCATCTTGGTGCCGCCGTCGAACCTGCCGACCGCGACGAGGTCGTAGCTGCCCTGCTCCACTCCGGTCCAGTGCGCCGAATACGGCGGCAGCGTCGCGCTGGCGATCGTCTGCGTCCCCGCCATGTAGTCGACGCGCGTCAACCGCGCCTGCGGATCGTCGGCGGCCGCCGTCAGCGCGACCGTGGCCGGCGCGAGAAAGGCCTGGCCGTCGGCCGGCGCGGTGAGCGCCACGTGCGGCACCTCGCCGCCGCCCGCCACCGCATTCACGATGACGGGCAACGACATCGTGTCCGGTGCGAACGCCTGCAGCGCGTACACGCGCAGTGCGTGAACGCCCTCGAACAGCGTGTGCGGGTACGTCCATGGTGGTGCCGTCTTCTGCCCGATCTTGTACGGCCCGTCGTGGAACTCGACCATCTCGATCGTTCCGTCCGGCGCCACGACGTCGGCGACGATCGCGACCGTAGTGCCGGCGACGACGGTGCTGTTCGCGGCGGGACTCGTGATCACGACGAACGGCGCGCGGCGGGTGACCGGGACATCGGCGAACACGGGAAGCGACCGCGACTCGGCCCCGCGGTCGTCGACGGCGATGGCCTCGATCGCGTGCCGCCCCGACGCAGGCGAGAACGTGCCCGCATAGGGCGACGCGCCGTCGCTGGCGACGAGCCGGCCGTTGTCGACGAAGCGCACGGTCGCCACCGCACCGTCCGGATCGGACGCGGTGGCCGCGAGTCCGATCGCCGGCGTCCCCACCAGCGTTCCGTACACCGCGCCGTTGACCGGTGCGGTCAGCGCGACGTTCGGCGGTCGATTCCGCTGCGCAACGTGGATGGCGACCGGCGGCGAGTCGACGCTTGCACCGTCGGCGTCGATCGCCCGCGCGACGACCTGGCGCACGCCGGCGGCGACGTCGCGCCAGACCAGCGCGAACTCCCCGGTCGCCGCGCTGGCGGCGGTCACCGTCCCGATCGACGCACCATCGGCGAAGAACTCCATCCTGGTCGGCGCCGGCGCTCCGGCGTACGTGCTCGTGCGGGCGGCCAGCACGATGGTCGCCGGGGCGGCGAACACGATCGAGCCGCCGTACGCCGTCTCACGCGGCGCGCTGATCGTCACGGTCCTCGGTACGTTCGCCACCACGGTGAACGGCACGACGTCCGACACGGTCGTCGCATCCGCGTCATCCGTCGCCTCCGCCCAGACCTCCCACCACTCGACGTATCGACCGTCGACCCAGCCGCCGGTGTGCGGGACGGCCGGCCACGTCGCCTGGTACGGCGGCGCGGCGAGCGTCGCCAGCAGCGCGGGCTCGTCGCCTTCCTGCCATG
Source organism: Betaproteobacteria bacterium (assembly GCA_016716425.1). Lineage (GTDB taxonomy): Bacteria > Pseudomonadota > Gammaproteobacteria > Burkholderiales > Casimicrobiaceae > VBCG01. The sequence goes on from JADJWJ010000005.1 coordinate 228,049, forward strand.
GCTGCGCCTGCGCGTAGAAGCGGACCGCGGTCACACGGCCGTCCGGATCGGCGGCAGTGGCCGCCAGCGTGATGTCCGGTGGCGCAACCGCCACGAAAGTGGCTCCAGCGGCGGGGCTCGTGAGGGCGACCGCCGGCGGTTGGTTCGCGACCGCCGTGACGGCGACCGGCGGCGACGTCCCCTTCCCGCCCTTGTTGTCGGTGGCGACCGCCGTCACCGTGTAGGTCTTCTCCGCGAACGCATAGGAGGCACCGTACGGTGCGGTCGTGTCGGTCGCGAACCGGTAGTTGCCGATGCCGTCGTGCACGAAAAACTCCACCTTGGCGATCGACCCGTCGGCATCCGCGGCCGTCGCCGCGAACGCGACCGGCGCACCCGCGACGACCTGCGTTCCGGTGGCCGGCGCCGTGATCGCGACGGTCGGTGCCGCGTTCGCGGCGACCGTGATCGTCACCGCCGCGGACGTCGTGACCGCCCCCAGATTGTCGGTGGCGCGCGCGGCCAGCGTGTGCGTTCCGACGGGCACGCTGTTCCAGGTGTAGCCGTAGGGCGTTGCCGTGTCGGTCGCGCGAATGGCGCCGTTGGCGAGGAACTCGACCTTGGCGATGGTGCCGTCGGCGTCCGCGACGCTCGCCTGCAGCGTCACGTTTGCCGGTGCCACGAACGCGGCGCCGGTGGCCGGCGCCGTGAGGCGCGCCGTCGGCGGCTTGTTCACCTTGACCGTGATCGCGGCCGACGTCGCGACGGCGCCCTTGTCGTCGGTCGCCTTGGCCGTGAGGCTGTAGGTGCCGCCGGCCACACCGGACCAGCGGAATGTCCAGGGCGCCGCCGTGAGCGTGGCGATCCGTGTCGTGCCCTGGAAGAACTCGACCTTCTTCACGGTGCCGTCGGAATCGGTCGCGGCGACCGCGATGTCGATCGTCGCGGGCGCCGTATACGCGGCGCCGCTTGCCGGCGCGGTGATCCGGACCGTGGGCGCGCCGTTGGCCTTGACCACTACCGTCACGGCCGTGGAGGTCGTCGCGCCGCCCGCGTTGTCGTACGCCTTGGCCGTCAGCGTGTACGTGCCGGCGGCAACGCCCGTCCACGTGTACGCGTACGGCGCCGTGGCGTCGCTGGCGAGCAGCGTGCCGTTGCGCAGGAACTCGACCTTCGCGATCGCGCCGTCGCTGTCGGATGCGCTGGCGGCCATCGCAATCGACGCCGGGGCGACGTATGTCGCGTTGTTCGCCGGCGCCGTCAGCGCGACCGTCGGCAGTGCGTTGGCCTTCGCCTGCATCGCCGCGCCGTCCAGCGGGAGCGCGACCGTGATGGCCGGGGACTCGACGCCCCAGGCGTCCACGACCGCGGCCGCGAGCGCGGACGCGTCGCCCAGCGCCGCCGCCGGCGCCGTCAACGCGGTCGATCGCGCGTCGTCGGCGCGGGCGAATTCAGCGGACACGTCGCGCGCGCCCGCCACCGCGCGCAGCGCGAGCGCGCGCAGATAGCGCGCTTCCGGAACGCACGGCACGTCGCCGCAGCCGGCGCCGAGCAGCAGGCGCAGCACCGGCGGCGAACCGTCCACGACGGCCGTCACCGTCGGCCGCAGCGACAGCGGCGGCACCCCGACATGCGTGGCGGGCGCGCCCGCCGTGACGGCAAACCACTGCGCCGTGCGCGCATTGAGCGCGGCAAGCCCGGCAAGGCTGCCGACCCACGCCATCGGCAGCGTGCGATCCGGTGCCAGCGCCAGTGCGGATTCGAAGTCGCGCGGCAGCGGATACGCGCCGATGGCGTGGCCGTCGCGGTCGAACGCGCGCGCGACGCCGCCGGCCACGAGCCAAAGCGTGCCCGTCGCGCCGTCGAGTCCCGCGGCGGCGTGCGGTTCGGCGGCTGCGACGCGCGCACGGACGGCGAGCCCGGTGAGCGCGTCGAGCTGGATGGCTTCGCGCTGGGTCACGATCCACAGGTACCCGCCGGCGCGGTCGAGCAGCAATCGGTGCGCGTGCGCCGCGTCGTCGCCCGTGCCGACGCGGACCCGGCGCACGACGCGGCCACCCGCGTCGTATTGCGCGACGCCGCCGTCGGAGGCGACGAAGATCGCCGCCGGACCACCGACGGCGAGGTCGTCGATCGGGGCGTCGTGCTGCCAGCCTCCGGCGGCGACTCCATCCCCGGCATGCCGCTGCACGACCTCGCCCGCCGCGTGCCAGACGCCGCCATCGGCATCGGCCGCCAGCGCGACCGTCGCGCCGCGCTGCGCCTCGGCCAGCTCGACGGTGGCGGCGCGCGCCATCTCCGCCGTGAGCCGGGTGAGCGTGACGCCGCGCAGCACCCATGCGCCACCGTCCGCCGTCGGCGCGATCGCCGCGACCGCCGTCGCGTCGCCGTCCGTGGCGAAGATCCCGGCCGCGTGCTCCCAGCGGACGACGTTCGTGCCGTCGGCGAACCAGACCGGGCCCGCGCGCGCGGATGCCGTCGCGGCGATCGCCGTGAACACGACCAGGATGGCGCGCATCACGGACACGATCCCGCCTGATTCACGGCGAGGTAACTCGTCGCCGACGCATAGCCCGCGAAGATGCCGGCACCCGCATAGGTCCCGGTCACGCGCCGCACGCCCGTCGTCGGCGTGATCGCCGTGCGCGCGACACCGTCCTGCACCGACACGGTGGCGACCGGCGCGCCGTCGACCGCGAACGTAACGGCGCCATCGTCGTAGCTTGCCGCCACGCGCGCGGCGACCTCGACCGTGCGCCCCGCACACAGCGGCGGCGGGGTCACGTCGAGCGCCACCGGCGTCGCGTGCGGACTGACGATCCGTACGACGGCCGTGCGGTCGACCGTCGCGACGTTGCCCCAGCGATCGCGCGCCGCGCCGGAGACGCCGCTGCCGGCGAGCGTCGACACGTAGCGGATGCGTTCGCCTCCGGCCGCGACGACCAGCAGCAGCCCCGAGCCATCGGGCACCGGTTCGAGCGCGGCCGGGTCCGCGGCGATGTGGCGCTCCACGATGCTGGTGACGCCGGCAACGACGATGTCGCCGAACGCGTCGGGCATCACGTGCAGCGGCGCGAGCTCGCCGTCATTCGCGCAACGGTCGAGCTGCCTCCCGTGCGCGGGGACGTAGCCGGACAGCACGAGCGTGCGCCCGTCGGGCGCCAGCTTGGCGACGAACCCGACTTCGGGCGTCGCGTTGAGGCAGACGCGCGACGTCCACGGATAGGCGGCGCCGAAGCCGCCGGCCTGCGGGAAGGAGGTGGACGCGGTCTTGCCGCCGACGTAGACGAACCCGGCGGCATCGACGGCAATGCTGGTGCCGCGGTCGTGGTCGTTGCCCCCGAGCCGCGCCGCCCACAGCAGCGCACCCGCCGGGTCGAGTTTCGCGACGAACGCGTGCGACGCGGACTGGAAGGCCGGGCTCAGATGCACGATGGGCTCGGTCGGCGCGGCGTCGACGGCGCCGGGCGTGGCCGCGAGGCCGGGCTCGGCCTGCCCGGTCACATAGGCGTTGCCGGCGGCATCGACGCGCAGCGCGAAGCCGGTCGGATCGTGGACACCGCTGTCGTTCTCACCGCCGCAGCGCTGGCCGGCCGTGCCGGCCACACCGAGGTACGTCGCGTAGCGCACGGCGGCCCCGGCCGGGTCGAACTTCAGCACGAAAGGCGCGATGCAACCGGGTGCGACGCTCGCCGTGTGAAACGGCGCGCCCGCGCTGGTGGCGAGCCCCGCCGCCGCGCTGCCGGTGACGAGTATGCTGCCGTCGCCGGCGACCGCGATCGCGGCCACGCGGCGGATCGCCGGATCCAGTTCGGCCGGCAGCCGCGTTGCCACGCCGGCCGCATCGACGCGGTACACGTGCTTGCGCGCCGACGCCGGCAGGTAGTCGCCGCCGGCCACCGGATACGCGACGGACGCATCGTAGGCGACGAGATAGCTGTTGCCGGCGGCGTCGAGCGCGAGTCCGGTCACGCCGTCGCGCCCGAGCGTGGCCTGGCGCGTATCCGACGGGTCCGCGTTCGCCGCGCCCACGACCGTCACGAAGGCCACGTCGCCGCTGCGCGGCTCGACGCGCGCGACGAAGCGCATGTCGATCCCGGCATTCGTGACGCGGGCGGAGTCGATGCCGGCGAAGTCATGCGACCCGACGACGCCCGCAACGCGGACGCTTCCATCGGCATCGACCGCGACGTCCGTGGCGCGGTCGATCCGGAGCACCGCGTGGGGGCCGCCGAGCGCGACGGTGCGCGCGAGCAGGAACAGGCCGTCGCCGGAGGCCAGCGCCGGCGCGCACGCACAAGCGGCCGCGGCCGCGATGGCCCGCCACGCACGCACTGCCGCCCACGCTGACCGCTTCCGCATCGCCGCCCTCCGCCGTCCCCGCCGGCAACGTTACGCGGGGTGCGCCAAATTGCACCTGTCAGAACTGACAGGATTTGGCCGATGCGGAGACCGAATTCGGACTAGAACGGAAGGACGATTTGCGCGACGGGCGCGAACGTGCGCCGGTGGGCCGGACACGGCCCGTGCCGCGCGAGCGCGGCGAGATGCTCCGGCGTACCGTAGCCCTTGTTCTGCGCGAAGCCGTAGTGCGGAAATTCGGCGTCGAGTGCGACCAGCAGCGCGTCGCGCGCGGTCTTCGCGAGGATCGAGGCGGCCGAGATCGCCGCGACGTCGCGGTCGCCCTTGACGATCGCGTGCACCGGGCACGCGAGCCGTGGGCAGTGATTGCCGTCCACCAGCGCCTCGGCCGGCGCGACGGCGAGTGCCTCGACCGCACGGCGCATCGCGAGCAGCGTCGCCTGCAGGATGTTGAGCGCGTCGATCTCGGCCACGTCGGCCGACGCGACCGACCACGCCAGCGCGCACGCGCGGATCTCGCCCGCCAGCGCCTCGCGCCGCGGCGCCGTCAGCACCTTCGAGTCGCGCAGGCCGCGCACCGGGCGTCCCGGGTCGAGGATCACCGCCGCGGCGAACACGGGCCCGGCCAGTGGGCCCCGCCCGGCCTCGTCGATGCCCGCGATCAGCACGCAGCGCCCGCGCGCGCCAGCTCGGCGCCGACCGCGGCGGCCGCGAGCGCGCCAGTGTCCGCGTCGAGTTCGCCGGCGAAGCCGGCGAACAGCGCCTCCAGCCGCCGCCGCGTGACCGTGTCGTCGAACAGGTTGAGCGCCGCCTGCGCGAGGTTGCGGGGCGTGGCGGCCTCCTGCAGGAATTCGGGCACGACGAACCTGCCGGCGAGCACGTTGGGCAGCCCGACGTACGGCAGCAGGTACTTGCGGCGCACCAGGTACTCGGTGAACTTCGACACCCGGTAGAAGATCACGTGCGGGCAGCGGGCGAGCGCGGCCTCCAGCGTCGCCGTCCCCGACGCGACGACGCCGACGTCGGCGGCGCGCAGCGCGTCCTCGGCGTGCCCGTACAGCAGCGTGATCGGCAGCCGGTCGTGGCCGGTCCGGTGCATCGCCGACTCGAAGGCGTCGCGCGTCGCCCGCGTGACGAACGGCACGAGGAAGCGCGCGTCGTTGCGCGCGTCGTGCAGGCGCGCCGCCGTCTCCAGCACCAGGTCCGCGTGCATGTCGATCTCGGAGCGCCGGCTGCCCGGCAGCAGCGCGAACACCGGCGTCGCGGCGCCGAGCTGCAGGAGGTCGCGCGTCTCACGCCGCGTCGCGTGCGTGGCCGCCTCCTGCGCCAGCGGATGCCCGACGTAGGTGACCGGGATGCCGGCCTCTTCGTACAGCGGCGGCTCGAACGGGAACAGCGCGAGCATCCGGTCCACGCTGCGGCCGATCGTGCGCAGGCGCTCGCGCCGCCACGCCCACACCGAGGGGCTCACGAAGTGGATCGTGCGCACACCCGTGTGCTTCAGCTTGCGCTCGAGGCCCAGGTTGAAGTCGGGCGCGTCGACGCCGACGAAGACCGGCACACGCTCGGCGACGAGCCGCCGGGAGAGCTCGCTACGGATGCGGAAGAGCTCCGGCAGGTGCGCCACGACTTCGACGAAGCCGCGCACGGCGAGCTTCTCCAGCGGGAACCACGCCGCGCAGCCGGCCGCTTCCATCCGCGGGCCGGCGATGCCGGCGAAGCGGACGTGCGGGTGGCGGGCGCGCACGGCGCGGATGAGCGTCGCCGCCAGCGCGTCGCCGGACGCCTCGCCGGCGACGATGCCGACGGTGACCGGCGTCGCGCCGGTCGCAGCGTCGCTCATCCCGCTGTCCCGTCCTAGCGCGCGATGCCGCGGGGCGACGCCGCGAGAAAGCGGGCGAGCGGCGCCAGCGCGGGCACCGCCTCCGCGTCGGCGGCGATCTTCGCCCGCGCGTCGTCGAGCGCGAGGTTTTCGCGGTAGAGCGTCTTGTACGCGCGCCGGATGTGCAGGATGTCGTCCGCGGAGAAGCCGCGGCGGCGCAAGCCCTCGTTGTTCGTCCCGTGCGGCTTGGCCGGATAGCCCTGCACCGTCACGAACGGCGGCACGTCCTGCAGCACGACGGCGAACGCCGCCAGCATCGCGTGCGCGCCGACCCGGCAGAACTGATGCACACCGGCGAACGCGCCCAGCACCGCCCAGTCGCCGATGTGCACGTGCCCGGCGATCTGCGCGTTGTTCGAGAACGTCGTCAGGTCGCCGACGACGCAGTCGTGCGCGACGTGCGTGTACGCGAGGAACAGGTTGCCGTCGCCGATCCGCGTGTCGCCGCGGTCCTGCACGGTGCCGGCGTGCACGGTCGCGTACTCGCGAAACGTGTTGTCGTCGCCGATCGTCGTCGTCGTCGGCTCGCCGCCGTACTTGCGGTCCTGCGCGATCTCGCCGATCGACGCGAACTGGAACACGCGGTTGCGCCGCCCGAGCGTCGTCCGCGCGCCGATCACGACGTGCGGCCCGAGCACCGAGCCCTCGCCGATCACGACGTCGGGACCGACGATCGTGTACGCGCCCACCACCACGTCGGGTGCGAGCCTTGCCGACGGATCGACGATCGCCGTGGGGTGGATCGGATCCGCGCGCGTCATGGCGCCGCCGCCGCGTCGGTCACCAGCACGACCTCGGCCTCGGTCGCGGTCTCGCCGGCAACGCTCGCCTTGAGCGAGAACCGGCCGCCGCCCTCCATCCGCGTCTCCAGCAGCAGCTGGTCGCCGGGAATGACCTGTCGCTTGAAGCGCACGCGGTCGAGCGAGCGCACCGTGCCCGGCACCCCCTGCCCCGACGCGCAGGACAGCAGCGTCGACAACTGGATCAGCGCCTCCAGCATCAGCACGCCGGGCATCACCGGGTAGTCGGGAAAGTGCCCCTGGAAGTATGACTCACCGACCGTGACGCACTTCACGCCCCGCGCGGACCGACCCGGCTCGCACGCGAGCAGCCGGTCGACCAGCAACGCGGGGTAGCGGCGCGGCAGCGTGCGCAGCAGGTCGTCGAGCTCGGCCAGCGTCATGGCGTCCCTTCCCCCGGCCCTTCCTGCGCGCGCAGCGCGCGCTCGAGCGCGGTCACCCGGTCGGCGAGCGCGCGCAGCCGGCGCATGTTGGACGCCACGTGCTGCCACTCGCGGTGCGGCAGCGCGGGAAACGTGCCGGTGTACGCGCCCGCCGCCTCGATCGTCGCGAACACCTGCGTGGCGCCGGAGATGACGGCGCCGTCCGCGATCGACAGGTGGCCGGCGATCATCGCCGCGCCGCCGATCTTCACGTTGCGGCCGATGCGCGCGCTGCCCGCGATCCCGACGCAGCCGGCGATCGCCGTGTGCGCGCCGATCCGGCAGTTGTGCGCCACCTGGACCTGGTTGTCGATGCGGACGTCGTCTTCGAGCACCGTGTCCTCGATGGCACCGCGGTCGATCGTCGTGTTGGCGCCGATCTCGCAGTCGGCGCCGATCACGACGCGGCCGACCTGAGGAATCTTGATCCACCGCCCGCCCTCCTCGGCGTTGCCGAAGCCGTCCGCGCCGATCACGGCACCGGCATGGACGATCGTCCGCGGACCGATCACGCAGCGCGGATAGATCGTCACGTGCGGGTGCAGGCGGACATCGTCGTCAATGGCCGCCTCGGCGCCGACGAACGCGCCGGCGCCCACGATCGCGCGCGCTCCGATGCGCGCTCCGGCCGCGACGACGGCCAGCGGCCCGATCTCCGCCGTCGGGTCGACGACGGCGCGCGGGTCGACGCGCGCGGCCGGGTCGACGCCGGGCACGGCTGCGGGCGCCGGATGCAGGAGCGTCGCCACCTTGGCATAGGTCGCGTACGGGTTGGCGTGCACCAGCTTGGGCCGCGCGGTGGCGCCGGCGTGCGCGGGGGCCACGATCACCGCGCCCGCGCGCGTGCCGGGGAGCAGCGCCGCGTGGCGCGCGCCGACAGCGAACGTGATCGCGTCGGGCCCCGCGCGCTCGAGCGTGCCCACGCGCGCGACGACGACCGCGCCGTCGCCGTCGACCGCCGCGCCGACGCGGACCGCGAGGTCGGCGAGGGAGATTCCGGAAGCAGCCATGGGCGGGGTCCTGGCGCGCGAGCGTGCCGGCGCCGCCGGACCCCGCGCGCGCCGTTACTTGTCGGCGAGCGCCTTGATGACCTGTTCCGTGATGTCGATCCGCTGGCTCGCGAACACCACCGGATCCTGCAGGATCAGGTCGAACTTGCCGGATTCGGCGATCTGCTGGATCACCTTGTTCGCGCGCTCCTGCAGGCTCGCGAGTTCCTCGTTGCGCCGCAGGTTCAGGTCCTCGCGCGCCTCGCGCTGCATCCGCTGCAGGTCGCGTGACTGGTTCGCGAGGTCGCGCTCCTTGTTGCGCCGCTCGGTCTCCGGCATCGTCGTGCCGTCGCGGTCGAGTTGCGCCTGCAGATCGCGCACCTGCCGCGACAGCCGCTGGATGTCGGCATCGCGGGAGGCGAACTCGCGCTCGAGCTTCTGCTGTGCGCGCTTCGCGGGCGCCGCCTCGCGGAACAGCCGCTCGGTGTTGACGAAGCCGATCTTGTAGTCGGCGCCGTGGGCGACGCCGGCGGCAGCGAGCAGCGCGGCCGCGGCGAGGAAGGTCGAAATGCGTTTCAAGGCGGTCTCCTGCCCGTTCACCGGGGCGCGCGCTTCGTCAGAAGACGGTCCCGACCTGGAACTGGAACTTCTGGATCCGGTCGGCGCTGATCGAGTTGAGCGGGTACGCGTAGCTGAACTTGAGCGGCCCGATCGGCGAATTCCACGCGAGGCCGACGCCGCCGGAGAAGCGGAAGTTCTCGAACTCGGGCTGGAAGCCGTTGACGTAGATCTGCCCCGCATCGAAGAAGCCCGACAGGCGCACCGACCTCTCGCCCTTGAGAATCGGGTAGAACAGCTCTGCGTTGCCGACGATCTTGCGCTTGCCGCCGAGCGCGTTGCCGTAGATGTCGCGCGGTCCCAGCGAGCCGTTCTCGTAGCCGCGCACCGAACCCACGCCACCGGCGTAGAACGCCTTGTAGAACGGCAGCGGCTTGCCGCTGGTGCCGTCCCCGTAGCCCAGGTCCGCGCGCAGCATCAGGACGAACTCCCCGTAGACGGGCCAGAACGACTGGTTGACATACTGCAGCTTGTAGTAGGCAAGGTCGCCGATCGGCATTCCGTACTCGACGAACGCCGACTGCAGGCGGCCGAACGTAGGATAGAGGATGTCGTTGCGGGTGTCACGCGACCAGCCGGCCGACAGGATGTAGCTGTTCGTCGAGTAGCCGAAGTCCTGCACGAACTGGTAATACACCGGTGGGCTGTTGTCGAACAGCGACAGGTTCGTGTGCTCGGCGCGGATGCCGAAGTTGATCGTGTCGATTTCGGACACCGGCACGCCGAAGCCGATCGCGGCGCCGAACGTCGACGTTTCGTACTGCGAGACCGACAGCCCGGTCGGGTCGATGGTCTTGTCGTAGATCTCGATCGTGCGCGAGATGCCGTCCACCGTCCAGTACGGCTCGGTGTACATGAGCGAGATCGTCCGGTTGATCGAGCTCGTGTTGAGCGCCAGCGCCAGCGCGTTGCCGGAGCCGAAGATGTTCTGCTGCGACACCGACGCGCTGAACACGAGCCCCTCGGAGCTCGAATAGCCGACGCCTGCGAGCAGGTTGCCGGTGTTCTTCTCGGCGACGGTGACCTCGAGGTCGACCTGGTCTGTGGTGCCGGGCACCGGCGGCGTCTCGACGTTGACGCTGCCTTCCTCGAAGTACCCCAGCCGCCGCACGCGGACCTTCGAGCGCTCGATCCGCGTGCCGTCGTACCACGCGCCCTCGAGCTGCCGCAGCTCGCGCCGGATCACCTCGTCGCGGGTCTTCGGGTTGCCGCTGATGTTGATCTTGCGCACGTAGGCGCGACGGCCGGCGTCGACGTAGAACGTGAACCCCACCGTGTTGTTCGTCTTGTCGAGCTCGGGCACCGCATTGATGTTCGCGAACGCGTAGCCGTCGATGCCGAGCCGCTCGGAGAGCGCCTTCACCGAAGCCTGCATCTGCGCGCGCGAGAACGTGTCGCCCGGCTTGACGACGATCAGGCGACGCAGCTCCGGCTCGGCGACCACGAGATCGCCGGCGATGGCGATGGTCGACACCGTGTAGCGCGGGCCCTCGCTGACGTTGATCGTGAGGAAGACCTCCTCCTTGTCCGGCGAGATCGACACCTGCGTCGACTCGATCTGGAACTCGAGGTAGCCGCGGTTCTGGTAGAAGCTGCGCAGCGCCTCCAGGTCGGCCCCGAGCTTCTGCTTCGAGTACTGGTCGTCCTTCGTGTACCACGACAGCCAGTTCGGCGTGGACAGCTGCATCTCCGAGCGCAGCTGGCGCTCGGTGAACGCCTTGGTGCCGACGAGGTTGATCCGCGCGATGTTGGCGGTCTCGCCCTCGACGATCGTGAAGTTGATCGCGACGCGGTTGCGCTCCTGCGGCGTGACCGTCGTCTGCACGGTCGCCGCGTACTTGCCGCGCGTGATGTACTGGCGCTTCAACTCCTGCTCGGCGCGCTCGAGCGCCGAGCGGTCGAAGATGCGCGCCTCGGCGATCCCCACCTCCTTCAGCGCCTTCTTCACCGTCTCGGTGTCGAACTCCTTGTTGCCGACGAACGTGAGCGAGCTGATCGTCGGCCGCTCCTGCACGGAGACGACGAGGACGTCGCCCTGCGCCTCGATGCGGACGTCGCGGAAGAAGCCAGTCGCGTACAGCGCCTTGACCGCCTGCGCGACCTTCTCGTCGTCGACGCGTTCGCCGACCTTGATCGGCAGGTACGAGAAGATCGTGCCGGCCTCGGTCCGCTGCACGCCCTCGACGCGAATGTCCTTGACGGTGAACGGATCGAACGCCCACGCGGCGGTCGCCTGCACCGACGCGCACAGCGCGGCGATCAGCGCCGGCAGCGCGCGCCGGCGCCAGCCGGCTCGCGCGGGCGCGCGAGCAGCCGGGGGCCGCGTCGAGGCAGGCTGCGCGCGGCGGTCAGAACAGGCGGGAAACGTCATTGAAGAGTGCTAGTGCCATCAGCACGGCGAGCATCGCCATGCCGATGCGCTGGCCGACCTCGAATGCGCGGTCGGATACGGGGCTGCCCTTGAAGATTTCCGCGAAATAATACAGCAAATGCCCCCCGTCCAGTAGCGGAACGGGCAGCAGGTTGAGCACGCCCAGGCTGATGCTGATCAGCGCGAGATAGCCGACGAAGACGAGCGTTCCCGCCTGCGCCGACTGGCCGGCGAAGTCGGCCATCGTCAGCGGCCCGCTGATGTTCTTGAGCGACGCCTCGCCGACGAAGATGCGACCGAGCATCCTGAGCGTGAACACCGAGAGTTCCCACGTCTTGCGCGCGCCCTGTCCCAGCGCCTCGAGCGGGCCGTAGCGCACGGTCACCGCGAGCCGCGCCGCCGCTTCGGGATCGACCGCGAGCTTCAGCCCCGCGATGCCGACGACGCGCCCGGCCTGCTCCGCGGCTTCGGGCGTGACCGTCACGTCGACGGCGGCGCCGCCGCGCTCGACCGCGAACACGATCGGCACGCCCGGCTTCGCGTTGGTGATCGCCGCGACGTCCGCCGGCGAGCGCACCGGCTTGCCGTCGACGGCGCCGATGCGGTCGCCGGCCCTGAGGCCCGCGCGCTCTCCGGGCTTGCCCGGGACCAGCTCGGCGATCTGCGGCGGGCCGAGATCGACACGCACGCCCAGCGTGCCGAGCGCGTTGCCTTCCCAGTCGGACGGCCGCAACGGGCCGATCTCCAGCACCCGCGTCACGGGCGGGTCGCCTGCGCGCGGCCCGGCCGGCTCGACCGCCAGCACCACCGCGTCGCGCCCCTGCGCCTTGGTCAGTCGCCAGCGCAGGTCCTGCCAGCTCCGGACGGGCTCGCCGTCGAGCGCGACGACCATGTCGCCCGCGCGCAGGCCGGCGGCGGCCGCGGCGGTGCCCGGCGCGGGCTCGGCGAGCAGCGCGCTGCGTCGGGATGCCGGCGACGCAGGTGCCCGCGAACAGCAGGACGGCAAGCAGCAGGTTGGCGGCGGGTCCTGCGGCCACGATGGCGATGCGCTTCCACACGCTCTGGCGGTTGAACGCGCGCGCGAGGTCCGCCGCGGGCACGTCGCCCTCGCGCTCGTCGGCCATCTTCACGTAGCCACCCAGCGGGATCGCCGACAGCGCCCACTCGGTGCCGTCGCGACCGTAGCGGCGGGCCGCGACGACGCGCCCGAACCCGACCGAGAAGCGCAGCACCTTGACGCCGCACCAGCGGGCGACGACATAGTGCCCGAGCTCGTGGAACACGACGAGCACGCCGAGCGTGACGAGGAAGCCCAGCACCTTGTACGCCAGTTCGATCATGCCGTTACTCTACCTGCATTCGCGCGGCCCTCGACCCAGCCGTGCGTCAGGCGGCGCGCCTGGCCATCCGCCGCGAGCGCGTCGTCGATCGTCGCGACCGGACCCACGGCGGCGCGCGCCAGCGTCTCGGCGCAGGCGGCCGCGATGTCGGTGAACCGGATCCGCCCGGCGAGGAACGCGGCGACCGCGACCTCGTTGGCGGCGTTGAGGAAGGCCGGCGCGGTCCCCCCGGCGGCGAGCGCGTCGTACGCGAGCGCGAGGCAGGGGAAGCGCGCCGTGTCCGGCGCCTCGAACGCGAGCGCCGCGAGCCCCGCGAGGTCGAGCCGCGCGACCCCCGCGTCGATGCGGTCGGGGAACGCGAGCGCCTGCGCGATCGGCGTGCGCATGTCCGGGTGGCCGAGCTGCGCCAGCACCGAGCCGTCGGCGTACTCGACCAGCGAGTGGACGACGCTTTGCGGATGGATGACGACGTCGATCGCTTCGCGCGGCGCGCCGAACAGCCAGTGCGCCTCGATCACCTCGAGCCCCTTGTTCATCATCGTCGCCGAGTCGACCGAGATCTTGCGGCCCATCGTCCAGTTCGGATGCGCGCACGCCTCGTCCGGCGTGACGTGCGCGAGCTCGGCCACCGCGCGCGTGCGAAACGGCCCGCCGGACGCGGTGAGCAGGATCCGCCGCACGCCCGCCGCGCGCGGATCGCGCGCGTAGTGTGCGGGCAGGCACTGGAAGATCGCGTTGTGCTCGCTGTCGATCGGCAGCAGCGTGGCGCCGCCCGCGTCGACCGCGGCCATGAACACCGCGCCGCCCAGCACCAGCGCCTCCTTGTTCGCGAGCAGGATGCGCTTGCCGGCACGTGCGGCCGCGAGCGTCGGGGGCAGCCCCGCCGCGCCGACAATCGCGGCAAGCACCGTGTCCACCGCGGGCAGCGTCGCGACCTCGGCCAGGCCCTCGGGCCCGGCCAGCACGCGGGTGGGCACGCCGTCGCGCGCGAGCTGCCGCTGCAACGCCTGCGCGGCGTCGCCGTCCGAGAGCGCCGCGTACGGCGGGCGGAAGCGGCGACACAGGTCGGCGAGCTTGTCCGCGTTCGTGTGGGCGGCGAGCGCCTCGACCGCGAACCGCTGCGGATGGCGCGCGACGACGTCGAGCGTCGAGTCGCCGATCGAGCCGGTGGCGCCGAGCACCGCGATCCGTCTCATCGGGCTGCCTTCGCACCGCGCGCTCCGGCTCATGGCGAGCGCGCGAGGAAGGCCTGCGCCGCGAGCGCCACCAGCGGCATCGCGGCAAGCAGCGCGTCGGTGCGGTCGAGCACGCCGCCGTGGCCCGGCAGCAGCGTACCGCTGTCCTTCACGCCGGCGTGGCGCTTCAGCAGCGACTCGAAGAGGTCGCCGACCACCGACACCGAAGCCACGACCAGCGCGAAGGCGACCCACGCCGCGATCGCCGCGGCGGTCACGGGCGCCGCGAATCCGGCGGTGCCCGCGTACGGCACCAGCGCCAGCGCGTACAGCGCGACGGCGACCCACGCGCCGTACACGCCCTCCCACGTCTTGCCGGGGCTCACCAGCGGGGCCAGCTTGCGGCGCCCGAACGCGCGGCCCGCGAAGTACGCGGCGGTGTCCGCGATCCAGACGATCGCCATCGCGGCGAGCACCAGCCAGGGCGAGCGCGCCTGCAGCTCGACCAGCGCGGCCCACGCGCCCAGCAGGACGATCCAGCCGACGACGAGCATCGGCAGCCGCCGCTGCGTCGGCCAGCGGCCGAGCACCCACGCGGGCGCGAGCAGCAGCCAGAACAGCGCTGCGGTGCCGCAGACCGCACCGATCACGACGCCGGGCCAGCCGCGCGTGAAGCCGGCGAGCGGCGAGAACAGCAGCACGGCGCCTGCCACGAGCGCGCCGCCGACGACCGCCGCCCACTGCGGCGGCGCGAAGCCGGTGAGCCGCGCCCATTCGTAGGCGGCGATGCCGATCACCACGAGCGTGACCGCGCCCCACGCCAGCGGCGGCAGCAGGAACAGGGCCGCCAGCACCAGCGGGACGAGCACGAGCGCCGTGAGGATGCGCGTCCTGAGCATGAGCCCGCGGAAGGCGCGTCACGCGCCCTGCGCCGCCTGCACCTGCTCGCTGGTGCGGCCGAACCGCCGCTCGCGGCCGCGGTACGACGCGATCGCGGCATCGAGCGCCGCCGCGTCGAAGTCGGGCCACAGGAGATCGGTGAAGTGGAGCTCGGTGTAGGCGAGCTGCCACAGCAGGAAGTTCGAGATGCGCTGCTCGCCGCCGGTGCGGATGAAGAGGTCCGGTTCCGGCGCGTAGCACATCGCGAGGTACGGATCGAGCGCCTCCGGCGCGAGCGGCGGGCCGTGCGCGGCTTCCGGATGCGCGGCGAAGTAGCGCTGCGCGGCCTGCGCGATGTCGCGCCGGCCGCCGTAGTTCGCGGCAACGGTCAGCGTGAGCCCGGCGTTGCCCGCGGTCAGCGTCTCGCCTGCCGCGATCAGCTCACGGATGCGTGCCGGGAAGCGCGCGGTGTCGCCGACGACCTTGAAGCGGACGCCGTTCTCGTGCAGCTTCGCCACCTCCTGCTCCAGCGCGCGCAGGAACAGGTCCATCAGGATCGACACTTCGTCGGCCGGCCGCCGCCAGTTCTCGTTCGAGAACGCGAACAGCGTCAGGAACTCGATGCCGCGGGCGATCGCGGCGCGCACGGTGGCGCGCACGGCCTCCACGCCCTTGCGATGGCCGGCCACGCGCGGCAGCAGCCGCTGCTTGGCCCAGCGGCCGTTGCCGTCCATGATGATCGCGACGTGCCGCGGCACGTCGCGCGCGGCAGGGATGGCGGCAGTCGAGCTGGTGAACACGGGGGCGCGGGGGCACGGGCGCGGAACGCCGCCCTAGATCGCCATCAGGTCCGCTTCCTTCGCCTGCATGACCTGGTCGATGTCGGCGATGAAGCGGTCGGTGAGCTTCTGCAGGTCGACGAGCGCGTGCCGCTCGTCGTCCTCCGAGCACTGCTTGTCCTTGAGGAGCTTCTTCAGGTGCTCGTTGGCGTCGCGCCGGATGTTGCGCACGGCGATGCGGGCGGCCTCGGCCTCCCTGTGCACGACCTTGGTGAGCTCGCGCCGGCGTTCCTCGGTCATCGCCGGCATCGGGATGCGGATCACGTCGCCGCTGGTGGCGGGATTGACGCCCAGGTCGGAGTCGCGGATCGCGCGCTCGACGACCTGGATCATCTTCTTCTCCCACGGCTGCACGGCGATCGTGCGGGCGTCCGCCAGCGTGATGCCGGCGACCTGGGAGAGCGGCATCTGCGAGCCGTAGTAGTCGACGTGGATGTGGTCGAGCAGCCCGGTGTGGGCGCGGCCGGTGCGGATCTTCTGGAGGTCGTGCTTCAGGGCCTCCACGGACTTCGCCATCTTCTGTTCGGCGGTCTTCTTGACGTCGTTGATCATGCGTCCTCCGACAGCATCAGCAATGGACCAGCGTTCCCTCGTCGCCGCCCATGACGACGCGCATCAGCGCGCCGGGCACGAAGATCGAGAACACCTTGAGCAGCATGTTCTGGTCGCGGCACAGGGCGAGCGCCGTCGCGTCCATCACCTTCAGGTTCTTGACGATCGCCTCGTCGAACGTCAGCGACAGGTAGCGCCGCGCCGCCGCGTCCTTCAGCGGATCGGCCGTGTAGACGCCGTCGACCTTGGTGGCCTTCAACACGATGTCCACACCCATCTCGCGCCCGCGCAGCGCGGCCGCCGTGTCGGTCGTGAAGAACGGGTTGCCGGTGCCGGCGGCGAAGATGACGACCTTGCCCTCTTCGAGGTGGCGCAGCGCGCGGCCGCGGATGTACGGCTCGGCGACCTGGTCGATCCGCAGCGCCGACTGCACGCGCGACTCCACACCCGCGCGGCGCAGCGCGTCCTGCAGCGCCAGCGCGTTCATCAGCGTCGCGAGCATGCCCATGTAGTCGGCGGTCGCGCGGTCCATGCCCGCCGCGCCGGGCGCCACGCCGCGGAAGATGTTGCCGCCGCCGATGACGATCGCGATCTGCACGCCTGCGCGCAGGACATCGGCGATCTCGGCGACGATCCGGTCGATGGTCTCGCGCTCGATGCCGTAGGCGTCGTCGCCCATCAGCGCCTCGCCGGACAGCTTGAGCAGGATCCGCCGGTACGCCGGTCCGGCCGCCGGCGCGACGGAGGCGAGCGGCGTGGCGGCGGCGGCGGTGGGCGGATTCATGCGGGCTCCCTCGAGGGTTGGGAAGGCCGGCGACCCGGCCTGGTTCCGTCGACGTTGCGGGGTCTCGTTCGTGCTTCGACTGCGCCGCGCGGGATCCGTTGCACGGTCCCGTGCGGGTCGTGCCGGCCGCGTCAGGCCTTCGCCATCGCCGCGA
Organism: Betaproteobacteria bacterium; assembly: GCA_016716425.1. Taxonomy (GTDB): domain Bacteria; phylum Pseudomonadota; class Gammaproteobacteria; order Burkholderiales; family Casimicrobiaceae; genus VBCG01. Next base: position 245,195 of record JADJWJ010000005.1, read on the forward strand.
CCTCGGCGGCAAAGTCGTCCTTCCTCTTCTCGATGCCCTCGCCGACGACGAACAGCGTGAAGCCGTGCACGGTGGCACCTGCCGCCTTCACCAGGTGCTCGACCGTCTGCTTGCCGTCGCCCTTGACGAACGGCTGCGCGAGCAGCGTCACCTCGGCCAGGAACTTGGCGACCGCGCCGTCCACCATCTTCTCGACGATGTTGGCGGGCTTGCCCGACTCCGCCGCGCGCGCCGCGGCGATCGTCCGCTCGTGCGCGACGACGTCGGCAGCCACGCCGGACTTGTCGACGGCCATCGGCTTCGACGCGGCGATGTGCATCGCGAGGTCGCGGCCGAGTTGCGCGTCGCCGCCCGCCACGTCGACCAGCACGCCGATCTTCACGCCATGCACGTACGACGCGAGCGCGCCCGCTGCTTCACGGCGGACGAAGCGGCGGATCGACATGTTCTCGCCGATCTTCTGCACGAGCGCGACGCGCCGCGCCTCGACCGTCTCGCCCGACGCGAGCTTCGTTGCACCCAGCGCCGCGACGTCGGCCGGGTGGTCGCGCGCGGCCACCTGTGCGACCTCGGCGGCGAACGCCTTGAAGTCGTCGTTGCGCGCGACGAAGTCCGTCTCGCAGTTGACCTCGACCATCGCGCCCGATTTCGCGTCGGGTGCGACCCACAGGCCGATCACGCCCTCGGCCGCGACGCGCCCGGCCGCCTTCGACGCCTTCGCGCCCGACTTGATGCGCAACAGGTCCTCGGCCTTCGCCATGTCCCCGCCCACCTCGGCCAGCGCCTTCTTGCATTCCATCATGCCCAGCCCCGTGCGCTGGCGCAGGTCCATCACCATGCTTGCGGAGATTTCCGCCATCGTGCCGCTCCGTGTCCGTTGTCCGTTCGCGCGTCGCCGCCGCAGGCGGCGCTTGCCCGACCCGGCTGCGGCGCGGGCCGGGAGGCCCCCGCGGCGCCGGGCGCGCGCCGTCAGGCCGACGCCTCTTCCTTCACCTCGACGAACTCGTCGCCGGTCTGCACGATCTCCTGGATCACCGTGCTCCTGCCTTCGAGCACCGAGTCCGCCACCCCGCGCGCGTACAGGCGGATCGCGCGGCTGGAGTCGTCGTTGCCGGGGATCACCCAGGCGATGCCGTCCGGCGAGTGGTTGGTGTCGACGACGCCGATGATCGGGATGCCGAGCTTCTTCGCCTCGGTGACCGCGATCTTGTGGTAGCCGACGTCGACGACGAACATCGCGTCCGGCAGCGCGTTCATGTCCTTGATGCCGCCCAGGCTCTTCATCAGCTTGTCGAGTTCGCGCTGGTGCGACAGCGCCTCGCGCTTGCTCATCCGGTCGAACGTGCCGTCGGTGGCCATCTGCTCCAGGTCCTTCAGCCGCTTGATCGACGCCTTGACCGTCTTGAAGTTGGTCAGCATCCCGCCCAGCCAGCGGTGGTCGACGAACGGCATGCCGGCGCGCTGCGCCTCCTCGGCGACGATTTCGCGCGCCTGGCGCTTGGTGCCGACGAAGAGGATGGTGCCGCGGTTGCTCGCCAGTTGCCGCACGTACTTCATGGCATCCTGGTACATCTGCATCGTCTTCTCGAGGTTGACGATGTGGATCTTGTTGCGCTGGCCGAAGATGTAATCGGCCATCTTCGGGTTCCAGTAGCGGGTCTGGTGGCCGAAGTGAACCCCGGCTTCCAGCATTTGACGCATCGTGACCGACATTCGACGACTCCCTTCAGGGTTCAAGGCCTCCACCCGCGGATGTGATCCCGTGCGCGATGCGCCCGGAACACCCCAAAGACCGCGGGTGTGCGGATTTCCCGACCCGCCGGCGTAGTCCAACGGACGGTACCGGGGTTTACCGCCAGGGCCCAGGAAGATTCCGCGCGCCCCGACGCAGTCGAGATAACTTGTTATTCTAGCACGATTTCGGACCTCCCCGCCAGCGCGCCGCCCGGCGCGAACCTGCCCCCGCCCGCCACCTTCCATGACCGCCGCCTCCGCACCCACCCCCCCGGCCGGAACCGTCTTCGCCGACGACTGCGCGCAGGGCGTCCTCGCGTTCGACGGCGCGGACGCCGCCGCGTTCCTCCACGGCCAGCTGTCCACCGACGTCGCCGCGATGGGCGCCGGCGAGGCCGCATGGTCGAGCTACAACTCGCCGAAGGGCCGCATGCTGGGCACGCTGCTCCTGTGGCGCGCGGGACCCGACGCGTTCCGGGCGTTCGTCGCCGCCGACCTGGTCGAACCGCTGCGTCGCCGCCTGTCGCTGTTCGTCCTGCGGGCGAAGGTCGCGGTCGCCGACCAGTCGCCCGACGGCCGGCGCTTCGGCGTGGCTGGGCCCGGTGCCGCCGATGCCGTGCGCGCGGCACTGGGGCTCCCGGAAGCGCCGGCGCCCGGGCACGGTTTCGCGGCCGGTGGCACACTGGTCGTCGCCACGCCCGACGGCCGCCGCCTGCTCCATGTGCCCGCCGGCGAAGCCGACGCGGTCGAGGCGCAGCTCGCCGCGCACGCGCGGCGCGTGTCGGCCGACGAATGGGCACTGCTCGGCATCCGCGCCGGGATCCCGGAGATCACGCTGGCCACCCAGGACCTGTTCGTGCCGCAGTCGGCCAACTGGGACCTCATCGGCGGCGTCAATTTCCGGAAAGGCTGCTATCCGGGACAGGAGATCGTGGCCCGGATGCAATACCTGGGCCGGCTGAAGGAGCGCCTCCACGCGTTCCACGTCGACGGGCCGCCGCCCGCGCCGGCCACGCCGCTCTACGGCGACGTGTTCGGCGACCAGGCGTGCGGCACCGTCGTGAATGCGGCGCCCGCGCCGGCGGGCGGCAGCGACCTGCTCGCCGTCGCGCAGGTGTCCGCGGTCGCCGGCGGTGCGCTGCGCGTCGGCGCCCCGGACGGGCCTGTGCTCGCGCCGGGGACGCTGCCCTACGCCGTGCCGGCGCCCATCGCGCCGGAGCGGCCGAAGCTCTGATGGGCGCGCCGTGCCACTACTACATCTGGTATCGCGTCGGAGGCGACGCGGCTGCCGCGCGCGCCGCCGTCGACGCGGTGCTGCACGACGTGTTCGAGCACGCGGGCGTGGCCGGCCGCGCGCTCGTGCGGCGCGACGACCCGGGCACGTGGATGGAGGTCTACGAGCACGTCGCCGACGGCGCGCTGTTCGAGCGCGCGCTTGCGGCGGCCGTCGCGCGCCACGGTCTCGCGCAGCACGCGGAAGGCGGCGTGCGCCACGTCGAGCCCTTCGTCGCACCCGCCTAGCGGCATGTGCCTCGCCGTCGTCGCGCTCGACGCGCACCCCGCATACTCGCTGGTGATCGCCGCCAACCGCGACGAGTACCACGACCGTCCGGCCGCACCCGCTGCGTGGGGCGACGCGCCGCCGTTCGCGGACATCCTCGCCGGGCGCGACTTGAAGGCCGGCGGGACCTGGCTGGGCGTGCGGCGCGACGGGCGCTGGGCGCTCGTCACCAACGTCCGCGAAGGCGGCCGCAACGACCCGACCGCACGGTCGCGCGGCGACCTCGTCCCGCGCGTGCTCAACGCCGGCGACGCGCCCGCGGCAACCGTCGCGGGCATCGCCGGCGCGCAGGACGGCTACAACGGCTACAACCTGCTGGCCGGCGACGTCGCGGATGCGCACTGGGCGTCGAACCGCGGCAGCGGCGCGCGCCGGCTCGGCGTCGGCGTGCACGGGCTCTCCAACGCGCTGCTCGACACGCCGTGGCCGAAGCTCGTGCGCACGCTGCGCGCGGTGCGCGCGTGGGCGGCGCGCGCCGACGCGGACACGGCGGCGTTGTTCGCGGCGCTCGGCGACCGCGCGCGCGCCGCCGACGCCGAACTGCCCGACACCGGCGTCACGCGCGACTGGGAACGGCTGCTGTCGTCGCCGTTCATCGTCGGCGACCGCTACGGCACGCGGTGCTCGACGGTGCTGACCGTCGACCGCGCCGGCCGGGCGGTGTTCCGCGAGCGGACCTTCGACGCGGCCGGCACGCCGGCCGCGGAGACCGTCGAGACGTTTGCCGTGCGCTGATCAGCGCAGCGCGCGCGCCATCGCCCGGTGCGGGATGCCCGCCTCGACGAAAGGGCGCGCCGACGGGCGCGAACCCGAAGGCCGCGTAGAACGGCATCGCCTGCGTCTGCGCGTTGAGCACGACGCGCGCGTCGCCGCGCGCGCGCGCCGCGTCGACCAGCCGCGCGAGCAGCGCCGCCCCGACGCCGCGGCGGCGCCACGGTGCGACCACCGCCATCCGGCCGATGTGCCCGTCGGGCAGCAGCCGGCCGCAGCCGATCGGCGCGCCGCCGGCCGCCGCGGCGAGCGCGTGCACCGAGCGCGCGTCGTCGGCGTCCCACTCGAGGTTCGCCGGGATCCGCTGCTCGACGATGAATACGGCCGTGCGCACGGCGCGCAGCGCTTCCGCCGCGTCCGTCCAGTCGACGAGGCGCACGTGGAACCTGGCGTCGTCGTCAACGGGCATAGGCCGACAGCACCATTCCCGCCGTGCCGTCGCGCACGGCAAGGTCGCAGCGGCCGCCGACCGGCAGCGTCAGCTTGTCGGGCACGTGGCCGAACGGCAGACCCGTGTAGATCGGCGTCGCGCACACGGCGCGCAGCGCGCTCACCGCGGCGGCGAGGTCGTAGCCGCCGTCGTTGTCCGACAGCGCGTACTCGGTGAATCGGCCGAGCAGGATCGCGCGCTGCCGCGCGAGAACGCCCGCGTGGTGCAGCTGATAGAGCATCCGCTCGATCCGGTACGGCGTCTCGCCGACGTCTTCGACGAACAGGATCCCGCCGTCGACCTGCGGGAAGTACGGCGTGCCCAGGAGGTGCGCGACCATGGCGAGGTTGCCGCCCCAGAGCGTGCCGGTGCAGTCGCCGTCGGGTCCGTCCAGCGCAAACGACGCCTCGTGCCGCGGCGCGTCGAGGATGCCGCGCCAGTGCGCGAGCGTGAACTCGGACGGCACCGGCGCGCCGAAGTCGCCGGTCGCCACCGGGCCGGCGAACGTCACCATGCCGGTCGTCGCGAGCGCGGCTAATTGAAACGCCGTGAAGTCGCTGTAGCCCATCCATACCTTGCCGGCCCCGGCCAGCGCACGAAAGTCGAGGTGCGGCAGGAGGCGCGTCCAGCCGTAGCCGCCGCGCAGCGTGATCGCGACGTCGACGCGCGGATCGCGGGCCATCCGCAGCACGGCCGCGAGCCGTTCGTCGTCGGTGGCGGAAAAGCGCTGCCAGCGCGTGCGGCAGGTCGCGTCGACGACGACGCGCGCGCACAACGCCTCGAGCCGCGCCACCGCGCGGTCGAGCGCCGCCGGCTCGACGGCGAAGCCCGACGGCGCGTACAGGCCCACGCCGAGCGAGGCGATCATGGCGCCGCCCCGCCGCCGCGGCGCGCCGCGAAGAAGTCCGACAGCAGCGCGCCGCACTCGTCCGCGCGCACGCCGCCGGTCACCGTCGCGTGGTGATTCAACCGCCGCTCGGCGAAGAGGTCGATCACCGAGCCACACGCACCAGACTTCGGATCGCGCGCGCCGAAAACGACGCGCGTGATGCGCGCGTGGAAGATCGCGCCCGCGCACATCGCGCACGGCTCCAGCGTCACGTAGAGTTCGCAGCCCGGCAGGCGGTAATTGGCGAGCGCGCGCGCCGCGTCGCGCAGCGCCGCGATCTCCGCGTGCGCGGTCGGGTCATCGCCGGCGATCGGCGCATTGCCGCCGCGGCCGATCACGACGCCGTCGCGCACGACGACCGCGCCGACCGGCACTTCGCCGCGGCCTGCGGCCTCGCTCGCCAGCACGAGCGCCTCGCCCATCCATGCGGCATCGGCATCGGCCGCGGCGGCGGGCGCCGGCGCGCTAGCCATCGCGGCCCGCGCCGATCACGGCGTCCGCCTCGATCTCGACCACGATCTCGGGCGCGATCAGCCGCGCGACCTCGACCATCGTGCACGCCGGGCGGATCGCGCCGAACGCCTCGCCGTGCGCGCGGCCCACGGCCTCCCACTGCGCGATATCGGTGACGAAGATCCGCGTGCGTACGACATCCTCCAACCGCGCGCCCGCCCGCTCGAGCGCCGCGCGCAGGTTGGCGACGATCTGCCGCGTCTGCGCAGCCGCGTCGCCGGCGCCGACGATCCCGCCGGCCGCGTCGGTGGCCGTCGTGCCGGACACGAACACGAGGTTGCCGACGCGCACGGCCCGCGAATAGCCGACGATCGGCTCCCACGCGGTGCCAGTGGCAAAATTCTGTCGCTTGCTCACGCCCTCTCCCTGTCGCTGCCGCCGCGCGCAGGTCCGTTCGCCCGGATCCCCGGCGAATCCAACGGTGCCGCCGCGCGCATCCAACACGATAGCAAACACGGGAGGAACGATGCGAATTGCGATGATGGCCGTGCTGGGCGCCTGTCTCGCGGCGCTCCCCGACGCGCACGGCCAGGGCGCGACGCCGGCCCCGGCGTTCACGCTGGTCGACCTCACTGGCGCCTACGCGGCATTCTACGATCGCACGCAGGGCATGGAGGCGAGGCCGCGGGTCGAGGCGCTGAAGGCCGAGTTCGCGCCTCTGTTTCCCGGCTTCTACGATGCCGCGCGGGTCAAGGGCTTCGCGTCGCCGGAGCGCTACGACGTGATGATCGCGCGCTCGTTCGGCCAGTTCGCCGACCTGCGCCCGCGCTACGCGCGCACGGCGGCAGCGTTCGCGGCGATGCTCGCACCCGCCCGCGACGACTTCGCGCGCCACTTTCCCGACCTCGCGCCCATCGGCGACGTCCACCTCGTGCACAGCCTGGGCGAGATGGACGGCGGCCTGCGCACCATCGGCGGTCGCCGGTACTTCGTCTTCGGCGCGGACGTGATGGCGCAGCTCTACGCGCCAGGCGACGAGCGGCCGTTCTTCCAGCACGAGTTGTTCCACATCTACCACCGGCAGTTCTTCGGCGAGTGCCCGGCGGTCTGGTGCGCGCTGTGGGCCGAGGGGCTCGCGGTCTACGTGAGCGAGCGGCTCAATCCCGGCGCCTCGGACGCGCAGATGGGCCTCACGGTACCGCGCCCGATCCGGCCCGAGGTCGACGCGGACCGGGCCCGCGCGGTCTGCGCCGTGCGCGCGCGTTTCGATTCCGAGAAGCCGGACGACTACGCGCCGCTGTTCTACGGGGCCTCGCACCTGCCCGGCCTGCCGCCGCGGTTCGCCTACTACGTCGGCTACCTCGTCGCGCGCGAGGCGGCGCGCGCCCGGTCGCTGCAGGAACTCGCGCATCTCACTGCAGAGGAAGCGCGCCCGGTGGCCGCGGCAGCGCTCGCGGCGCTGGCCGAGTGCGCGACGACGACCGGAGGATAGGCCCGAATTCGCGCTCCCGCGGACTCGTCGTCGCGCGCGGCCGCGCGCGCCTCGCCCATCCATGCGGCATCGGTGGCCGCCGCCGCCGCGAAGTTCCGGCGCGGCACGGCTTCAGTCCAGCGCCTCCGCGCGAAACTCGCCGCAACCGGCGAGGTCCGAGCCCGCGCCCGGCAGCTGCTTCGCGAGGTCGCGCAGCGCCGTGCGCAGCCCTTCCTCAAGCACCGGGTGGTAGATCGGCATGCGCAGGAGGTCGGCCGCTGTGAGGCCCTGCCCGATCGCGAGCGCCAGCAGGTGCGCCATGTGCTCGGCCGCCGGTACGCACATCTCGGCCCCCAGCAGGCGCCCGTCACCGCGCCCGGCGTAGATGCGCACGAGGCCCCGGTTGCGTTGCGCGATCCGGGCCCGTCCCTGATTCTCGAAGTTCGCCTCGCCGATCACGGTCGCTTGCGGGTCGAGTCCGGCGTGGCGCCGACCGACCACGGCGATGGCGGGATCCGAGAAGACGATCGCCAGCGGCGTGCGACGCCGGTAGCATGCGCCCTCGTCGGCGACGGCGTTCCGGCCCGCGATGTGGCCGTCGTCCGCCGCTTCGTGGAGCAACGGCGAACGCCCGTCGACGTCGCCGGCGATGAACACCGGCAGGTTGGCGATCCGCATCGTCTCCGGTTCGAACGGCGGCATGCCGTGCGCGTCGAGGGGCACGCCGAGCGCCTCGAGGCCCAAGCCGTCCACGGCCGGGCGGCGGCCGATGGCGACCAGCACGCGGTCGACGCACACTTCGACGCCGCCGGCGCGCAGCGCGACCCCTGCGCCCGCCTCGGCCAGCTCGACGTCGGCGCCGGTGTGGATCGCGAACTCGCACGCGAGCATGGCGCGCGCGACACCGGCCACCCGGTCGTCGGACAGCTTCGCGAGGTCCGCGCCGTGCCCGAACGCGCTGACTTCGATGCCGAGCCGAGCCAATGCCTGCGCCATCTCGATGCCGATGGCGCCGAGTCCGACGATGCCCATGCGCGGGGGCAGGCTCGCCTGCTCGAAGAGGTCGTCGGTCGTCAGCACGCGTTCGCCGAGCGACCGCCACGCAGGCGGTACGACGGGATGTGAACCGGTGGCGATGACGATCCGCCGGGCCGCGAACACCCTTCCCGCAACCTCGACATGCTGCGGACCGAGGAGCCGCGCCCGACCGGCGATGTTGCGCTCTCCCAGGTCCTCCGTCGCCTCGAGCGTGCCCGCCACGAAGCGATCGCGCAGGCTGCGGACATGCCGCAGCACCGCGGGAATGTCCACCGACAGCGCCTCGGCGCCGCGAATGCCGAACGTCTTGAACGTCTCGCGCGCGTGGAATGCCTTTGCTGCCTCGACCAGCGCCTTCGACGGCATGCAGCCGACGCGCGCGCAGGTCGTGCCGTAAGGGCCGTCGTTGATCAGGACGAACCGCTCGGTGCGCTTGCGCACTTCGCGCAGTGCAGCGAGGCCCGCGGTGCCGGCACCGATGATGACGACGTCGAGGGTTTCGGCCAAGGCGGACGACCCGCGGTGGTCAGTCGTGGTCGAGCGGACGGTCGGTGAGCAGCCAGTCGCGCAGCTCGTGGTCGAACCGCGGGTCGCGCCGACGGATCCACTCGAGCAGCATCGCCGCGTGCTCCTTCTCCTCGTCGCGGTTGTGAGCGAGGATCGCCTTGAGCTCCGGATCCCGGCTGGCGTCCACCCTCTGGTTGTACCAGTCCACCGCCTCCAGTTCCTCCATCAATGACGCGATGGCACGGTGCATGTCGCGCGTCGCGTCCGTCAATTCGGCGACGGGTTCGTGGTAGCCCTCGTTGGCCATGGTCCTCTCTTCGCGGGATCCGACGCCGGATACGCGGCGTCCGCTCTCGCATTATGCCCCGCCGCGTTCGCGAAGAAGCGAATTACGGGCAGAATCCGCGCGATCGCACGGCACGCGCGGCCGGCGTCGAATCGAAGGCGGGTTCCTACGTCTCGACGGCGCCGGACACACCGGCCGCCCACCGCGCCTTGCGCTCGGCGCGCCGCGCGGCCTCGTCGTCGCAGGCGGCCCGCGCGAGCGCTGCCGGATCGTGCGGCGCCAGCGCCGCGATCGCCGCGGCAACGTCGGCGCGGGGCGTGCCGAGCGCGTACGCGCGCCCGAAGCCGTCGCGCGCGAGCACACCGGTGTCGACGAGCCAGCGGCGCAGCTCGACGTGATCAACGTCGAGCATGGCGCCGGCATCGGCGAGCCACGCGCGCAGCAGGTCGTTCACGTCGCGCTCGCGGTACTCGCGCACCGGCGCGAACACGCGCGCCGCGGCCGCCAGCACCAGCGCGAAGTCCTCGGGCTTCGCCGAATGCATGACCCCGAGCGAGAGCCGCCGGCGCACGGCGATTGCGGCAAAGCGGGCGGCGGCGTGGTCGGCGTCCATCGCCGCGACGATAGCAGAAGCGGCGGACGTGCGAGTGGACGCGCGGCGGCGCGACCGCGGCCCCGCCCGCGTCCGTGGTGCGAGCTGCTACTTGGGCGGCATCGCGACCGGATAGCCGGCCTTGACCCAGTCGTCGAATTTCATGTCCGCCGACGTGACGTTGGTGAAGCCCAGGTCCTGCAGCGACTTCGTGGCGAGCGCGCAGCGCCCGCCGCTCGCGCAGTAGAGCGTCATCTTGGCGTTCATGTCCGTCCGGTCGGGAAAGCCGACCAGCTTCCAGATGCGGAACTCGATCAGCCCGCGCGGCACGTTGACCGCGCCGGGAACGAACCCGTCCTCGAACTCGTTCTCGTTGCGCACGTCGACGATGAGGCCCAAGTCCTTGCGGTCGAACGCCGCCTTGAACTCGGGCATCTTGATCGTCTTGATCTGCGACTTGGTCTTGGCGACCAGCTGGTTGATCGTCGGCGGATACGACGGTGCGGGCGCCGCGGCCTGCGGCGCCGGTGCCGGTGCGGCAGCCGGCGCGACCGGCGCCGTCTGGCACGCGGCCAGCGACACGATGCCGGCAAGGATCAGTGCAGCGTACAGTGGGGTTGTGCGGTTGGACATGAAAGCGCTCCGTGGCTCGTGGGATTCACGGCCTCCGCGCATGACGATTGCGGCGTCGGGCGCGGGGACAGGCGTTGCCGTGTTCCGCTCCTGCCTGCCTGCTCGGCGGGTTGAAATCCGTCAGCGCCCACACTAGCACCGGCCCGCATCCCCGCTGTTGACAGGCGTCAAGCCGGAGCGCAACGCCGATCGCCGACGCGGGGCGCCCGCCGGTCCCGCCTGCACCGGAAGCGGCGGTTGCTTGACCGGAAGGAGTCGGAACGACAGAATCCGCCGGACGACAACGGCGGCCGCGACGGACCGCCGGCTACCGGACCCCCGTCCACGGAGGAACCATGAAGCGCAAGTTCGCCATTCTGGCCGGCGCAGTCGCGGCCGCGTTCGCCGTCCCCGCCTTCGCGCAGCAGGTGACGTTCATGACCGGCCCGCAGGGCGGGTCGTGGATTCCGCTCGGCGGCGCGCTCAAGAACGTCTGGGAGACCGCGGTCCCCGGCCTGCAGATCCAGCAGACGCCCGGCGCGGGCATCGCCAACGTGCGCGGCGTCGACGAGGGCAAGGCGCAGATCGGCTTCGCCAATTCGGCGACCACCGTCGACGGCGTCGAGGGCCGGCCGCCGTACCCGAAGAAAACCACCAGGGTCTGCCAGCTCGCCAACCTCTATCCGCAGCACTTCCAGGTCGTCGCGCTCAAGGACGCGAAGGTCAAGTCGTTCGCCGACTTGAAGGGCAAGGCGGTCGTCACGCAGGCGAAGGGCAACACCGGCGAACTCCTCACCGCGGAGGTGCTCAAGATCAACGACATGAACTACCAGTCGCTGGGCAAGATCAACTTCCAGGCGGCCTACACCGACGCCGTGGCGATGATGAAGGACGGCCACGTGCAGGTGTTCACGCTCGGCACCACGGCGCCCGCCTCCGCCGTGATGGATCTCGCCAGCGCGCGCGACATCGAGCTGGTCCCGGTCGACGACAAGACCATGGGCGCACTCGCGAAGCAGAATCCCGGCTACCACAAGATGATCATCAAGGCCGGCACCTATCCGAAGCAGGACAAGGACGTGCCGGTGATCGGTTATTCGACGCACGTCGTGGTCGCCTGCGACCTGCCCGAGGACACCGTGTACAGGATGACCAAGGCGATGGCCGCCAACGTCGGCACGATGGCGGCCGTGGTCAAATCCATCGGGGGCCTGACCGCGAAGGACATGGCCGTCGACATCGGCGTCCCGTTTCATCCGGGCGCCACGAAGTACTACAAGGAAGTCGGCGCAATCTAGCGCGCCTGCGCGCGCCGGGGCCGTCCTGCCACGACTCCGGCGCGCCGTGGTGCTGCCCGCCATGGCGCGTGCGCCCGCCCCCTGCGGCAGGCCCGCGCCGTTCGACGCGCGCGCGGCCGGCGGCGACCGCGGCGCCTGCGCCCGCTTCGCCGTAACGCCATGACCATCGCCTCCGGCGCCGTCGTCTCCGACGAACTGCGACCCACCGCGCCCGAGCGGCCGGCGCTGCGCTACGCCGTCGCCGCGATCGCGGTGGCGATGTCGCTGTACCACATGTACGTCGCCGGCTTCGGCCCGCCCGAGGCAGTGATCTTCCGCGGCACGCACCTCGTGTTCGCGCTGACGCTCGTGTACCTGCTCTACCCGCTGCGACCCGGCCGTTCGCCTGCGTGGCGCGGCGTCGACCTGCTGCTGCTCGCCGCGGGCTGGGGCTTCGTCCTGCACATTTTTGTGGGCTACGACGCGTTCGTCAACCGCATCATCTACATCGACACGCTCACCGCGTGGGACCGCGTCTTCGCCGTGCTCGCGGTGGTGATCGTGCTCGACGCGACACGGCGCGTGATCGGGTGGGCGCTGCCGCTCACGGCGATCGCCTTCCTGGTCTACGCGGCGTTCTTCACGCGCGTCACCTTCGACGTGCTGCTGGAGCAGCTCTACCTGTCGACCGAGGGAATCTTCGGCTCGACGCTCGGCGTGTCCGCGAGCTACGTGATGCTGTTCGTGCTGTTCGGCGCGTTCATGGAGCGCAGCGGCACCGGGCAGCTGTTCATGGATTTCGCGATGTCGATCACCGGCCACAGCGCCGGCGGCCCGGGCAAGGTCGCGATCGTGTCGTCGAGCCTGTTCGGGACCGTCTCCGGCAGCGCCGTCGCGAACGTGATGGTGGACGGGCCGATCACGATCCCGCTGATGAAGCGCACCGGCTTCCGGCCGCCGTTCGCCGCGGCGGTCGAGGCGGTCGCCTCCACCGGCGGCCAGATCATGCCGCCGATCATGGGCGCCGCGGCCTTCGTCATGGCCGAGTTCCTCGCCGTGCCGTACGCGAGGGTCGCGCTCTGGGCCGCGATCCCCGCGCTGCTGTACTACGTCGCGGTGTTCTTCGCCGTCCACTTCGAGGCAAGGCGCCATCGCCTGGCCGGCGTTCCGCGCTCCGAACTGCCGCGATTCGTGACGGTGATGGCGCAGCGCGGGCACCTGTTCGCGCCGATCGCGGTCGTGCTGGCCGGACTGATGCTCGGCTACTCGGCGCCGCTGTGCGCGCTGGCGGGCGCGCTGGTGTGCATTCCCGTCGCGCTGCTGCGCCGCACGACGCGCGAGGGCATCGGCTGGAAGACCTGGATCGAGGCGCTGATCGACGGCGCGCGCAACACGCTGGCCGTCGCCATGGCGTGCGCGTGCGCCGGCATCGTCATCGGCTGCGTCACGATCACCGGGCTCGGCATCGTGTTCACGCAGGTCGTGATCGCGCTGGCGCAGAACTCGCTGATCCTCGCGCTGGTGCTGACCGCACTTGCCGGAATCGTGCTCGGCATGGGGATGCCGACGACGCCGGCGTACATCGTGATGGTGTCCCTGCTGGTGCCGGCGATCATCAAGCTGGGCGCGGTCGCGCCGGCGGCGCACATGTTCGCGTTCTACTTCGCGATCCTGTCGGCGATCACGCCGCCGGTCGCGCTCGCGGTGTTCGCGGCCGCGAGCCTCGCCAAGGCCGACATGTGGAAGGTCGGCCTCGAGTCGATGCGCTGCGCGGCGCCCGCCTACATCGTGCCGTTCATGTTCGTCTACGAGCCGTCGCTGCTGCTCATCGGCGACGCGGTCACCAGCGTCACTTCGGCGGCGTCGGCGATCGTCGGCGTCGTCTGCCTCGCCGCGGGCCTGCACGGCTACCTGCTGCGCGAGTGCCGCTGGTGGGAGCGGATCGCGCTGCTCGCCGCCGCGCTGCTGCTGATCAAGCCAGGCTTGGTCAGCGACGCGATCGGGCTCGGACTGCTGGCGGTCGTGCTCGCGACGCAGAGAATCGGCCGCGCGTCGGCGACCGCACCGCGTTGACCGCGCGACATCGCGCAGCCGGCGCGCGCGGTCGGTGCGCCGGCGCGTCGCGTCAGCCGCCCGCCTTCGCCCGCTTCGCCAGCAGCCGCTGCGCCGTCTTCTCGACGCCGACGAGGAACCGGTTGTGCTTGCCGCGCGCGACCTCCTCGACGGCGTCGCGCGCGGTGAAGTCGAACGAGACCGCGTTGCCGTTCACGGCGGTGAGCGTCACCGTGATCTCCACCCACATGCCGAGCAGCGTGGCGCCGAGGTGGTCGAGCTCGACCCGCGTGCCGACGGAGTCGCGGCCAGGCTCGAGGTGCGCGAGCAGGAGATCGCGGCATGCCATCTCGACGTCGTAGAGGAGCTTCGGCGTCGCGTAGACGCGGCAGTCGTCGCCCATGAAGCTGATCGTGCGGTCGCGGTCGATGTCGTGGCGGACGGTGGCGGTGAGGCCGGGTTGCAGGGGCTCGGTCATCGGATCGGGTCTCCTTCGTTGGCGGGGTGCAGGCGCTCAGCGACGACTGCGCAGCGCGGCTGCGTACAGGCGCGCCTCGACGTAGCGGACGAGCGCGCTCGTCGCGCGCGCGCAGTTGCGGAACACGCACACGCCCTGGTCCATCAGGCGCGCGCTGAAGGCGTCGTAGAGCCGGCCCGCGTCGACGACGCCGATCAAGGGCTTGGCGTGCCGCGCGACGAGCGGGGGCATCAGGTGAACCGTGCTTTTCGGGTCGGTCAGGTCGAACCCGGGCCGCAGCGCGCTCGCCTCCAGCGCGCGCACCGCCGGCGCCGTCGGGTCGAGCGCGACGACGACGGCGTCGACGTTCGGGTCGGCGAGGAACGCCTCGGCCACTTCGAGATGCGCTTCGTCGTCGGCGCCCGGGTTGATGTCGATCGGGTTCCCCACTTCGACCAGCGCGTCGAGCTTCTTCGCGGCGAGGATCGCGCGCACGCGCTCGACGGTTGCCGGCGCGAGCGCCCCCATCTCCATCGTCGACTCGCCGGCGTCGATCGCATCGGCCATGCTCACTGCCTCGAAGCCAGCGCCGCTGATCGCGCCCAGGCGCCGTCCGGCGATCGTCTTCGCGTGCAGCGCGCCGGCGATGTAGTAGAGGTCGTCGAACGCGCTCACGTCGTCGGCGACGATCGCGCCGGCGTGGCGCACGACCGACGAGAAGAGCTCGTAGTCGCCGGCCACCGACGCCGTGTGCCCGTACGCGCCGCCCACTCCCGGCACCGTGCGCCCGGCCTTGTAGACGACCACGTCCTTGCCGTCGCGCACGGCCTGTCGGACCGCGCGCGCGAAGTCGAGGCCGTCGCCGTCGCGGAAGCCCTCGACGTAGACGCCGATCGTCGCGATCTCCGGCCGCTGCCCGAACCAGGTCAGGAAATCGCCGTGCGTGAGATCGGTCTGGTTGCCGATCGCCAGCATGTAGCGCGGGTCGAGCCACGGGTTCTGCGACAGCCGCGTGATCATGAACGCGCCGCTCTGCGAGATCAGCGCGGCGTCGCGCTGCGCCTTCTTCTGCGGCTTGGGCAGCCGCTCGAGCGGAATGAACCACGAGTCGTAGCCGCCCGGATGCGAGACCACACCCAGGCAGTTCGCGCCGAGGAACACCGGGCCGCCGCCCGGCTTGCCGTGCGCGGCGTTGATCCGCGCGGCCATGGCCGCGGCCGGCTCGCGGCTTTTCGCCGTCTCGCCGAGTCCGCCGGGGATGAGCATCACTGCATCGACCTTGTCGGTCGCGATGACTTCATCGACCAGCCCGTACACCGCGTCCGCGCTCACGGCGACGATCATGAGGTCGAGCCTGCCGTCGAGTGCCGCCAGGCCTTCCACGCAGCGCACGCCGTCGATCGCGGTCTCGCCCGGCTTGAGGATCGTGATCCGCTCCTTCGGGTAGCCGCTGCCGACGAGGTTGCGCAGGATGATCCGGCCGAAGTTCATCCCCGTGCCGGAGACGCCGACGATCCCGAGCGACGCCGGATGCAGCAGCTTGTCGATTTTCGCGAGCGGGCGCGGCAGGCGGGGTGCGACGGGCTCGCCGATCTCGCACCGTGCCGACGTCACGGCGAGTTCTTCGCCGACACGGGCGACCTCGAGCTCCAGCGCGCGCAGCGTCCCCGGCGGCGCGGTCGCGAGCGGGCGCGCGAGGTCCAGCACGACCGCGAACAGACGGCCAAGCTGCGCATCCGGGCCCGGCGACCCGTCGCGGCGCAAGAGCGCGGCGAGCTTCTGGTAGCCGACGGTGCGCCGGAACAGCGCGAGGAAGTCGTCGCCGTCGGTCAGTTCGACGGCCGCGTGGACGCTGCCGCGATCGCGGCGGAAGTTGCGCCCGTCGACGGCAGCGTCGAGCCCCCCTGCCCCCGCCGACAGCACGAGGCCAAATTCGCGCGTGTGCGCGAGGCACACGCGCAGCAGCGGCTCGGATGCCGCGTCGGGGCGCCACGCAAGCCCGGTCGCATCCAGCAGCGCCGCGAGCTCGGACGCCGCGAATGTCGCGGGACGGCGCGCGGCGATAGCGGATAGCAACGGCGCCGCGGCATGCGCCGCCGCGTGGCCCGGCGCGGGTGACGAAGCGTTCACGGTGTGCGGCCTCCTGCCCGGCGTCCCGCCGCCTGCCCCGACACGGACGTGCGGCCGATGGGCAGGGATGCGCCCTGCAACCGGGCAACGCAGCTTGCCGGCAGCGACCGTTGGCGCGCCTTGCGCTACGTCAAGGAGATCGAAGCACGACCGGCCGGGACTCCGGCGGCGACCCGCCGGCAAGGTACGGCCTGCACACTCGCGCAAGCAGCACTGCCGACCGACGCACGCGCGCCCGGAGCAGAGCGCGTGGCCGTCAGCGCAACGGGATTCTGACCACGGCGCCGCGCGCCACGGCGAAGTCGTCGACGTGTCCCGACGCGCTCCGTGCGCCGTCGATGTAGTGGACGTGGAGTCGCTCGCCCGGATGGGAAACGACGCCCTCCAGCCGGGTGCCGCTGAAGAACGCGACCAGGCGCCCGCTCGCTCCCGGTTGCTCGAACACCTTCATCCCGGCATGCTGGTTCGCGTGGGCACCACCGCCGTGGCCGGTGCCGCGGTTCGCCGCACCGGTCACCACGTGCCACGTCAGCGCGGGAAAGCGTCCGTCCACGAGGAACGGAAACGGCTGCTCCGGGTCCACTCCCTGCGCCCGGGCCTCTTCCACCACGAACGCCTCGAACCGGGCGCGGTCCATGTCGGCGGGAACCGTGGCGTACGCCCACTTTCGCACGCGCGCGGCGACGAAGATCGCGGCCTCGTCGCCGGGCAACGCCGGCGAGACCGCACCCTTGTGGTCCTGCCCCCGGCTGACCAGCAACCGCCCGTCGTGCAGGACCACCTCGCCGACGAGCCCGGCCAGCGCACCGACGCCCCACGCGCCTTCGCCACTCGGCAGTTCCGCGAGCTTCACCTGGCCCTGCGTGTCGCCGGTGTGGTTCATGCGCCGGAAGCTGCCGAACGCCACCAGATCGAACGGCAAGGCGGCCGCCCATGCAACCCCGGCCACCGCCACGCCGGCGAGCAACCCTGCCGCCAGCGCGCGCGCACCGCCTCGACCGGCAGACTGCAGCAACGATCGTCGACCCATCGCGAGATACTCCTGCCCATTGGTTGCGCGAAATTGTCGCGGCGAGCGGGAGCGCTGTCCTATGATCGCGATCATGTCGACGCGGCCCGCCATGCAGGAAGCCCGCCTCGCGCAGGATCCGCAGCTAGCGGCGCTCGGCGCCGCGACGCTGCGCCGGGCGCAGGTTCTCGCGGCGGCGGCCGGAACCGTCCTGTTCCGCGCCGGCGCGAAGCCATCCCGCTTGTACTACGTACTCGCGGGCGAAGCGCTGATGCAGCGGACGACCCGCTCGGGCGACCCGGTGATCCTGCAGCGCGCCTCGCGGGCGTTCCTCGCGGAGGCGAGCCTCACCAGCAGCCGCTACCACTGCGATGGCATCTGCCGCGTCGATTGCGAGCTCGCAGCGTTCGCGATCGACGGGATCCGGGCCGCGATCGATGCCAGCCGCGAGACGCGCTGGGCGTGGATCGAGATGCTTGCCGCACAGTCGCGCCGGCAGCGCGCACGCATCGAACGCATGTCCCTGAAGACGGTGCGGGAGCGGCTGCATCACCTCCTGCTCACCGAGGGAGTCCCGGCCGGCGTGTATGCGATCCGCGGCACCCGCGCCGAACTCGCGGCGGAACTCGGCGTCACGCCGGAGGCGCTGTATCGGACGCTGGCCGCGCTGCAGGCGGATGGATCGCTGTCGTTCGAAGGGACAAAACTGCGCTGGCGGCGGTGAACGCGGGCGGCGGCGCGCCGGTGCGGCGCGGACATCTCGCTGCTTCCGCGCGTGCTGCAACGCTGCCTGCCTGGCCGTCGCTGACGCGGCGCAGCTTGCTCCGCATCGCTGCGCGTTGCCGTCGCTTTCACCGTCGAGGCGCGAAGTCCCTGCGTTGGCGCAGGATTGCCGGTGACTCCGCGAACCCGACCCTCCGCGAGCCCTCCGGGCTCGTTGCCTTCCACGGCCCCGGGAGTCGATCGGGCGCGGCCAGCTCGAGCGCCGATCGTTCTGTCAGTTCGCCTCGACCCAGCGGTCCACCGTGTCGGCGCCGTCCAGCCAGCGCACCACCTCGGCGGCCATCGGATGGCTCACCGCGCCGTAACGCTGGCGCAGACGCTCACGTTCGCCGCCCAGGTGATCGATGCCTTGATCCTGCAGGGCATGCAGGTCGTCCTCGAGCAGGCCCGCCAGTTCGGGCCCGGCCAGCGCGTGCGCGGCGTCCCGGAACGCCCGCATGTAGCTGTACGCCGAACCCTCCCGATAACTTGCGACCAGCGTCGCCGCCGGAATCAGGGTCAGGTACGGCTGCAGGGCCGGGTTGATGACGTGCGCCGCGACGTGCGGACCGATCGCGCCCGGCCGCCCGGTGAAGCCGCGCAGGTGAAGGAAGCGCGACATGCGCGGGCCGTCGTTGACCGGATAGTTGTCCCACAGCGTCGGCTTGCGCCGCAGCGCGTCGGCCACGCGCGCCAGGTGGCCGAGGCCGAACTCGCGCGCGCAGATCTCCTCGCCGGTCCAGTAGACGCCGACGCGGGGATCGAGTCGCCGCCCCAGGTCATCGAGGTAGCCCGCAGGGCGTTCGCCGAAGACGACATCGAGCATCCTGTCGTCGGAGTAATAGGTCGGGCACATCACGACCCTGCTGGCGCGGGTGGTTGCCAGCGCGGTGTGGACGATCTCGGCTTCCCGTGCCGCCAGGTCCGGGACATCGCCCCGCGTGTCGTCGAACAGGATCGCGAGGTCGTCGAGGCCGATGTCGTCGAGCGCCCGGAGCCGGGCGAGGAAGTCCGCCTTCGCAGGGCCGGAAAAGTCGCGGTACAGCTCGTAGGGGCTCAGACCCACGCCGAACCGCATGCCCGAACTCCGGCAGTGCGCCGACAGATCGGCCAGCTCGGCGAACGCGGCGGGCGGGTGCGGCTCGCGCCAGCGCCGCCGCAGGAAGGCGTCCGCCTTCGGCGCGTAGTGGAACCAGGAGAAACCGAGATCGCGCAGCCGGGTCACGACCTGCTTGCGATCCGCGTGCGTCCACGGCCTGCCGAAGTAACCCTCGATGACGCCCAGCTCGGGAACCATGCGTTCGGCCATCGCCGTCGGGCTAGAAGACCAGGACGTTGTCGGCTTCGGCCGTCCAGTCCGCGAGTTGCGCCAGCGTGCCGCGCCGGGCGCCCTCGACCAGTTCGTCGTCGCGCAGGCCGCGCGCGTCCATGCAGGTGCCGCACAGGCCAATCTCGCCCTTGCGCAGCACCTTGCCGAGCATGAGCTGGACGTTGTAGTAGCCGTCGGGCACTTTCTGCCCGTTCTTGGCACAGGTCACCGCATCGGCCATCAGGAACATGCGGACCTTCTGGCCTTCCTTGCCCGCGAGCGTCGCGGCCAGGCGCAGGGCGTTGTAGGCGCGCTCGTTGCCGTACGGAGCGTCGTTGAGAACGAACAGCGTGGACTTCATGGCAGCTCCTTCGCGGCGCTAGGCGCGCGTGACGGGTAGACCCGCCGCCGCCCATTCGCTGACGCCGTCGGAAGTCTTGTGCGCGCGAAAGCCACGCTTCTGCAGCAGCGCCACCGCCTCGTCGGACATGAGGCAGAACGGGCCGCGGCAGTAGGCGACGATCTGCGCATCGCGCGGCAACTCCGCCAGCCGATGGGCCAGTTCGGACAGCGGCATCGAGCGCGCGTACGGCAGGTGCGCGGTTTCGTATTCGTCCTGCGGACGCACGTCGATCACCACGACCTCGCCACGCCTGGCCTGCGCCAGCAGTTCCTTGCGACCGACCCGCGCCAAACGGTCGGGCTCGGCCATCATCTGCTGCACGGCCACGCGCAATTCGAGCAGGTGCTCCTCGGCCACCTGGCGCAACGTCACGCCCAGCTGCGCGACGTCCTGGCCGCTCAGGCGGTAGAGCATGCGCTTGCCGTCGCGCCGGCTCTGCACCAGGCGCGCTTCCTTCAGGGCCTTCAGGTGCGCGCTGGCGAGCTTGATGTCGACCGCCACGGCGCTCGCGACGGCCTCCACCGACTTCTCGCCCTGCGCCAGCATCTCCAGCATCTCCAGCCGCTTCGGGCTCGCCAGCGCCTTGCCGACGCGGGCGACCTGTTCGTACAGCAGGTCCTTGAGGTTCCGATGGCTCATGGTGTACATTCTAACGATCTTACGAATAATGGCAAGTAGCCCCGACTCGGGGCTGCCGTAGATTCGCCGTGGAGCCCGACATGGACCTCGAGCAGTTCGTCCTCGCCAACGAGCCGGCACTTCGGCTGGCCTACTTCGTGGGCGTCTTCGCCGCGGTCGGACTCTGGGAGGTCGTGGCGCCGCGCCGCGCCCTGACCGTGTCCAAGGCCCTGCGGTGGGCCGGCAATCTGGGCCTCGTCGCCCTGAACACGCTGCTGCTGCGGCTGGTCTTCCCGCTCGCCGCCGCCGGTGTTGCCGCCTTCGGCGCGGCCAACGGCTGGGGCGTGCTCAACCACTTCCACGTGCCGTTCTGGCTGGCGGTGCCGATCGGCGTGGTCGCCATGGATTTCGTGATCTGGCTGCAGCACGTCATGGTCCATGCGGTGCCCGCACTGTGGCGGTTGCACCGGGTGCACCACGCCGACCTCGACTGCGACGTGACCACGGGCGCCCGCTTCCATCCGATCGAGATCGTGCTCTCGATGCTGATCAAGTTCGCGACGATCGCCGTGCTCGGCCCGCCGGTGCTGGCCGTGGTGATCTTCGAAGTGCTGCTCAATGCAACGGCGATGTTCAACCACGGCAACATCCGCATCCCCGCCGGCGTCGATCGGGCGCTGCGCTGGCTCGTCGTCACGCCGGACATGCACCGCGTCCACCACTCGGTCGAGGACGACGAGACGAACTCCAACTTCGGCTTCAGCCTGCCCTGGTGGGACCGCCTGTTCGGCACCTACCGCGCCCAGCCGCGCGCCGGCCACGAGGCGATGACGATCGGCATCCACGGGCACCCGGATCCCCGCGAGGTGGCGCGCCTCCCCGGCATGCTGATGCTGCCGTTCCGCGGCGAGGTCGACGGCTATACGATCAACCGCCGCGACTGGCACGGCGAGCACGCGACGCGATGAAGTCGGCCGCGCCGGGCCGGTCGCCGGGACTCGCGCTGCGGGTCCCGACCGGCATCGCCGCGAACGTCGGAGGGCACCGCGATGCCACCGCGGCGCCATCCTCGTCCGCGTGCGCGCGCCATGGTTGATCCGATCTACCTCGACTACAACGCGACCACGCCGGTCGCGCCCGAAGCGCTCGCCGCGATGCTCCCCTGGCTGCGCGACCAGTTCGGCAATCCGTCGAGCACGCACCCCTGCGGTCGCCGCGCGGCACAGGCAATCGCAACGGCGCGGCGTCAGGTCGCCGACCTGATCGGCGCCCGGCCGCACGAGATCGTCTTCACCGGCTGTGCGACCGAGGCCAACAATCTGGCGCTGCTCGGCGTCGCGCGGGCGCTCGGCACGTCCAGGCGACACCTCGTGATCAGCGCGATCGAGCACCCGGCCGTGATGGCGCCGGCCATGGTCCTGCGTGAAGAAGGCTGGGACGTGGCGGTCGTGCCCGTCGACGGCTTCGGGCGGATTTCGCTCGAGGCGCTGGAGCAATCGCTGCGGCCGCAGACGGCGCTCGTCTCGGTCATGCATGCGAACAACGAAGTGGGCACCGTGCAGCCGATCCGCGAGATCGCTCGCCTGACCCGCCAGCGGGGAATCCTGCTGCACACGGACGCCGCGCAGTCCGCGGGCAAGCTGCCGCTGAACGTCGACGAACTTGGCGTCGATCTGCTGACGCTGGCCGGACACAAGTTCCACGCGCCCAAGGGTGTGGGTGCGCTGTACGTTCGCGGCGGCACGCCGATCCGGTCCGTGCTCTTCGGGGCCGAGCAGGAGCACGGCCTCAGGCCCGGAACCGAGAACGTGGCGTCCATCGTCGCGCTCGGCGCGGCCGCCGAAGCCGTCGCGCGTTCGCTACCCGCCGCCACGGACCACCAACGCGCGCTGCGCGATCACCTGCATCAACGCCTCGCCGCCGCCATCCCGGACCTGCGTCTGAACGGCCACCCCGAACATCGCCTGCCCAACACGCTGCACGTCTCGTTCCCGCGCGTGAGCGGGCGCGCGCTGCTCGCCGCAGCGGCCGACGTCGTGGCAGCATCAGTCGGCTCGGCCTGCCACTCCGAACGCGATGCGGTGAGCGGGGTGCTGGCAGCGATGGGCGCCGATGCGGCGCGGGCGGCCGGTGCAGTGCGGCTGTCGGTCGGCCGCAACACCACGCGCGACGAAGTCGAGCGCGCCGCCGCGGCGCTGCTTCGCGCGTGGCGGCAGACGCACGCGCGGTGACGCCCGGACGATTCGGCGGCGGGTTCGACGCGACGATGCGCGCCGCGCGCGCAGCCGTTGCGCCGACCGTGACCCGCCTTGCTGCGGCATGCGCGGCGGCAGGCCGTGCCGGGTCGACCGACGTCGCCCGATGCTCGTCCGCGGCGTCGAGCCCGACGTGGGCGGCATCACCGGCCACCTGCCCCGGGTCGACCTGGTGATCTCCACGGGGTGCGTCGAGCTGGGCCGCGTAGACGCCGGCATCGAGGCAGCCGGGATACAGGAAGCACCAGCCTCGGTTCGCTGGCGTCGCCAATCCTGGCCGCGCGAGAACCTGCCCGCTCGATCAGCCACGAGCCTTCGCGTCGCGCCGTGCGCCACCGATGGGGGTCGATGCCGATGCGATCACGGCGGACTTGCCCCCGCCGCCGAGTTTCCGTAGCTTCCGGCCATGGCCTCCATCCACCCGGACAAGCTTCCCGCCTGGACGCTGTTGGCGCCGATCGTGGCGCTCGGCGTCGACCTCGCGCTGCACGGCACCACGAACGCGCTCGGCGGCGCCGTGCTCGCCGCGGCGCTGCTTGCCGGCGTCATGGCGGCGGTCTATCACGCCGAGGTCGTGGCCGCGCGTGTCGGCGAGCCTTTCGGCGCGATCGTGCTCGCGCTCGCGGTGACCGTGATCGAACTCGGATTGATCGTGTCGATCCTGCTCAGCGACCAGCCGCAGCCGACGCTGGTGCGCGACACGATCCACGCCGTGGTCGTGCTCGTTCTGCACGGACTTGCCGGCCTGTGCATCGTGGTGGGCGCGATCAAGCACCACGAGGTCTCGTTTCGCACGCAGGGCGCGCAGGCCTACCTGACGGTGCTGCTGCCGATGGTGGCGGTGACGCTGGTGCTGCCGAACTTCACGTCGACCAGACCGGGTCCGTACTACTCCGGTGCGCAACTCGCGTTCGTGAGCGTGGTCTGCCTCGGACTGTGGATCGCGTTCACCTTCGTGCAGACGATCCGCCATCGCGAGCACTTCACGCCTGCGCGCGCGATCGAAGAGGAGTCGCACGGTCCGCGGCCGGAGAGCCGGATCGCCTGGATCGCGCTCGGCATGCTCGGTGTCGCGCTGGTCGCCGTGGTGCTGCTGGCGAAGGCGGTGTCGCCCTTCCTCCAGTCCGGCGTGGCCGCGCTCGGCGCGCCCGAGGCGCTGGTCGGCGTGATCGTGGCTGCGATCGTGCTGCTGCCCGAAGCCGCGACCGCGCTGAAGGCCGCGATCGCCGACAGGCTGCAGACCTCCATCAACCTCGCGCTCGGTTCGGCGGTGGCGAGCATCGGGCTCACCGTGCCGACGGTCGCGGTGATCGCCTGGTTCACCGGCACCGAGTTGGCACTCGGCGTCGAACCGATGAGCGCCGTGCTGCTGACGCTGTCGTTCCTCATGGCGATCATCACCTACGGGACCGGGCGCGCGAGCCTGCTGTCGGGCATCGTGCACCTGATCCTGCTGGCGGTGTGGCTGTTCCTGATCGTCGTGCCGTGAGCCCGCCGGGCCGTCCCAAGGGCGAACACCGGAGTGCGCAGCACGGGGCTCCGGGGCCCCCAAGGGCGGCGGGGGGGGGGGGGGGGGGGGGGCGGGGGGGGGCCCGGGGGGGGGGGGGCAGCACGAAGGTAGTCCAACGCGCGCTCGCGCCGCGCTGTGCCGCGTGCCGCGTCGATGCCGGCGCGCGACCAGCGGGCGCACGAACAGCAGCGCGCTGCCGAACGCTAACGCCAGCGCGGTCGCGATCGCCATCGCGGCGAAGGCCGATCAACTCCGACTCGAAGCCAGTCCGACCAGGCGGGCGATGACGATGGCCGGAAACAGGATGCCCAGAGCGGACAGGAACGTGGCCAGCATCTTGGCGGAAGTACTCACGGCATAGATGTCGCCGAAGCCTACGGTAGTCAGTGCAGCCAGGCTGAAGTAGATGAAGTGAACATAGTCGTCGTCGGCCCCGCTCAGCACGACGTTGCCGCCGATGGAAGCGCCGGTGGCGGCATGAACGACTTCCAGGGCCAGCGCGCCCGTGAGCGCCAGCAGGAGGTAAACGTTCACCGCGCCGACGATCCGGTAAGCGTTCACGATCTCGTCGCGAAACAGCAGCCGGAGGTTGATGTAGATGAATACCAGCGCGTTGGCGATGCCTACGACATTCTCCAGGACGAAGAACGAATACGGGTTGTCGCCGAATCGAACGAGTCGCAGCGTCAGGTGAATGCCGAACAGGACCGCGGACACGCAGATGAGTCCCACGCTGCGCGTCGAGAAGATCCCCGAAAAGAAAACGCCGAGCAACAGCACGTTGAACAGCAGTACTCCGTGACCACTGATTTCCATGACGACCGGGAGCACGAATACTGCGGTAACGAGCATGATCAGCAACGTGACGAAACTCGCATCCGCCAGCCAGTAGGACTGGAAGTTCTTGATCAGATTACGCATGGCGTAGTGGAGTCGGAGCCTTCAGTAGGCGGGCCGCCCGGCTGGGCTGGTCCGGAATTCCGGGTGTGAGGCATGTCGTGGCCGAAAGGAGCCTGCGCGCCGCGCACGACGAAGGACCTCGCGCCGGCGCTGCCGGTGAGCAAGGAGTCGCCTCACCAGTTGGCCGCGAGGCCGCATACGATGCCGGCAGTCTCCAGATCCGCCTGCCACTGAAAGCGGGGGACGTCGGATCCCCCTGACTGCCTAAGCGGCATCCTTGGTCGGCGCCGTCCACTCGCGACAGATCTTCAAGGTCTGCTCCGTCGCCAGCGGTTCGCCGGTAAGTCCGCAGCGCGCGCCGCGCGACTCGCGCAGGAAGTGCGCGCACTGGCTGCACACGCCGAAGGGCCGCTGGCCGTTCAGGCGCTGCAGCGTCATCAACACGCCGCGCAGCGAATCCTCCAGCGCGGCAGCGCCCGGTGGCAGCGACGTCAACTCCTGCTCGATGCGCTGTGTCCAGGAATCGCTCAGCACCGCGCGTCCGGCACGGGTCAGCCGCAGGTGGATGCGCTTGCCGTGCCGCTCATCGGGCTCCTTCACCAGCAAGCCCTTGTCCTCCAGCACGGCCAGGCTCTGCGAGACCGTGCCCCGGGTGATGCCGAAATACTCGGCGATGGCGATGGGCAGGTCGCTGTAACGGTTGGCGCGGGCCAGATAACCCAACACCAGCACGTGGATCGGCAGCAGACCATGGCGCGCGGCATCGTCGCGCACGCTCTGGTGGACCAGAGCGCCCAGCCGTTCCAGCAGCGGCGTCAGTTGACCCATGCCGGCAATTGTATCGCCTCGACTCATGTCTTGACAGTCATGATGTTTCGACTCTATGCTTTTTGTGCATCGAGTCGATGCATATAACCCGCACCTCAATCATCCAGGGAGTCTCCAATGAACAAGGCCGTCTTCTATCACGCGGGATGCCCGGTCTGCGTATCCGCCGAGCAGCAGTTCGCTGTCGCGCTCGATCCCGCCCGGTATCAGGTCGAAGTGGTGCATCTGGGCGAACAGAAGAACCGCGTCGCCGAGGCCGAGGCGGCGGGAGTCAAGTCGGTACCCGCGTTGGTCGTCGGCGGGGCGCCGTTCCACATCAACTTCGGCGCCGCGCTGGCCGATCTGCGGTAGTCCCGCGAAGGTCGCGACCACACAGCCCCTGCCCCACCCCGAGCACATAGGAGTCAGACATGAAACGCTCGCTTGCCGCACTCGCATTCGTAGTCAACGCTGTCCCGGCCGTGTCAGCAGACGCGCCGCAGGTCCCGTATCCCGATGGTTACCGCGATTGGCGTCACGTCAAGAGCATGGTCATCCAACCCGGCCATCCTCTGCATGAATCCTTTGGCGGCATTCATCACCTCTACGCCAACAAGAAGGCCCTGGAAGGCTACAAGACCGGCAAGTTCCCCGATGGCAGCGTCATCGTGTTCGATCTGCTGGAGGCGCCCGCAGCCGACAGTGCGATCACCGAAGGCGCGCGCAAGGTCGCTGGCGTGATGCACAAGGACGCAAAGAAGTATGCGGCGACGGGCGGCTGGGGCTATGAGGGCTTCGGCGGCGGCGACCGAAACAAGCGGGTGGTCGGCGCCAACGCTGCGACGGCCTGCCATGCCTGCCACGTCGCGCGGAAGGATCACGGCTACGTGTTCAGCGCCCCCCGCAATTGAGGGCCCAACATGAGCCATCATCCGGCCGCGCCGGCCTGGCAGGTGACGCAGTGGTTCAACACCGAGATGCCGTTGGACCTGGTCGGCCTGCGTGGCCGGGTGATCGCACTGCATGCCTTCCAGATGCTCTGCCCCGGTTGCGTCCTGCACGGCGTGCCGCAGGCCGAGCGCCTCCACCAGCAGTTCGCCAGCGACGGAGTCGCCGTGGTGGGGTTGCACACCGTGTTCGAGCATCACGAGGCGATGCAGCCCGTGTCGCTGCAGGCGTTCCTGCACGAATTTCGCGTCACGCATCCCGTTGGCGTGGACGCGGCGACACCCGGCCAACGCATCCCGGCGACGATGCAGGCCTACGGAATGCAGGGCACGCCGACACTGGTCCTGATCGATCGCGTTGGGCGCATCCGCCGCCAACACTTCGGGCGGCTGGATGACCTGACGGTCGGCGCCGAGGTGATGAGACTCCTGTGCGAGAAATTCTGAAGTGGCGGCAGGTGCACTTCGCCACCGATCAACACCAACTGATCGGCGTGGCCTCCGCGGCGATCCCGGAAAACCAGCGCGCGCGCGGGGCAAGACCGGCCATCAGACTCCGGGTGACGAATGCGGCGGTCGGCCGTCGCAGAGCAATCCGGCACCATTCCGCGGAAGTCCGCATCTGTAACCGGGGACCCTTCGCGCATCCCTGTACCCATCGCCAACCAGCCCCGAGGACACGATCAAGGTGCTACTGAACACATCGTGAGGCGCTTCGCCCGTGCGGCGCCCCTTCCCTATCTCCGCTTGCACGCCGCTCGACGCAACGAGGCTGGAGACAGCCTCGACGGGCCGACTCGTCCCCTCACTCCCACTCGATCATCAACGAGCCTTCTAAGCTGTTGATTCGTAAGGCACTCTCTGCTGCTTCGCAGACTTTTACCGTCATTTTTACCGTCAAAGTGCGGAGCATCAGCATTGGCGCGGGTTTGCGGGCGATTCGGCCAAATCTGACCTTTCGACATCTATCGACATCTATCGACTCCCGCGACCGTCGCGGACACCATCGACGCGCGTCGGTGTCGGTCAGGGCGGCGCCCAAGAAGCGCTGGCATCGAACATCTTAAGTTATTGTCCGGACTCACTTTTTCGCCGATATTTTTACCGTCACGATGCCACACGGCGGTGCAGTTGAAAGTCACCATCGAGATCGATCGACTCGCACAGCTCTCGGCGAATATTCTGGCAGACCGCTTCACCCACGAACAGTGTTGACCGCTCACTGCGAAATTGGCCGACAGTGCGTTCGATCGCGTGGATCCCAGACAGCCTCCGTCTCGATCACCTCAATGAAGCGCTCTGCACTGAACCCGTCCGGATACAGAGTCCAGGCAGATGGGCTCGTATCGGCCTCAGGCGACTGGTCTGCTACATAGTCCCCGGCGAGCAAACCATTGGGGTCGTTCAAGAGGTGACGATCATCGCGAAGCGCGATCAACAGCTCTTCGACTGAGACCTTCAGAAAGCCGGCGAAGCGCTGGTGGTCGCACTCGATGGATGTGTCGGCGATCCAACCATGGTGGCGAGTTGGGAGACGATCCTCGGTCAAGTCAAGCAACGCGCGAAGCTCGGGATCCGAGGCGATTCCCAGGGACACCGCTTCGACCTTGCGGCGAAGCTGATCGCCTGCCTTGCGAAGCGTGGTGGTGGCGTGCAGCCATGCCTCCCGCTGTGATCGCCGCAAGAACGTCGACTTCACCTCGATGACGAACAGATGCCCATCGAGGGTGGCGATCAGATCCACCT
This sequence comes from Betaproteobacteria bacterium, assembly GCA_016716425.1. Lineage (GTDB taxonomy): Bacteria > Pseudomonadota > Gammaproteobacteria > Burkholderiales > Casimicrobiaceae > VBCG01. Next base: position 273,721 of record JADJWJ010000005.1, read on the forward strand.
CGCCAGGATCGTCCACGTCGCGCAAGGGCCTCCAATTCAGCAGCGTCTTGAATCCACGCGTCTCGAATAGCTTTGCCAAGCCTGCCTCGATCCGTTGCGCCTCGTCCCGAGCTTGCCCGCGTCGAGCGCCGAGTCGCCTCAGATTGTTGATCGCAGCCGAGCTGTTGTTCTGCAGGCCAACGATCCATGGCAACTGAACCAGCGTCGCTCCGAACTTGAGAACCGGTCGCTCGAACAGATGGGGCTGAAGACCTGGCTCGTTGCGCTGGAGGCGTTCTGCCATCGCGACCATGTCGTAGGTCCAGAAGTCCAGGATCGCGGATGCCATTCTTGGGTTGCCTTTGGGCTCGGATGCCGTGACGGTCCACCCAGTGATGTTGGCCACCTTCGAGTCTCGATCCGACCAGGTGAGCGGCAGCCGGTTCTGAAACCCTTCGCGCAGGCCGTCCATGGTCAGACGCTGCAGCGCTGCGACCCAGTCCCCCGATGCATCAAGGCGCTCCGCAAAGGCAGCCAGGAAGTCCTGCTGGAAGAATACCGACATCAAGTTGAGCGACAGCAGCCCTCGGAAGAGATCGACGGCGTCTCCGGACGCGGAAGTCACTTCGTCGGCGACACCGTACGCCTCACGCAAGCGAAGCTGCGCTTGCAGAGCCCGTATCCAGGCCAACCGGTTGCCCTCGGAATTCTCCGGTCGACCGATTGCCCACTTGGCCGGATCGGAGGCGACCTGCTCGACGTATGTGTCCATCGCGCGGTGGAACCAGTAGCCATGGAGGCGCTCAAGCTTCCGCCCGTCGTTCTGCCACGCAGCCCGTGCGGCCGGATCCACCTCGACGATCTCGAGCCGATCGCCCCGCCGCTCGAACCGAATGCCGTTGTCATAGCAGAACGCATCCGCCGACCTGGCGGTGAACTCGTTCAACTCGATCTGTGCGTCCATCAGCGCGTGAAGAGCGCGAAGATTCCTAACGGCCTCGCTGGAGTTCGCCGTACCGGATTCGAACAGGATCGGGCGAAGATGCCGTGCGACCGACCTCCCAATGACGTCTTCAGTCAGCTTCAGAGACGAGATGCTGGCGCCCGCGAGCTTCCACGCGAGCAGATCGCTGAGTGCATCCCAGGCGAGCTCGAGATCAACCCTCGAAGGCAGTGCAAGCGCCTTTACCTTGAAGTCCCTTGGAACCAGAACCTCGAAGGCGTAAAGGCTCGCGTAGATCAAGAGGTCGAAGACCGACAACTCCGCCAGCCGCGCCTGCAGCGCCTCCACGGCCGCGATCCGATCGCGATGCGCCAGCGCAAACAGGTCGAGCACGCGGCACAGCTCGGCCACGGCCTCGCTTTCGGACGCGGCCTGGTCCAGTTCAGCTAATCGCGGAGAGTGCGGATTCAGAACAAGCCCGGAATACCTGACGGCGCGGATCAACGCATCGGGTGCGTCGCGCGCCACCCGGGCCACCAAACCATCAGCAGCGACCGGCTCCTGGCCAAGGTATCGCGCGAGGGCGAACGACATGGCCTCGACGTTCCACGACTCTGGCGGGCATTCCCTCACCACATTGCTGGACCAGAACAGGCTGTCGCGCTCCTTCTTCGTGAGCTTCTTCTTGCCGACGGGCAACGGCTTTCCGTCGAGGTAGGCAGTCGCGACTCGCTCGATGGCGCTCCCCTGCGAAACACCGTCGCCGATCAAGCGAACGAACAGGTCGTCGTAGTAGTTCGTCGCTCGCTGAACTATGAGCGGATCACCAGCCTCAGCAATTGAGTGAGGGACGATCACGGGATCGTCGCCTCCTCTTTGCCAGGCTTCTCGAAGTTGGCTGGCACGCGCTGGAAGTACTTCTTCAGCGCCCAGCCCGTGCGATGCTCCTGGTAGAGCCAGTGGTAGTACTCGAACTCGATCCACTTGCCGCGTTCCGAGATCGGCCGGACCACCTCTCGCGGCAGCAACTTGCCCTGAACGGCCGACCCGTGCTCCGGCTTGGACCGAACTACGGCCACGCGATCCAGAACGACGAATCGCTCCTCCTGCCGTTTGGCTTCTTGCACCAAGGCCCTCTCCACCAACTTCGTGAGGGCATCGATCGTCTTTCGCTGCGCCTCCAGATTGCTGCCAAGCGCCTCGATCCTCTCGGTTTGCCCTGCGAGTGTTCTATCGGTCGCTGCCTGCCAGCGTGAAGAGCTGAGCTCTTGGTAGAGCGGGATCAGTACTGCCAGGATGAAACCCAACAGTGCCATCAACTCCAAGGTCTTGCGGCTGAGACCGAGCCCGTCTTCTTGCTGAACGAACTGGACGTTGACTGAGCCATCGGCGTTGATGCCCATCGCGGCGAGCTGCGCCTTTATGCCCTCCGGCCCCAGCACCTTGGCAAGCGTTGCAGCAGACGCTGCATCGATGACAGGCAACGACAGCCTGCCCAATTGCTCCTGCAGCGCCTGCAACGCGCCAATCGAGTCGAGCAAGGGTTGAGGAACGCTCCAGCGCTTGTTGGCCTCGTCGAAGCTCTTCATGAGCTGCCCGATGCCACTACTGACCGAGGCATCCGCAAGGATCTTCCGGGTGCTCTCGATCGAGACCCCGATGTCCGAGTGCATGGCCTTCAGAACGGCACTGGATCCCGTGGCCTGTTCGATGAGCTTGGCAAACTGCTCCGAGGCGGCAAGTGGCTTTGCGAGGTCCTCCAGCATCCGCTGAATCGCACTGTCCTTCAGAAGCGAACTGCGAATGTCCTGAAGGGGTTCGAGCATTCTTCTGATGCTCTCTTGTTCCGTCCTCTGGACTTCCTGCCATCGCTCTGCCATCTGGACAGCCAGCGAATTCTCAGGAATGAGCAGCTTCATCTGTTCAGCGACGGAGTAGGCCTGCAGCTCCTTTGCCTGCTTACTCAGCTGGGCCGCAAGAGACGTGTCTCCCACCAGCTTCTTCATCTGCTCTGCGAGGCTGTGGCTCTGGGCAATGGCCGCCATCCAAGAGGCGCGCTCCAGTTCCATTCTGCGGAGTTCACTGGACACACTGCCGCCCAACAAGCTACCAATCTTGTCGAGTTCCAAGCTCTTCAGGGCGTCGCTCTGCACGATTTCAGACCACGATGGCAACCTTGTTGGCGATGACGGCGTATAGGTCCACTTCGGTCTGCTCGGTGTGGATCGACACTACGAGGCTGTATCTCGCAGGAAGGGCGTACCGCTCGAGCGCAGGTCGCGAACGCCACCAGCCAGCCGACGGATAGACGGCGATGAATCCCCTGCTGGCCAAGTCTGCAGCGGTGCCTTGCCAGACATCGCGATGAAGCGACCCACGGTGACGCTGCCGCTCCCCCAGGTACCAATCCGTGTCCTTCGGGTTCGCCGCATCGCCTTCGTCTTCGCGCTGGGCGGCGGCGTTCACTCGTGCGATGAAGTCCTCCGTCGACGCGTCGAGCGGCCGTTGGACGTCGAACCTGAGGCGGTGCGACGGATAGTGGAACTTCGACGACACGCCTCTCGCCGAAGGGTTGGGCTCGACGAAGTAGGACAACGTGACGTGCAACTGCACCTCGGCATCGCCGAGCGCTTCCAGCTCTTCCTTTGGCCAAGGAAGTTCGTGCAAATTCATGTCGCGGCTGACGACACCCCTCTTCTCGTCTTTGCCATAGGGATGGACCTGGTCTTCGACCACCAACGTCAGCGAGTTGCCCGCGCTCCACAGCGCGCGATCGAGATCCGGCATGCCCCAGCCGCAATGCCGGATGAGATTGACATAGTCCTTCTTGCTTGGCCTCGCATTCGCGGGGAGGTACATCTGGCGCATGGCGGGCGTCCACTCGGCCGAGTGAACGATCAGCGCGCGGACGGTCTCCGCGCGCAGCTGCGGATAGGCCGCCATGATCTGTGCAGCCATGCGTGCACAGAGTGCCGAGGCGGCGCTGGTGGCGTTGGTCGTCGTGAACAGCCGCTCATTCGGTCGATGGTTTGTCGTGAGCAGGTTCAGGCTCGACATCCCCGTCGCCCCTTGCTGGTCCTTGGCGACGTTGCCGCCTTCGAATACGACGTCAGGCTTGAGCGGCCACGAGGGGTCCCAGGTCATGGACGTGGTGGTGTAGGGACTCAAGCCGCCATCAGGAGCGATCGCTATTAGGGAAGGGTGCTCAGTGTCGACCTTGCTCGTGCAGGCCCCCACGGTGATCGCATTCCATGCCTGCCCCGGGTCGTGCACCAGATTGGTCGAGAGGCTATCTGGATACGTCATCCAAGCGCCGTGATCCCTCGTGTTGCCAGCGGCGAGTACGAAGAGCCGGGGATATTGACCGACGTTGTCGACATCAGCTGCCATTCGATCGACCATCGAAGACCACGACGAAGGTCGACCACGGTCGCGGTAGTCAGACGCGGTGACTGCGGATGCGAACACCCGTCGCCGATCTGCAGCAGTGATCTCGGGTCGACTGACCGCCTCGGCGAACAGGTAGGCGTGGTGCTTGCTGTCGCCTTCGTTGGACCCCTCTTCCGGCGTCAACTTGACCGATTCGAGCCGGTGCGCGACCGTGACCACATCGGTCCTGCCCAAGACGTGCGTCAGATCTCCGTAGGCGGCCAAACCCGCCAAGCCGGTGCCATGGTTCGCTGTGTCGTCGACTCCCCAGGCCGGCTTCACCGCGTGCAGGTCCGGCTCGGCCAACAAGGGCGCCAGCAAGGGATGACCTCGATTGACGCCCGTATCGAGGAAGCAGACGTGCGGGGCGTCCGTTCCCGTCGGGGCAAACTGAGCTTGCGCCAGCATGTCGTTCATCCACAGCCCCTGCTCCTCGACACCCATGGCATCGAAGAACTCGGCGGTGTCCTTCGCGCGGCGCAGTTCGGCAACACAGTTCAGCAGCATCACGGACTGCGTGAACTGGCCCTGCGACGCGTACATCAGCAGCACGGTCCGCTCGGGAAACTCGGCTTGGTGCTCGCTGACGGCACAGCCCGCCAGTTGGGCGAGCTTTCTGAAATCGGAGACCACCGCCTGCCGGGCTGCGCGTACGGGCAACCAGACCTCCCACCAGAACGCCTCATCCGGATTCTCTGGCAGTAGACCTGGATCGTCGGTCCAGAGCGCACGCAGCTCGGCGACGCGGATCGACGCGATCGTGTTCAGCAGGGCCTTGTGGTCCAGCGCCTGCCCATTCTTGCCCTTCTTTTCTTCCAGGTAGTCGGCGACGTAGCGCTCGAAATGACCGAGCCCTCCATCCGGTACGAAAACATTGGCGTAGGTGACGTCACCCTCTTTCCGCACGCTCAGCAGTTCGATCTTCTTCCGATCGTCAGCGAGGCTCTGGAAAGCCAATTCCACGTCGGGCTGACCGACAAACTCAATCTGTAGGCCGAGTCCGCTCTCGAGCGCAAGCTCACGCTGAGACGCAGCCGCGGTTTCCGCTGCCGTCTCCAGCTCTTGCAGCTGCCCCCGCAGGGCCTGCCCGTGCGCCTGGCGATCGCGCTCAGGTAGCTTCTTCTTTCCGCCGCCCGGACTGTGCGCAGTGAAGGCGTGCGGTTGCGACGTGCCGTGAAGGAGAAGGTGCGCGCGCTTATCGGCTGCTGGATCCGGCATGGTTCACTGGCTTGTTGTTCTTTTCCAGCTTCTCACTCAACCTGCGACGCTCCAGGAGCGCCCGGCCGAGTGAATCCGCATCCACTCGCCCTCCTTCATGCATGACGACTTCCTTGATGGACTCGTCTACAGCGCGGCGAATCTCCGCGAAGCTCAGACCGACAGTCTTCGCCGCCAACGCCTTGGCCGGCAATGGCTTTGGCGCGTAGGTGCCGAGACGGGACCGGATGAGAGCCATGGCCTGCTCTGGCGTCGGCAGGTGGTACTCGATGACATCGTCGAAACGACGGAACAACGCGTAGTCCAGGATCTCCGGGTGATTCGTGGCCGCCAGGATCAGGCTCGTCGACTGGTCGCGCTCGATCATCTGCAGGAAGCTATTGAGCACGCGTCGAATCTCGCCGACGTCGTTGGCCAATCCACGCTGTGATCCGATGGCGTCGAACTCGTCGAAGAAATAGACCCCGCGCACGTCCGAGACGGCATCGAAGACCTGTCGCAGCTTCGCTGCAGTCTCGCCCATGAACTTGGTGATCAATGCGTCCAAGCGCACCAGGAACAGCGGAACCCCGAGCTCACCAGCCAATACGGCGGCTGTCATCGTCTTGCCGGTTCCCGGCGGACCCACGAGCAGAATCTTCCGTCGCGGAGAAAGTCCGTGCTCGCGAATACGCGCATGCAGTCGCTGCTCCTTCATGATTCGCTGCAACTGCTCGAAGACCGTCGGATCGAGCACCATGTCGGCCAGGCGATTCTTGGGATAGCTGACGTCCAGCAGGTTGGCCAGTTCGCCACGCGGCCGTGCCAACGGGACGAGCTTTCCAGGCTCGCTTGAGATGCTGCGCGTCTTGGCGGCATCGATCATGTCGCGCAGCTCTTCGGCGAGCTTGCCGTGGCCAGCCTTCGCTTCATGCGCAGCGACCTGCATGGCGACGGAATAGAACTGGTTGTCGTCCCGACTGATGTGGGACTTGACCAGTGCCTTCAGTTGATCCGCGCTAGCCATGTCTAGCCTCCACTCCTGCGATATCGATAGCCGAGGACCCTTTCAGCCATGGATCGCCTCCACGTCATTCGCCGCGGGAAGCGAAGCCATGACCGCGCGCTGCAGCTTTCCGGCCAACCGACTATCGATGTTCCCTAGCTCTTTCTCTTCGGATGCCATCACAAAAAGCACTCCAACTGGCACACGAAGGGCCTCTGCAATCTTCGTGATCATCGACAACGTCGGATCACGCTTGTTGTTCTCCAGCATCGACAGGTACGACACCGAGCACTCCGCGCGTGTGGCGACGTCGGTCTGAGACACACCGCGCCGCTTGCGACACAACCGAATAGCACTTCCCACGTCCATCGCACACCGCTCCCCGCTGAACCGCACCCGAGATACGGCGCTCTAAGAGAGCGCCCTTTGCCTCCCGGAATTTTACCAGCAGTGAAATCGCCGAGGAAGCTCTGTTTGTTGAGAGCCACCCTCCAGGAGGCCCACAGCACTACATGTGCTTCTTGTAGTACGCCCACTGCACACTCGCCAGGCCGCCGGTCAGCAGCGCGCCCAGCACCACGCACAGTTCCCACTGCACCGGCCCCGGCCACATCAACAGGGCAACCCCGCCCAGCCCCAGCACCGCCAACTGCAGGTACTTCGCCCGGTGGTACAGGCTGGCCGACTCGCGTCCCCCGCAAGCCCGGCGGATCGCACGCTGGGTGAACCCATCGGCGGCGCCGACCGCATACAGAAGCAGGAGCAGCGGCGCGAAGCGCGCCAGGATCGCCGCGCGCACGCCGAGCAGCTGGGTGCCGACCATCGCCGCCTCGATGCCCTCCCGGTGCGAGACATAGCTGCGCCGCATGATCGTGTCCGGGATCGACAGGGCTGACCCGTTGGCGAACTGCGTGCCCATGTCGTGGATGCCGGTGGCCTCGAACACGATCGAGTAGAGGGCATTCGCAGGCGCGGTGATGACGCCGGCGCCGGCGCCCTGCCGAGCGGCAAGCGCAATACCGCCGGCAAGATCGTGAGCCAGGAGATCGCGCAGTCGCTCGATCCCCTGCGGCCAGACCTTGAACACGAACACCCAGTCGACGATCCAGGCGCACAGCAGGAGCGCGACCAGACCCAAGGCCAGCGAGAAGGCCAGCTTCAGCGGGCTCAGCAGCACGCCCGCCAGCGCTCCGTCGTGAAAGGCCGCATTCCTAGACGACACGTCGACCCTCCGGTTCGGAATCGTCCTCCGGCTGATTCCAGGGCCCGTCGAGGCGGGCGCGCAGCGTCTCGCCGATCGCCGCGAGGCTCGTAGGCATCAGCGGATCGCTCGACGCCGAAGGCAGCGGCATGCGGATCTTGTGCAGCTGGCCGCCGTGAATGAGCGCGAAGGCCTCGCCCTTGGGCAGTTGCACGAGATCGGTCGGCTCGAGCATCCGGACGGTTTCCGGGGCGATGCGGTCTTCGTTGCGGCTGGCGAAGTCCGCGAAGTCGACCGGGTCGTTGGTGTCGGAGACCGACGACGACACGACGGTCGAGACCACGTGCACTTCGGGCAGCTGGCTGGTCAGCAGCTCGGCGGTGGCCACCTCCTTCACCCGCAGCATGATCAGGGTGTTGAAGTTGCCGGCGATCTGTCCGGCCTTGGCGGGCGAACCGATGCGCGCTTCCACGTCCGACCAGGTCTGCGTGTACGCCGTCACCTGAAACCCCGCACCGCCCGCCTTGTTGAGCAGCGGGATGAACTCGTCGCCGATCAGCTCGTTGAACTCGTCGGCGTGGATCGCGATCCGCCGGGGCGTCACCTCGCCCGGCAGGCCGCGACCGGCGCCGAACTTGTAGAGGCTGCCGGCCACGCTGGTGAGGTCGGCGAACATGGAGTTCCCCACCGCCGCCGCCACCTCGTAGTCGGAGAGCGCATCGAGCCCGACGTAGACGATGCCGCCCAGGTGGATCACCGAGGTCCAGTCGAACACCGGGCGCCAGTCGCTCGAATCGTCGAGCTCCGGCGACAGCAGCGACGCGGTGCGCCCGGTGGTGAGCTTCTCCATCAGGGGCAGCAGCGACGCCACCAGCTTGTCGAAGTGGCTCTTCTCGTAGTTGAGCGTCGATGCGAGCGCGTGGGCGATCGGGTCGTAGAGCTTCTTGCGCCGCGCGTATTCCACGAGGCTGACCGCACGCGCGCCGCGCGACTGCAGACCCTTGTCGAGATTCTTCTTGTCGATGGCCAGCGATCGCAGCTCCTCGCGCCAGCCTGCGGCGGCGGGCTCCCGGTCGAGCCAGTACTCGAAGTAGTCGATCAGCAGCGGCTCGACATCGGACGCATAGCGGTTGATCTCCTGGTAGTCGGGCTTGCGGCCGAGCGCCACGAGCGCACGGGCCATCACGTTCACGAAGCGCCAGACGAACTCCTTGAAGGCGGCGGACTGGCCTTCCGACGGCAACTGGCCCGCAATGCGGGTGGCGACTTCGGTGATGCGCGAGAAGCTGCCCACCGGGTTGTAGCGCGCCGAGATGTCCGGATGTCCGAGGTGGAACATGAAGAACTCCCCTCCGCGCCCAGCCCGCTCGGCTTCCGCGAACACTCGGCGCAGCAGATCCACGTCGCCCTTCGGGTCGAAGACGATCACCACCTCGCCGCGACGGATGTCCTGGGCGATCAGCAACTCCGCCAGGCGCGTCTTGCCGACCCGCGTGGTGCCCAGCACCAGCGTGTGCCCGACTCGATCCTCCAGGTCCATCCAGATCTCGCTCTCGTCGGGCTCGACACCGTGGATGGCGGGGTCCCCGCCGACGCCACCGAATTCATCCGCAGTGGGTATGAACGCCGCCGACGCACCTGCGAAAGGTCCGCCCTGGAGCAGCGGCCGGTTCACCGGGAGCCGCGCCTCGAACAAGCGTTGGGTGTGACGCTGGTCCCACCGAAACCCGCGCCCCAGAAAGAGCCCATCGGCCGACCAGGGAATGTCCGCGGAGCCCAGTTCGTAGCGCCGCCGGCGGCGCAGGTTGGCGCGATAGCGCAGCGTGCTCAGTCCGGCCGCGCCGCGCCACGCCGCGTGGCCCAGCAGCAGGCCGGCAAGCGCCAGGTGCCAGGGAGGAGAGACCAGAAAGAGCCCCGGGCTGCTCAGTACCAGGGCCGCGCCCAGTGCCGACACCGAGGCCGCGCCGAGTTCGTGCGCCGGCCGCAGCCGGGCTTCGAGCGGATAGGCCATCACTCCGCGGCCGGCGCGGAGTCACCCACGCGCACGAGCGCCGGGTTGATCGCCGGCACCGGATCGAAGAATCGGCTCGGCGAGAGGATCACGATGCCGTGGATGCGAGCGGCCGCGCGCCCGTCCTGCTTCCACGCATAGCCATGCAGGTTCACGCCGCCATCGGCCCGCAGGTGCCACCCGGCCCGCAGGACCTCGCGCTGCAACCGCTTGGCGGCGTCGCCGGGCTCAGCCTGGCCGGCGCCATCGCGCCGGATGAACGCCCGGAAGATGCCCGGTGATGCGAGCAACAGGCCGTCCTCGACCCCGTGCACGAGCGCGCCGCGCACGTTCACCGGCAAGGTTCCGTCGGCGATCCCCTGCCGCACCCACTCCATGAAGCGCCGGGGTCGCTCGGCACCCGCCGCGTCGACACCGTCGAGGAATTCGGGTCCGTCGGCCTCGGGCGCGATTGGCGCCGTCTCAACGCTCGCCTCCACCGCGCCGGCGATCGATTCCGTCTGCGCACGAGGCACCGCCGCCTCAGCACGCGGGCGCGCGCCGGTCGCCGCGCGCTCCACCAGTTCGGCAATCGCGCTGGATGCATCCGCGCGGCCCACCAGCACGGCGCGCAGTTCCGCCATCAGCGGAGGATGTTCGGCCAACCATGCCTGGACGATCGGCGGAACCCACCGCTCGAACATTCGCACCGAGTCGTCCGACGGACCTCCGCCGACATCGCGCAGCAGCGCTGCCGCGAACACCGCGTACGTCCATCGATGCGCGAGCGCGCCCAGGATCTCGGGCGGCGCATTGCGCGGCAGGATCTGGCCGCGCCGGTGATCGAGCGCGCGCAGAGCAGTCACGAGCCCGCGCTGCAGTTGTCCGCCCGGACCGCCATATCGACTGGAGCCCGGCATCGGCCGCAGCTGCACGAACTCCGCATAGCCGTCGATCAGTGGCCGCGCCGCCAGCGCGAAGCTCTCCGCCGGAAACCCCATCCTGACGCGAAGCAGGACGATCAGGTTCGCCGCCCCGCTGCGATCGATGATCGCCTGCGCGCAGAGCGCCGGCCGCTCGGGCACGAAGGGCGACCCGATCGCTCGCGGCGACGCAGACCCGGAGGGCGTGTCGTTGAAGGTCATTCGACCAGTATTCCGGGCGCCTTGACGGCCATCAGCTTCGATCGAAGCCTCGACGAGGACCCGATGTCCTCTTGACGAGTTCGACCGAACTTCGTCGTGAGCCACGCCGCAGCGTCGGCTCCTCGCATCGGCCGCTCGTCGCACATCGGCGGCAGAGATTCCGCGCCGATGCAAGCCGGATTCGGGGCTTCATCGAAGCCCCGATTGAGCCTGATTCGCACGTGCTCGCTCCCTAGGATGGCAACGCAATGCGGCTCGCTCAATGCGCCGCACATCCGCGCCAACGTGAAGGGGGTTCCGATTGCGCAAGACAGCGAGCTGGGCGCCGACGGCAGGACTGATCACCGCGATCGTCACGCTCGCGGCCCTGCCCGCCCACGCTTGCTGGGACGAGGCGGCCGCGCGCTACCGCGTCAGCAGCGAGTTGCTCTACGCGATCGCGCGCACCGAATCGGCACTCGACCCGCAGGCCGTCGGACGCAACCGCAACGGCACGCGCGACATCGGGCTCATGCAGATCAACTCGGCGTGGCTGCCCACGCTGGCCGCCCACGGCATCGGCGAGCGCGATCTCTTCGACCCCTGCACCAGCATCCACGTCGGCGCCTGGATCCTCGCCGGCAACGTCCAGCGCCTGGGCTACACGTGGGATGCGGTCGGTGCCTACAACGCCGCCAATCCCGCCTTGCGCCGCGCCTACGTCGACAAGGTCCGCCGCCACCTGCGCAGCGCCGACGACAGCGCACATCGCGCTCGCCACGGCGCCACCCGTACCGCCGTCACCCGAGGCGACCACCGAGCACCGGTGGTCGCAACCCTGCCCTGACCGCTCGCCCGAGCACTTCCTCTCCACCCAACCACGAGACACCACACCATGACTCTGATCCGCCGCAGCAGCACTGCCGTTCCCATCGCCCTCGTCCTGACTCTCGCCGCCGGCTCGGCCCTGGCCGGCACCACCGGTACCGAGTTCCAGACGATGTACACGACCCTGCTCAACTGGGCGACCGGCTTCCTGGGCAAGTCGATCGCGATTGCCGCCTTCATCCTCGGTGCGGGCATCGGCATCGCGCGCTCCTCGCCGATCCCGGCGCTCGCCGGCGTCGTCTTCGCGCTCTTCATGGTCTACGTGCCGACCATCATCGACTCGATCATGACCGCCGTGATCTGACGGGGCGTGTGCCGTGATCGACGCGTCCCTCGACATCCCCCGCCGTCTCAATGACCCGCCGCGCATGTTCTGGTGGGACATCGACGTGGCCCTGCTGGTGCTGGGGGCCGCGCTGGCGGGCATGGTCGCGGGCTTCTTCGTGAGCGGCTGCGCCGTCGGCCTGCTGCTCGCCTCGGCCTACGGTCGCGCGAAGGCGGGCAAGCACCCCGCCTTCGCGCTGCACCTGCTGTACTGGCACCTGCCGGCCTTCATGACGGGCCTGAAGCGCACCCCGCCTTCCTACCTGCGCGAGCTGGCCGGATGAAGCTCGACTGGCTGCGCGCCGACATCGCCAGCGCGCGCCGCGCGAGCGCCCTGCTCGTGCTGCTGCTCGCCGGCTCGATGCTCGCCAACGTGACGCTGGCGGCCTTCGCGATGCACATGGCCGGCCGCGAGCGCGTGGTGGTGGTGCCGCCCAGCATCAACAAGACCTTCTGGGTCGAGTCCGAGCGCGTGAGCGCCGAGTACCTCGAACAGATGGCCTATTTCCTCCTGCAGCTCACGCTGAACGTCACGCCGCAGAGCATCGACCACCAGTCCCGGGTGCTGCTCCAGTACGCCGCGCCGGCCTCCTACGGGGAGCTGCGCAGCGTGCTGGCCACCGCCGCCGAGCGCGTCAAGCGCGACGGCGCCTCCACCGTGTTCAGCGCGCAGGACCTCGCCGTCGACGAGCGCACCCAGCGTGTGGGCGTGCGCGGCCTGCTCACCACATTCATCAGCGACCGCCGCGTGTCCGAGGTCTCGAAGGGCTACGCCATCGAGCTGCAGTACGCCGGCGGCCGGATCTTTCTGAAGGCGTTCCGGGAGACCAGTCCCAATGACCCGCTCGAAATCCAAGCTCAGTCCCAGCTTCGCCTGGCTCCTGCTGCTGGCACTGGCCGCTAGCCAGCCCGCCCTGGCGCTGCAGGTCGTCGACGCGCGCGACGGCGAGACCGTGCTCGCCAAGGTCTCGCGCAAGGAGGTGACGCGCATCTCCGTCGATCGTGGCCGCATCCGCAAGGTGACGGGCAACGCCGGCGAGTTCGTGCTGGAGAAGGACGACGAGAAGGGCCAGGTCTTCATCCGGCCGGTCTCCCCGGACAGCACCAAGCCCATCAACCTCTTCGTCAGCACGGAGCGCTCGACGATCGGGCTGCTGCTGCAGCCGGTGGACACCCCGAGCGACGCCATCGTGATCCGCGAGGCCCGCGACGCTGCGACCGGACCCGCACGCATCGAGCGCAGCGGCCGTCACGTGCGCACGATGAAGAACCTCCTGCTCGCGATGGCCGAGGACGCGCTGCCCGACGACATGGAGGTGCGCGAGCCCGGGCGCGAGCTGACCCTGTGGCCCGGCGCGAGGCTCACGTTGCAGCGCCAGTGGCTGGGCAGCGGCGTGGTCGGCGAGAAGTACCAGCTCGTCAACACCGGCGCGTCCGCGCTCGACCTCGCCGAGCGCGATCTCTTCAAGCGCGGCGTGATGGCCGTGAGCGTCGAGCAGGCGGCCCTGCGCCCGGGCGAGACCACCCAGCTGTTCGTGATCCGGGAGCGCCGCGCCGATGACTGATCCCGTCCTGCCGCCCGGCATGTCGCCGACCGGCGCATCTCACCCGTCGGGGCAAGGGTCCCCGTCGGCCCCGGCGGAGCCAACGGCTGCGGCCATCAAGCGCCGCCAGGTCCTGCTGCTCGCCGGCATCGCCGGCACGATCGTGGCCGGCACGCTGCTGTCGGTGTCGTTGACCGGCACGAAAGGCAACGACGCGCAGCCCGCGAAGCCGCAGTCCACCAACATCCTCGCGCCGGGTGCGCAGGTCGATCCCCGCGACGCGTGGCGTGGCCAGGCCGATGCGCAGCTGAAGGCGATCGAGCAGCGCTCGCGCGACCTCGCGCAGCGCAATGCCGAGCTCGAAGGCCAGGGCAAGGAAATGCTCGAGCGCCTGAAGAAGCTCGAAGGCAGCGGACTGACGCCGCTGCCGCCTCCGCCCGTCACCGCCCCCGCGGCACGGCCGAGTTTCGGGCCGGATCGCCCGGGGAGCGCGCTGCCGGACTCCGGTCCGCAGCGCTTCCCGCCGCCGCCGCCACCGATGCCGCAAGGCGCCGTGCAGGGCGCCGGCCTGCCACCGCCGCCCGGCGGCGTTCCGAGCATGCCGACGCCCACGGGCATCGTCAGCATCGTGCTGGGGGACGTCGCAGCGGGCAAGGGTGCCAAGCCGGCCGCGGACGCGGCGGCCGCCACACCAGCCAGTCGAGACACGCGCCGCTATCTGCCCAGCGGCGCCTTCACCCGGGCGGTCCTTCTCGGCGGCCTGGACGCACCCACCGGCGGCCAGGCGCAGCGCAATCCCCAGCCGGTGCTGCTGCGCCTCGCCGACAACGCGATCCTGCCCAACCAGTTTCGCGCCCGCGTGAAGGAGTGCTTCATCGTCGGCGCCGGCTATGGCGACGTGAGTTCCGAGCGCGCCTACATCCGCACCGAGTCGCTGTCGTGCGTCACCCGCGACGGCACGGCCATCGACGTGCCGGTGAAGGGCTACGTGGCCGGCGAGGACGGCAAGGCCGGCATGCGCGGACGCCTGGTCTCCAAGCAGGGGCAGATCCTCGCCAACGCCCTGCTCGCCGGCGTGGCCAGCGGCATCGGTCACGCCTTCACGCAGAGCTCCACCACGCTGTCGGTCTCGCCGCTGGGCACCACCAGCACCGTCGACCCCGGCAAGCAGCTCGAAGCCGGTCTGGGCACCGGCGTGGGCAAGGCCCTGGACCGGCTCGCCCAGTACTACATCAGCCTCGCCGAGAAGGTCTTCCCGGTGATCGAAGTCGACGCGGGCCGCAGCGTCGACGTGGTCCTCACGCAGGGCGTCGCCCTGCCCGGGACGCTGGACGCCGCCGGCACCGATCCCGACAACCTCGCGCAACTCGCCGAGCGCGCCCGCACCCTCCGGAGGAACGACGATGAAGACGACTGACGCGCGCCTCGCGCTGCGCGCTCTCGCTGCCAAGGCCACGTTGGCCGCGGCGCTGACCACCTGCCTGACCGTCACGGCATGGGCGCAGCCCAGCCAACCGCCAACCACGCCGGAGCTGACCAGCCTGTCCGGGCGCCTGCAGGCGCTCTACCCCTCGACCCGCTTCGGCGAGATCCGTCCGACGCCGTGGCCGGGTGTCTTCGAAGTGGCGATGGGCGCCAACCTCGCCTACGTCGACGCGAGCGGCCAGTACTTCCTGTTCGGCCACCTGTACGACATGAAGGCGCAGCGCGACCTCACCGCCGAGCGCAAGGACACGCTGGCCCGCATCGACTTCAGCGCGCTGCCGCTGGCCGATGCGATCAAGGACGTGCGCGGCCGCGGTTCCCGTGCGCTCGCGATCTTCAGCGATCCGGACTGCCCGCACTGCCGCCGGCTGGAAGCCGAGCTGAAGGGCCTGTCCGACGTGACGATCCACACCTTCCTGATGCCGATCGCCTCGCTGCACCCGCAGGCGCGCGCGAAGGCCATCGCCGTCTGGTGCGCGAAGGATCGCCTCGGCGCCTGGCAGGCGCTGATGACCCGCGACCAGGTGCCGCCCAGCGCGGACTGCGCACACCCGGTCGATCGCAACGTCGCGCTGGCCGAGCGCCTCGGCGTGACCGGCACCCCGACGCTGGTCGCCGCCGACGGTCGCGTGCTGCCCGGCGCCGCGAGCGCCGAGCAGATCAGCGCCTGGCTGTCGCGCTCGACCACGAGTGCCGAGGGCCCCACGCCGAGCAACCCCGCGGCCCAGGCGACGGGCAAGGCGCCATGACGGACATGCGACGGACCGTCGCCCTCCTCGTCGGCGCGACCGCCACGCTGTTGGGCGGCTGCGCGTCCACCATGAGCGGCCTCGGCGGCGAGGGCAGCTACGCCTGCAAGGCCCCGGTCGGTTCGCAGTGCACCTCGGTCTCGGGCGTGTACGCGAACTCGATCCACGGCCAGCCGCCCGCCTCCGCCCTGCCGAAGCCCGCCAAGGAGCCCGCGAGCACGGCGCCCGCCGCACCGGCCGCCTCGGCATTCGCAGCCGCGCCGGGGCTCGGCACGCCGCCATCGGCACTCCGCTCCCAGCCACGCGTGCTGCGCCTGTGGATCGCGCCCTGGGAGGACGCCGACGGCGACCTGCACGAGGCCTCGGTGGTGCACGTGCTGGTCGACACCGGCCGCTGGCTGATCGAACGCGTCCTCCCGGCGAATCGACAGCGAGTCGATGCGGTGCGGCCTCCCATCCCGTCCACGGCGCCTGCATCCGGCCCGTCACCGGCGAGCGAGCCCGCGTCGTCCACAGAGACAGCTCCCGATCGCTTTCCTTCGCGCACGGGACTGCTGCCCGGCAATGGCGCGACCCAGGAGCCCTGAGCGATGTGGCGCAGCCTGCTGACCGATCTGGAGTCCGTGCTGAAGGGCGCGAAGCCCGCGGACCTGATCCGCGTGCCCAAGTCCGGCCCCGCATCGCGCGGCGAGGACGCCGCCGCGTTCTCCGAGTGGCTGCCGTACCGCGCCTGGATCGCGGACCGCCAGGTCTTCGTCAATCTCGACGCGCTGGGCTTCTGCCTGGAAGTGCGACCGCAATCCGGCGCCGACGAGGAGATGGCGCGCGTGCTGACCGCGCTCTACGCGGCCTCTCCGCCCGGCACGGGCATCCAGTTCCACCTGTACGCGAGCCCCGCGATTCGCGCGCCGCTGGCGCGCTACGCGAACCTGCGTCTGGCCGACGACGTCGTCCCGGAGCTCGACACCCTCGGCCGCGCCGGCCGGCACACCAACATCCACCGCACCATGGCCCGGCGTCGTGCCGGGCACTACCTGCAGGGCAGCCGGACATCGCTGCTGTCCGCGCAGAGCTACCTGTTCCGCGACTACCGGCTGGTGGTCAGCGTCTCGCTTCCCGGCAGCCCGGAGAATCTCTCGCGCCTGGAGGAGTTGCTGCTGCTGCGCGACGGGATCCGGGCCACGCTGCACGCCGCCGGCTTCCCGTCCCGTTCGTGGACGGCGGAGGACCTGATCAACTGGGTCTCCGCGCTGCTCGACCCGCACCGGCAAACCGGCGACGCCATCCCGCTCACCTACGACGACGGGCGCGAGCTGCGCGACCAGGTGATCGACCGGGCCACGCGCCTGCGCATCGACCGCCAAGGCATCGGCCTGGCCAACCCGGCCGCCGACCTGCAAACCGAGCTTCGCCTGATGTCGGTGCGCGCCTTCCCGCCGCGCTTCGCGCTGTGGAACGCCGGCAGCCTGATCGGCGACCTCTACCAGGGCACGCTGCAGTACCCCTGCCCGTTCCTGCTCACGCTGGGCGTGCACGTGCTCGACGCCGAGGCCACCCGCAACTGGGCCTTCCTCAAGGCCGCCCGCGCCACCACGAACGCCACCAGCTACATGGCGCGCTTCCTGCCCGACCTGCAGGAGCGCAAGGCCGACTGGGACATCGTGCTGAAGGCGATGGACGACGGCCAGCAGCTCGTCGACCTCAACCTGCAGCTCGCGCTCTTCGCCGAGCCGCACGCGGTGACCCGGGCCGAACAGGCGGCGCGCGCCATCTTCCGTGCGCGCGGCTTCGAACTCTCCAGCGACACGATGATGATGACGCAGGCCCTCATCGGCTCGCTGCCGATGACGCTCTCGGCGCCGTTCCACGCCGATCTGCAGCGCATGAAGCGCGTCACCACCAAGACCTCGGCGAACGCGGTGCATCTGGCGCCGCTCGTCGCCGAGTGGCAGGGCACGGGCACGCCGGTGCTTCTGTTCGGCGGGCGGCGCGGCCAGATCATGCAGATCGACGTGTACGACAACCCGGCGGGCAACTACAACGTGGCGATCGCCGGCACGTCGGGCTCGGGCAAGTCGCTGCTGCTGAACGAGATCGCCGCCGCCTACCTCGGCACCGGCGCGCGCGTCTGGATCATCGACGTCGGCCGCTCCTACGAGAAGGCGTGCCGCAACTTCGGCGGCAGCTTCATCGAGTTCACCGAGGACGCCGCGCTGTCGCTCAACCCGTTCCCCCTGGTCGAGGACATCGACGAGGACATGGAACTGCTGCAGCCGCTGCTCGCGCAGATGGTGTCCCCGCGCGAGTCGCTCGACGGCTTCCAGTACTCGACGCTGGGCGCGGCGATCAAGAAGGTCTGGAAGGCCAAGGGCCGCGCCATGACCGTCACCGACATTCACGACCTGCTCGCGACCGGACGCCTCGACGACGACGGCGCGCCGTCCGCCGGCGAAGGCGACCGGCGGCTGAAGGACCTCGCCGCGATGCTGCACCCCTACACGCGCGACGGCGCCTACGGGAAGTACTTCGATTCCGAGGCCAGCATCGACTTCGGCGCCGACCTCATCGTGCTGGAGCTCGAGGAGCTCAAGTCCAAGAAGGATCTGCAGACCGTGGTGCTGCTGATCGTCATGTACCGCATCACGCGCGAGATGTACTTCTCTCGCGACCGCAAGAAGATCGTGATCATCGACGAGGCCTGGGACCTGCTCTCCGGCGGCGCCACCGCCGAGTTCATCGAGGCCGGCTACCGCCGAGCGCGCAAGTACAAGGGCGCCTTCATGTCGGCCACCCAGGGCGTGGACGACTACTACCGCAACCCGGCGGCGAAGGCGGCACTGGACAACTCCGACTGGATGTTCCTGCTGCGCCAGAAGCCCGAGTCGATCGAGATGATGGACAAGCTCGGTCAACTCACGATGGACGATGCGATGAAGCGGCTGCTGCTGTCGCTGCGCACCGAGCACGGCGCCTACTCCGAGGTCTTCATCCACTCGCCGGCCGGCAACGGCATCGGCCGGCTGATCGTCGATCCGTACAGCCTGCTGCTCTTCAGCAGCCGCGCCGAGGACTTCAACGCCATCAACGCCAAGCGCGCGGCGGGCCTGGACGTCTCCGCGGCGATCGACGCGGTGCTGCGCGAACGGGGGCTCGCGTGAACGCACGGGCCGCCGCCCTGCTCGTGGGCGCCAACGCGCTGGTGAGCGCCGCGCTGATCGCACTCGTTCACCTGTGGCTCGTGCCCGAGCGCCTGCCGGCGCTGGCCGTGCTGGACGTGGCGGAGCTCTATCGCCTGAAGGAGCTGCAGGTCGCCGCGGTGCTGGTCAAGCGCGACGCCAGCGACGAGGAGCGCGCCGGCGCACTGCGTCGCGCCGCGGGCTTCGGCACGGAGGTGAGCACGCTGCTCCAGGCGCTGCCGGGCGAGTGCCGCTGCATCGTGCTGGCGCGTGGCGCCGTGATGGGCTCCGAACCCCTGCTGCGAGACCTGACGCCGGACGTGCGGCGCCGGCTCGGCCTGTAGCTGCATCGGGAGTCCGCATGCGCACCCTGTTCCTGCATCGACGCTGGCGCGACCGTTTCGCATCGAGCGGACGATTCCGGCTGCGCACGTTCGCCGAGCGCTCGGTCGAACACCTGAAGCACTGGGCCTTCGTCTACGTCGCGATCGCCGCGATCGCGCTCTGGTTTCACGCCCACTATGGCTTCGGGCTGAACGCCTCGCCGAGCCTGCCGCACCGGCTCTTCCTCATCCACAAGGGCGAGATGCCCAGCCGAGGCGACTTCGTCGCCTTCCGCTGGGCCGGCGGCGGACCGTACCCGGCGGGCGTCACCTTCATCAAGGTGCTCGCCGGCATGCCCGGCGACGAGGTCACGCGCGACGCGCAGGGCTTCCACCTCAACGGCGTTCCGGTGGGCGTGCCCAAGCCGGTGAGCCGGCAAGGTCAGGTGCTCGAACCCGGTCCCACCGGCCGGATTCCGGAGGGCCGCTACTACGTGCAAGCCGGACACCCGGACAGCCTCGACTCCCGGTACCAGCTGACCGGCTGGATCCACGCATCTCAGATCATCGGGCGGGCCGATGCGCTCTTCTGACCGCGCGATCGCAAGCGGCACGGCCTGCGGCAGGCCGCTGCGCCTCGCAGCGGTGGTCTTCGCCGTCATGTTCACGACGGTGTCCGCCCGCGCCCAGGACCTTGGCGTCATCGGCCCGGTCTACCCGATCGCCGAGCCGAACCTGCTGGAAGTGATCCTCGGGAAACTTCGCGCGGCCGGCGAGGACGGCACGCTCGCCCGTCTGCAACGCGAGTCGCTGGCACGGGTCAGGCGAGGCGTCGAAGACCCGGCGCCGGTGGCGGGGCTCTCGCGCACCCGCCAACCGCGGCGCTTCCACCACGACCCGAGCATCGTCGTGCAGGAGGCCATCCGCGACGCCGACGGCCGGGTCATCGTGCCGCCCGGCACGGTGGTCAATCCGCTCGACACCGTGACCTTGAGCCAGGCGCTGCTCTTCATCGACGCGCGCGATCGCGAGCAGGTCGCGCGTGCACGCAAGCTCATCGACGAGCGCCAGGGCAAGGTGAAGGTGATCCTCACCGGCGGGTCCTACCTGGACCTGATGCGCCGCTGGCAGCGGCCGGTGTTCTACGACCAGCAGGGCAACCTCACGACGAAGCTCGGCATCCGTCAGGTGCCCGCGCTCGTCACCCAGGACGGCAGGAGGCTGCGCATCGATGAGCTGCTGTAGCCCCGTCCACCGGCAGCCAGGTCGCCCGCGCGCGGCGCTGTGGCTCGCGCTCGCCCTGTGGCTGCTCGCGCTGCTGCCCGGCCCCGCCGCGGCCGGCCCCACCTGCCACGGCCGCTTCATGAACCCGATCACCGACATCTGCTGGAGCTGCCTGTTCCCGCTCACCATCGGCTCGGCATCGATCCTCTCCGACGGTCAGCCCGACATCGGCAATCCGTCCTCGCCGGTCTGCTACTGCAGCAACCCGCCCCGCATCGGCGTGTCGATCGGCTTCTGGGAGCCGGTGCGCATGGTGGACGTGACGCGCACGCCCTTCTGCATGGTCGGCCTGGGCGGCATCGCGCTGGACCCCGGACTCGACGTGCCGCGCGGCGCCCACGTCGGACACGACAGCCAGACGCGCAACAGCTTCTATCACGCGCACTGGTACGCCAACCCGATCCTCACCTGGCTGGAGGTGCTGCTCGACTTCCCGTGCCTGGAGAAGGGCTCGCTCGACCTGGCCTATCTCACCGAGGTCGATCCGCTGTGGGCCGACGACGAGCTCACCGCCATCCTGAACCCCGAAGCGGTGCTGTTCGCCAACGCGCCCGCCAAAGCGGCGTGCGCCGCCGACTGCGTGGCCGCAACCGCCGGCATGCCGATCGCGAGCCTCTTCTGGTGCGCCGGCTGCCAGGGCTCGATCTACCCGATGGGTGGCCACGTCGCCACCCACATCGGCGGCGTGCAGGCCTCCACGCTGATCACCCAGCGCATGACCGCGAAGATGCACCGGCAGCTGGTGACGTTCACCGGCGCCGGGTCGGCGGGGCTCTGCGGCTACTACCCGCTGCCGATCATGGACAAGACCCACTACAAGCTGCAGATGGTCTACCCGGTGCCGGCCACCGCCAAGGAAGCCGGCCAGTGCTGCCAGCCCTACGGCCGCACGACGATGATCTGGGGCGCGGGCAAGTCCTACCCGGTCTCGGGCGAGGACTTCGCGTACCAGATCTTCCGCAAGAGGAACTGCTGTGCCGGCGCGTACTGAGATCCGCGCCGTCGCCGCGGCCGCCTGCGCGCTCGGCTTGCTCGCCGCCGGCATCGCGCTCGCCCAGGCGCCGCGCTGGCCCGATGCCGACGACATCGAGCGGGCACGGAAAGCCCACCCCTTCCCGCAAGCCGATCGTCTCGGCGCTCAACCGGTGCCCGCGCCGCCGCGCGTGAACCTGCCTCCCGCTGCGGCACCCACCGACATCGAAGCACTTGCCCGGGCTGGCGCGCGTCTCGGCAGCCCGTCCGCACAGACCACGGCCGCGAGCCCGCTTCGCATCTTCATCACCCTGGAGATGCCCCGCGCGAGCCTGCAGCTGCTGACCGATCAAGCCGCGCGCAGCGGCGCGGTCCTGGTGCTGCGGGGCCTGAAGGCCAACTCGATGCGCGAGACCCTCGCGGCCGTCTCCAGCCTGATCGGTGAGCGTCAAGTGGCGTGGGTGATCGACCCGGAAGCCTTCGCACGCCATCGCATCGAACGCGCGCCGACCTTCGTGCTGAGTCTCGACGATCGCGGCGACACGGCGACGAGCTGCGGCACGGACTGCCGCACGCCTCCGGCCTTCGTCAGCGTGTCCGGAGACGTGAGCCTCGACCACGCGCTGGACACGCTGGCCAGGCAGCGCCCCGAAGCGCGACCGCTGGTGGCGCCGCTGCTCGCGCGGCTGAAGGGCTCCTGAGCATGCGGCCCGCAAGACGCCTCACCGGCCAGCTCGTCGCGTTCGCGGCCACGCTGCTCGCAGCGCTGCCGTCCCTCTACGCGCAATCGCCGCCAACGCAGGGTGAGGCCTTCGAGCAGGGCAAGGCACTCGGCCGGACCGGCAACGCCGCGGCCCGCGGCACCATCAGCGGCAGCACGGCGCAGTCCACCGTTCCGAACTACACCACCAATCCCCCGGAGGCGAGCTACTTCGGCAGCCCGGGGCTCGGCACCCAGGCCGCGGCGCGAGCCAGTGCCTGCGCGAGCGGCCCCGCCGCCGCCGATCCCTCCTGCACGGCAGTGCAGTTCTCGCAGACCAATCCGAGCCAACGGCCGAGCTTCAGCATCGCGCCGACCGATCCCCTGCTCACCCGCGGTCGCGCGATCACCGCCGACCCGCAGGCCATCGCCGGAAACATCGCCGGCACCTACAGCGGCTGCGCCGTCCAGACCGTCACCACGCCGGACCGTTTCGAGACGGCGATCTGCCACCAGTACCGCACGCTGGAGACCGTCACCTGCGACAAGGTGCTGATCGTCACGCCGATCCAGACGCCCGGCTGCTCGGCCGGTCAGTTCCTCACCCGCGTCACCGCCGACCCCTGCCCCGCCTGCATCGACTACCTGGCCTTCGACTTCAGCTGCGGGACCAACAGCTACACGATGCACGTCTTCACGATCGACAAGGGCAGTGGCCAGGTCTACATGGACCTCGGCTCGCAGGACGTCCCCGGCAGCCTGAACACGCAGATCCCGCAGACCCCGGGCCCCTCGCGGATCGACGGCTTCTTCTGCTACCAGACCTACTACAGCCAGAGCTGCGCCGGCCCCAACTGCACCATCGGCGCGTGGTTCTACAACCCCTGCCAGGGCACGAGCTACTACGGCGCCAACACCTTCGCGATGCCGACCACGGTCAGCTTCAGCGACACCTGGGACAACCAGTGCGCGACGCTGGAGGCGCGCTCGCAATGAGAGCCGCGCGGCGCTTCGCCTGGATCGCCGGCGGCGCGCTGGCGCTCTGCCTGTTCGCATCCGCGCCCGCGAGGGCCGCCGACTGCTACCAGACCGCGGAGACCTGCGTCGAAGGCCCCGAGACCCGCGACATCGGCGGCTATCCGGTGCAGCGGGACTGCTGGCGTTACCGCGCGTCCTACACCTGCGTCTCGCAGAACAGCACCGACGACTGCCAGCCCCTGCGCGACCGCGGCTGCAGCCAGGTCGATTCGCGCTGCATGGACACGAACCCCCAGGGCGCCTGCATGCTCTACGAGCAGACCTGGCAGTGCCGCGTCGCCACGGGCACCACCTCGACGGTGACGAACTGCGGCGGCCAGCAGTTCTGCCTGGACGGGCGCTGCTTCGACACCGGGTACGCGCCGGACGCCGACTTCGCGCGTGCCGTCGCCGGACTGGAAGCGCAGCGCGAAGCCGGTCGCTACCTGGACCCGAACACGCTGGAGGTCTTCAAGGGCTACGACAACCGCTGCCGCAAGAAGCTCTTCGGTCTGGTGAACTGCTGCAAGGGCGGCGGCACCGACGGCTCGCTCTTCTCCACCTTCAGCCTGATCACCGGCGCCGGCGGCCAGGCCATCGGCGCCATCGGCTCGAGCTACACCTACGACGCCCTCTTCACGGCCGACGCGCCCGACCTCGTGATCGCCGGCTTCGAGGCGCTGTTCGGCGCCGGCGGCGGCTCCTCGGCGCTCGCCGGGCTGATCGCCGGCGACCTGTCGGTGGGCTCCTTCGTGACCTCGCTGGTGCCGGGCCCGTGGACGCTCGCGATGCTCGCGATCCAGCTCTCCGGACTGCTGTCTTGCGAGGATGCCGAGCAGGTCCTCGCGATGAAGCGCGATAACCGCCTCTGCCACGGCGTCGGCAGCTACTGCTCGATGCGACTGCCGATCATCCGCACCTGCATCGAGACCACCGAGACCTACTGCTGCTTCAACTCGCGCCTGTCGCGCATCATCAACGAACAGGGCCGCGCGCAACTCGGCCGCGGCTGGGGCGGCGCCCAGGGTCCCGACTGCAGCGGCTTCGCGCTCACGCAGCTCCAGGCGCTGGACTTCTCGCGCATGGACCTCAGCGAGTTCTATGCGGAGATCGCGCCCACGCTGCCGAACCTCGGCGACCTGCAGCAGCGTGCCCAGCAGAAGGTCAACAGCTACTTCGGCCCATGACCTTCATCACTGCCATCTCGCCCGTCCCGACGCGTCGCCACGCGCTCGCCGCGGTCCTGCTCGGCGCGCTGCTCGCCATGCCAGGCCAGGCACAGACGACGCAGCGCATTCCGGTCTCGGAGATCAAGCCGCTGCTGGCGCTCGCCGCCGAGCGCGGCGCGGCACATGGGGTGCTCACCGGTCCCGGCGCCGACTACATGCGTCGCCGCTTCGATGCCACCGCGCCCATCGAGATCGACGTGGCGACCTTGCACGCCCTGCCCCAGCCCGGCTGCGCGCGGCTCGAAGTCACCACGCGCCAGCGCGACGTGCTGGAGCAAGGCAAGCGCGCCGATCAGGAACTGCGCTGGCAGGTGAGCTTCTGCCGGGACGGCAGTTTTCCGGAGAAGCGGTAGATGCGTGCGAAGCCTTCGACGACCTGCAGGACCGCGCGAATCGCCGCGGCGCTGCTGGTCATGGCCGCGGCGCTTCCGACCGCCCCGTCGTGGGCGCAAGGCGCGAGCGACGACACGAAGGCGATCGCCGCTGACCCACAAGACGCCGCGTACTGGCTGCGCAACCGCGAAGGCTGGTTCTGGTACCGCGACCCGCCCGCTGCAGCCCGTCGGCCGGCACCGCCGGCACCGAAGCCACCGCGCGAGCTGGTCGAGTTCGAGGCGATGCAGAAGCGCCTGGAAGACCTGAAGCGCGTTGCCGTCATGAACCCCACCGACGCCAACCTGACGGCCTACATGCGCTACCAGCGCATGGTGATGAACAAGTCCGAGCACTTCGCCGAGCGCTGGCAGCGCCTGGTGTGGACCGTGCCCGATCTCGACTACGGCCTGAGCGGACGGCCCACCAACGCGATGGCGATCAACGTCTTCGACGAACAGCAGCGCGACCGGCAGGCGCAGACCATCAAGAGCCTGGCCGCCACCCACGGGCTCATCTTCGTGTTCCGCGGCGACTGCCCGCATTGCCACCGCTTCGCGCCGATCCTGAAGCGCTTCGAGGAGGAGTTCGGGTTCACCGTGCTCGCGATCAGCATGGACGGCCGCGCCATCCCCGAGTACCCGAACGCCCGGCCCGACAACGGCATGGCCGCGCGCCTGAATGCCACGGCGGTGCCGGCGCTCTACCTCACCGCGCCCGCCACCCGCCAGATCGTCCCGGTGGGCTTCGGCGTGATGTCGATGACCGACCTGGTCGAGCGGATCGCCGCACTCGCGCAAGACGCCCCCGCCAGCGCCCGCCAGCCCTGAGGAACCGACCATGGCACGCCGCCCGAACGACCGCCCGGCCCGACCCCTCGGCAAGCGCCTGATTGCCAGCCTCCTGGCCGCGTCGTTGGTCACCACACCGATGGTCAGTCACACCGCCGACCTCAACGCCGAGATGCAGGCGATGTTCAACGACCTGGGCGCGCTGGGCAACGTCACCACGCCGGGCGCGTTCCGCGGCCAGGCGATGAACCTCTACACCGGCGGCAGCCTGATGATGCGCGCCCCGGGCCGCAACTATCCGCTGGCCACCGTGCAGCTGCCCAGCCTGCGCGCCGGCTGCGGCGGCATCGACATCTACGGCGGCGCGTTCTCCTTCATCAACAAGCAGCAGTTCATCGCGCTGCTGCAGAACATCGGCGCCAACGCCGTGGGCTACGCCTTCAAGCTGGCGCTCCAGTCGATCTCGCCCGACATCGACAAGCTGCTCACCGAACTGCAGGACCAGATCAACAAGATCAACGCGATGAACATCAACTCCTGCGAGGCCGCGCAGGCGCTGGTGAACGGCGTGGTGGGCGAGTACGACAACTCGGTGATGAGCGGTTGCGCCAACATCTCCCAGTACCTCGGCAGCGTCTCCGACCGGGCCGAGGCCCGGCTCACCTGCGCCAGCAACGCGCCGGCCGTCGTGAAGACCGCCGCCAACAGCGCCGACCCCAACGTGCGCAACGCCACCTTCGTCAAGGGCAACGTCACCTGGCTCGCGCTGAACCAGGTGGGCGGCAGCATCAGCCAGCAGGAGAAGGAGCTGATCATGAGCGTGATCGGCACCGTGATCCTGTATCCGCCCGCCGACGACGGCAGCGGCGCCACGCCGCGCTACGCCGAGCCCACCATCGTGGGCCTGCGCGACCTGCTGCTCGGCCGCGGCGCCTCGGCCACGGAAGGCAACGTCGACATCGAGGTGTATGTCTGCGACGAGCCTGCCGAGTGCCTGAACCCGACGCGCGCCACCGTCTCGGCCAAGCCCTTCACGCGTCTGGTGTCGGAGCGGCTGCGTCGCATGTCGGACAACATCGCCACGCGCAGCCCGCAGGCGCCGGCCGACATCGGCTTCGTCAACAACACCACCGAGCCGGTCTACAAGATGCTGTCGGTGGCCAACGCCGTGCCGGGATCGAGCACCGCCGAGACGCTGATCGAGACCTACAAGGACGTGATCGCGCTCGACTACGCGGAGACCTTCCTCAACCGCGCCATCCGCCAGGCCATGAGCGCCCTGTCGCAGGCGCTCAAGCGCACCGGCATCGAGCAGCAGTACATCGACGCGATCCGAGAGAACGCCCAGGAAGCCCAGCGCCAACTCCTCACCGAGAAGCAGGCCGCCTACGCCAAGGTGCGCTCGGTCTCCTCGATGACCCAGGACCTGCAGACGCTCGAGCGCCAGCTCTGGAGCTCGATGCCCTCGTCGGTGAAGTCGATGCTCGACTTCAGCGCCAGCAGCGGCGCCCGCGGCTCCTGAGTCCGGGCACGAGCCGCTCGCGCCCGCATGTTCGAGATCTACGCCTACGGCAATGTCGACACCCTGACGGGGGTGTTCAACGCCATCGCCGCCATCATGGGCGGGGCCGACTACTTCGGCCTCATCAAGGCGATCGCCATCACCGGCGTGCTGGTGGCGGCGTTCGCCGGGCTCTTCACGCCGGGCAAGTTCCACGGCTGGGGCTGGCTGATGGGCTTCCTGCTCGTCTACTACGCGCTCTTCCTGCCCAAGTCGACCGTGGTGATCGTCGACAAGCTCGGCAGCCAGCCGCCGGTGGCCGTGGGCAACGTGCCGATCGGCGTGGCCTTCTTCGGGCACGCCACCAGCAAGGTGGGCGACGTGATGACGCGATTCTTCGAGACCGCCTTCCAGGTCATCCCGGCCACCAACGCGCAGCTCCCGGCGAGCTCGCGTACCAGAAGAACGGCGTCATGTTCGGCAACCGCCTGATCCAGGCCTCCCGCGCGGCGAACGTGTCCGACCCGCAGCTGCGCACCGACCTCATCGCCTTCGTTCACAACTGCACCGTCTACGACCTGCAGGACGGCACGATCGACCCCGCCGCATTCGCGCGCAGCACCGACATCTGGTCGCTGATGGGCACACCAAACGCCGCCATGCGGCAGAAAGAGATTGTTAAGCAATAGGTTACGCGAAGTTGTTCCTCTACAAAGAGGAGCAAGTCAATGCAAGCAAATGGCTATCTGCTACCAGCGAAAGAAGCCCCGAATCATCGTCCGGCCCGATCCGGTGATGGGCGCGGGAGTGGTGAAAAGGCAAAGCCGTCCAATCGGGTTCGGCTCAACGGCAATATCGTCCGGCGCAAACCGGGCAAGCGCATCCGGGAGTATTGGGACATCGACCTGCCGGGCTTTGGCCTGCGGGTAAATCCCGGCGGCAGGCGCACTTGGTTCGTCCTGTTTCGCCAGCGCGGTAAACTGCGGCGGGTTTCGCTCGGAACCTCTCGCGACACCCCACCCGCCACAGCCCGCCGCCTCGCGCGGGCGAAACTGGCAGAAGTGGCGCTCGATGGGCTGCCAACGCGCAAGAAGGCTCGCGCTGCTCAGAAGAGCGATGCGCCCTTGCTGCGGGACTACGCCGAACGCTTCTGGGCTGACTATTCGCGACACTGGAAACCATCGACCCGCAAGCGCAACGAGAGCGCGATCTTCAAGGAAATCCTCAGCGCGTTCGGCGATAGGCGGATTGACGACCTGGCGAAGGGTGACATCCTCTTCTGGCGTGACAGCTTTGTCGAGCGGCCCGGCGTGTTCAACCGCACCTTGCCGGTGTTCTCCGTGATGATGGGCTATGCCGAGCGCCTTGGGCTGCGTCCGCGCGGCTCAAACCCCTGCAAGGGCACGCCGCGTTACAAGCGCAAGCCGATGGAACGGTTTCTATCACCGCCCGAATATTCGCGGCTTGCCACGGCATTGCAGGACTATGAGGCGGAGCAACCGCTCTATGTCGCGGCGATCCGCCTGCTGATCTTCACAGGCGCGCGTTGCGGGGAGATTGAGCAACTGCGCTGGGAATGGGTGCAGGAGCCGCGCCTGATGCTGCCCGACAGCAAGACCGGCGCGAAGATCGTCTATCTCAATCGACAGGCAATCGATGTGATTGCATCGCTCCCAGACCGAAAAGCAACCGGCCTGCTATTTCCCTCGTTCCGGAATCCCGACAAGCCGATCACGCTCGGCATCCATTGGTCGAAAATCCGGAACCGCGCGGCCTTGCCGGATGTGCGCCTGCATGACCTGCGCCATAGCTTCGCCTCAGTCGCGATCCGCGACAACGTCTCGCTGATGGTGATCGGCAAGCTGCTGGGCCACGCCCTGGCAGAAACGACGACCCGATATGCTCACCTGTCCGACGAGATCGTCGCCGATGCCGCCGAGCGCGTATCCGGCTCCATCGCCCGTCTGATCGGAGTCGGGCAATGAACGCGCTGACCCTGCGGGGGATCGTCACCGAGGAGCTTGGCAGGCTCCGGCTACATGTTGTCGGTAAGTGCGGCGGCCTGGGCGAGCTGCGCAAGACGTGCTGGACGCGCGAGTTACCCGGCTTTGGCACTCGGCATTACGCCAGCGGCCGCAAGGTCTATATCGTCCAGGCGCGGATGGAAGGGCGCACCCGCACGGTGACGATCGGTAATGCCAAGGTGCTGAGCCGTGCCCAAGCGATGGATGTCGCCCGCCGCGTGCTGCTTCGCGCCCAGACCGGCGACAACCCGGCGGAGGAGCGCAAGCGGCTGCGCAAGGTTCCATCTTACCGGAACTTCCTCAAGACCTACTGGGAGCGCGTCTCGCCCAAGTGGAAACCGTCCACGCTCTACACCCACCGCTATTACAAACGGAAATATCTCGACCGGGCTTTCGATGGGCTGTTTCTCGATGAAATCGAGGAACGCCATGTGCAGGAATGGTTCAACCGGATCACCAACACGGGCGGACCTGGCGCGGCCAATCGCTGTGGTGAAATCCTGCGCGCCATGTTCAACAAGGCGGAGCAATGGGGCGTGCGGCCCGAAGGTTCGAACCCCTGTCTCTACATCCGCAAGAATAAGGGGCGGAAGTGCGAGCGCTTCCTATCCGATCATGAATTCAAGCGCATCGGCGAAGTGCTCGACCGGCATGGCAAGGCTTTCCCGCTGCATTGCGCGGCGATCAGCCTGCTGATCCTGACCGGCTGCCGGAAGTCGGAGATCACCTGCCTTAAATGGAGCGAAGTGCGAGGACGGCGCTTGCTGCTGACTGACAGCAAGACCGGCCCGCGCACGGTCTGGTTGGCTGAAGCCGCCGCGACGATACTCCACGCCCTGCCACGCCGGGAGAAGCAACGCTATGTGTTCTGGAACCCAGCCACCCAGCGACCGATCACGGATATCGGCAATCTGTGGAGCAAGCTGCGCGACGAAGCAGGCCTACCCGGCGTGCGCATTCACGATCTGCGGCACAGCTTTGCCAGCCACGCTGCTGCCCATTCGGAAACCCTGCCGATGATTGGCAAGCTGCTTGGCCATGCCGATGTGCGGACGACCACCCGATATGCCCACCTTGACGATGGGCATGTCATCGAGGCAGCGCAGCGGATCGGCGACCAGATCGAGCAAAACATGAGCGGCTCATATTCATTGAGCCGTAACACTAAGTATGATAGTGGACCGTTGCTGCATGACTGAGAACCCGCGCATCTGCATCTACGCCAACCGCTGGTTTGCCAAGTTCGCGGCAAAGGAAAAGATCAGCGATGCGACGCTTGCTGATGCCGTTCATCGGGTCGAATCCGGCCTGATCGATGCCGATCTTGGCAGCGGCCTTATCAAGCAGCGTATCGCGCGCCAGGGTGGAGGCAAGTCGGGCGGTTATCGCTCGATCCTGATCTTCCGCTCGGGCGAGCGGGCCATATTCGTGTTTGCCTTCGCCAAGAGCGACAAGGCGAACCTGAGTGCGGCGGAGCTGAAGGTCTATCGCAAGGCTGCCAGCATCATGCTGGAGCTGGGCGATGACCAGATCGAAACGGAAGTTGAAGCAGGCCGATTGGTCGAGGTGAAAGACGATGAGCAAGGCTAAGGCAAAGACCTACAAGAGCGAGGCGATGGCCGCCGTTCACGAAATGATGGAAGGCCTTCACGATGCGGGCAGCATCGACAAGCGCACCATGCGCGAGTTCGATGAAGCCTGCCTTGCGCCCGCGCCCGTTCTTTCGCCCGACGAGATCAAGGCTATCCGCGAAGCGGAGCATGTCTCGCAGCCGGTCTTCGCGCGTTATCTCAACGTGTCGAAGAACCTTGTGTCAGACTGGGAGCGCGGCGCGAAGAAGCCGGGAGGTCCGGCGCTGCGGCTCCTGTCCATAATCCAGCGCAACGGGTTGGAGGCGGTGGCTTAATTTGGTTGCGCAATATGAGCAAGGAGCTGTTGGCTCTGATCTGATGGTCGAAATCGGCGAACAACGCATCGAGGGCGTCCGCCTGGCTCAGCCGTTCGCGGGAAAAGCGGACAGTGTTCGCGTCTCGCGTCGGCGCGCGAAGCTTGAAGCCCAGAAAACGCGCCCGGCTCAGCCAGGTGCATCCCTGCTCCCTTTAGGCGCGAGTGAATCAAATCAGACCCGAATTTGCGACGGGTTATCTGAAGCGTTCTGAAACGAAACTTGACTATGGCTGCGATTGTCCGCACTATTTGTTCCACATGTTCTTGCGAAGCCAAGGGGCAGAAACATGGCTGGACGTCAAGAAGATCAACGCGGTAGGTCAGTTCATGGCCGGTCGGGCGGCTGGCGCGGCATACCGAAAGGCGCTCGGATGTTGGCCAGCGCGCTGCTGGCGGGAAGCGCGCTGGCGGGACCGCAGACAGCGAATGCCAAGCCATCAATTCTGCTGGTGGATGATATCCAGCGGGAACAAGCGGAATTTCTTGCGATTTCTTCCATTTTCGGAACGGGGCAAGAAGGCGAAGATGGCTGGATATATCCAGATACGTATTTTACATATGATGAAATACTCCAGACGTATGTAGAACGGACTGATTTACGTTTTCAGCCACGCGGCGGGGATGATCCCCTAATTGCGAGGGTCTCGCCTCTTGGCGCGAGTGCGACGAGTGCGGTTCGTAGCTACGGTGTTGCAGTCACCGAGAATGATTATTTCGTAGTTGGCGCTTCCGACGACGCCGACATACCGTTCCATGCATTTCGCTGGACGTTGAGCGGCGGGACGGTCGATCTGGGCACCCTGGGCGGGGCGAACGCGCAATCGATCGCCTATGGCGTAAGCGCCGATGGCGTGGTGGTCGTCGGGGAATCGACGCTCGGCCCGCTGACCGGCAGCTCGATTACCACACACGCCTTCCGTGTCGGGGCAGACGACGTGATGCGCGATCTCGGCACGTTGGCCGGACCTGACGGCAATTCGACCGCCTGGGGCGTAAGCGCGGACGGTAGCGTCGTCGTCGGCACGACGTCGCGGACCGGCGGCCCAGACCATGCTTTCCGCTGGGTGCAAACGCCGGGAATCAACGACGGGGTGATGAGCGATATCGGGGCGCTCGATGGCAAGTCACAGGCGACCGCAGTCTCCGCCGATGGCTTCACGGTCGTCGGCGGCGCGACTCTCAACCTGCAGCTTCCTAACGGCAATGGTGGAACGACATCCACCAGCCGATTGCGTCCATTCCGCTGGACCGAGGCGACCGGGCTTGAAGAACTGCTAATGCCTGACGGCTTCATCGCCGGCACAGCCACGAGCGTGAGCGGCAACGGCGCCATCGTGGTCGGCTATATGGACCCCGACTTTGCCGACGCGCGCACGTTCAAGGACTTCGGCTTCAGCGAGAAATCGCGCGCTTTCCGCTGGACGCTCGCGACCGGAACCGCCGACATCAATACGCTGCTGCTGGATGCCGGAGTAGACATGACGGGCGTCGTGCTCAATGCCGCGACGGCGATCTCGCCCGACGGCGAACTGATCGCGACGGTGGGCCGGCTGCCGGATACGCCCGAGGGCGAGACAGAAGGCATCCTGATCCGATATCTCGACGCGGCGGTTGTCACGCCAACACCGACTCCAACTCCCACGCCCACGCCCACGCCCACGCCCACACCTACGCCAACACCGACTCCAACTCCCACGCCTACGCCAACACCGACTCCAACTCCCACGCCTACGCCCACACCTACCCCTACGCCCACACCTACCCCTACGCCCACACCTACCCCTACCCCTACCCCTACCCCTACCCCTACCCCTACCCCTACACCATCGCCCACGATGGGCCTCACCAGCGAGCGGGAAGTCCAGCAATCGATTGACCAGCTTGATGCGTCGCGACGCGACATCATGGCAAATCTGCACGGATTTGCTGCGCCCCTGCTCGGCGACAACGAGCGAATCGACGCACCGTCGGAAGTTGGTGTCTATGCTAGCGCGGGATCCGGCGCCGCCGGCTCCTGGGGACGTGCCCAGTTCGGTGCAGGACTGACACTTCTTGCGGGAATTGCATATGGCGAACAGGGCAAAGCGAGTTCCCGCCTGAGCGATGCGATCTTGATCGCCGCAGCGTTGCGCGGCACCGCCAGCCTTTCCGAGCGAATGCGGTTGTTCGGGCAGCTCGGCGGCGTATGGTCACCAAGCGGCGACTATCGCTTCACACGCACGTACGCCAATGGCGCCGGCACGGCGACAGGCACCGGGCGAAGTACGGGCGAGCAGAGCTATGTCTTCGCGAGAGCCGGGCTGGCATTTGAATTGCCCAATGCCGACGAACTGGCACTCTCCGCCGAATACGGTCGCCAGCGATTGAAGACGAAGGGCTACGCTGAGACATTGAGCGCGACCAATCCCTTCGAGGCGCAATTCGGCAAGACACGCGAGCGCTTCGACATCGTCAAGGCGCGGGTGCAGTATTCGCATGCCTTTTCTGACAAACTGGACATGACTGCGACTGCCACACTGGCACGCAGCGTGAACGACCAAAGCAGCCTTGCGCCGATAGTTGCGGGTTTCGGCATCGTCACACCTGTCCAAAACAATTACACTTGGGGTGAATTCGGTCTGCGCGTAGGCTGGAAGCTAAGCGACCGATTGCGCCTCGATGCCTTCACGAATGCTGTGGTCGGACCCCAGGAAATTTCGGACCAGGCCCATTTCGGCGCTGCCCTGAAGCTACTGTTCTAGCGTTTTGCTAGGCATGGAAGTTGCGCGGCGTTGATTGCGGTTCTGCAGTCACCTGCTTTAGAGGGTGCCTCCAATATGGAAGCAATTATGCGGATCAGGATTGCCGAGGACCGCATTCCTGTCTGTGATCGGCTAGCCGCTTTTCCATCGCGCGGCGCATTGCATATCTAGTTGGTACAACGGTAGGATTGATTGCTTTCCGACAGCCGAACTGACCAATAAATTGGCTGCAATGTTGTCAGGGCCGAACTCACGAGCGCGGACGCTAGCAATGGCGCGAGTTTCTGATGTTGCGGAGGCCACGCCGACAGCGCCCAGCTTCGCGTTTGAAGCCGACAGGACTGCGGTAACCCAGGAAAGAGTGACTTCGGGTTTTAGAAACATCCGACGTAATCAAACACGTGACGCCATTGTCGGCTATCAGCCACCGGAACTTCTCCTTGGTATACTGGCTGTCTTGGTCTGAATGGTGCGGCACAGCATCGGGTTGCCACGGCGCCAAACCGCCATAATCACCGCATCGGTGACTAAATGAGCTCTCATAGCGGCGCTCACCGACCAGCCGACCACACTGCGCGAGAACAGGTCGATTACGACGGCATCGTATCCAGTTCAGCCTGATTGAGTGGTCTCTCGAGGTTTGCGATTCGGAGCTGGCCATCTGCTACAAAAAGCGTCCTTTCCATATTCGATGCGATCAATCACCCCCTATCCATCAAACGCCGGATAGGCTAAAAATTTCGCGTGAAACCAAGGCCTTTGCCATCGGAAATCGGGCGGGGAAGTGGTCGATCACAACGGTCCAAATAGGGAACAACTTCGCGCACACCAAACCCGGCGCGCTTCACCACCTACGGCAACCCGGTGCAGGTCGACACCTGTCCGAACGCCTACACCTACCTCGCTGCCCGCCTGCCGGTAGAAGTGGCGCACGCGCGATCGATCCTCGCCTTTCAGCTGAACCCCACGCTGGAGCCGGCCGCCGCCCTCACCGCCATCGACGCGCAGATCGAGCAGGCCTACTACAAGACGAAGATCGCCACCGCGGCCCAGGGCGCCGCGGACCTGCTGCGCCAGAACATCATGATCAACCTGGTGCAGGACAGCCGCAGCCTCGCCGGCCAGAAGCTCAACGACCCGGCCGCGCTGATGATCGCCACCGCGCGCGCCAACGCCACGGCGTCGGTGAACTCCGCGTTCCTCACCATGGGCAAGATCGCCGAGCAGGCGCTGCCGCTGGTCAGGAACGTGATCGAGGCCGTCGTCTACGCGGTGTTCCCGTTCGTGTTCCTGCTGTTCCTGCTGGCGCAGGGCCGCGGCCTCGCGATGGCCATCAAGAGCTTCGCGATGAGCCTGGTGTGGATCCAGCTCTGGCCCCCGCTCTACGCCATCCTCAACTACGTCGCCACGCTGGCCAGCGCGCGCAACCTCGAAGCCGCGGCCAAGATGGGAACGGTCGCCCAGGGCCTGGCGCTCGAAACCGCCGCCAGCATCTACAGCGGCGCCGTCTCCGACCAGGCCATCGCCGGCTACATGGTGATCTCGATCCCCATCATCGCCACCGCCATCATCAAGGGCGGCGAAGTGGCGTTCCAGGCGGTGACCGGCGTCGGCGCCGTCCAGTCGGCCGCGTCCAGCGAAGCGGCAGCGACCTCGAAGGGCAGCATCACCCAGAACGCGGTCTCGATGGATCAGCAGCAGCTGGCTCCCACACGATCGTCCGCCTTCATGTCGACGACCAGCGACGCCTACGGCACCACCATCCAGGGCAGCGGCCCCGATGCCGGCGTCTTCCGCTACCAGGCCAACCTGAGCCGGCTGGCCAGCACGTTCACCTTCACCGAACGGCAGGCGAACGTCCTGGGCGAAAGCGCACGCGAAGCCGAGACTCTGGCACGCACCGAGCGCGAGGCCATGCAGCGCAGCCAGGCCACCGCGCTGAGCCGCGCGCTGGGCATCCAGGAGAGCTACGAGCGGTCCCAGCAAAGATCGGGCGCCACGAGCACGTCTGACGGCGGGTCCACCTCGACCCAGCTGCAGACGCTGAGTTCGGTGGCGAAGGACGTGAACCGAAAACTGGGGCTGAGCGAGGATTCGACAGTTGGCAAGAGCATCGCCGCCGCGGCGTCCGCGGGCGCGAAGATCCCGATGACCGAGATCGGTGGCCAGATGTCGATGGAAGGCCGCAAGGTGGACCAGCAGCGACTGCAGAGCGCCTACGACTACGCGCGCAAGGCGGTCGAGAGCTCCCAGCTCACTGAGGCCAGCGCTCTGATCAAGGACTTCAGGACTTCCGACGCCTACCAGTGGGCACGGGGCAACCGCACCGCATCCACCGCCGGCTACGACTCGTCTGCCCGTGAGGCCACGGAGCGGCAAACCTCAAGCGATAGCGCCTACGGCCAGGCCCGAGAGCTGGCCCGCACCGCGCAGTTCATGCGCGAGTGGAGCAGTGGCACGCAGACCGACTTCACCAACTACGCGGCACGGCGTCTCGCCGAGCGCGGGCTCCTGCGCGAGGAAGACCCGATCAAGCTTCAGCGTGCAGTGACCGAGATCGCATACTCGTACGCCCGCGGCGGAAGCGCGGCAACCGGCTATGTTCCGATCGACAACCCGCTGGGTCCGTCGAGGCCGTTGCCCGAGACCATGGGCTGGCCCGAGTCGTCGTTGCGCGAGCAGTACGACCGCGGTGCGCGAACGGCGAACAGCGGCGAACTCCGCCAACAGACCGAGGCCAACGAAGCCGAGCTCCGTGCGCTCCAGAGTCGGCAGCGCGCGGTTCCCGACCAAGTGGTGGGCGATGACCTCGCCGCTCGCCTCAGCGCCGGTGAAGCCGAAACGAAGGCCAGGATCGACAAGGGTCGCACGCAAGTCTCGCAGGACGCCGGAACTCTCAGCGAGAACTACAAGGCCTCGGTTCGCATCGGCAAGATCAGTCCCAACCACGGCGGGAACCAGGCCGTGTGGGACACGGTCGGCGCCAACGCGAGTCAGCCCGACCTCGGCACTCCGCCCAAGGTCGAGCCGATCGGCGAGTGGCACTTCGACGAACGCGGAGTTCCCGTGGCCGGTCCGCAGCCGAAAACAGCGGAGCCCGCCAAAGGCAAGGGCAAGACTGATAGGCAGTAGACGGGCACGCGCCTCAGTCTTCAGCCGCGCCGACTTCCAGGCTACCTCGGCCGTTGCTCGTCAGATACCCAGGCGCGTGGGAGCCATATCGGCTGGCCGCTCTGCCGGTCACCATGGGATCGCTGTGTAACCAACCCTCGAAGTCCGGGTCCACGCGTTGCTCGCCTTCCTTCCCCGCAGAGTCTCGGTCGACCCCGACGGCAAGGGCAGCGCGAACTTGCGCGCCAAGGCTGGCGACGAACTCAGCCAGCGAAGTCCAGACCGATTTGTCCTTGGCGTCCATAAACCATCGAAGCGCGCGTTGAAGAAGCATGACATCCTACGACGACGGGCGCGCGCCCGTCTATGACACCTGGAGGAAGTCGTTCAGCCGCTGGCTCACGCTGACTCGACGCGCCGCCAGAAACTTCTTGTATGCATC
>JADJWJ010000006.1 GCA_016716425.1 Betaproteobacteria bacterium
GGCTGATCGCGAACGCCAACGGGCTGGGCGCCA
This sequence comes from Betaproteobacteria bacterium, assembly GCA_016716425.1. Lineage (GTDB taxonomy): Bacteria > Pseudomonadota > Gammaproteobacteria > Burkholderiales > Casimicrobiaceae > VBCG01. The sequence continues at coordinate 34 of JADJWJ010000006.1, forward strand.
ACCAGGCACGCGGGCTGGGCGAAGGGTGGGCGGACTTCCACGCGCTGCTGCTGCTCGCCAAGGAGTCCGACCGCGCGCTGCCCGGCAACGCGAACTTCGAGGCGGCGTATCCGGTGAACGCCTACCCGCTGGGCGGCCCCGACTTCGCGCCCGACGCGCTCAACCAGGCGTACTACTACGGCGTCCGCCGCTATCCGTACTCGCGCGACATGGCGAAGAACCCGCTGACGTTCCGCCATATCACGGATGGCGTCGCGCTGCCCGCGTCGCCGCCGTCGAGCCCGCGCGTCTCGAGCGCCAACTCCGAGGTGCACAACACCGGCGAGGTCTGGGCTGCGATGCTGTGGGAGTGCTATTCCAACCTGCTCCTCGCCGCGCCGCGCCTGACCTTCGCCGAGGCGCAGGACCGGATGAAGCGCTACCTCGTCGCCGGCTACAAGATGACGCCGACCGAACCCTCGTTCACCAGTGCGCGCGACGCGCTGCTGGCGGTCATGCAGGCGCAGGACCCGCTCGACGCCGAAGCGTGCATGCAGGGTTTCGCCAAGCGCGGCGCCGGCGCAGGCGCCGTCGCGCCCAACGTGTACTCCGAGGACAACGCCGGCGTCGTCGAGAGCTACAAGGTCAAGCTGGAGGCAGGCACGGTCGTGCCCGCGGTCGAGTACTACCACGCGGCGTTCGACCACTACTTCGTTACCAGCATCGCCGACGAGATCGCGAAGCTCGACAACGGCACCTTCGTCGGCTGGGCGCGCACCGGCGAGTCGTTCAACGTGTACGCGACCGCGCAGAACGGAACGAGCGACGTGTGCCGCTTCTTCAGTACGGCCTTCGGCGCGAAGAGCTCGCATTTCTACACGCCGGACGCCGCCGAGTGCGCGACGGTGAAGCAGAACCCGGACTGGCTGTTCGAGGCCGCCGTCTTCAATGCGCGGACGCCGGAAGCGATCGGCACCTGCCCGTCCGGCTTCGCGCCGGTCTACCGCCTCTACAACAACGGTCAGGGTGGCGCGCCGAATCACCGCTACACGACGAGCCTCCCGACTCGGGCGCAGATGCTGGCCAGCGGCTGGATCCCGGAAGGCTACGGGACGCTGGGCGTGGTCATGTGCGCGCCGGCATGATCGACGCGCTCGGCTGGCCGCGACGGGCCGCCGGCAACGAGGGGAGCACCGCATGAACTTACGCACCGCGACCGTGCACGCCGTCATCGCAGCTTTCGCGCTGGCGATCGCGACGGTCTCCGCGTCCGCCCGGACGCTCGCGCCGATCGACGCCGCCGCGGCGCTGCCGGAGACCGCGGGGGCCGCGCCGGAGGCAAACGCCGCCGCAACGCCCGCGGGCGTGGACCGCGTGCAACTGGACGCGCGCCATGGCGTGCCGACGTTCCTGTGGGGCGCGGCGGCGGTGGCGCAGAGCGCCGGGCCGGCGCCGAAGGCGGAACTCGACGCCGAGACGGCGGCGCGCGGCCACCTGCGCGAGCTTGCGGGCACGTACCGGACCACCGCCGCCAGAGATCGACGCGTTGCCCGTGGCCAACGTCCAGCGGATGGACAATGGCACCGCGCTCGTGCGCTTCACCGGCGCGGTCGACGGCATCGAGGTGTTCCGCGAGGGCTTCAACGTGCTGGTCGCGCGCGACGGCGCGCTGGTCGCGATCGGCGGCTTCGCGATGGGCGCGCCCGCGTCCCACCGCAAGAGCGCGCAGGACGCGCCGCTCACCGCCGCGAACGCCGCGGCGGCCGCGCTCGCAGACTTCGGCTTCGCCGCCGACGTCGCGGCCCGGTTCGCGCGGTCCGCCGCCGACGGCGGCTACGAGCGGCTCGCGCTGCCGACGGAGACCGTCGGCAGCGACGGCGCCTCGCTCGCGGACGCGGCGCGTGCGAAGCGCGTCTGGTTCCGGCTCGCCGACGCCCTGGTGCCGGCGTACTACGTCGAGGTGCGCGTGCGCGACGGGCAGGACCACCGGCGCGTCGACCACTACGCGTACGTCGTGTCCGCCGCCGACGGCACGCTGCTGTTCCGCAAGAGCCAGGTCGCGCATGCCGCGTACGGCTACCGCGTGTTCGCCGAAGCGCAGGCGCCCTACCTGCCGTTGCCGAACCCCTCCGGCCGCAACGGCTTTCCGCATCCGACCGGCACGCCGAACGGCTATCAGGGTCCGACCGTGGCGCCCAACCTCGTCACGCTGGAGAACCTGCCCTTCTCGCGCAACGACCCTTGGCTGCCGCCGGGCGCGACGAAGACCTCCGGCAACAACGTCGAGGTGTACGCGGATCTCGTGGCGCCGGAACTGCTCGGACCCGTCGACCCCAACGAGTGCACGCTCGCCGCGCCGGTGAACGGCGACCTGCACGCATGCACCAGCGGCCCCAACGCGTTCGATCACGCGGTCGACCTGGCGCAGGACCCGCAGGCCAGCCGCGCGCAGATCATGGCGGGGCTGACGCACCTCTTCTACGTGATCAACTGGCTGCACGACTGGTACTACGACGCCGGCTTCGACGAGGCGTCCGGCAACGCGCAGACCAGCAACTACGGCCGCGGCGGCCTTGCCAACGACAACATCGTCGCCGTCGCCCACGACTACACGGACGTCGGCAACGCGTACATGTCCACGCCCGCCGACGGGCAGCACCCGGAGATGCACAACTTCCTGTGGCCGACCGAGGCCACGCTGTCCAAGGTGCTCTCACCCGCGGCGATCGCCGGCACCAAGCAGTTCGGCCCGGCCGACTTCGGCGCGCAGGGCTTCGACCTGACCGCGCCGGTCGTGCTGGCGCAGGACGCCGCCGATGCGACCGGCCCCTCTACTTCCGACGGCTGCACGGCGTTCGCCAACGCACCCGCCGTCGCGGGAAAGCTCGCGCTGATCGACCGCGGTACCTGCACGTTCGCGGTGAAGGCGAAGAACGCGCAGAACGCGGGCGCCGCCGCCGTCGTGATCGCCAACAACGCGCCGGGCAGCCTGTCGATGACCGGCGACGACGCGACGATCACGATTCCGGTGATCTCGGTCACGCTCGCGGATGGCACGGCGATCAAGGCACAGCTCGCCGCGGCGGCGGCCGTGACGATGCGCATCGCGCAGAACCTCGGGATCTGGCGCGACGGTGCGCTCGACACGCTGGTGGTCTCGCACGAGTGGGGCCACTACATCAGCGGCCGCCTCGTCGGCAACGCCAACGGCCTCAACGCGCAGCAGGCCTACAGCCTGGGCGAGGGCTGGGCCGACTTCCACCAGATGCTGCTGCTGGTGAAGGACGCCGACCGCTCGCTGCCGGGCAACGCGGGGTTCACCGGCACGTACGCGAGCAACACGTACCTGCTGGGCGGCCCGGACTTCGCGCCCGACGCCGTCAACAACGCCTACTACTACGGCGACCGGCGCTACCCGTACTCGCGCGACATGACGAAGAACCCGCTGACGTTCCGGCACATCGCCAACGGCGCGGCGCTGCCGCCGGCGCCGCCGCCGTCGTTCCTGTACTCGGCGCCGGACAACGCGGAGGAGCACAACGCCGGCGAGATCTGGGGCGCCGTGCTGTGGGAGTGCTACTCGAACCTGCTGAACGACTCCGGCCGGCTCTCGTTCGGTCAGGCGCAGGACCGGATGAAGCGCTACCTCGTCGGCGGCTACAAGATGACGCCGAGCGACCCGACGTTCGTGACCGCGCGCGACGCGCTGCTCGCGTTCGTCAAGGCGCAGGATGCGCAGGACCACGACCTGTGCCTGCACGGCTTCGCCAAGCGCGGGCTGGGGCTGGGCGCGGTCGCGCCCGGGCCGTTTTCGCAGACGAACGCCGGCGTGGTCGAGAGCTACAAGTCGGTGAAGCCGGCCGGCGGCACGACGCGGGTGGCCGTCGAGTACTACCACGCCGGCTTCGACCACTACTTCGTCACCGACATCCCCGACGAGATCGCGAAACTCGACAACGGCACGTTCGCGGGCTGGGCGCGCACCGGGCAATCGTTTCCGGTGTACGTCGGGCTCCCGGCCGGCATCGCAGGCGTGTGCCGCTTCTTCAGCACCGCGTTCGGCCTCAAGAGCTCGCACTTCTACACGCCGGACCCGAACGAGTGCGTGACCGTGAAGCAGAACGGCGACTGGCAGTTCGAGGCGACGGTGTTCGGCGTGCTGGCACCGGGTCCGGCGGGCGACTGCCCCGCCGGCTCGAATCCGATCTACCGCATGTACAACAACGGGCAGGGCGGTTCGCCCAATCACCGGTACACGACGAGCCTCGCCATCCGGACGCAGATGCTCGCGGCAGGCTGGATACCGGAGGGCTACGGGCCGATCGGCGTCATCATGTGCGCGCCGGCGTAGGGTCGAGTCGCCGGAACGCAGTTCCGCAACCGGCGTCCGGCAGCGCGGGATCCCCTCGGCCGTCATCCCCGCGAAGGCGGGGATCCAGCGCGCCCGGAGCCTGGCTCGGTTTCCCCGCGGATCGCGCGGTGGCGCGTGAAGGGCGCGCAGGCGCCTCAGCACCGCAGCGCGGGGAACCAGAGCAAGCGCACGAACTGCGCCTGCACGCACAGCTCGAGCACCTGCTTCACGGCGGCGAACGGCTGGTCCGGGAACGCCGCTGCGAGATCGCCGGCGGCGAAGGCGGCCTCGCGTGCCTCGATCCAGCGCAGCAAAGACACGCCGCCCGGCGTCATCTCGACCCCGCGAACGGTACGCCCGAGCCTGCGGGTGACGGCGGCGACGAACTTGACCAGCACCGCGCCGCCGGCACCCGGCGCGCCGATCTCGACCCGCGTGTGCGGCGCGCGCAGGAACCGGCTCGCGGGCGAGACGGTTTGCGGGCGGAGCCCGACCAGCGTGCGCGCACCCAGCACGTCGTCGGGCGAGAGGCGGCGCATCACTTCGGGCAGCGCACCCAGCAGCTCCGCGACCTGCGCCCGCGTCTGCGCGTCGCGCGCGTCGTCGCCGAAGCCGCAGACGAGCGGCCGCCGCCAGCGCGGGTCCTGCAGCAGCAGGAAGCGCAGCTGATCGAGCACGCAGCGCATTGCGTTGTGCGCATCGGCAAGCAGGCTCACGGACAACGAGCCCTCGCCCTCGGTGTGGTGCCACGTGCCCCGCGGCAGGAACAGGACGGATCCCGGCTTCATCTCGGCCACTTCGAAGCGCGCCTTCGCCGGGTCGGGAAAGCCGTCGCCCGCCATCGCGTACAGTTCGTCGAACGGCGCGGTACCGGGGATGTACTGGCCGTACGTGTTGCCGGGCACCGCGGGTTCGGTCGAGTAGTGGAAGCGCTTGCTTCCCGCGAGCTGCACGGAGATGAGGTCGCTGTTGTCGAAGTGGCAAACGAGGCCGTCGTCGCCGGACGAGGCGAACGCGATCATCACCATCGTGTTCGAGAGCAGCCCGAGCTCCCGTTCCAGCTGGCGCAGGAACGGCTGCGCGTCGGGCAGGACGTTGGCGAGCCCCACGAAGTTGACGGTGAGGCCCATGTCCAGCAGTCCCACGGCGTCGCCGCCCTGCTGCAGAAACACCAGGCGGTCGCTGTGGCCGTGCGTGAAGCGCAACGGGCCCTGGTAGCGCTGCGCGAGTTCGGTCGCGCTCGCGAGCATCGGATGGCGCAGCGTCGCCGGCAGCCGCTCGCGCGGCCCGTGCACCTGCAACGGACGCGCTGGCCAGTAATCCCGGAGAAACCACTGCGCCGGGTGCGGCGCGAACAGCGCACTCAGCAGCGGATGGGTCGACTCCGGCATCGCGAGAACCTCCCCCGGGCCGTGGTTGCGCGCATTCTGGCCCGGAGCGGGATGCGATGCAAACGCACGCCGCCGCCGTAGCGCACCTCGCCCCGCGCAACGGGAAGCAGCCCGCGGGCGAGGGCTCCCCACGGCGGTGCCGACGCCGGCGGGTGGCCCCGGCGGTTTTCCTGCGTGCCGGCTCCGGCGTCGGAGCGGGCGCACCGGTCCTTCGCCCGCGCGGCCGCCTCGGTGGGGGGGGGGGGGGGGCGCTGGGGATGCTCCCGGGGGTCGATGTTTCGACAGCCTGTTAAGGTCCCGTTAAGCGGCCGTCCCTACATTGCGTCGTGCGGGCCCCGGTGCGGGCCTCTTCCTCCGAGGAGTGCACGATGCAACTTTCGAAAGTCACGTACGCGCTGGTCGCCGCCGGCCTGATCGGCGGTGTCGCGACGTTCTATCACCAGCTGGACGGCTCGCCGGTCGGCGCCGCGATCGCGGCCACGCAGCCGTCGACGCTGCCCGCCGTTGCGCCGTCCGCCGCGGCGAACCTGCCGGACTTCACGGCGCTGGTCGACCGCGTCGGGCCGGCCGTCGTCAACATCAGCGTCGTCCACGGCAAGGGCAAGGGCGGCCTCGACCTCGAGGACCTCGACGAGGACAGCCCGTACTACGAGTTCTTCAAGCGCTTCGGCGGCGTGCCGAACGGGGGGGGCATGCGCCCGCAGCCGCCGGCGCAGGGCATGGGCTCCGGCTTCGTCGTGAGCCCGGACGGCTACATCGTCACCAACGCGCACGTCGTCGACGGCGCGTCCGAGGTGACGGTGAAGCTCACCGACCGCCGCGAGTTCACCGCGAAGGTCGTCGGCGCCGACAAGCGCACCGACATCGCACTCATCAAGATCGATGCCAAGGGCCTGCCCGCGCTCGACCTCGCCGCCAAGCCGGCGGTCAAGCGCGGCGAATGGGTCGTCGCGATCGGCTCGCCGTTCGGGTTCGAGAACAGCGTGTCGGCCGGCGTGGTCAGCGGCCTGCACCGCGCGCTGCCGAACGGCCAGATGGTGCCGTTCATCCAGACCGACGTCGCGGTCAACCCGGGCAATTCGGGCGGCCCGCTGCTCAACGCGGCCGGGCAGGTGGTCGGCGTGAACGCGCAGATCTACAGCCGCTCCGGCGGCTACATGGGCCTGTCGTTCGCGATTCCCGCGGAGGTCGCCGCCAAGGTCGCCGACCAGCTCAAGACGCACGGCAAGGTGCAGCACGGCCGCCTGGGCATCGGCATCCAGGCGCTCGACCAGACGCTCGCGCAGAGCTTCGGCCTCACCGACGCCAACGGCGCGCTCGTCGGCACCGTCGAGCGTGAGAGTCCCGCTGCGAAGGCCGGCTTCAAGTCAGGCGACGTGATCCGCAAGATCGATGGCGCGGCGGTCACCGACAGCACCGACGTGACCAGCCGCATCGGCAACACGGCGCCCGGCACGGCGATCAAGATCGAGGTCTGGCGCGACGGCAAGCCGGTGGAACTCACCGCGACGGTCGGCACGCTCGACGACGGCAAGGTCGCGAAGGCCGGCGAGGCCGACGAGCCGAAGGGCAAGCTCGGCGTGGCGGTGCGCCCGCTCACACCGGACGAGCAGAAGGCCGGCGGCAAGTCCGGGCTCGTCGTCGAGCGTGCAGGCGGCGCGGCAGCGAAGGCCGGCGTGCAGCCGGGCGACGTGATCGTCGGCGTGGGCTCGACCAAGGTGACGACGGTCGACGAACTGCGCGCGCAGGTCGACAAGTCCGGCAAGACGGTCGCGCTGCTGATCGAACGCCAGGGACGCCAGATCTACGTGCCGGTGAAGGTCGGCTGACGGTTCCGGCCGTTGCGCGCGGCGCCCAGCGACCTGTCGCAAACCAGCGCGCGTGGCCGAAGGCCGCGGGAGGATCCCGCGGCCTTCTTTTTTGACGCCGATCGCCTTTTCCGGCGTCATCCCGACGAGCAAACGCGAGGAGGGATCTCGTCCGCCACCGGCCCGGCAGGGTCCCGATGAGCGCAACGCGGCGGAATCTGCACCCGGCGTCCCGCTATAATCCGCGCGCCACGCTCCGCCGGAGCGTGATCGCACGCAACGCTCGTGGAGGCGGCACGGTGTCAACCTGCTGGAAGGCCATGGTCCGTGCGGTCGCCGCGACCGCGCTGTGCGCGCTTCCGCTCGGCGCGGTGGCCGCCGACAGCGCGAGCTTCGACGTATCGCCGGGCTACGGCGACGACGTCGAAATCCTCGCGTTCATGGTCACCTTCGATCGCGCACGGCCGCTGCTCGAGCGGGCGACGTGGCGGCTCACCGCGCAGTACGAGTTCGGCGTCACCGTTTTTCACGGCACGCGCACCGACATCGGCGGCTACCGGACGATCGCCGGGTTCGGCGCGACGCCGGTCCTGCGCGCCGAGTGGCCGGCGCAGCGCTGGCCGGTGTTCGTCGAAGTGGGGCTGGGCGCAATGCTGATCACCCACACGAAGCTGCAGCTCGACCACCAGTTCAGCACGGCGTTACAGTTCGACCAGGTGCTCGGCGCCGGCACGCGCTTCGGCGACCGCAACCAGTACGAGCTCGGCCTCCGTCTCCAGCACATGTCGAACGCCAATATCAAGAGCCCGAACAATGGCCTCACCTGGGGCGCGCTGCGCTTCGCGTGGAAGTTCTGACCGCGGCCCGGCGGCGCGGCTGGTGAAGTAGCGCGACCGGCAGGTGGTCCCGGCCCCCCCCGGTGTCAATGCGCGGAGCGCAGCGACGAGGGATCCGCTTGCACGCTCGCGCGTGATGTTTCAGCAACTGCGGATCCCTCCCTGCGGTCGGGATGACATCGAGAAGCAGGTGTCGGGATGACACCGGGACGCGGGTGTTGGCGTGGAAGTCGGCAGTCGGCTAGTGCCGCAGCGCGTCGATCCCGCGCGAGATGCCCGACAGCGTCAGCGGAAACATCCGCGGCCCCAGCTTCTGCAGGATGATCTGCGTGGAACGCGTGTACTCCCACGCGCGTTCGGGCTCCGGGTTCCACCACGCGACGCGGCGGAAGTGCTCGAAGATGCGCGTCAGCCAGACGATGCCCGGCTCGTCGTTCGTGTACTCGACGCTGCCGCCGCGCTCGACGAGCTCGTACGGGCTCATCGCCGCGTCGCCGACGAAGATCGCCTTCCAGTCGGGGCCGTAGGTGTGGACGAGGTCGAGGGTGGCGAACCGCTCGTTGCGGCGGCGGTGGTTGTCGCGCCACACGTAGTCGTAGACGCAGTTGTGGAAGTAGAAGTACTCGAGGTGGCGGAACTCGGCCTTCGCGGCCGAGAACAGTTCCTCGCAGACGCGCACGTGCGGGTCCATCGAGCCGCCGATGTCGAGGAACAGCAGCACCTTGACGCGGTTGCGCCGCTCCGGCTGGAGCTTCAAGTCGAGCCAGCCGGCGTTGCGCGCCGTGCCCTCGATCGTGCCGGGCAGGTCGAGCTCCTCCGGCACGCCCTCGCGCGCGAAGCGGCGCAGCCGGCGCAATGCGACCTTGATGTTGCGCGTGTTGAGCTCGACGTCGCCGTCGAGGTTGCGGAACGTACGCTCGTCCCAGACCTTGACCGCGCTCTTCGAGCCGCCGCCGTCCTGGCCGATGCGGATGCCTTCCGGGTTGTAGCCGTAGGCGCCGAACGGGCTGGTACCGCCGGTACCGATCCACTTCGAGCCACCCTGGTGCCGTCCGCGCTGCTCCTCGAGCCGCTTCTTCAGCGTCTCCATCAGCTTGTCCCAGCCACCGAGCGACTCGACGAGCTTCCTGTCCTCGTCGGTGAGGTAGCGCTGGAACTCCTTCTTCAGCCACGCCTCGGGAATCTCGGCGCGGATGTCGAAGATGGCGTCCACGCCCTTGAAGTACGAGCCGAACGCCAGGTCGAAGCGGTCGAAGTGCTGCTCGTCCTTGACGAAGCACGCGCGGGAAAGCACGTAGAAGTCGTCGAGCGACAGCGACACGACGCGCTTCTCCAGCGCTTCGAGCAGCGTCAGGAGCTCGCGCGTCGACACCGGCAGCTTGTGCGCCTTCAAGTGCAGGAAGAAACCGGTCAGCATGGCGGGAAGTTTACCCGCGGGCGCCGGCCGTGCGGCGCCTTCGCCTATATTGGCGACTGGCGGGCACGCATGCGTCGTGGCCGCCTCGGGCATCGTCACGGTCACGGAGAGCACGCGATGAAGGTCTGCATCTACGGCGTCGGCGCCATCGGCGGCTTCCTCGGGGCGCGCCTCGGCGCGCAGGGACACGCGGTGTCCGCCGTCGCGCGCGGCGCGACGCTGGCCGCGCTCGCGCAGGACGGGCTGCGGTTGCAGTCGGGCGGCGACGAACTCCGCGTGGCGGTCGCGGCCGCCGAGGACCCCGCGCGCGTCGGGCCGCAGGACCTCGTAGTCGTCGCCGTCAAGGCGCCGGCGCTGCCCGCGGTGGCCGCGCGCATCGCGCCGCTCATCGGCCCGGACACGATGGTGCTCACCGCGATGAACGGCGTGCCGTGGTGGTTCTTCTCCGGCATGCCCGGGCCGCACGCGGGCCTGCGGCTTGCCTGCCTCGATCCGGACGGCGCGGTCGCGCGTGCGATCCCGGCCGCGCATGTCGTCGGCTGCGTCGTGCACGCGTCGTGCACGACACCCGCGCCCGGCGTCGTGCACAACGTGATGGGTCGGGGCCTGATCGTCGGCGAGCCGGCGGGCGGCGAGTCGGCGCGCACGGCGACGCTCGCGGCCGCGCTGTCCGCCGCCGGGTTCGAGTGCCGGGTGTCGCCGCGGATCCAGCATGACATCTGGTACAAGCTGTGGGGCAACATGACGATGAACCCGGTGTCGGCGCTCACCGGAGCGACGGTCGACCGCATCCTCGACGACCCGCTCGCCAACGGCTTCTGCCAGGACGTGATGCGCGAGGCGAAGGCGATCGGCGCGGCGATCGGCTGCCCGATCGAGCAGACGGTCGAGGACCGCAACACGGTGACGAGAAAGCTTGGTGCGTTCAGGACGTCGATGCTGCAGGACGTGGAGGCCGGCAAGCCGCTCGAGATCGACGCGCTGCTGACGGTGGTCCGCGAGATCGCCGGGCACGCCGGGGTGGCCGCGCCGAACCTCGACGCGCTGCTCGGCGTCACGCGCGTGTTCGCGCGGGTACGCGGGCTGTATCCGGCGGCTTGAGGTTCGCGCAGGACACCGCTCTGCCCACCCCGCCTCTCCCCGCTCCGGGGAGAGGGCGTGCCCGACTACGGCAGAGGATGTCGCAAGTGCGTGACAAACCCTCCGTCGTCCCCGCGAAGGCGGGGACCCGGTGGCGTACGCGACGCGAGGCGCTGGGTCCCCGCCTTCGCGGGGACGACGTGAATCTTGCCGGCACCGTCACGCACATCGGCAATCATCGGTAACTACTTCTTGATCGGGCAGCTCTGCTCCGGTGCGCTGGTCCAGCGGATCAACGCCACGCCCTGGTGCTCCCAGAGCTGGCGGCCGCCACCCTGGTAGCGGGCGCCGCTGCCCGACGGTGCCGCGTACATGAGCTGCGTCGCGCCGGCGTACTCGACGATCGCCGTCGGCGGGTCGGTGGCAAAGTAGGCGGCCATAGCCTCGCGCGCCGGCGTGCCCGGGCACTCGTAGCGCGCGGACCCGACGGGCTCGACGAGCCGATAGCGCGCCTGCAGGCCGGCGATGCGCGTGCGATAGGCCGAATCGACGCACGCCTGCACGTCGGTCTGCTTCCAGCAGTCGTTGCGGCCCTTGATCCAGCCGCGCTGCTCGGCCGCGAGCGCCCGGGCGTCGGCGCCGGTCGCCTGCGCCACCGCCGCCGCGTACACGTCGGCCACCTGCCGGTCGAGCGCCGCGAGCTGCGGGTCGGCGCAGATGCGCTGCTCGACGCTGCTGGTCAGCTTCCGTGCGCAGTCGAACGACGGCCCGGTCTGCGCGTTCGCACCCTGCGCGTTCGCACCCTGCGCCAGCGCGGCCAGCACGGCCAGCGCGACGCCGCCCAGGCGGGGCGGAGACTTCATGTGGCACCTCCCGGTCGCGGCCGCATCAGCTGGTGGCGCAAGTGCTGCCGCACGGCCGGCCACTCGTTGTCGATGATCGAGAACACGACGGTGTCGCGCCTGGCACCTTCCGGCCCGAGCTGGTGATTGCGCAGCACGCCGTCCTGCTTCGCACCCAGCCGCGCGATGGCCGCGCGCGATGCGTGGTTGAACCAGTGCGTGCGGAACTCGACGGCGATGCAGGCGAGCGTTTCGAACGCGTGGGTCAGCAGCATGAGCTTGCACTCGGTGTTGAGCGCCGTGCGCTGCACGCGCGCCGCGTACCACGTGTGGCCGATCTCCAGGCGGCGGCTGCCCGCGTCGACGTTGAAGAAGCGCGTGCAGCCGACGACTTCGCCGGTGGCGTTCTCGCGCACCGCGAACGGCAGCGCACCTTGCCCGTCGCGCATGGCGAGCGCCGTCGCGACGTACTCGTCCATTCGCTCCGGCGGCGCGACCGACGTGTACCAGAGCCGCCACAGCTGCCCGTCCTCCGCCGCCCGCGCGAGCGCCGGCGCGTGCTCGCGGGCGAGCGGCTCCAGCGTCGCGGTTTCGCCGCGCAGCGTGACGGGCTCGATGAAGCGGAAAGTCATTTCACAAAGAGGCGCGAAGACGCGGAGAAGTGCACGAGGGACCCGGTTTCCTCTGCGCCTCTGCGCCTCTTTGCGGCCTATGCCCGTCCCTACCGCCCCGCCCGCGCCATGAACACGACGCGCTCGAACAGGTGCACGTCCTGCTCGTTCTTGAGCAGCGCGCCGTGCAGCGGGGGTATGAACGCCTTCTTGTCGGCGCTGCGCAGCGCCTCGGGCGGGATGTCCTCGGCGAGCAGCAGCTTCAGCCAGTCGAGCAGTTCGGACGTCGACGGCTTCTTCTTCAACCCGGGCACGTCGCGCAGGTTGAAGAACACTTCCAGCGCCTCGGCGAGCAGCGCCTTCTTCAGCCCCGGGTAGTGGACGTCGACGATGCGCTCCATCGTGTCGCGGTCCGGGAACCGGATGTAGTGGAAGAAGCAGCGGCGCAGGAACGCGTCGGGCAGCTCCTTTTCGTTGTTCGACGTGATGACGACGAGCGGCCGGTGCCTCGCTTGAATCGTCTGCTGCGTCTCGTAGACGAAGAACTCCATCCGGTCGAGCTCGCGCAGCAGGTCGTTGGGAAACTCGATGTCGGCCTTGTCGATCTCGTCGATCAGCACGACGGCCGGCGTGCCGCTCTCGAACGCCTCCCACAGCACGCCGTGCTTGATGTAGTGCGCGATGTCGGCGACGTGGGCGTCGCCCAGCTGCGAGTCGCGCAGCCGGGACACGGCGTCGTACTCGTAGAGCCCCTGCTGCGCCTTGGTCGTCGACTTGATGTGCCACTGGACCAGCGGACGGCCGAGGCTGCGCGCCACCTCCTCGGCCAGCAGCGTCTTGCCGGTGCCTGGCTCGCCCTTGATGAGCAGCGGCCGCTCGAGCGCGATGGCGGCGTTGACGGCGAGCTTCAGGTCGTCGGTGGCGACGTAGGTGTCGGTGCCTTCGAAGCGCATGGGCGGGCCCGTTCCTGCGGGTGGCGGTGAAACGCCAATGGTAGCCGAATTCAGGCCGCCGCCCACTGCAGCAGCCATAGCGCGGCCATGCCGACGGCGAGCGTCTTGAGCGTGCTGCGCGTCGCGAACGCGACGGCGGCCGCGATCAGCGCCCCGGCGACCCGCGGCGTGGCGAAGTCGGCGGCGGCCCCCTTCCAGTCGACGATCATCGGCACGATCAGCGCCGTCAGCATCGCGGCCGGCACGTACTTCAGCGCGCGCGCGAGCAGCGGCGGCATCGAGCGCCGCGCGAAGAACGCGATGAACGACAGCCGCGACGCGTAGTTGAGCGCGCCGACCGCGACGATCACCGCCCACAGTTTCAGCGCGCCTTCCATCGCTCCCGCGCGAGGTCGGCGAGGGTGCCGATGGCGATACCCAGCAGCCCGGCGGCGATCAGGTTGAGCCGCATCGGCAGATGCGCGAGCGCGAGCACGGCAATGCCCGCCGTCGCCGCCGCCAGCACCGACGGCGCGTCACGGAACAGCGGCGCCAGCAGCGCGAGGAAGCACAGCGGCACCGCGAACTCGAGCGACCACGCCGCCGGGATCAGGTTGCCGGCGAGGAAGCCGGCCATGCACGAGGCCTGCCACGCGAGCCACAGCGCGAACCCGCAGCCCAGGAAGTGCAGGCCGGCGCCGTGCCGGTCTTCGCTTGTGTGGAAGCGGCGCACGGCCGCCGCGAACGCCTGGTCGGTGAGCAGGAACGCGAGGCCCTTCTGCCAGTGCGCCGGCAGCGGCCGCAGGAATGGCGCCATCGCGGCGCTGTACATGAGAAAGCGCAGGCCGAGCACGAAGCATGTCAGCACGATCACCGCGAACGGTGCGTCGACTGCGAGCAGCTGGGCGGCGAGGATCTGTGCGGCGCCCGAGAAGATGATCGCGCTCATGCCCAGCGATGCCAGCCAGTCGGCCCCGGCCGCGGCCGCGCCCACGCCGCAGACGACGCCGAACGGCGTGAGGCCGATGCACGCGGGGAGCATCTCGACGAAGCCCTCGCGAAAGTCCCGGGAGGTGACGATCTGGCGCATGGCATGAAAAAAGGGGAGGCGGAGCCCTCCCCTTCGCGGCGATTATAGCGGCGCGACGCGCGGCGCACGCGGACCGGCGCTGCGGGACACGTGCTGAAGCACGCTGCGGCTGCGCGCGGCACGCGGCGCGCGTAGAATTCCACGGCCGGCCGCGCGCAGCGCGCCCGCCCCGCCACAGGAGCCCCGCATGGACTTGCCCGTCAACGCCTTCAAGCGCGCGCTGCGCGAAGGTCGCCCGCTCTTCGGTGCCTGGCTCATGAGCGGCGCGCCGGCGACGGCGGAGGCGCTGGGCTGCGCCGGGATGGACTTCCTCGTCGTCGACATGGAGCACGTGCCGGTCGACACGCCGCAGATGGTCGAGATCCTGCGGGCGGTGGCCGCGACACCGGCGCCTGCCGTCGTGCGCCTGCCGTGGAACGACATGGTGATGGTGAAGCGCGCGCTGGACGGCGGCGCGCAGACGGTGATGCTGCCGTTCGTGCAGAGCGCCGACGAGGCGCGGCGCGCCGTCGCGTACACGCGCTATCCGCCGGACGGCGTGCGCGGCGTCGCGGGCCTGCATCGCGCGAATCGCTACATGACGGTGCCCGACTACCTCGCGCGTGCCGCTGCGGAGCTTTGCGTCGCCGTGCAGATCGAGACGCAATCCGCGCTCGCGAACCTGCCGGCGATCGCCGCGGTGCCGGGCATCGACACGATCTTCATCGGCCCGGCCGATCTGGCGGCGTCGATGGGCATGTTGGGCGACGTCGGCCATGCGGCCGTGCAGGACAAGCTGCGGCAGGGCGCGCAGATGTGCCGGCAGGCCGGCAAGCCGTGCGGGATCATCGGCGGCGCCCCCGACCTCGTCGGCCGGTACGTCGACTACGGCTACGACTGGATCGCGATCGGCTCCGACATGAGCTTCATGGTCGGGCGCGCGCAGGAGTGGCTCGGCAGGGTGCGCGGGCACGCGCCCGCGGCGGCGCCCGGGCCGCAGGGCGGCTACTGATGGCGGCGGCGTTCCAGTGCGTGCTCGACGCACGCGCGAGCCTGGGCGAGAGCCCGTTCTGGTCGACGCGCGAGCGCGTCCTGTACTGGGTCGACATCACCGGGCCGTCGCTCAACCGCTTCGATCCCGCGACCGGCCGCAACACGGCGATCCCGATGCCGGAGTCGATCGGCTGCGCCGCCCCGCGTGAGCTGCGCGGCTTCATCGTCGCGCTGCGCGGCGGCATCTGGCTCGCGCACCCGGACGGCACGCTCGACCGGAAGATCTTCGACGCGCCCTACGATCCGGCGCACCACCGGTTCAACGACGGCCGCTGCGACCGCCGCGGCCGGTTCTTCGCCGGTACCATGAACGAGCGGCGCGACGCGCCGTCGGCGGCGCTGATCCGCGTCGACCTCGACGGCACGCTGAGCCGCGTGATGGGCGACATGACGGTCAGCAACGGCCTCGCCTGGAGTCCCGACGGGCGCACGATGTACCACGCCGACACGCCGACGCTCACCGTGCGCGCGTACGACTACGACCCGGTCACCGGCGTGCCGTCGAACCCGCGCGTGTTCGCGCAGTGGATCGACGAGAACGACCGTCCCGACGGCGGCGCCGTCGACAGTGCGGGCAACTACTGGACCGCGCTGTACCGCGGCGGCCGCGTCGTCCAGCTCTCGCCTTCCGGCGAGGCGCTCGCCGAGTACGACGTGCCGGCGATGTGCCCGACGATGTGCGCGTTCGGCGGCCCCGACCTGAAGACGCTGTACGTGACCACGGCGCGCCAGATGCGCGACGCCGACGAGCTGGCACGGCTGCCGCACTCGGGCGGCATCTTCGCGATGCGCGTCGACGTGCCCGGGCTGCCGGAGCCCGCGTTCGCGGGCTGAGAGCGCGCGCGTGCTGCTCGATCCCAACGCCTACCTGCGCCTCGACGTCGAGGGCAGCCTCGGCATCGAGAGTTCCGGCGCATCGTTCGCGACGTCCACCGGCGACATGCTCGAAGTTTCGGCTTATGCTGGCGGCGCGTTCCGCGTGCGGCTCGGCCCCAACACGCGCCCCGACTACGGCATCCTCGCCGGCCGCGCGCGCCCGTGCGTGACGACGCGGCCGGATCCGGGCACCTGGTCGTTCGCCAGCGACGACGCGACGCTCGAGATCAAGGCGGCGCCGATGCGCTTCCGCCTGCTGTGGCAGGGGAATCCGGTGCTGACGTCGATCACCGACCAGCACTTCCGCGGATGGTCCCGCTTCCCGGCGTTCGGGCGCGCGCAGCGCGGCGGGCTGTGGACCGCGGCGCTCGCGCTGCAATCGGGCGAGCCGGTGTACGGGCTCGGCGAGAAGTTCGGCCCGCTCGACAAGCGCGGGCAGCTCGTGCATTCGCAGGTCGAGGACGCGCTCGGCGTCAACACCGGCCTCGCGTACAAGAACGTGCCGTTCGCGTGGAGCACCGGGACCGGCGCCGGTGCGTGGGGCGTGTTCGTGCACACGCCCGGCATGGTGACGCACGGCGTCGGCCATCCGGACTGGTCGCACCGCACCTACGCGCTCGTCGTCGACGACGAGGCGCTCGACCTCTTCCTGTTCGCGGCCGCCACGCCGGCCGCGATCGTCGACGCGTACACGGCGCTGACCGGACGGGCGCCCGCCGTGCCGCGCTGGAGCCTCGGTCTCTGGGTCTCGCGTGCGTACTACCGGACGCCGGAGGACGCGGTCGAGGTCGCGGCCAGGCTGCGCGAGCGGCGCATCCCGTGCGACGTGCTCGCGCTCGACGGCCGCGCCGCGTGGAAGGTCGAGACCCGCTTCGACTTCACGTGGGACGCCGACCGATTCGCCGACCCGCGCGCCACGCTCGCCGCGCTCCGCGCGCAGAACCTGCGGGTCTGCGTCTGGGAGTACCCGTACGTTTCGGTCCACTCGCCGCTGTTCCTCGATCTCGCGCGCGAGGGGTACCTGCTCAAGACGACCGACGGCGATCCCTACGTCTTCGCGTGGGACACGGCGCCCGGCACGAGCCGGTTCGGCGACGTGCTGACGCCGCTTCCCGACAGCGGCATCCTCGACTTCACCAATCCCGACGCGTACGCGTGGTGGCGCGACGCGCACCGCGCGCTCTTCGCCGACGGCGTGAGCGTCGTCAAGTGCGACTTCGGCGAGCAGGTGCCCGACGACGCGGTCGCGCACAACGGCGACTGGGGCCGGCGGCTGCACAACGTGTATCCGCTCCTCTACCAGCGCTGCGTGCTCGAGGCGACGCGCAAGTTCCAGGAGCGGGGCGACGGCCCGCCGATCGTGTGGAGCCGGGCCGGCTGGGCGGGCAGCCAGCGCTACCCGGTCGGCTGGGGCGGCGACCCGCAGAGCGACTGGGAAGGGCTCGCGGGCTCGCTGCGCGGCGGGCTCTCGCTCGGCATGAGCGGCACTCCGTACCACAGCTCGGACATCGGCGGCTTCTACGGCGCCACCCAGCCGTCGCCCGAGCTCTACGTGCGGTGGCTGCAGGCATCGGTGTTCTCGTCGCACATGGGCGTCCACGGCATCGGCGAGCGCGAACCGTGGGCGTTCGGTCCCGACGTCGAGGCGATCTGCCGCAAGTGGCTCGCGTTCCGCTATCGACTCATTCCCTATCTCGAAGCGGTGATCGCCAGCGCGACGGCGACCGGCCTGCCGGTGATGCGCGCGATGCCGCTCGCGTTCCCGGGCAACGCGCTCGTCCGCGCGTTCGACACGCAGTTCATGTGCGGCGACGCGCTGCTCGTCGCTCCGATCGTGCGCGAGGGCGGCGACGTCGAGATCGCGCTGCCGCCGGGCGGTTGGTTCGACCTCAACACGCGCCAGCGCATCGCGGGCCGGCAGGTCGTCCGCTACAAGGCGAAGCTCGACCAGTTCCCGGTGTTCGCGCGCGAGGGCTACGCGCTGCCG
The DNA here is from genome assembly GCA_016716425.1 of Betaproteobacteria bacterium. Taxonomy (GTDB): domain Bacteria; phylum Pseudomonadota; class Gammaproteobacteria; order Burkholderiales; family Casimicrobiaceae; genus VBCG01. Next base: position 18,266 of record JADJWJ010000006.1, read on the forward strand.
CTGGGCCGCGCCGTCCAGCACACCGGCGAGATCGACGCCGCGCGCCCGGTCGACATCCTGTGGGTGTTCGGCCCGCCGGCGGCGGAACTCGCGGGCTTCGCGCAGGCGCGCGTGGACGCCGTCGGGGGCGGCGCGTTCTCGGTGCGGGTCGCGCCGGGCGTGCGGACCGAGGTCTGGGGCGACCCGACGAAGGTCAGCGTAGGTGTGATCGAGTGATGGAGCTGCGCGAAAAACCGACGATCGCGGTCACGTCCGGCGAGCCCGCCGGCATCGGACCGGAGCTCGTGGCAATGCTGGCGATACGCCACGCGCAGCAGCCGTTCGCGGCGCGGCTCGTCGTCCTCGGCGACCGCGTGCTGCTCGCCGAGCGCGCGGCGCGGATCGGCGCGTCCCCGCGCTACGCCGAATACGATCCCGCGTCGTTCGCGCCGGCCGGCGGGGTGGTCGAGGTGTGGCACCAGCCGGTCGCCGCCCCGGTCGCGCCGGGTCGCCTCGACCCGACGAACGCGCACGGCGTGATGACGATGCTGCAGCACGCGGTCGACGGCTGCGCCACGGGCGCGTTCGCCGCGCTGGTGACCGCACCCGTGCAGAAGAGCGTGATGATGGACGCGGGCATCCCGTTCCCCGGCCACACGGAATTCCTCGCCGCACGCACGCACACGCCGCGCGTCGTCATGCTGCTCGTCGGCGGCCCGCGCGACGCGCCGCTGCGCGTGGCGCTCGCGACGACACACCTGCCGCTAGCTGCCGTCCCGGCGGCGGTGACGCGCGACGTCGTCCGCGAGACGCTCGTGATCCTCGCGACCGAGTTGCGCACGAAGTTCGGCATCGCTCGGCCGCGCATCGCGGTCTGCGGCCTCAATCCGCACGCCGGGGAGGGCGGGCACGTCGGGCGGGAGGAGATCGACGCCATCGCGCCGGCCATTGCCGACGTCGCGCGGGAAGACATCGCGGACCTCGCCGGGCCGCTGCCCGCCGACACGGTGTTCGTGCCCGGGCACGCGCGCCAGTACGACGCGATCCTCGCGATGTACCACGACCAGGGTCTGCCGGCGCTCAAGGCGGCGAGCTTCGGGCTGGGCATCAACGTGACGCTCGGACTTCCGTTCCCGCGCACGTCGGTCGACCACGGAACGGCGCTCGACCTCGCGCGCGACCCCGCGCTCGCGCGGACGGCGGACGCCGGCAGCCTGATCGCCGCGACGGACTTGGCCATCGACCTCGTGCAACGCATCCTGGACGCCGGCCGGGAAACGGCCGGGGCCTGATTCCTTGCACGTCCCCCGCCGCCGGTTCGGCCAGAATTTTCTCGCCGATCCGCACTACGTCGCGCGCATCGTCGACGCGGTCGCACCGCAGCCCGGCGACAACCTGGTCGAGATCGGACCCGGCCTCGCGGCGCTGACCGGCGGGCTCGTGGCTCGCGCCGGACACATCACGGCCATCGAGATCGACCGCGACCTCGCGGCCCGGCTGCGCACCGCATTCACGCCCGCACAGCTCGCGCTGCACGAGGCCGACGCGCTCGAATTCGACTTTGCACAACTGGGCCCAGAACTGCGCGTCGTCGGCAACCTGCCGTACAACATCAGCTCGCCGCTCCTGTTCCATTTGGCCGCGCACGACGCGCTGCTGCGCGACCTGCACGTGATGCTGCAGAAGGAAGTGGTCGCGCGGATGACCGCCGCGCCGGGCACGGCCGACTACGGCCGGCTCACCGTGATGCTGCAGGCGAAGTTCCGGATCGCACGCCTGTTCGTCGTGCCGCCCGGCGCGTTCCGGCCCGCGCCCAAGGTGGAGTCGGCGGTCGCGCGGCTCGTGCCGCTGCACGGCGAGAAGCCGGCGATCGCGGACGAGGGGCTCTTCGCGCGCATCGTGGCCGCCGCGTTCGCGCAGCGGCGCAAGACGCTGCGCAACGCGCTGTCGGCGGTGTGCACGGCGGAATCGCTCGAAGCCGCGGGCATCGATCCGGGCGCGCGGGGAGAGACGCTCGCCGTCGCGGATTTCGTGCGCCTCGCGAATCGCGTGGCTCCTCTCCGCTGATCGTTTCCGACAGGAGCGATTACGGCCGCACAGTGTCGGATCGGGGACATCGTTTACGTCCCGTCGTCCCCGCGAAAGCGGGAACGACGATGTGTTTGCCATGCGCCTCGGCAAGGCTCAGTGCGGCGCTTCCCAGTCGCGGTCCGGCCGGTGCACGGGCGCGTCGACGCGCACGACCTTCTGCCGCGACGTCTCGCCGCGGACGAGGCTGACGCTGCGCAGCGGCACGCCGAAGGCGTCGGCCAGGAAGCGCAGCAACTCCGCATTCGCCTTGCCGTCGACCGGCGGCGCCGCGAGGCGGACCTTGAGCCGCTGCTGGGTCCCCTCGCCGTGCGTGCCGTCGACCGCGGTGCGCTTCGCCCCCGGCTGCACGTGCAGCGCCAGCACCAGCACGCCGCCCTCCTCGCGCCGCCACGGCGCTGCGCCGGTCATCGCCCGCCGATCGTCCGCTTGCGCAGGGCCTCGACCTCGATCAGTAGCCGACCGCGCCGGCGAGCGTCTGCGTGAGCTTCGGCGCGGCGCGGCGCAGCAGTTCCGGCGCCTCGCGGCTCTTGCCTGGCATCCCTTTGCCGCATTCCGTGGCGTATCGCGCGTGGGGACTTCGGAGAATCGGGATGCAGTGTCATTGCAGGCTTGCCCTCGGCCGCCCGGACGCGCACGGCTACGCCGCACGCTGCTCCCCCGATCAGCGGCCGAGGAACAGCCCCGTCAGCGCGCCCTCGAGCCACGGCACCGCCGTCATCTGCACGAGTTGCGCGACCACGATGACGACGAGCGGCGACAGGTCGAGCACGCCGCCGATCGGCGGCAGCACCTTGCGGATCGGCCGCAGGAACGGGAACGTCAGCGCGTTGAGCAGGCCCGACAGCGGACCGTCGGGCGCGACCCACGACAGGATCGCCTGCGCAATCACGACGACGATGAGCAGCCACAGCGCCGCCTTGACCAGCGCGACCAGCGTCGCGGCGAGCAGGAAGGGAATTCCCGCGCCCGCCAGGCCGAAGCCGCCGAACACCAGCGCGTACGCGAGCAGCCACAGGAACTGGAAGACGTACGTCGCGAGGAGCGACGCCCAGTCGGTGCCCTTCCAGCCCGGGAGCACGCGGCGCAGCGGCTTCACGATCCAGTCGGTCAGCGCGACGACCGCCTGCCCGAGCGGATTGCGGAACGGCGCGCGCAGCCACTGCATGACGAAGCGCAGCAGCAGCGCGTACGTGAAGAGCCCGAACACGACGTCGAGCAGATAGCGGATCGCCTGGTCGGCCATGGTCATCGCCTACGGCTCGCGTCCGAACTCGTCGCCCATCTCGCGCGCGCGCTCGGCCGCCGCCTGCACGGCCGCGACGAACTTCGCCTTCACCGCGCCTGCCTCGAGCACCGCCAGCGCGCGCTCGGTCGTGCCGCCCTTCGACGTCACCTGCGCGCGCAAGACGTGCGGAGCGAGGTCCGACGCCTGCGCGAGCTTCACCGCGCCGGCGAACGTCGCGTACGCGAGCAGGCGCGCGTCGGCGTGCGCGAAGCCCATCGCTTGCGCAGCCTCCTCCAGTCCCTCGAGGAAGTAGAACACGTAGGCCGGTCCGCTGCCGGACACGCCGGTCACCACGTCGAGCAGGTCCTCGCGCTCGACCCAGAGCACCGCGCCCGCCGCCTCCAGCACGCGCGTCGCGAGCCGGCGGCTGCCGTCGGTGACGTCCGCCGTCGCGTAGACGCCGCTGATGCCGGCGCCGATCAGCGCGGGCGTGTTGGGCATCGCGCGCACGATGCGGGTGTAACCCCCGAGCCAGCGGGCGAGGTCCGCGATCCGCGTGCCCGCGGCGATCGACAGCACGACCGGCACGTCGGCCACGCCCGGGGCGAGCGCCATCGCCGCCGCGCGCATCTGCTGCGGCTTCACCGCCATGACCACGAGGTCGGCCCCGGCGACCGCACCTTCGGTCGGCTCGCCGAAAATGCCGATACCGGGAAAGCGCCCGGTGAGCCGGTCCTGCTGCGCCGGCAGCGGCTCGACCACGCGGAAGTCGCGCGGGTCGGCGCCCTTCGCGACGAGGCCGCCGATGAGGGCGGTGGCCATGTTGCCGCCGCCGACGAATGCGATGTTCATGCGTCACCCGCCAGAGTCGTCATTGGCGCTCGCCGAAGATCGCCGTGCCGACGCGCACCTGCGTGGCGCCCTCGGCGATGGCCGCCTCGAGGTCGGCCGACATGCCCATCGACAGCGTGTCGAGCGGGAGCCCGGTCGCGCGCAACGCGTCGAAGCATTCGCGCAGCGCGCGGAACTGCGCCCGCTGTTGCCGCACGTCGGGCGTCGGCGCCGGAATGCCCATCACGCCGCGCAGGCGCACCCGGGGCAGCGCCGCGATTGCCGCGGCGAGCGCCGGCGCCTCCGCGGGCGGCACGCCGCCCTTGGTCGCCTCGCCGCTCACGTTGACCTCGATGCACACGCAGAGCGCGGGCATGCCCTCCGGCCGCTGCGCCGCCAGCCGCTGCGCGATCTTCAGGCGGTCCACGCTCTCCACCCAGTCGAACACCGCCGCGGCCAGCGCGGTCTTGTTGCTCTGGAGCGGCCCGATCATGCGCCACTCTACGCCCGGCAGGTCCGCGAGCGCCGCCCGCTTCGCCGCGGCTTCCTGCACGTAGTTCTCGCCGAAGGCGCGCTGGCCGAGCGCGTGGACCGCGCGCACGGCCTCCGCCGGAAACGTCTTGCTCACCGCGAGCAGGCGCACCGAGCCGGGCGCGCGGCCCGCCGCACGCTCCGCGGTGTCGATGCGGCGCAACACGTCTTGCCACGCCTTCTCGTAGTGGCTCATAATCGTTTGAAGTCAGCGGAATTCGCGTCGATGGCACGCGATTTGCATGCGACTACAGGTCGGCATGTCCGCCGTCGCGAGGATTATAGATGGACATTACCGAGCTTCTCGCCTTCGCGGTCAAGAACAAGGCCTCGGACCTGCACCTTTCGGCCGGCCTGCCGCCGATGATCCGCGTCCACGGCGACATCCGGCGCATCAACCTGCCGCCGATGGAGCACGAGGACGTCCACGCCATGGTGTACGACATCATGAGCGACGCGCAGCGGAAGACGTACGAGGAGAACCTCGAATGCGACTTCAGCTTCGCGGTCCCGAACCTCGCGCGCTTCCGCGTCAACGCGTTCGTCCAGCAGCGCGGCGCCGCGGCCGCGTTCCGGACGATTCCCGCGAAGGTGCTGTCGCTCGAGGAACTGAACGCGCCCAAGGTGTTCGCCGAGATGACCAACCGGCCGCGCGGGCTCATCCTGTGCACGGGGCCGACGGGCTCGGGCAAGTCGACGACCCTCGCGGCGATGGTCAACCACGTCAACGAGAACGAATACGGCCACGTGCTGACGATCGAGGACCCGATCGAGTTCCTGCACGAGTCGAAGAAGTGCCTGATCAACCAGCGCGAGGTCGGCCCGCACACGCTGTCGTTCGCCAACGCGCTGCGCAGCGCGCTGCGGGAGGACCCGGACTACATCCTGGTCGGCGAGATGCGCGACCTCGAGACGATCCGGCTGGCGCTGACCGCCGCCGAGACCGGCCACCTCGTGTTCGGCACGCTGCACACGAGCTCGGCGGCCAAGACCATCGACCGCATCATCGACGTGTTCCCGGCGGCGGAGAAGGACATGGTCCGCGCGATGCTGTCGGAGTCGCTGGTGTCGGTGATCTCGCAGACGCTGCTCAAGACCAAGGACGGCCAGGGCCGGATCGCCGCGCACGAGATCATGATCGGCACGCCCGCCATCCGCAACCTGATCCGCGAGAACAAGGTCGCGCAGATGTACTCGGCGATCCAGACTTCGCAGTCCGTCGGGATGATGACGCTCGACCAGAACCTGGTCGAGCTCGTCCGGCGCAACATGATCAACCTGGCCGAGGCGCGCAACCGCGCGGTCAACAAGGACCTCTTCATGGGCGCGTAGCGCCCGGGACCCTCGCCGCCGCCGCCGGCCGCGCCGGCAGGAGCAAGCCGCATGGAACGCGAACGCGCCACCAAGTTCATCCACGAACTGCTCGACCTCCTCGTCAAGCAGAACGGGTCCGACCTCTTCATCACGGCGAACTTCCCGCCGGCGATCAAGGTGGACGGCAAGATCACGCCGGTGTCGAAGACGCAGCTGTCGCCGCAGCACACGATCGAACTCGTGCGCAGCGTGATGAACGACAAGCAGGCCGCCGAGTTCGAGGGCACCAAGGAGTGCAACTTCGCCATCAGCCCGCCCGGGATCGGCCGCTTCCGCGTCAACGCGTTCGTCCAGCAGGGGCGCGTGGGCATGGTGCTGCGGACCATCACGCTGGACATCCCGAAGTTCGAGGACCTCGGGCTGCCGCCGGTGTTGAAGGACGTGATCATGTCCAAGCGCGGCATCATGATGTTCATCGGCGCCACCGGTGCGGGCAAGTCGACGTCCATGGCGTCGCTGCTGGGCTACCGCAACGAGAACAGCTACGGCCACATCATCACGATCGAGGACCCGATCGAGTTCGTGCACGACCACCACAACTGCATCATCACGCAGCGCGAGGTCGGCGTCGACACCGAGAACTGGGACATCGCGCTGCGCAACTCGATGCGGCAGGCGCCCGACGTCATCCTGATCGGCGAGGTCCGCGAGCGGCAGACGATGGACTACGCGATCGCGTTCGCCGAGACCGGCCACCTGCTGCTCGCCACGCTGCACGCGAACAGCACCAACCAGGCGATGGACCGCATCATCAACTTCTTCCCCGAGGAGCGCCGCGCGCAGCTCCTCATGGACCTGTCGCTCAACGTGCGCGCGTTCGTTGCGCAGCGGCTGATCCCGCGCCGCGACGGCCGCGGCCGCGTGCCCGCGGTCGAGGTGATGCTGAACTCGCCGCTGATCTCCGACCTCATCTTCAAGGGCGACGTGTCCGGCATCAAGGACATCATGAAGAAGTCGCGCGAGCTCGGCATGCAGACGTTCGACCAGTCGCTGTTCGACCTGTACGAGGCCGGCCTCATCACCTACGAGGACGCGCTGCGCAACGCCGACTCGCTCAACGACCTGCGGCTCGAGATCAAGCTGCACGGCAAGGAGGCGAAGAACCGCAACGTCTTCTCCGGCATCGGCAACATGGACATCGTGCCGGAGGCGCAGAACAACACGCTTTGAACGTTTGCAGAACGCGCGGAGCGCTGCGCGCCCCGCGCGTTCTGCAACCTACCGAGGGTTACGCAAGTGCGTGACCAACGCTCCGTCGTCCCCGCGAAAGCGGGGACCCAGTGGCGTACGTGACGCGAGACGCTGGGTCCCCGCCTTCGCGGGGACGACGTGCGTCTTGCCGATACCGTCGCGCATATCGGTAGTCATCAGTCGGTCGTCAGCGCGGAAAGGTCGGGCGCGGCCCGGCACGTTCCGCGTAGCACGTTCCGCGTAGCACGTTCCAAGAAGCGCGCAGTTCGAGAGGTCGCTTCGCTCCCAGTTCGGTAGCGCGCGCATGCGCGCTGAATGCCGCGGCGCACGGCATTGTGGTGCGGATAGTCATTGCGGCCCCCAGGCAGCGGTCCGCACGCGCGCCATCGCCGGTACTGCCACCTCTCCCCGTGCAGCGGGGGCGAGAGCGGGGTTTCGCCGAGCATGCTCGGCGCCGCTCGAGCGGCCATCGCCTGCAGGCGATGGCGCGCCCTGCAAGGGAGGGTCGGGGTGAGGGGCGCGCGGGGAAGCGCTGTGCTAGGCTAGCCACCCCGCTGCATCGCACCGCTTTGCCCATGGCCGGCCCCGACACGCCCATCCCCACCGAAGTCAAGCTCCACCAGGTTTCGAAGGTCCTCGAGCTCGCTTTCGCCGACGGCCACGCGTTCCGGCTGCCGTACGAATTCCTGCGCGTGTACTCGCCGTCGGCCGAGGTTCGCGGGCACGGCCCCGGACAGGAGACGCTGCAGGTCGGCAAGCAGGACGTGACGATCGACGAGGTCGAGCCGATCGGCCACTACGCGATCCGCCCGAAGTTCTCCGACGGCCACGACACCGGCATCTACTCGTGGGAGTACCTGCACGACCTCTGCGTCCGGCAGGACGAACTGTGGCAGGACTACCTCGCCCGCCTCGCGGAGGCGGGCGCGAGCCGCGAAGCGCCGCCGAAGGGGCGCGCGTGAACCGGTGGGCCGCCATTGCGCTGGGCACCGTGTCGCTGATCGCCGCCGTGGCGCTGTTCCTCTCCGGCAACATGATTCCGGCCGCCGTCGCGCTGGCGTTCAGCGTCGCCTGCGACGTGGTGTTCGTCGTCGCGTCCCGCAGCGCCGCCCCGGCACGCAAGGAGCCGTAGTGGAAGACCGTACGCACTTCGGCTACGAGGAGGTTCCCGCGAGCGAGAAGGCGCGCCGCGTGCGCGGCGTGTTCGACTCGGTCGCCGGCAGGTACGACGTGATGAACGACCTGATGTCGGCGGGCCTGCACCGGCTGTGGAAGCGCTTCGCCGTCGACGCCGTGCTGCCGCGGCCCGGCATGCGCGTGCTCGACCTGGCCGGCGGCACCGGCGACCTCGCCCGGCTCTTCGCGCGGCGCGTCGGGGGGGCGGGCACCGTCGTCCACACGGACATCAACCTCGCGATGCTCGCCGAGGGCCGCGACAAGCTGATCGACCGGGGGTTCGCGCTGCCGACGGTCCAGTGCAACGCCGAGGCGCTGCCGTTTCCCGACCGGACGTTCGACGTCGTCTCGATCGCCTTCGGCCTGCGCAACGTCACGCGCAAGGAGGCAGCACTCGCCGAGATGCGCCGCGTCCTGCGGCCAGGCGGCGCGGCGATGGTCCTCGAGTTCTCGCGCGTCGCGGCGCCGCTCGCGCCGGCCTACGACTGGTACAGCTTCACCGTGCTGCCGCGCCTGGGCCGCCTCGTCGCCAACGATGACGCGAGCTACCGCTACCTGGCCGAATCGATCCGCGTCCACCCCGACCAGGAGGCGTTGAAGGGGATGATGGAACAGGCCGGCTTCGACCAGGTCGAATACCACAACCTCACGGCCGGCGTGGTCGCCGTGCACGTGGGGCGCGTGTATTGACCGCGGCGCCGATAGCCGCAATATTGGCGGAAGCCGCGGTTGCGGCACCCGGACCGCCCGGAACTTCAAGCAAGGAGGCTTTCTGATGAACAGGTTGATGGCACTCGCGGTCGCGTTGTTCGCACTCGGGGCGCTCGTCGCCGCCGAGCATGCGGACGCCAAGCGGATGGGCGGCGGTCGCAGCCTGGGCGCGCAGCGCCAGGTGACCCCCACCCCCGCGCCGCCGACGTCGCCCAGCGTGGCGCCGACGCCGTCGTCGCCGATGCAGGCCGCGCCGGCCAAGGCAGCGAGCGCGCCGGCCGCCTCGGGCGCCTCGCGCTGGCTCGGACCCATCGCGGGACTGGCCGCGGGGCTGGGTCTCGCCGCGCTGCTGTCCCACCTCGGCTTGTCCGAGACGTTCGCGAGCTTCCTGCTGCTCGCGCTGCTCGTCGGCGGCGGCTTCTTCCTCCTGCGCATGCTGCTCGCGCGCCGCGCGCCAGCCGCACGGCCGCTGCAGTACGCGGGCGCCGGCGCGGCGACGCCGCGCGTCGAACCGCGGCTCGACCCGTCGGCGCCGGCGCGCTTCGAGCCGGTGATGGGCGCCGCATCCGGGGCTGCCACCGTGACCGCGGCCCCCGCGGGCAACTATCCGCCGGGCTTCGACCCGGCGCCCTTCGTCGCGCAGGCGAAGCTGCAGTTCCACAAGCTGCAAGCCGCGTTCGACTCCGGCGACCGCAAGGCGCTGGCGGACGTGATGACGCCGGAGATGTTCGTCGAGGTCACGCGCGAGCTCGCCGACCGCGGCAGCCACCTGCCCACCGAGATCATGCGGCTCGACGCGACGATCCTCGAGGCGACGACCGAGGGCGACCGCCACTGGATGAGCGTGCATTTCAGGGGCCTGCTGCGCGAGGACGGGACCGTGCTGCCGAAGGAATTCGACGAGATCTGGAACCTCACCAAGCCCGTCGACGGCAAGAGCGGCTGGCTGCTGGCCGGCATTCAGCAGGCCGATGAAGTGGCCTGAAGCCGGCGAAGCGCCCGCGCGTCTCGCCAACCGCATGCTGGGCGAGCAGGCGTGGGCGCGCGAGAAGCTCGCGCCCTTCGCCGGCCGCGCATTCTCGCTCGCGGTCGGACCGGCGGTCGCGGCGTGGTCGATCCGCGCGGACGGCACGCTCGAAGCCGTGCCGACCGGCGTGGACGCCGACCTCAAGCTGTCGCTGTCGCCGCTGTCGATCCCGACGTTCCTGGCCGATCCCGCGCGCTGGAACGAGTTCGTCGCCGAGGACGGCGACGCCGAACTGGGCGGCGCGCTGAAGGGGCTCGCCGGCACGCTGCCGTGGTTCGTCGAGGAGGCTTTCGCGAGGGCGCTGGGCCCGGTCGCGGGCCAGCGTGTCGCCGACGCCGGCCGGAGCCTGCTCGCGCTGCCGGAATACGCCGCGCAGCGCATCGCCGACAGCGTGGCGAGCTACGCCCGCGACGAGGCAGGCGTGCTCGCGCGCAGCGCCGACGTGCGCCGCTTCGGCGAGCAGGTGGCCGCAGTCGAGGCCCGCGTCGAGGCGCTGGCAGCACGCATCGAGGCGCTCGCGCCGCGCGTCACCCCGATCCGCTGACCACACCCGATGGGCAGGCCCGTCCGCCGCCCGCCGACGGCGCCCACGCTGGCCAAGTTCAGCCGGCCGCGCCTCTATGACGTCCAGAAGCGCGAGCGGCTGTTCCGGCTGCTCGACGCGCATCGCAACCACCCGATCCTCTGGATCGCCGGTCCGCCCGGCGCCGGCAAGTCGACGCTGGTGGCGAGCTACGTCGAGGCGCGCAAGCTGCCAGGCATCTGGTTCCAGGCCGATCCGGGCGATGCCGATCCGGCGACGTTCTTCCACTACCTGCGCACGGCGGCGACGGGCCTCTCGCCGCGCGCGGCGCGGCAGGCCGCCGCGCTGCCGGTGTTCACCGCCGAGTACGCGGGCGACCTGCCCGCGTTCACGCGGCGCTTCCTGCGCGAGTTCTTCGCGCTGTTTCCCGCGAACGCGCTGCTCGTCGTCGACAACTTCCACGAGCCGAAGGCGGACGCCGCTTGGCGCTTCGCGTTCGCCGAAGGGCTGCGCGAGATTCCGGAGGGGATGAACCTCGTGTTCCTCTCGCGCGAACCGCCGCCGCCCGAGATGGCGCGCTTGGTCGGCGAGCAGCGGATCACGCGCATCGAATGGGAGGCGCTGCGCTTCACCGTCGACGAGGCCGCCGCGATGACCGCGGGTGCCGCGATCGACCCCGCGATCGCGCGCGCGATCCACAAGGCGAGCGACGGCTGGGCCGCGGGCATCGTGCTGATGCGCGAGCACCTGGGGCGCGCCGGCGCCGGCGCGCCCGAGGCGATGCTGCCGGAGGGGAAGGAGGCGGTCTTCCAGTACTTCACCGGCGAAATCTTCGGCCGCGCGCGCCCGGACAATCAGCGCGTGCTGATGCTGGCGGCGCTGCTGCCGTCGGTGTCGGCGGCCGACGCCGAAGCGCTGTCGGGAATTCCCGATGCACCGCTCGTGCTCGACTACGTCTACCGGCGGCACCTGTTCACCGATCGCCGCCGCATCGGCAGCGAGCCCGTCTACCAGTTCCACGCGCTGTTCCGCGAGTTCCTGCTGGCGGAGGGGCGCCGGCGCCTGTCGCCGGAGGAACGACAGGCGGCGCTCGACCGCGCGGCCGGGCAGCTCGTCGCGCGCGGCGACTTCGACGCGGCCGCCGCGCTCTACATCGAGGCGAAGGCGTGGCCGGCGCTCGTGGGGCTCACGCTGCACGCCGGACGCTCGCTGCTCGCGGAGGGGCGGCGCCGCGCGCTCGTGGGGTGGCTGGCCGCGATGCCCGCCGCCGTGCGCGAGGCCGAGCCGCGGCTGGCGCTGGGCGAGGCCTACGCGGTCATGCACGAGGAGCCCGCGCGCGCGAAGGCGCTGCTCGCGCGCGCGTTCGAGGGCTTCACCGCGAACGGCGACCTGCGCCGCCAGCTGCTGACGGCCGCCGCCGCCGTCGACTGCCATTACTTCGAGTGGGCGGACTTCGCGCCGCTCGACCGCTGGATCGAGGTGCTCGACCGGCTGCTCGACCCCGGCCCGGAACGGATGGAGACCGCCGACGGGCTGCGCATCCACGGCGCGCTGTTGATCGCGCTCCTGTTCCGCCAGCCCGAGAATCCGCGCATGGCCGAGGCCGCGCGCGAGGTCGAGGCGCTGCTCGCCGCGCCCGACATCGAGACGGTGCCGGCGAACGACCGCGTCAACGCCGCGTCGATCCTGTTCAACTACTACAACTGGAAGGCGAAGGGCGGCGGCGCCGACGCGCTGATCGCGCGGGTCGAGCCATGGCTCGCCGAGCCCGAGGTTTCGGCGGTGCACCGGGTGTGGTGGCAGGTGCACCGCGCGTTCAACGAGCAGCTTCGCGGCCACTACGCGCGCTCGCAGCGGATCATGAAGGACACCGAGGAGTTCGCCGCCGCGCACGGGCTGAAGTGGGTGCAGGTCGAGATCTACCACGCCGAGGTCACGGCGCTGGTGTCGAGCGAGGACGTCGAGGGCGCCGCCGCCGCGCTGGCGAAGTTGAAGTCCGTGCTCAACCCGTCGCGGCGGATGGACCTCGCGTACTACCACTACCAGGAAGCGGGCGTGCTGCTCCTGCAGGACCGTGTGGGCGCGGCGGCCGACGCCGCGGCCAAGGCGGTGGAAACGGGACGCGCGAGCGGCCTGCCCGCGATGCAGGTCCCGCACTTCCTCGTCCGCCGCGCGCTGTGCGTCGTGCGGCAGGGCGAGATCGAGCAGGCGCAGGCTCTCTATCGCGAGGCCATCGAGCTCGCGACCGGCTCCGATCGCCGCAACTTCGAGTTCCACGAGCAGCTGCTGCAGGCGTACCTCGCGCTGAAGGCGGGCGCTGCAGAGGCCGCGCGCACGACGCTCGCCGCGCTGCTCACCGCGTGCCGCGATTCCGGCTACTACGGCTTCCTGCGGCTGCCAAACGACGTGCTCGCGCCGGTGCTGGCGGAGGCCCTCACGCACGACATCGCGCCCGACTACGTGCGCCGTCTGATCCTGCGCCGGCGCCTGCCGCCGCCGCGACCCGACGTACCCGCGTGGCCGTGGCCGCTCGCCGTGCGCACACTCGGGGACTTCGCCATCCTGCGCGACGGCACGCCGCTGGTGTCGAAGGGCAAGGCGCAGAAGAAGCCGCTCGAGCTCATGAAGGCGCTCGTCGCCAACGGCGGGCGCGGCGTCGACGCGGCGATGCTGACGACGCTCCTGTGGCCAGACGCCGAAGGCGACGATGCGAAGACGTCGTTCGACAGCAACCTGTACCGGCTGCGCAAGCTCGTCGACCTCGACGGCGCGATCCAGCTGACCGAGGGCAAGCTGTCGCTCAACCCGGCGCTCGTGTGGGTCGACACGTGGTCGCTGGACGCCGCGCTCGACGCCGGCGACGTCGAGGCGGCGCTCGCCCTCTACCGCGGCCACTTCCTCGGTCTCGAAGCGCCGATGGCGTGGGCGCTGCCCGCACGCGACCGGCTGCAGGCGAAGCTGGTGCGCGCCGTGCTCGCCGCCGGCGAGGCGCACGAGCGGGCGCGGGACTGGGCGCGCGCACGCGCGCTGTACGAGCGCGCGCTCGAGGTCGACAACCTGGCCGAGGCGGTCTACCGGCGCCTCATGGTCTGCCAGCGCGAGTTGGGCGACCCGGCCGGCGCGCTCACCACGTACCGCCGCTGCCGTGAGTTGCTGTCGATCGTGCTGGCGCGCGCCCCCTCCGCCGAGACCGAGGCGATCCGCCAGACGCTGTAGGCCGGCTGTCAGCGATCCGTAAGCCCCCCGGTCAGCCGGGCCGGGCCGGCGACTGCACCGCGGGTCGACCCCGCAGGCGGATCGAGCCGACCGCAAGATCCACTTTCCAGACAGGCACTTGGCCTCATCCCGCCCGGCGATCCCGCCCGGGCTGCGGCCGGCCGCGCCGGTGGCGAATCCGTCAGGGATCCGCCAGCGCCCGCCGCGCAAGATGCGCTCTGTCGTCGTGACACCACGCCTTCAGGAGAGCCGTCATGCAACCGCTTCGCTACCTGCTTGCCGCGCTGCGCATCGTCGCGGGCGTCGCCATCATCGTCGTGATGCTGAAGATCGCCCCGACGATCGCCGGGCACGCCGCCGTCCACGCGAGCACGTACTCGCCGGCCGCCGCGGCGATGACCGCGCCGCGCACGAAATGACGGAGGGCGCGATGCCGGCGAACCCCTTCGTGCCGACGGCGGCGCCGTTCGCATGGCGCGCCAGCGGACTGGAACCGCTGCCGTGGTTTCCGTTCACGGTCGCGGCGAGCCGAGGCCACGCGGCCGCGGCGGAACGCGTCGCGCGGCGCGCCGAGCGCGCGTACTGGCACCTGCGCCGGCTCTTCGGCTTCACGCCACGCTTCCGGCTGCTCGTGCTCGATGCCGCCGATTGGCCGCGCTTCGACGACCCGCCGGCCTACGGCATCGCGCACTTCACCACGGGCGGCCACCTGATCGTCGGCGCGACGCCGGCGCATGCGTGGCACGACGTGAGCCGGTGCTTCGCGGCGCACCTGCCCGCCGCCGTGCTGCGCGATCTCGTCCGCGTGCATGGCCGCGACCGCGTGCACGCCGCGGGGCCGGACCTGTCCGGGGTCGCCGACACGCTGATCGCGCACGAGATCGCGCACGTGATCGCCGAGCAGGCAGGTGCGGTGTTCCCGCGCCGCTGGCTCGCCGAAGCCTTCGCCAACTACGCGCTCATCGCCGTTCTGGCGGAGACCGATCCGGCCGGCATGCATCGCGTCGGCACGCTCGCCGAAGCCGCGCGGGCGCTCGACGACACGGCGGTGGATCCCGGCGCACTCGCCGCCGGCGGCGCCACCGCGGACCCCTTCGCGTCGGTGGTGGCGCAGCTCGCACTCAGCCGCGGCGTCTACGAAGCCTACGCCGACGCGCAAGCGGCGCCACTCGCGCGCTGGTTCGCGTTGGCGCGCGCAGGCACGCCGGCGCCGGATGCCGACCACGAGCTGGGCCGCATGCTCGCGCGCGACGTGCACCCGGCGCTGGGCGGGCTCGTCACGCGCTTTTCCACCTGGCAGGACCGCATGGCACGCGCCGCCTGACGGCTGGCCGGCGTGCGCCCGTTTGAACTCGGATCAAGCGACATTCAACACAAGGAGAGACCATGTTGCGCATTCACAGTCTGTTGATGGGCGCCGCCGTGGCGACAGCCGCGGTGGCAGCGCTTCCCGCCGCGGCAGCCCCGGGCACGATGACCGACGCGCAGGCGTTCGAGCGCGGCCGTTACATCGCGAAGATCGCCGGCTGCAACGACTGCCACACGCCGGGCTACGCGGTCAGCGGCGGCAAGGTCGCGGAGAAGGACTGGCTGACCGGCGATGCACTCGGCTGGCGCGGCGACTGGGGCACGACGTACGCGGTGAACCTGCGCCTCTACATGCAGGACCTGACCGAGGTGCAGTGGGTGAAGGCCGCCAGGACGATCCGGACGCGACCGCCGATGCCGTGGTTCGCGCTGCACGACATGGCGGAGCAGGACCTGCGCGCGTTCTACCGCTTCGTGCGCCACCTGGGGCCTGCCGGCCAGCCCACGCCCGCGTACATGGCCCCCGGGCAGGTGCCGCAGGGCCCGTACGTGCAGTTCCCCGGGGCGCCGAAGTGACCGGCACGACGGCGCGCGCAGTCCGGCCGCGGTGCGTCCGGGTGATCGGGTGACGCGCCGCCCGCGCAAGAGCGCGCCGCCCGCCGCAGCGTGCCCGGTGCCCGTCCTGCGCCTCGTCGCTGCGGAGGGGAATCGAGATCACGCGAGCCCGCCCCCACCTGCGCCCACCGCGTTGCCGCGCACGCGCAAGCGCCGGCCGAAGTTCGTCTTCTAGCCCTGCATCGGTCCGGGGTTCCCGGGTCGCCGGACGCCTGCAGACGTCCTCCCCGCGAAAGCGGGGACCCAGCGGCGTGGGCCCGGATCCCCTGGCGCCTGCAGAAGTCCCCGCGCAAGCGGGGAGGAAGCGGCGTGCCCAGGTTGGATCGGCAAAGCGTCCGCCCCGCGGATGCATCCACAGGGCGTAGCCGGCGAAAACACGCGACGGCGGTCGCCCCGAGCTGACCGCGCGCCGCAGGGCATTGGCGCCGACCCCGTAAGGGCCGTCGCACCGCGCCGCGGGTCTGGCCCTATCATACGGCGATGCGTGTCTTCCGCCTGATCCGCATCACGACCGTCGCGCTGCGTTTCGGGCTGGACGACATCCTGCTGTCGCACGAGCGCTTGCGCGGCCTGCGGCCATGGGTCAACCGCGTCCTGTTCTGGCGCGACCTGTCGCAGCCGCCCGCGGTGCGCCTGCGGCTCGCGCTGGAGGCGCTGGGACCCATCTTCGTCAAGTTCGGGCAGGTGCTCTCCACGCGGCGCGACATCCTGCCGACCGACGTCGCGGACGAGCTCGCGCGGCTGCAGGACCGCGTGCCGCCGTTCCCGGCCGAGCAGGTGATCGCCACGCTCGAGCGCGCCTACAGGAAGCCGGTCGACCAGGTGTTCGCCGCGTTCGACCGCGTGCCGGTCGCGAGCGCCTCCGTGGCGCAGGTGCACTTCGCGGACCTGCCGGACGGAACGCCCGTCGCCGTCAAGGTGCTGCGTCCGGGCATCGAGGACGTCATCGAGCACGACCTCGCGCTGATGCAGACGGCGGCGAGCCTGCTCGAGCGCGTTTCGGCCGACGGCCGCCGGCTGCGCCCGCGCGAAGTCGTCGCCGAATTCGAGAAGTCGCTCGCCGACGAACTCGACCTGACGCGCGAAGCGGCCAACTGCTCGCAGCTGCGCCGCAACTTCCGCAACTCGCGGCTGCTGCTCGTGCCCGCCGTGTACTGGGACTGGTGCAACGAGCAGGTGATGGTGATGGAGCGGATGAGCGGGATCCCGGTCTCGCACGTCGACCGGCTGGTCGCCGCCGGCATCGACCTGAAGCGCCTCGCGCGCGCCGGTGTCGAGCTGTTCTTCACGCAGGTGTTCCGCGACGGCTTTTTCCACGCCGACATGCACCCGGGGAACATCTTCGTCGCCGTCGACGCGGGGAACCACGGCAAGTACATCGGGCTCGACTACGGCATCGTCGGCACGCTGTCCGACCGCGACAAGAGCTACCTCGCGCAGAACTTCATCGCGTTCTTCCGCCGCGACTACCAACGCGTGGCGACCGCGCACGTCGAGTCCGGCTGGGTGCCGCCCGACACGCGCGTCGACGAGCTGGAAAAGGAAGTGCGCGTCGTGCTGGAGCCGATCTTCGATCGCCCGCTGTCGCAGATCTCGCTCGGCCGCGTGCTGATGCAGCTGTTCCGCGCGTCGCGCCGCTTCAACGTCGAGATCCAGCCGCAGCTCGTCCTGCTGCAGAAGACGCTGCTCAACGTCGAGGGGCTGGGCCGCGAGCTCGACCCCGAGCTCGATCTGTGGACGACCGCGAAGCCGTACCTCGAGCGCTGGATGGAAGAGCAGATCGGGCCGCGGGCGCTGCAGCGGCGGCTGCTCGCCGAAGCGCCTTACCTCGTGTCGGCGCTGCCGGAACTCCCGCGCCTCCTGCACCAGCGGCTGCTGGCGCCGCCGGCGGCCTCCGATACCGCGCTCAAGGAACTGGCCGCCGCGCAGCGCACGCGCAGCCGCTGGCTCGCCGTCGTCGCCGTGCTGCTGGCGGTGATCATCGCGCTGCTGGTGGAGCGGGGGTAGCAGCGGACTTGCGAGGCGTCGTGTCCAGGGCGGCCGACCTTGGCACAACCGTCGTCCCCGCGCAGGCGGGGATCCAGTGTCGTGACGCTCCCTGCGGACTTGCGCGAAGAAACGCGCCGCTGGGTCCCCGCCTGCGCGGGGACGACGGCATTGCGGAAGCCCTGCGCAGTGCAAACGGCGGCCGGCGCAGGCGCAACCGCGAAGGGTCGCAACGCGCGATCCGGGTCAGCCCTTCTCCGCCGCCTTGAACTCGGGCGCGGCCCGCCACACCCGGTAGCGGACCTCCACGCCGTCGGGGACGTAGACGACGAGCGGCAGACGGCTGTTGTAGCGCAGGAGCTTCGGCTCGCCGCCGAGCGCGACGAAGCGGTCGACCTGCGGCGCGTCCGGGTCGACCGCCATCAGCGTACCGGCCATCGGACCCAATTCGCGCAGCACGTAGCGCGTGAATCCCCATCCGTCGACGGCCACGGCTTCCAGCCGGCCGCCGAAGAAGTAGCGGTTGCGCGCGTCGGTGCGCACGGTCTTGCCGACCTGCAGCTCCACCTTGAGCGCCGACTCGTCCTTCTCCTTCGGAACGCTGACGACGAAACGCGTCTGGCCGGGCTCGGCAGCGGGGAATGCCTTCAGGTAGTCGTCCGCCGCGTGAGCGGGCATCGTGCAGGCAAGCGCGAGCGCGCCCGCGAAGAGCAGTCGGGTCATGGCGGAGCTTTTCGGGTCGACGTGGGCGGCGGCCACGGTTGGCCGCTCGAACGCAGCGACCGCCATTATCGGCGAAACGCGGCGGCGGCGCCGCGACGCTAGGCGCGTCGCGTGGATGCCGGCTGCGCGTCGTCGCACCGGCCGCGGATCAGCGCGAGCGGCGCGCGGCGCAGGAAGCCGTTGGGCTCGCCCAGCATGAACTTGACCATGTCCTCGAGGGCCGCCTCGTTCATCTTGTCGGGCGGGAATTCGAGCGACACCGACTCGAAGCGGTCGACGTTGCGCAGCGTGACCTCGATCACCTGGTGGTGGTAGTCGGGCTGGAAGCGCACCGACGCCGAGATCGCCGTCTGCACGGTGAAGAGGCCGTAGCGGACGACTCGCCGCTCGTCCTGCTCGGTCTGGTACTGGTACGGCAGCGTGGAGCCGCGCAGCTTTTCCTCGATGCCCAGCGCCGACGCCGGCGAGACGCGCAGCGACACCGGGCCGCCGCCCTCCAGCCGATAGAAAAGCTCGACGTGCTCGAGGACCTCCATGCCCGCCAGCGCGCGACGCCGGAACGAGACGAAGCCGCGATCGAACTGCGGGCGCTCGATCGTCAGCACGTTGTGCAGCCGGAAACTGTGGCCGACCTTCGGCCGGATGACCGCGAGGTGCCCCATCGCTTCGTCCAGCCAGCGGAAGGACCGCCACAGGATGCGGTCGATGTCCTTCAGCCCCTCCTCCATCGGCTTGCGCGCGGCCTCGCCCTGCGCCCGCAGCGCCTCCGACTTGTCGCGCAGCTTGTCGAGCAGCGACCGCCTCAGGGGATCGGGTCTGCCTGCCGGATCGTGTGCTTCGGCCATGTTGGTCTGGAGTTGCATGTCGCGCCCCGCGCCGCCCCGTCGAGAGATCATGACAATGGCATGACCCTCGGCCGGCGGTCGAGGGCCGTCGCCGATGCTCATGCAAAGGTCGTGCCCTTCGTGCCGCCGCGGGATCGCCAGAGGGGAACATCGGCCATGGCGTACCGCCGCCGGCGACGCCGTGCGTCACCCCGGTGCCCGATCGCGGCCGGCCGGCGACCCGTCAAGCGTCTCGTTCTGCGGTGCGGCAATTGCCGCTACAATCCGGGGCGCCAGCAATTCCGTTCCGCTTCACTTTCCGGCCGATGGCGCTACTCGAGATTCAGGACGTCACGCGCCGATTCGGCGACTTCACGGCCGTCGACAAAGTCAGCCTGTCGATCCGGGCCGGCGAGTTCTTCACGCTGCTCGGTCCGTCGGGCTGCGGCAAGACCACGCTGCTGCGCATGATCGCGGGGTTCGACGTGCCTGACGGCGGCGCGATCCTGCTCGACGGCGAGGACCTCGCGCAGCGGCCACCCGAGGGACGCCCGGTCCGCACGGTCTTCCAGAGCTACGCGCTGTTCCCGCACATGACGGTGCAGGGCAACATCGCGTTTCCGCTCAAGATGGCGCGCACGCCGGCGGCCGATATACCGGCCAAGGTCGAGGAGGCGCTGGCCGACGTCCGGCTGACGGGGTTCGGCAAGCGCTTCCCGCACGAGTTGTCGGGCGGACAGCGCCAGCGCGTCGCCATCGCGCGCGCGCTCGTCACCCATCCGACGGTCCTGCTGCTCGACGAGCCGCTGGCCGCGCTCGACGCCAAGCTGCGCGAGGAGATGCAGATCGAGTTGATCAACCTCCAGAAGGAGGTCGGGATCACGTTCATCTACGTCACGCACGACCAGACCGAGGCGCTCGCGCTGTCGCACCGGATTGCCGTGATGAACAAGGGCCGCGTCGAGCAGATCGACGAGCCGGACCGCCTGTACGGGCTGCCGCGGACGCGCTTCGTCGCGGAGTTCATCGGCACCTGCAACCTGCTCACGGGCCCCGTCACCGGGTCGGCCGACGGCGTGGTCACCGTCGACGTGCCGGACCTGGGACCGGTCCGGGTGTCGGCACAGGGGGCGCAGGCGACGCGGCCCGAAGGTGCCGTCGCGGTGCGGCCGGAGAAGGTCCGCCTGCACGCGCCGGGCAGCGCGCCGGCACGCGACAACCACTTTACCGGCGCGGTGACGGGGTTCCTGTATCAGGGGGACGTCACCGTCTACATGGTCCGCTCGGAGAGGGGGCACACGCTGGAGGCACTGCTCGCGAACTCCGGCTCGGGCCTCGCCAAGTTCTTCGAGGTCGGCGACGCGGTCGAACTCTCGTGGCCGGCGGACGCCGGCCACTTCATCGACGGGTAGGACCGGTGCACAAGCGCGCGCCGGCATGGCTCGGCAAGTGGCTGGTCAGCGGACCGCCGCTCCTGTACCTCGTCGTGTTCTTCGCGGTTCCGTCGCTCATCATGGTGCTGGCGTCGTTCCGCACGCCCGGCGAGTTCGGCGGGCTGGCACCGCTCGTCGACGAGAGCGGCGCCGTCGATCTGACGCTCGACAGCTACACGCGGCTCCTGTCCGAACCGCTCTACGCGGAGATCTTCGTCAAGTCGTTCTGGTACGCGCTCGTCACCACGGTCGTGTGCCTCGTGCTCGCGTATCCGCTCGCGACGCTGATCGCGAAAAGCGAGCGCCGGCACCGCGACCTGCTGCTGCTGCTCGTCATCCTGCCGTTCTGGAGCAACTTCCTGATCCGCGTGTACGCGTGGATGATCATCCTCGGGCCGAACGCGGCCCTCGCGCGCGCCGTCAACGGCGTGCTCGCCCTGTTCGGGCACGAGCCGGTGCCGCTGCTGTTCAGCGCGTTCGCCGTGCTGGTCTGCCTGGTCTACGTGCACCTGCCGTTCATGGTGCTGCCGCTGTACGCCAACCTCGAGAAGCACGACCAGTCGCTCCTCGACGCGGCGCAGGACCTGGGCGCCAGCGCGTGGCAACGGTTCTGGCGGATCACGTTCCCCCTTTCGCTGCCCGGCGTGTACGCGGGCTCGGCACTCGTGTTCATCCCGGCCTTCGGCATCTTCGCGATTCCCGACATCCTGGGCGGCCCTGACGACAGCCTGATCGGCAACGTGATCAAGCAGCAGTTCCTAGAGACGCGCGACTGGCCGTTCGGCTCCGTGCTCTCGCTCGTGCTCACCGTGCTGGCGCTCGCCCTCGCGGGGCTCGCCGCGTGGATCGGCCAGCGCGGCGTCGGCCGCCTCGCATCCGGCGATGCGTAAGCGCTCCGCCTGGCTGTGGACGGCGGCGCTGCTGGCGTACGCGTTCCTCTACCTGCCGCTGGTCATCGTCGTCGTCTACTCGTTCAACGACTCCCGGCTCAACGCGGAGTGGGTCGGGTTCACGCTCGACTGGTACCGCAAGCTCTTCGCCAACGAGGAGATGCTGCTCGCGGCGGGCAACTCGCTGCTGATCGGGCTGGTGGCGAGCGGGGTCTCGACGGTGCTCGGCACGATGGCCGGCATCGCGATGTACCGGTACCGGCTGCGTGCGCTGCCGATCCTCGTGCTCACGCCGATCGCGATCCCCGAGATCCTGATGGGCGTCGCGCTGCTGATCTTCTTCGTCATGCTCAATTTCACGCTCGGGCTCGTATCGGTCGCGCTCGCGCACATCGCGTTCTGCATCGGCTTCGTCGCGATCGTCGTGCGCGCCCGCATGGCCGGCATGGACGAGAGCCTCGTGGAGGCGGCGCGCGACTGCGGCGCGACGCCGCTGCAGGCCTTCGTCCACGTGACGCTGCCGCTGATCATGCCCGGCGTGATCGCGGGGGCCCTGATGGCGTTCACGCTGTCCATCGACGACTTCGTGATCACGTTCTTCACGGCCGGCGCGGGCACCGTCACGCTGCCGCTGCAGATATACTCGATGATCAAGATCGCGGTGACGCCGGAGGTCAACGCCGTGTCAACGCTGCTGATGCTGCTGACGTTGATGCTGATCGTCATCGCGTCCAAAGTCTCGCCCAGCCTTCTGCGTTCCGACTAGGAGGAACCCTGCCGTGAAGAGACTCGCCGCCCTGATGCTGTCCGCGCTGGTCGCGCTTCCCGCAATCGCCAAGGACCAGCTGCACCTGTACAACTGGAACAACTACATCGCGCCGGAGACGGTCAAGCGGTTCGAGGAGTTCTGCAAGTGCCAGGTCGTGCAGACCTACTACTCGGACAACGAGGAGATGCTCGCCAAGCTCGCGGCCGGCGCCAAGGGCTACGACGTCATCGTGCCGACCGGCAACGCCGTGCAGGCGCTGATCCGCGGCAACCGGCTGCAGCCGCTCGACCGCGCCCAGCTGCCGAACATCAAGAACGTCGACCCGGTGTTCCTCGACACCAAGTTCGACCCGGGCAACAAGTTCTCGGTCCCGTACGCGATGTCGACGACGATCATCGGCTACAACGACGAGAAGATGAAGGAGCTCGGGCTGCCGACGGACACGTGGGCCGTCATCTTCGACCCCAAGCACCTGGAGAAGGTGAAGCGGCGGGTGACGGTGCTCGACAGCCCGAACGAGCTGTTCGCCGCCGCGCTGATCTACCTCGGCTACTCCGCCAACGACACCGACGAGAAGCACTGGAAGGAAGCCGCCGACCTCATCCGGAAAGCGAAGCCGTACTGGGCGGCGTTCAACGCGTCCTCCTACATCAAGGAGCTGACCGTCGGCAACATCTGGCTCGTCCACGGGTACTCGAACGACATCTTCCAGGCGAACCTCGACGCGCAGGCGGCCGGCCGCAAGTTCCGCATCGTGCAAGGGATGCCGAAGGAGGGCGCCGTGCTGGCCGTCGACAGCATGGTCATTCCGAAGGACGCGCCGCGGGCGGACCTCGCGCACAAGTTCATCAATTTCATGCTCGACGGGAAGAACTCCGCCGAGCTCACCAACCTCATCGGCTCCGGCAACCCGAACATGGACGCCGCCCGCTACATCAAGCCGGAGCTGAAGGCGCTGCCCGCCGTGTTCCCGCCGAAGGACGTGCAGGCGCGACTGGTGCAGCTGCAGGATCTGACGGCCGCCCAGCGCCGGCTGCGCAGCCGGATGTGGACGGAGATCAAGGCCCGGTAGCTCTCGCGCAGGCTGCCTGACCATCTGCGCGCCGGGCCGCCCGGCCCGGTGCCGGCCGGTGTCCCGGCTCCCGCGCGAGGCGTAGACTGCCCGCGGGAGACTGGATGGAGGATGTCCGGTGAGGCGACGTGACGCGCTGCTCGCATTGCTGGCGGCCGGCGCCGCGGTTCCGCGTCCCGCGGGCGCGCAGCAGCCCGCGCGCACGTACCGCGTCGGCCTGTTCGTGGGGGGCACGGCTACCGCGGTCGCGCGCCAGCGGGCGGCGGTCGTCGAGCGTCTCGCGACGCATGGAATCGTCGAGGGCCGCAATCTGCAGGTGCTGGTGCGAATCGGGAGCTTCAACCGCGCGACCGACGCGGAGGTCGCGCAAGCGCTCGTCGCCGCGAAGCTGGACGCGATCCTCGTCGACACGAGTCCGCTGGCGGTCCGGCTCCGCGAGGCCACCCGCACGATTCCGCTCGTGTTCGCCGGCGTCGCCGACCCGATCGGAGCAGGTCTGGTGCGGACTTTCGCCAAGCCGGGCGGCAACGCGACCGGCACCTACATCTCGCAGCTCGAGATCAGCGCCAAGCGCCTGGAGCTGCTGCGCGAGCTGCTGCCGGATGCGCGGCACGTCTGGGTGCCGCGAAACACCGCCGGACCGGACTACGACGTGCTGCCGCACCTGCACGACGTCGGAAAGCGGCTGGCGTTCAGGTTGACCGAGGTCACGGCAGCGCCGTCGCAGCCGTTTCCCGCGGCGACGTGGGCCTCCGCCTACGACAAGCCGGATGCGATCGTCACCGTCCAGCGCTGGGTCGCCTTCGGATTGGACGCGCTCGCGGGCCAGATCGTCGAATTCGCGATCGCCCAGCGGATTCCGTCGATGTTCTGGGAAGCGGAGATGGCAGCGCGAGGCGCGACGATCGCCTACGGCGTCGACCCCGGGAAGGAGCTCGCGCGCGCGACCGACCAGCTCGCGCGCGTCCTGAAGGGCGCGAGCCCCGCGTCCCTGCCGGTGGACCAGGCCACCGAGTACGAACTGGTGATCAGCCGCAAGTCCGTCAAGGCGCTCGGCATCACGATCCCGTCGGCGATCCTGGCGCGGGCCCGCGTGGTCGACTGACGCCGGGCCGGCGCGCCCGGCGGCGAGGTCAGGCCGGCTGCATGCCGTGCCGCCGCTTGGCATCGGCGGCGTCCGGCGACGCGAGAAACGCGAGCAGCTCGCGCGCATGCGCCGGTTCCCTTGCCGCCGCGCTAACGCCGCCCGCGAACGTCGTGACGATCGCGATCGGCGGCGGCAGCGTGCCGAGCACGGCGATGCCCGGTGCGCTCATCATCTCGGCGTACTGCTGGAACCCGAGGTCGGCCTCGCCGGAGGCCACGAGCGCCGCGACCGGCACGCCGGCGCGCGCCTGCACCATGCGCGGCGCGACCTCGCCGGCGATGCCCCAGCGCGCGAACAACCGGTTGAGCTCGGTCCCGCTGGGCCCGGTCGAGTAGCCGATGCGCCGCGCCGCGAGCACCGCTCGGCGCACGGCCTCCTCGGAGGCAATGTCCGGCCGCGGCGCATCCGCGGGAACCGCCACCGCGACGCCGGACTGCGTCACGTCCACGCGCGTTCCCGGCACGACGTGGCCGGCGGCGAGCAGGCGGTCGAGCGCGTCGGAGGCGAGCACGACGACGTCGAACGGCTCGCCGGCTTCCACGCGCTTCGCGGCGTCCACGCCGCCGACCGACTCGAACGCCACGCCGCACCCGGTGCGCCGCTCGAACGCGGCCGCGAGGTCCGCGAGGACCGCGCGCGTGGCCATGGAGGAAATGCCGGTGATCGTCATCGCGGATCGATCTCGTCGAGGCGACCGCGGATCGTACACCGGCCGCGCACCGCGGACGATGCCGCCGTCACCGCGCGGCAGCCGCCCCGGCGTCCCACGCGACCGGCTGCGCCGAGACCGAGTAGAGCGCGCCGGGCGCGTTGCGCGTCGCCTGGAACGCCTCGACCGACTCGCCACGCATCGCGGCGTAGATGTGCAGGTTGCTGACCCCGACGACGGCACCCAGCTTCTCCAGCATGAAGAAGATGACGCCGTAGTGGATGAGGCCGCGCCAGTCGCGGCGCAGCACGAGGTCGCGTTCCTCGTCGGTGAGCCCGGCGGCGCGGCACGCGGCGTCCTCGTCGGCGAGGAACGCCGCGCGCCTCTCCGGCACGATCAGGTCGTGCAGGAAGCGGTTGAGCCGGTACGCCTTCACGCTGCGCGCGAAGTCGAACGGATACGTGCCCGGCAGCCGCCCGGCGCCGGCGAGTTGCGTGGCCACGTGCGCCCGATGCCGGTCGACTTCGGCGGCGACCGGCGGCGCCGCGAGATTCTCGTAGACCGCGGTGGCGATGCCGGTCATCGACGGCAGCGTGTACGCCTGGTGGACCTTGTGCACCTGCGCCGACAGCGCCCCGCGCATCGTCAGCCACATGATCACCTCGGCGCCCTCCAGTCCGCCCAGCTCCGCGTACTCGGCGTGCGTCATCCGCGCGAGCCGCTCGGGATCCGTCTCGATCAGGTCGAGGAAGCGCATGTCCCACGGCGTGTTGTTGAAGCCCGCGCGCTCGCCGTGCACCTGGTGGGAGAGCCCGCCGGTGGCGACCACCACGACGCGCAGGTCCTCCGGATAGCTCTCGACGGCTCGGCGCAGCGCCTGCCCCAGTTTCCAGCAGCGGCGGGCCGTGGGGATCGGGAACTGCAGAACCCCCATCTGCAACGGCACGATCCGCACCGGCCAGCCGCCGCCGTGATCGCACAGCATCGACAGCGGCGAGAAGCAGCCGTGGTCGAGCGGCTTGTCCTGGAAGAACGCCATGTCGAACTCGTCGGCCATCAGCGAGTGGCCGAGGTGGTTGGCGAGATCCGGATGGCCGGCGACCGGCGGCAGGTTGCGCCGGCCGCCGCCCTCGTCGGCGACTTCCCACGCGGCGCCGATCCCCAGCGCGAACGCCGAATAGTGGTCGAAGAAGAACGACGTGACGTGGTCGTTGTAGACGAACAGCAGCACGTCCGGACGCGCGGCCGTCAGCCATCGGCGCACCGGGTCGAACGCCTCGAACACGGGTGCCCATGCGGGGTCGGCCCGCTTGTCGCGATCGAACGCGAAGCCGATGGTAGGCGTGTGGGAAACCGCGATGCCTCCGACGACTTTGGCCATGCCTGCTCCTGTGACGGTCTGCTTTCCCGCAATCCCGGGGCGAGGGCCGCGCGAGCGGCCGGCGGCAGGCGCGGGTTCCGGCGCGCGCAAAGCCGCCGCCCTCCCGCCGCAGCCGGGATGCGTGTCGTGCCGTGGTGTGGGTCGCCGCGGCCGCGCGTCGCGCGCGGCCGCGGTGACCGGGCGCGGGAGCGTCAGCCGCCCCCGCGCGGGATCACTTGCCCGAGTGCTTGGCGATCAGCGCCTTGGCAGCGTCCTGCAGCTGCTTGCCGTTGGCGCCCTTCGCGTTGACGTCGGCGATCCACTGGTCGGTCACCGTCTGCCCGACCTTCTTCCAGCTCTCGAGCTCGCTCTTCGGGATGACGTTGGTCTGGTTCTTGACCGTGAGCTTCTTGCCTTCGGCGTCGGACAGGATGAACACCTTGCCGATCTGCCCGGAGAACGCCTGCCCGCTGTTGGCGTCGATGATCTTCTTCAGGTCGGGCGGCAGGCTCGCGTACTTGTCCTTGTTCATCACGAACATGAACGTCGACGTGTAGAACGCCGGCTCCGCCGGGTCCGTCTCCGAATGGAACTTCGCGATCTCCTGGATCTTCACCGCCGGGACGACTTCGTAGGGCACGACCGCGCCGTCGATGACGCCCTTGGAGAGTGCCTCGCTGACCTGCGGCACCGGCATGCCCACCGGCGTCGCGCCGAGTGCGCCCAGGAAGCGGTTGGTCTGGCGTGTGGGCGCGCGCACCTTCATGCCCTTCAGGTCAGCCATCGTCTTGATCGGCTTCTCGCGCATGTGAAACACGCCCGGGCCGTGCACGTGGTAGGCGATCGGATGGATGTCCTTGTACTCGGCGGCGGCCTGCTGCGTGTTGTAGTCCCACAGCGCCTTGCTGGTCGCCTCGGCGTCGACCATCATGAACGGCAGCTCGAACACCTCGGACAGCGGGAAGCGACCCGGCGTGTAGCCGGGCAGCGTCCACACGACGTCGGCCACGCCATCCTTCACCTGGTCGAAGAGCTGCGGCGGCGTGCCGCCCAGCTGCATCGACGGGTAGATCTGGCACTTGATCCGGTTGTTCGATTCCTTCGCGATGCGGTCGCACCACGGCTGAATGAACTGGGTGTTGGCGTACGAACCGGCCGGCAGGAAGTGGTGGACCTTGAGGGTCACGTCCTGGGCAGCGGCGGTTCCCGACAGGGTCGCCGCGGCGAGCGCCGCGGCCAGCAGGTGCAGGGACATCTTCACGGGTGTTTCCTCCTCGGGAGTGAAGCAGCGGCGGCAGCGAAAAACTTGATGCCAAGCAAGGCAGCGGCGCGCAGTCTATGGGGCATGCCCCCGGGCGAGAAGATGCCGCGGCGCCAGACGCGATAACATACGGTTATCGCCATCATACACACGCCATGAAGCTCTTCGCCCTGCAGGCGCTGGTCGCGGCCGTCGAGGAAGGCAGCCTGCGCGCCGCCGCGCGCCGGCTCGGCGTATCGCAGCCGGCGCTGACCAAGGTGGTCCGCGAGCTGGAGCGCGAATTGAACGCGCCGCTGGTGATGCGGTCGACCACCGGCGTGACGCCTACCGCGCAAGGCAAGGTGATCGTCGACCACGCGCGCACCGTGGCGCGCGAACTCGCCGCCGCCGCCGAGGAGGTGCGCCAGCTCACCGGCGACATGGTGGGCGAGCTGACGGTCGCGGCGGTCCCGCTGGCCGTGCTGCTGCTGATCCCCGAGACGCTGCGCACGTTCTCGCGGGAGTTTCCCGGCATCCGCCTGCGCATTTCCGAGGAGATGTACATCGCCCAGCTCGGCAAGCTGCGGTCCGGCGAGGTCGACATCGCCGTCGGCCCGATCCCGGACAGCCTGCCGATCGGCGAGTTCGCGACCCGCACGCTGATGCCGATCCAGATGGCGGTCGTCGTGCGCCGCGGCAGCCCGCTCGCGAAGGCGGGTTCGCTGCGGCAGCTCGCCGAAGCGCGCTGGGTGTATACGAGCGCGACGGGGGCGACCGGCTACGGGCACATGCTTTTCGCGCACCACGGTCTGCCGCCGCCGCCGGCCGCGGCCGTGGTCAACTCGACGCTCGCGTCGATCGCGGTCATCGGCAGCGGCGACTACGTCGGGCTGATGCCGATGCCGATCGCCACGCATCCGGCCGCCGCGCCGTTCCTTGCCGTGGTTCCGATCCGCGAGGGGCACCTGCGCCTGACCATCGGCGCCATCACGAAGCCGGAGACGATGCTCAAACCGGCTGCCCGGCACTTCGTCTCGCACCTGCAGCGCGCGGCGAGTCACGCACGCCGCGGGTAGGACACCCCGGGCGCAACGCGGCCGGAGTCTGCCGCCCGCGCGATTGGCCGCCGGCGGGGCGCGTGCCATCATCGCCCCATGGCCGGATCCGGAAGCGTGCGCGTCGAGCGCCTGACCCCCGCGCGGCAGGACGACTATCTGCGCTTCTTCGATCACGAGCGCGGCCCCGCCTTCGCCGACAATCCGGAGTGGGCAACGTGCTATTGCCACTTCTACGAGGTGCCGCCCGCGCTCGACTGGAAGGGCTTCGACGGCCCCATGAACCGCGCCGCGATGGCGGCGCGGATCGCGACCGGCGAGATGGAGGGCTACCTCGCGTACGACGGCGGCGAGGTCGTCGGCTGGATGAACGCGCAGCCGTACCCGAAGCTCCGACACGCGTGCGCGCGCCTGCGCATCCCGTCGCCGCCGCTGCCGGTGCCGCCGCACGAGGCTGCCGCGATCGTCTGCTTCGTCGTCGCGCCCACGCGGCGGCGGCAGGGCATCGCGCGCGCGCTGCTGGCGGCGGGTGCGGCGAACCTCGCGGCGCGCGGGCTTGCGCTGGTCGACGCATTTCCGTGGAACACCGAGCCTGGGGACACCAGCGCGGCCGACCACTACCACGGTTCGCTGCCGATGTTCACGCAGGCGGGCTTCGTGCCGATCGCCGCGCACGAGAACGTGACCGTCGTGCGCAAGACGCTGCGATGAGCACCGCCGGGCCGCCCCAAGGTGCTCGCCCCCCCTTGGGGGGAGCGGCGCGCAGCGCCGCGCGGGGGGAACACCTTCGCACCGCCGGGCCGCCCCAAGGTGCTCGCCCCCCTGGGGGGGAGCGGCGCGCAGCGCCGCGCGGGGGGGACCACACCCGCGCCGCCGGGCCGCCCCAAGGCGCTCGCCCCCCTGGGGGAGCGGCGCGCAGCGTCGCGCGGGGGGGACCACACCCGCGCCGCCGGGCCGCCCCAAGGCGCTCGCCCCCCAAGGGGGGAAGCGGCGCGCAGCGCCGCGCGGGGGGGAACACCTCCGCGCCGGGCCCTCCCGGCGGCGGAACAACCCGAGGCGCGAAGCGCGGAGGGTCCTCCCGTGAGCGGGCTCGTCGTCCGCCACCGGACGCTGCTGCCGCACGTCCTCACCCTGCTGTACGGGCTCGCGATCGCGTTCGCGAGCCTGCAGCCGTTCTCGCCGTGGATTCCGCCCGCGGCCGGCACCCCGTTCTGGCTGGCCGCACCGTGGCCGCCGCGATTCACGCGCTTCGACATCGTCGCCAACCTCGTCGCCTACGTGCCGTTCGGCCTCTTCATCTCGCTCACGCCGCAGCGCGCGGCGCCGCGCGTGCGCGCGGGGCTGGCGCTCGCGGCGGGATTCGCGCTCTCGTTCGGGTTGGAGACGCTGCAGGCGTACCTGCCGCCACGCGACGCCAACGCGATCGACGTCGCGGCCCACGCCGCCGGCGCCCTCGTGGGCGGCATCGCCGGCGCCGCGCTCGCACGCTCGTACCGCGTGCGGCAGAAGCTCTCGGCGATCCGGCATCACGTGTTCCTCGGAGGACGATTGGGTGACGTCGGGCTGGCGTTGCTCGTGCTCTGGATCGTCGCGCAGATCAACCCGGGCATCCCGTTGTTCGCGGTCACGTTCGACCCGGACCAGGCGCTGCGCGCCGCCGTCGCGGCGCCGCCGCCCCCCGACACCGCGGCGACGCTGATCGAGGCGGCCGGCACGGCGCTCCAACTCGCCGGCGTCGGACTGTTTCTCGCGCTGCTGCTGCGCGAGCGGCGGTTCGTCGGCGGGGCCGTGCTGCTGCTCGTCGGCGCCGCGCTGCTCGCCAAGGGCGGTGCGGCGATGCTGCTGCTGAAGCCGGCGGCGTGGGAAGCGTGGCTCAAACCCGGCGTGTCCGTGGGCATGGCCGGCGGCCTGCTGGTGCTGCTGTTCGCCGTGTTCCTGCCGCGGCCGGCGCAGGTGGCGACCTGCGCGACGGCGCTGCTCGCGTCGCTGCTGCTGCCGCTCGTCGCCGGCGACGTGCCCTCCGCGCGTGCGCCGATCACGCTGTTCAACTGGCGCTACGGCCACCTGCTCAACTTCAACGGCCTGACGCAGACGGTGCTGCTCGTGTGGCCGCTGCTCGCTGCCGCGTGGCTGTTCGCGCTGGCGGGCCGCCCGGCGTGGGGCGCGCCGGAATGACCGGCGGCGGCCCTCCGCTATAATCGCCGGCCTGCCGCGCCCACGGCCACGGCGCAACACCAGGTCATGAGCCACTACCGCTGCCACGTCTTCTTCTGCTGCAACAAGCGCGACGCGCCCGAGAAGTGCTGCGCGGACGCTGGCGCGGCCGACCTCCAGGCGTACGCGAAGGCGCGCATCAAGGAGCTCAAGCTGAACGGCAAGGGCAGCGTGCGCATCAACAAGGCAGGCTGCCTCGACCGCTGCGAGGAAGGGCCGGTGCTCGTCGTGTATCCCGACGCGATCTGGTACACGTACGTCGACCGCGAAGACATCGACGAGATCATCGACCGCCACGTCGTGCACGGCGAGGTCGTCGAGCGCCTCAAGATTTGACGCCGAGGACGACGCGCCGGGTCGGCATCGACGGGCCCACGGGCCCGCTCGAGGTCGTGCTCAACGCGCCGGAGACGACGCCGGCCGGCATCGCGCTGGTCGCGCACCCGCACTCGCTGCAGGGCGGCACGCTCGACAACAAGGTCGTGCAGACGCTGGCGAAGACGTTCTACGCACTCGGCTACGCGGTCGTCCGCTTCAACTTCCGCGGCGTTGGCGCATCCGGCGGGTCGTTCGACGACGGCGTGGGCGAGACCGACGACGCGCTCACCGTGCTTGCCTACGCGCGCGGCGCGCTGGGCGACGCGCTGCCGATCGTGCTCGCCGGGTTCTCGTTCGGGTCGTTCGTGCAGTCGCGCGTCGCGCAGCGCATCACGCCGCAGCGGATGGTGCTGGTCGGGCCCGCCGTGCAGCGGTTCCCGGTCGAGCACGTCCCGGCCGACACCATCGTGATCCACGGCGAGGACGACGACATCGTGCCACTCGCCGACGTGCTCGCGTGGGCGCGTCCGCAGCACCTGCCGATCGTCGTGTTTCCGGGCTGCGGCCACTTCTTCCACGGGCGCCTGCCGCAGCTCTCGCGGGTGATCGCGGGCATGTGGAAGGCGGCGTGACGATGCGGCGAGATCCGCACGGCGCGCGGGTCTCCCTCTCCCGCTTGCGGGAGAGGGTTGGGGTGAGGGTCCTGTGAACGACCACGCCCGCCCCTCTCCACAACCCTCTCCCCGCACGCGGGGAGAGGGAGCTCCATTGGCCACGGCGGTGGAGCATCATGACGTCGCCGGCCGTGCCATCGACCCCCGCGACGTCGTCCTGCGCGTGTCGGGCCTGCGCAAGCGCTACGGCGACCTGGACGTCGTGCGCGGCTTGTCGTTCGCGATCCGCCGCGGCGACTGCTTCGGCCTGCTCGGCCCCAACGGCGCCGGCAAGACGACGACGCTGCGCTGTTGCCTGGGCCTCATCGACCCGGACGGCGGCGAGATCGAGATGGTCGGCGAGCCGGTGCCGAAGGCGGCGCGCGAGGCGCGCATCCGCGTGGGCGTCGTGCCGCAGATGGACAATCTCGACCCCGACTTCACGGTCCGCGAGAACCTGCTGATCTACGGCGGCTACTTCGGGCTCCCGCGGCCGGTGCTCGAGGAGCGCATCCCGCAGCTGCTCGACTTCGCGGGGCTCGCGGGCAAGCGCGATGCCGGGATCCGCACGCTCTCCGGCGGCATGAAGCGGCGGCTCACGCTCGCGCGCGCGCTCGTCAACGACCCCGAGCTGCTGATCCTCGACGAGCCGACGACCGGGCTCGACCCGCAGGCGCGCCACCTGATCTGGGACGGGCTGCGGCACCTCATGTCGCTGGGCAAGACGATCCTGCTCACCACGCACTTCATGGACGAAGCCGAGCGGCTGGCCACGCGGCTGGCCGTCATCGACCGCGGCGTGCTGATCGCGAGCGACACGCCGCGCGCGCTGCTCGCGCAGCACGTCGAGCCGGAGGTGATCGAGGTGTACGGCGACGAGGCGAAGGCGTGGGCCGACATCCACGGGCGCCGGCTCGCGAAGCGGCTCGAGGTCGCCGGCGAGACCGCGTTCTGCTACGCGCTCGATGCGCAGCCGATGCTGACGGACCTCGCCACCCGTGCAGGCGTGCGCTACCTGCATCGCCCCGCGAACCTCGAGGACCTGTTCATCAAGCTCACCGGCCGCGAGCTGCGGGACTGACGCGTGAGGGAGAACTTCGCACCGCGCCATCCCGGGCATCGCGACCGGCGTCATCCCGGGCAAAGCGAGGGACCTGTTTTCATCTCTGCCACCGCACGAACTGCAGGGGTGCGTGACCAACTCGCCGTCGTCTCCGCGAAGGCGGGGACCCGGCGTCTCGCGTCGCGACGCCACTGGGTCCCCGCCTTCGCGGGGACGACGTGAGTCTTGCGGATACTGTCACTCGCACCGGAAATCATCAGTAGCCGATGACCGCGACCGCGAAGCTTCTCGCCCCGCCGATCCTGTCCGTGCGCTTCGTGCCGGTCTGGCGGCGCAACCTCCTCGTGTGGCGCAAGCTCGCCATCGCCAGCGTGCTCGGCAACATCGCCGACCCGCTGCTGTACATGCTGGCGCTGGGCTACGGCATCGGCGCGCTGGTCGGCGAGGTCGGCGGCATGAGCTACGTCGCGTTCATCGGCACCGGCATGGTGTGCCAGAGCGCGATGTTCACCGCGAGCTTCGAGGCGATGTACTCGGCGTTCTCGCGCATGCACGTGCAGCGGACGTGGGAGGGCATCATCAACGCGCCGATCGCGCTCGACGACGTCGTGCTGGCAGAGTGGCTGTGGTGCGGGTCGAAGGCGGTGATCTCGACCACGGCGATCCTCGCGGTCATCGTCGCGCTGGGCTACGGCCACACGTGGCTCGCGCTGTGGGTGCTGCCGGTCGGGTTGCTGGTCGGCCTGACGTTCGGCGCCGCGGGGCTCGTGATGAACGCGCTGGCGCCCAACTACGACTTCTTCACGTACTTCTTCACGCTGGTGCTCACGCCGATGCTGCTGTTCTCCGGCGTGTACTTCCCGGTCGACCAGATGCCGGCGTGGCTCGCGACCGCCGCCGGCTTCCTGCCGCTCAAGCACGCGATCGACCTCACGCGCCCGCTGATGCTGGGTCGGGTGCCGGACGCCATCGCGCTGCACGTCGGCGTGCTGCTGTTCTACGCGGCGCTCGCCTACTACGTCGCGCTGGTGCTGACGCGGCGGCGGCTGCTCAAGTGACCGAGCGCTACTTCGCGCCCTGCCCGCGCGGGCTCGAGGCCGTGCTCGCGGCGGAGCTCGCGCGCATCGGTGCGGGCGACGTCGCGCCGGCCGACGGCGGCGTGGGCTTCGCCGGCGACCTGGCCCTCGCGTGGCGCGCCAATCTCGAATCGCGGATCGCGAGCCGCATCCTGTGGCGCGTCGGCGGCGGCGCCTGCCGCGACGAGCACGCGCTCTACGCTCTCGTCAAGGCGATCGACTGGAAGCGCCACTTCGCGCCGTCGCGGACGCTGCGGGTCGACGTCGCGGCGACGCGCTCGCCGCTGCCGAGCCTCGAGTTCGCGACGCTGCGCGTCAAGGACGCGGTCTGCGACCGGCTGCGCGACGACACGGGCACGCGACCGTCGGTCGACAAGCGCGCACCGGACGTCCGCGTGGCGGCCTACCTGACCGAGCGCGACGCGACGATCTACGTCGACACGTCGGGCGAGCCGCTGTTCAAGCGCGGCTGGCGGCGCGACGCCGAGGAGGCGCCGCTGCGCGAGAACCTCGCGGCCGGCCTGATCGCACTCACCGGCTGGGCGCCGGGCACGCCGTTCCTCGACCCGATGTGCGGCAGCGGCACCATCGCGATCGAGGCCGCGCTGATCGCCGCCGGGCGTGCGCCGGGACTCGCGCGGACGTTCGGCTTCCAGAAGCTCGCGTGGTTCGACGGGCCTGCGTGGCAGCGGATGAAGCAGGCCGCGCGCGACCGCGAGCACGCGGCACCCTCAGCACCGGCGATCTTCGCAAGCGACGCCGCGGGCGGCGCCGTCGGCAAGACCCTCGCCAACCTGCGCGCGGCGAAGCTCGACGGCTTCGTCGCCGTCGAGCAGGCCGACTTCCTCGCGCGCAGCGCGCCGGCCGCGCACGGCGTGCTGCTCGCCAATCCGCCGTACGGCGTGCGGCTCGCGGATCGCGACGAGCTCGCGCGCCTCTACCCGCTCGTCGGCGACGCGCTGAAGCAGCGCTTCGCCGGCTGGACCGCGTACTTCTTCACCGGCGACCTGCGGCTGCCGAAGCTCATCCACCTCAAGGTCGCGCGCAAGACGCCGCTCTTCAACGGCGCGCTCGAGTGCCGGCTGTTCGAGTTTCCGATCGTCGCCGGACGCCACGCACCCGGCGCGTGACGCGCGCGATGGTAGACTGGCAATCCGTTCCGGCCGAAGCACGATCGCCACCATGCCCATGCTCCCCTCCCGGCACTACGTGTCGGACCACACGAAGTTCATCCGCGCGCTGCTCGAGGCGAAGCCCGAGCTGCCGAAGCAGCAGCATGACGGCCGCAAGATCTGGTGGGACAGGACGCCCGACGACGTGAGCGAGCGCCGGCAGATGGACGCAGGGCGCGTCCCGCAGCAGCCGTACGTCTACTACCAGACCGATTAGCGGTCAATCACCAGGACGTCGTTTCTGTTCGGCATGCGGCAGGCGCGTGCCGTCCTTCGTCGTCGCCGCGAAGGCGGGGACGATTGTGCAGGAGGCATGCGGCTCGGAAGCAACGACGTGGTAGCCAGCAACCCGCGTTTCAGGCTGCCGCCGGCGCGACGATCGCGTCGCGCTGCCCGCTGCGGCCAAGGCCCTCGGCGACGAAGCCGGACGCCTTCAGTTCCTCGATCATGCCGCGCAGGTAGCGCAAGCCCGCGGCGCGGCCCTTCGGCGTTCCCATCGCCTGCTCGATCGCCATGAAGCGGCCGTCCATGACCCGCAGGTCCGCGCGTCCGCGCGCGAACGTCTGCAGCGGCGACTTGACCCCCGCCGCCACCTCCAGCCCGTCGCGCAGGAACATCTCGATCGCCGCGGGACCCGTCGGCGCGCGCACGAGCTGCGCGTGGCGGATCGTGCGCGACAGGTAGAGGTCGTACGCGCTGCCGGTGCCCACGGCAACGCGCACGCCGGGCCGGTCGACGTCGTCGATCGTCCGCAGCGGCGAGCCGGCAGGCACCATGTACGTCCCCTCGATAATCACGTACGGCGCGGTGAAGTCGATCTCGGCGGCGCGCTTGGGGTCGATGGCGAGGAACGCGACGTCCCACGCGCCGTCTTCGAGCGCGGCGAAGACCTTACCGGCGGCGTCGAACGTGACGAGCGCCACGCCGACGCCGAGCCGGCGCCCGAGTTCGCATGCGATGTCGACCGACACGCCGCGCGCCTCGCCCGTCGCCGGGTCCGTTTGCGCCAGCACCGGGTTGCCGAAGTTGATGGCGGCCCGCACGCGGCCCGCGGGCGCCAGCGCGGCAATGACGTCTGCTGCAACCTTCGGGTCCATCGGATTGCCTCCGCCTGGCGTGGATCGGCACTTCGCCGCGCCGTGGATGAAATTGCGCGGCGCATGCGCGCCACGCGTTCACGGCGGATGCTAGCAGGCTGGTGAAATTCGCGGCGACATCAACTTTCCGGTGTCATCCCGCGCGACGCGGGGCGCTCGCGAATCGGCGGGCGTGCGCGGGAGGGCGGCGCCGCGCAGGAGACGCAGCGCTTCAACCTCCTGCTGGCGCAGTCCGGGTGCCACGCACCGCCGGCGCTACAATGCGCGCCATGCCGGACACGCCCGCACCATCGCTCGACGACCCGCGCGGACCGCGGCAACGCGCGCGCGGCGGCGCGCTGCGGACGTTCGCCGTCGTCCTCGCGATCGTCGCCGCCGTCGCGGGTGTGGAGATCTGGTCGCTGGTCGCGCACAACCGCGAGCGCGCGACGCCGCCGCCGCCGACCCTGCCGGCGACCGTCGCGCAACGCCAAGGCGGACCGGTCGGCGACGTCGACGCACCGGCCGGCGAAGCGGTCATCGGCCCGCGCATCGCGATCTCGGGCTGGGCGCTCGACCCGGCCGGCGTGCGCGCCGTCGAGATCCGCGTCAACGGCCGGGCGTTCCCCGCGAAGACCGGCATCGCGCGTCCCGACGTCGCGGCGGCGAAGCCAGGCATCGCGAACAACGCGAACGCGGGCTTCGAGTTCAGCGGCGACTTCTCCGCGTACCCGGCGGCCCCGGGCACCGACCGACGCACGCTCGCGATCGTCGCCGTGGCGGCCGACGGGCGCGAGACGGTGCTCGGCACGAAGAGCCTGATCGAGCCCTCGGCACTCGCGCGGTGGGCCGGCTTCACGCCGGCGCGTCCCGAGCCGTTCCACCTGCTGCCGGCGCTGTCGGGCCTGGACCTGGGCGGCGCGAGCGAGCTCGACTCGCTCTACGCGCCGTACTTCTCGCCGACCGTGCGCGGCGGCTTCCGCGTGCCGATCCTCTACCTGCGCATGACCAAGGGCGCCGCCGGCGACTACGCGTTCGATCCCGACTGGGACCCGAAGCGCACGTGCGGCGAGCGCCGCATCGGCGACGACTCGCTCAATGCCGTGCTCGCACACTCGATCGCGCAGCGCCTGCCGGTGCTGGTGACGCTCAACGGCGGCATCTGGGCGGATGCGTACTGCGACGTGCCGCAGTGGGACGTCAACGACCGCCTCGAGCAGGACCCGGCCAACTGCCAGTGGAACGAGAAGAACGAGGTGATGCCCGACGACTTCCTGAAGGGCCTGCCCGGCTCGCAGGATTCGCCGGAACTCGCCCGCTCGCTGACATTCAACGTCCACGCCGCCAACGTGCGCCGCTACAAGCAGCGCAACCTGCAGCAGGCGGGCGCGATCCTCGCCGCGTTCGCGCGCGCGCACCCCGACCTCTTCGTCGGCGTCAACCTCGACCCCGACACCTACGTCAATCCGTTCTTCGCCGAGCGCCAGTGGTACGACTACAACCCCGGCACGCTGCGCCAGTTCCGCGAGTGGCTCGCCGGCACGGGTCCGTATGCGGGGCGGCCGGGCAAGGGCGTGCCCGACCTGTCGGCGTACCGGCGCGCGCGCCCGCTGACGCTCGCCGACGTGAATCGCCTCGCCGGCCGCGACTGGCAGCGCTGGAACGACGTCGATCCACCGCGGTCTTTCCCGCGTGCGCCGGCCGGCAGTACAGCACCGTTCTGGAACGATCCGTGGGTGCGCGAGTGGAAGGTGTTCCGCCGCCACCTCGTCCACCTGCACTACGACGAGCTCGCGCGCTGGCTGACCGAGGCCGGCATCGCGCGCGACCGGATATGGTCATCGCAGGGGCTGATGGCGCCGCGCGGCGACTCGATGCCGTTCGCGATCGACCTCGCCAGCGCGCCGCGCAATTACGACTCAGGCGGCATGTCGCTCACCGGGGCCAAGCCCGCACTCGGGCACCTCGGCGTGATCCTCTACGGCGAAGCCGCGGTGAACGACGTGCCGATGGACAACGGCAGGTCGTTGTTCGCGACGCTGGCCGAGATCGACCCGCGCTGGGCGATCGTCGAGTACAACACGGCCGACCTGCGCAATCCGCAGGCGCAGCCGACCTACGTCGCCGCGTACCGGGGCCTGCGCGACATGTGGAATTTCGGCGCGCGCTACATGTCGCCGATGGCGTGGAACGGCAGCAACGGCGCGTTCGCGGGCCAGCCCGGCTACACGACGTTCACCGCGTGGCGCAACACGCCGCTCGAGGACGCCGCGCGCGACTTCATGCTCGCGCGCGCGGGCCTGCCCCTCGGCGCCGTCCTCTACACGTTCGGCACGCAGGTCCACGCCGACGGCGACGGCTGGACGGCGGAGTTAGGCTCGCTCGCGCTCGGCCGCGGCCACGTCGCGCTGCAGCCCGACGCCAACCGGCGCGTTACGCTGACCTCGCCGCGCGGCCTGCCGGCGTCCGTGCGCACGGCCAGAGAGTTCGTGCTGGGCCTGCCTGCCGACAGCGGCGTGCGGCGCGTCCGCGTGCAGGGCCGGCGCGGCCCCGACAGCGGATGGGAGACGCTCGCCGACGCGTCCGGTCCCGCGCTGCGCGCGACCGCGGCGGGCATCGCCGTCGCGCGCACGACGGGCGCGCGCAACGTCGCGTTCGACCAGCTCCGCATCGAACTCTCCTTCCCCTCCACCTCCGTCCGCGTACTTACGCGCATCGCCATGCTGTGACGGCAGGGCGGTGGACAGCGGCCCCCTGGTTTCCCCCCCCGGGGGCCGGGGCCCCCCCCCCGCCCCCCGGGCCCCCGCCCCCGCCCCCCCGCCCCCGTCCCCCCCCCCCCGGGGGGGGGCCCCCCCCCCCCACCGGGGGCCCCGGCCCCCCCCCCCCCCGGCGCCCCCCGGGGCCCCCCGCCCCCCCCCCCCCGCCCCCCGGGGTTTTTTTTTTTTTTGGTTCTACCCGGGCGGCCCGGGGGGGGGTTTTTTTGGGGGGAGCGGCGCCCCCCCGTTTCCGGGGGGGCGGCCCCGCGGCCCCGCGGCCGGCCCCCCGGCG
This sequence comes from Betaproteobacteria bacterium, assembly GCA_016716425.1. Taxonomy (GTDB): domain Bacteria; phylum Pseudomonadota; class Gammaproteobacteria; order Burkholderiales; family Casimicrobiaceae; genus VBCG01. The sequence goes on from JADJWJ010000006.1 coordinate 57,832, forward strand.
GCCGGGGGGCGGCCCGGGGGCCCGGGGCCCCGGGGCCGTTTTTCCCCGGGGGCCCCCGGCCCGCCCCGCCCCGGGGCCGGCGCCCCCGGGAAGGCCGGGGGGCCCCCCCCGGGGGGGGGGGCCCCCCCGGGGGGGGGGGGCCGTATTTTTTGGGGGGGGGCGGGGGGCCGGGGGGTTGTGTTGTTATACAAAGTCGGCCCCCGTTGCGGTAGGTCCAGCGGATCCGCCGGCCGTCGTCGTCGTAGTCGCGAAACGTAGCGGCCGTTGCCCCACCGCCACGCCCTGCCGGTCCGAATCTTGGCGCGGTCACGTCCCGCTCGCCACGGCGTCCCGTTCACCGTCAATGCCACGCTCCGGTTGTTTGTGGTACGCGTAGCCGACCTGCTGGCCTGATGGGGTCGTGAGGGTCGCGGAGTTTTCTCGCTGGTGGTGGGAAGCGGGGGTTGGCGGTCGTCTGCGCTTCTGTTTGCCACCGCCCGTGCGGCCTAGGTCCGTGTTGTGTTCGTTGCCGTCAACGAGCTGGGTCAGCCGGCCTCTCGCGCCGGGGGACCCTGCGTCGGTGACTGCGTGTTCGCTCGTGCCGTCAGCCGTACACGGCTCGCCCCGTCCGTCTACGTCAGTTTACCCCGCGCGCTCGCAGTGAGGTGGCTGGCGGCTGTAGGTGCTGGCGGTGCGCCGGTGTCCAGCTGACCTGGGTGGGGGGTTGTCCGTGCCATCGTTTTGTGGTCGGGTAGGCTGGTCACCTGCGCCGCCGCCGGTTTTTTTGTGTGGTGTTGCCGGCCGGGTCGCACTGCTCAGTTACGGCTCAGCGCCGCTGCTCGTGGTGCGCGGCTACCCGGTCGGTCGACGTCAGCGGGTTGCTGCTGCCGTCGTAGGTGAAGGCAAGGTCGGCCTGCCCCACGCTCCAGCCCTGCGTGCCAGCCGTTCATCATTTGTCCACGTGGCTGGGCACGCCATCCTGCCCGGGTCTTACGCGCTCCTGCGTCCGCTGCCCGCTGTGTCAGCGCCGCGCGTGTTGTCCGGTTGGTTTGTGCCGTCGGCGATCTCTGCTACCAGCCGGTGCGCGGCGCCAGGGTTTCCGGGAGCACGACACCCGTGGTTGGCTCGCCGCGTCGTAGACGACCTCGCCGCCGCCTCGCCGCCGACGCGTTCGGTCAGGCGGGCCGCGCGCGAGCCTGCTTCGGACCGATGGTGGATCGCGCGTCGTCGACACCGGTGGCCGCTGTCGCCCGGCGTGACGGACCGGCTTGCCCTCATGGCCTGCAACCGCCCTGCGGCGCCTGGGCCCGGTCGTTAAGGGCCCTGCGGTCGCAATCTTCGCCGTTTGGTTGCTGTGTCGCAGACGCCTGTCCCGAAGTGCGCCACGCTCGACCCCCAACGCGCGTTCTCGTTCGCGCCGCCGGTCGTTTTTTTCGGCGCAACGTTGGTTTTCGCGTCAGGCCGCCGATTGTCGTAGGGGTGAAACGTGATATGGCGCGGCGGCTGTCGGCGCGGCTTTGGGGGGGGGGGGGGGGCCGGCAGACGGCGCCGGTTTATCGCGCCTGCCGACTAATGCACGCGCGCGGTTCACCGCCTGGGGCGTGACCGCGTCTGCCGCGGGGGGGGGGGGCGCCCGGAAGGCTTGCTCGGCTGCGCCAGCGCGTGCCCACCGCCGCGCCCTGTTCCTTCCCGAACGGGGGGGGACCCGGGGGGCACCACCACAACAACTATGCGGGCACAATCGAACCGCCCACCCGGGTTCTCCTTCTCGAACTCGACCCAGTTCCTGGGCAAACGCGCTCGGCACGGAAAACTGCGGGCGGCCGAGCGCGATCCCATTTTTTTTTTTTCCCGGGGGGTGCGGGGGCCTGGGGGGGGCCCCCCGGCAGCCCCCCGCGCCCGCCCCCCGGGGGGGGGGCCCCCCCCGCCCCGCCGGGGGGGGGGGCCCCCCGGGCCCCCCCCCAGCCGGCGCCCCCCCGGTTCCTTCCCCCCTCCCGGGGGTGGCCCCCCCCCGCGGGGGGGTGTGGGCCGGCCGGGGGGGGGGGGGGGGCCGTGTAGCCGAAACAGCGATGCGCGCTGACAGCCTGCGACGACTTGCGTCAGGCGCCCGCCCCTGGCCGCCGCCGCGTGCGAGCTGCGCGCCCTTGTATGGTCACGAGGCGCTCCCTCACCCCGCGCCACCCTCGCCCCGCGCGGGAGAGCGTGAACGATCGCCGCTTGGTGCCGGTCCCGGTGCCGAGTGCGACTCGAACAACTCCCGCGTGCTGGTGTGCAACGTCGATCGCGCCCAACCATGGCTGGACGCGGGGCGCCGGAATGCCCAGAGAAGAGACGACAGCCGCGGCACTCGCGGAGGCCGACCCCGCCTGGCTCGGTTTCAGCAGCCGGACGCAGGGCGGACGCGGTGAAAGCTGCGTTCAGCGCGCACACGCGCGCTACCGAGCGGGGGCCACCGAAGCGACCTCTGGCCGGCGCCAAAGCGGCGCGCTCCGTTGAACCAGGCCGCGGCGGAAAGCGGATGAAGCGGTGGCGACCCGGGCGAGCCGACACGCGAAGGGGGCGCCCACGAAGCGGTGGGGATCGACGGCATGTGCGAGTCGGCGCCGCGAGGCGACACGAAGTCGCTGCCATCGCGGTCCGGCACAAGGAGCCGAGGCCCGAAGCTTTCCGTGCCGACTTCATCGGGCGCGAATCGTGCAAGCGGTCGCGCAGCGACCCGCCGCGTGATTTGCGCACGCGCCGGTCACTTGTCGTCGATCTTGTACTCGACGTAGGCCTTGTCGCGCACCTGGCGCATGAACTCGCCGAACTGCTCGTCCGCCTTGCGCGCGCGGATCGCCTGCCGCGCCTGATCGCGCTTGCGCGCCTCGGTGACGTCCTGCGTGCGCCGCTCCTCGACCAGGATCAGGTGCCAGCCGAACGGCGTGCGCACGGGGCCGGACATCTCGCCGATCTTGAGCTTCGCCATCGCCTGCTCGAACTCGGGCACCGTGTCGCCCGGGCTGATCCAGCCGAGGTCGCCGCCCTTGCTCGACGAGCCGTCCTCCGAGTTGACCTTCGCCTGGTCGGCAAACTTGGCGCCCTGCTCGATGCGGTCCTTCACGCGGTCGATCTTCGCCTTGGCCTCGGACTCGGACGTCACCTCGTTCACGCGCACGAGGATGTGGCGCGCGTGCGTCTGGTCGACGATGGTCGGCGCGTTGCGGCTGCGCGAGTCGTTCACCTTGACGATGTGGAAGCCGCCTGCGCTGCGCAGCACCGGCGACACGTCGCCCTTGCTCATCGTGCGCACGGCCGACTGGAACACCGTCGGCAGGCGCGCCGGGGTCCGCCAGCCGAGGTCGCCGCCCTGGATCGCGTCCTGCGCGTCGGAGTACGCGGCGGCCACCTGGCTGAACTCCTTGCCGCTCTTGAGCTGCGCCAGCGCCTCCTCGGCGCGGCGGCGGCGCACGTCGATCTGGTCGGGCGTGGCCTGGTCGGGCACGCCGACCATGATGTGCGAGAGCAGATACTCGTTCTCGCCGCCCGCCTGCGCGGCGACGGTGGCCAAGTAGTTCTCCACCTCGGCCTCGGAGACCTGCACGCGGCTGTCGACCTCGCGCTCGCGCAGCCGCTGGATCGTCACCTCGCGCCGGATGTCCTCGCGGTACTTCGCGTACGAGATCTTCTCGCGGTCGAGCACGCGCCGCAGCTCTTCCGGCGACACCTTGTTCTCCTGCGCGATGCGCAGGATCGTACGCTCGACCGTCTGGTCGTCGACGCGAACCCCGTTGTCCTTGGCGAACTGCAGCAGCGCCCGCTCGACGATCAGGCGTTCGAGCACCTGCGCCTCGAGGGCGTCCGGTGCCGGCGGCCGCACGTTCGCCGTCTTCATCTGCGCGAGGACGATGCGCTTCTGCTCGTCCAACTCGAACTGCGTCAGCGCCTCGTCGTTGACGACGGCGATCACGCGGTCGAGCGGCACGGTAGCCGTGGCGGGGCGCGGCGGCGCGGCCGGGCGGGCGGCGGGCGGCTTGCCGGGACGCGGCCCGGCACCGGGCACCTGGATGCTGCCGCCGGACGTCGTCGGCTGTGCCGACGCGAACGCGGCCACACCCGCCGCAGCGACCGCGGCGAGCAACGACAGGGCGGGACGACGGCGTGCCATCGCGTGAACTCCTTCTAGAATTCGGGCAGCGGATCGAAGCTGCGATCGCGCTGCTGCATCGCGGGGTCGTTCGTGCGCAGGTAGCCGGGAACCGTGCGCCGCAGGAGGTCGAGTGGGCTCGTGCCCACGCGCGCCAGACCGTTCAGCTCGAGCTGCACGAACAGGGAGCGCGTCGTGGTCTCGGTCGTCGTGATGAGCTGCTGGCCGACCACGCGCAGCACCCAGCACCCGGCATTGTACTCCAGCCCGACCACCCCCTCCAGCGTCTTGCGGTCCGGAATCGAGTAGTTCCACGCCCCGAGGAACGACCAGTTCGCCGACAGCGGCCACTGCGCCGACAGGTATGTCTGCTTCAGCTCGGATTGACCGCCGACCTGATCGACGAGTTCCCGCGAGTAGCGATAGAGGAGACTCACCACGCGGCCCGGCCCCGGCTGGTACCGCGTGCCCACGTTGAAGCGGTCGACCTGTGACGTGCCGAAGTCGTACTGCATGAGGCCGATCATCGACCACGCGTCGGCGAGCCTGCCCTCGGCGCCGACGAGGAAGTCGGACGACCCGGACTCCTGGGGCGTGGTGCCCGGCAGGTAGACCTGCTGGTTGTCGAAGTAGAAGCGCTGGCCGACGGCGAGCCGGAACCGCTCGGCGCCGGTCGCGGGGTCGAGCAGCCGCGACGTCACCGCGACTGCGAGTTGGTTCGTGTCGCCGACACGGTCGCCGCCGACGAACCGGTTCTCGCTGAAGAGCTGCGTGAAGTTGAAGTCGTCCTGCACCGTGTCGAAGTTCGGCAGCCGGTTCTGGTCGCGGTACGGGATGTACGTGTACATCGCGCGCGGCTCGAGCGTCTGGACGAAGCGCCGGCCGAAGAGGTCCCAGTCGCGCTCGAAGACGAGGCCCGCGTCGACGCTGCCGATCGGCACGACCACGCTCTCGCTGCCGTCGGGAACGCCCGGCGTCGGCTGGTTGAGGTCGTAGCCCCAGGCCGCGACGGCTGCACGCGCGTTGAAGAACCACGCGCTGCCCTGGCGCCTCCAGCTCGCGGCCGGGTAGAACGTGCCGCGGTCGCCGGTGGGCGTGAGCGCGGACTGCGAGAAGCGCGTGTACTCGGCGGTGCCGCTCCACACGAGCCCCAACCAGTCCGTCTCGGCGAGCCCGGCCTTCACCTGCGGCAGCATGTTGTACGGCGGGATCACCGCGGCATCCGGATTGGGGTCCTGCAGCGTCTGGAACCGCTGCGCGCGCGCGACCACCGCCAGCGGGCCGTACGTGGCGACGAGGCCGAACTCCTGCGGCAGCGTCTTCTGCGACGTCACCGCCACGCGGTCCGAGAAGTCCGCGAGGTACGTCGAGTCCGACACCCGGTTGTAGTTGAAGTAGCCGGAAAGCCAGGACGCGAGCCGCTGGTTGTGCTTCCACGCGACCGCCCAGCGCGACTCGCCCGTCACGCGGTCGTCGGGAACGATCTCGCCGACCACCTCGCCCGCCGCCGGCTCGAACAGGTAGCGACCCTGCGCGGCCACCTGCAGCCCGCGCCGCGACATGATCCGCGGCGTGACCGTCGCGTCGTAGTTGGGCGCAATGTTGAAGTAGTACGGCGCCGCGAACTCGAACCCGCGGATCTGCGTCGAGCCGATCGTCGGCGTGAGGAAGCCCGACTTGCGCTCGTTCGACAGCGGAAACTCGAGCCAGGGCGTGTACAGGACCGGCACGTCGAGGAAGTAGACCATCGCGCTGCGCGCGGTGCCGACGCGGCGCCCCCGGTCGACCTCGATCTCGTCCGCGCGCAGGTACCAGTCGTTGTTGGGGGCCACGCAACTCGTGTACTGCGCGCTGGTCGCCTCGTAGAGGTCGGGGCCGGCGAAGCGGATCGCCTTGGCCGTACCGTGCGATGCGTTTTCGGCGATGTGGAAGCGCGGCTCGTCGAAGTAGCCGATCTCGCGGCTGCGCTGGAACTTGACTTCCGGTCCGCTGATCCAGTCCAGGCCCTTGCGCAGCGTGACGTTGCCCTTGCCCCAGACCTCGTCGTTGTCGACGTCGTACTGCAGCCAGTCCGCGAGCACGGTCTCGCGCCGCGTGCGCAACTCGACGTTGCCGGAGGCCTCGATGCGCTTCTCGCCGTTGCCTTCGAGCCGGTCCGCGCGCAGGAAGATGGCGCCGCGCTCCTCGCCGGCAGCCGCGCCGCCGGCCGGCCGGATCGTCACCGGCAGCGGCGGCGGAGAGGCATCCACGACGTCGCCGGCGCGCGGCGCGCCGCCGCCGTCCACCGCAGCGGGCAGCGCCACGCCGCGCGGCACGATCGGCTGGATCTCGCGCGCGAACTTGAGCGTCAGCTCCTGCGCGGCGAGGCCCGCCGGCATCGCGGCCGCGATCGCCGTCGCGGCGAGCGGCGCGACCAGCGAAGGCCAGCGGGAGCGGCGGGACGGCATGGGGAGCGCAGCGGGCGGTTTGCTAAAATAGCGCATTCTAGCTTGCCGACCGCCGCGTCATTGCGCGGCCCCGCCCGCGCGCGCCGCCGGGTGCGCGGGCCGTCCCGCGGCGCGCATTCCATCGCGCCGATGAATCCGCCTGCCGACGACGCTCGCCTGTTCGCGCTCCGCGAATGGCTCGCGCACGCGCTGCCGGGCGCCGCCTTCACCGTGGCTCCCGCGTCGGCCGACGCGAGCTTCCGCCGTTACTTCCGCGTCGCCCTCGCAGCGCCGCACGCGATCGCGCCGGACGCCGCGACGCTGATCGCGATGGACGCGCCACCGTCGCTGGAGAACTGCCGGCCGTTCGTGCACGTCGCGTCGCTGCTGCACGCCGCCGGCGTGCACGCGCCGCGCGTGCTTGCGCAGGACCTCGACCGCGGCTTCCTGCTGCTGACCGACCTCGGCACGACGACCTACATGGCGGCGCTCGACGCCGGCTCCGCACCTGCGCTGTACCTCGACGCGCTCGACGCGCTGGTGCGCTTCCAGCGCACGTCGCGCGAAGGCGAGCTGCCGCCGTACGACGAGGCGCTGCTGCGGCGCGAACTCGACCTCTTCCCCGACTGGTACGTGGCGCGGCATCTGAACCGCACGCTCGACGCGGCAGCGCGCGCGTCGCTGGAGCGCGTGTTCGCGCTCGTGCTCGCGAACAACCTCGCGCAGCCGCGCGTGTTCGTCCACCGCGACTACCATTCGCGCAACCTGATGGTCAGCGCGCCCAACCCCGGCGTGCTCGACTTCCAGGACGCCGTGTACGGACCCGTCACCTACGATCTGGTCTCGCTGCTGCGCGACGCGTACGTCGAGTGGGATGAGGAGCGCCAGCTCGACTGGGCGGTCCGCTACTGGGAGCGCGCGCGGGCAGCGGGCATCCCGGTCGACGCCGACTTCGGCGCGTTCTGGCGCGACTTCGAGTGGATGGGCGTGCAGCGGCAGCTGAAGGTGCTCGGCATCTTCGCGCGGCTCGCCCACCGCGACGGCAAGGCTTCGTACGTGCAGGACATGCCGCTCGTCATGCGCTACCTGCGCGCCGCTTGCGGCCGCTACGGCGAACTGTCGCCGCTGCTTGCGCTTCTCGACGCGCTCGCAGCTGACGCGCCGTGACATGAGACGGCCCCCGCGCACATGACGCAGGCGATGATCCTGGCCGCGGGCCGCGGCGAGCGGATGCGCCCGTTGTCCGACGCGGTGCCCAAGCCGCTGCTCGTCGTCGGCGGCAGACCGCTGATCGTCCACCAGATCGAGGCGCTCGCGCGCGCCGGCTTCCGCGAGCTCGTGATCAACGCCGCGCACCTCGCCGATGAGCTTACGGCGGCGCTCGGCGACGGCGCGGCGCTGGGCGTCCGCATCGCGTGGTCGATCGAGCCCGAGCCGCTGGAGACCGCGGGCGGCATCGCCACGGCGATGCCGCTCATCGCCGACGGACCGCTCGTCGTCGTCTCCGGCGACATCTGGACGCGCTTCGACTACGCGTCGCTGCGGCCGCGCGTCGAAGCGATGGCGCGCGGCGACGCGCCGCCGCGCGCGCACCTCGTCATGGTGCCGAACCCGCCGTTCCACCCGGCCGGGGACTTCGCGCTCGCCGCCGGCCGCGTCGTCCGGGACGGTGCACCGATGCTGACGTTCGGCAACATCGGCATCTACGATACCGCGCTGCTGCGCGAACTTCCGCGCGGCGTCAGGCTCAAACTGCTTCCGCTGTACCACGATTGGATCGCGCGTGGCCTGGTCTCCGGCGAGCGCTACGACGGCCCCTGGGCCAACGTGGGCACGCCGGCCGAGCTGGCCGCGCTCGACGCGACGCTGACGGCCCACGAGGCCGGGAGCCCCGGCACCACCGCCCCACGAGGACGAACCCGATGAACGCCAACGACAACCCGCTGCTCGACTTCTCCGGCCTGCCGCGCTTCGACGCGATCCGCCCGGAACACGTGACGCCCGCCGTCGACGCGCTGCTCGCCGACGGGCGCGCCACGATCGAGCGCATCGCCGATGCCGTCTCCGAGCCGACGTGGGACGCCGTCGTCGAGCCGCTCGCCGAGTCGCTCGACCGCTTCGACCGCGCGTGGAGCGCGGTGCGCCACCTGCACGCGGTCGTCGACACGCCGGCGTTGCGCGACGCGTACAACGCGAACCAGCCGAAGGTCGTCGCGTTCTTCACCGAGCTCGCGCAGGACCTGCGGCTGTACGCGAAGTACCGTGCGCTGCGCGCACAGCCGGGGTTCGCGCGCCTCGACGCGGCGAAGCAGCGCGTGATCGACAACGAGTTGCGCGACTTCCGCCTGGGCGGGGCCGAGCTGTCCGCCGCGGACAAGGCGCGCTTCCGCGCCGTCCAGGAAGAGCTCGCGGAGCTGTCGACGCAGTTCGAAGAGCACCTGCTCGACGAAACCAACGACTGGGCGCACTACGTCGAGGACGAGGCGCTGCTGGCCGGCGTGCCGGCCGACGTGCGCGAGACCGCGCGCGCGGCGGCGCAGGCGGCGGGCCGCGCCGGCTGGAAGCTCACGCTGCGGATGCCCTGCTACCTGCCCGTCATGCAGTACGCGGAAGTGCGCGACCTGCGCCGCCTGCTGCACGAGGCGTACTCGACGCGCGCGTCCGATCTGTCGCCGCACCCGGACCGCGACAACGCGCCGGTCATCGCCCGCATCCTCGAGCTGCGCCGCGAGGCCGCGCGCCTGCTCGGCTACCCCAACTATGCGCACGTGTCGCTGGTGCCGAAGATGGCGAACGACCCCGGCGAGGTCGTCGCGTTCCTGCGCGACCTCGCGCAACGGGCCAAGCCGTTCGCGGAACGCGACTTTGCCGAGCTGTCGGCGTTCGCCCGCGACGAACTCGGACTCTCCGAGCTCGCGCCGTGGGACGTCGCGTACGCCGCCGAGCGGCTCAAGGCCGCGCGGTACGCGTACAGCGAGCAGGAGGTGCGCCAGTACCTGCCCGAAGACTGGGTGCTCACGGGGCTGTTCCGCGTCGTCGAGACGATCTACGGCGTCCGGATCGAGGAAGGCACCGCGGCGGCGTGGCACCCGTCGGTGCGCTTCTTCCACATCCGCGACCGCGCGGGCGCGCTGGTCGGCGAGTTCTACTTCGACCTCTACGCACGGGAGGGCAAGCGCAGCGGCGCGTGGATGGACGACGCGATCAACCGCCGCCGCGTCCGCGGCGGCATCCAGCATCCGGTTGCCTACCTGACGTGCAACCTGTCGGCGCCGGTCGGCGGCAAGCCGGCGACGTTCACGCACGACGAGGTCATCACGATCTTCCACGAGTTCGGCCACGGCCTGCACCAGCTGCTGACGCGCGTCGACGTGCCGGGCGTCTCCGGCATCCAGGGCGTGGAGTGGGACGCGGTCGAGCTGCCGTCGCAGTTCATGGAGAACTTCTGCTGGGAGTGGGACGTCCTGCGCCACATGACGCGGCACGTCGACACCGGCGAACCGCTGCCGAAGGCGCTGTTCGACCGCATGCTGGCCGCGCGCAATTTCCTCTCCGGCATGGCGACGGTCCGGCAGATCGAGATGGGCCTGTTCGACATGCTGCTGCACGACCAGTTCGGGGCCGGCGAGGCCGCCGCCTGGGCCACGCCGGAGGCACTGCTCGAGGCGGTGCGGCGAGAGGTCGCGGTCGTGCCGCGCGCACCGTACGACCGCTTCATGCAGTCGTTCGCCCACGTCTTCGCCGGCGGCTACGCGGCCGGCTATTACAGCTACCAGTGGGCGCTGGTGCTATCGGCGGACGCCTACAGCCTGTTCGAGGAGGAGGGCGTGCTGTCGCCCGCGGCCGGCGCGCGCTTCCGCGACGAGGTGCTCGCGCGCGGCGGCAGCCGGCCCGCGCTCGAGTCGTTCGTCGCCTTCCGGGGGCGGCCGCCCCAACTGGACGCGCTGCTGCGGCATAATGGGATGGTCGTCACCCCCTGAAGGTGATTCCATGAGCACTCTCGCCCATCGCACCGCCCTCGGACTCGCCGCGCTCGCATTGGCGACGGCGGCCATCGCGCAGGCGCCGCAGGTCTACCGCTACAAGGATGCCGACGGCCGCATCGTCTACTCCGACCGCCCGCCGCCGCCCAGCGCGCAGGGCGTGCAGATGCGGTCCGTGGGCGGCAACTTCGTCGAGACCAGCGAGCCCAGCCTCGCGGCGCAGCAGGCGGCCGAGCGCTTCCCGGTGACGCTGTTCACGTTCGACTGCGGCGAGGTCTGCCAGAGCGCGGAAGCCGTGCTCAACCGGCGCGGCGTCCCGTTCAGCAAGGTCGACGTGCAGACGGACGAGCAGGGCCGCGCGCGAATGAAGGAGCTGACCGGCGACGACAAGGCGCCGGTGCTCGCGGTGGGCGACAAGCTGGTCGCGAAAGGCTACAACGAGTCGCGCTGGCAGACGTTGCTCGACGAGGCCGGCTACCCGAAGACGCAGGCGCCGCGGCGCGCGGCGCCTGCCGCCCGCACGGCCGAAGCCGCACCGCCGCCGCCGCAACCGCTGCCGGAAGGCATGCGCTCGCTGGCGCCGCCGCCGCGCGGCGGCGACTATCCGAAGCAGTAGCGTCGCACGCGGCGCCCGCCCCGGGCGCCACGGCCGCGCAACGGGCATCCTCGCGTGATCCTCGCGGCCTGGAACGTCAATTCGCTGAACGTGCGGCTGCCGCGGCTGCTCGACTGGCTCGCAGCACAGAAGCCGGACGTGCTGTGCCTGCAGGAAACCAAGCTCGAGGATGCGAAGTTTCCCGCGATGGAGATCGCCGCAGCCGGCTACGCGTCGCACTTCTCCGGACAGAAGACGTACAACGGCGTGGCGATCCTCGTCCGCGAGGGGCTGCCCGTGACGGACGTGGCCATCGGCATCGACGGCTATGCCGACGAGCAGAAGCGCGTGATCGCGGCGACCGTCGACGGCATCCGGGTCGTCGGCGTCTACGTTCCGAACGGGCAGGCCGTCGACTCGGACAAGTACCGGTACAAGCTCGCGTGGCTCGCCGCGCTGGCCGGCATGCTGCGCGCCGAACTCGCGCGCCACCCGTCGCTCGCCGTGATGGGCGACTTCAACGTGGCGCCCGAGGACCGCGACGTCCACGATCCCGCGCTGTGGGCAGGCCAGGTGCTGTGCTCGGCGCCCGAGCGCGCGGCGTTCCGCGCGCTGCTCGCAGTCGGGCTCGTCGACAGCTTTCGCCTCTTCGACCAGCCCGAGAAGACGTTCTCGTGGTGGGACTACCGGCAGCTCGCGTTCCCGAAGAACCGCGGCCTGCGCATCGACCACGTGCTGCTGTCGGCACCTCTCGCGCAGCGCTGCCGCGCGAGTCGCATCGACCGCAACGCGCGCAAGGGCGAGAAGCCGTCCGACCACGCGCCGGTGTTCGTCGAGCTGGCGGCGGACGCCTGAGCGCCGAATCCGCGCACACCCTCACCCCAACCCTCTCCCGCAAGCGGGAGAGGGAGCACATTGTCGCCCCTCGCGCCGACGTCCGACCTCGCGCCGACGTCCGACCTCGCGCCGACGCCCTCCCTCGCCCCGCGCCAGCGGGGAGAGGGCCGGGGTGAGGGGCGCGCAACGCCGGCCTGAGGCACAACCGCACGCATGACGTCCGGTCTTTCGTGACCTCGAGCAAATCGTCCGGCTCCGCCGGCGATTTGCCCCTGATCAGTTTCTCGTCAGGCAGTCAGCGTCCATGATTTTTCCAAGGGGGTCGCGGCGGCAGCCGTGCGACCCCTTCTGACTTCCTTCCATTCGTCTCCGACGCCCCTAGCCGGCCGCAAAGGGCGGTTTGCTAGACTCGCGCGCCATGGTCTTCGCATCGCCGATCTTCCTGTTCCTGTTCCTCCCGCTGACGCTCGCCGCGTACTTCGCGGTGCCGCGGACCTGGCGCAACGGCGTGCTGCTGGTCGCGAGCCTCGTGTTCTACGCGTGGGGTGAGGCGCCGTACCTGGCGCTCGTCATCGGCTCGGTGCTGTTCAACTACGCGATCGGCGGCGCGATCGGCCGCGCGGACGACCCCGCCGTGCGCAAGCGCTGGCTCGCCGCGGGCGTCGCCGGAAATTTAAGCGCGCTCGCGCTGTTCAAGTACGCGAACTTCGCGGTGGCCAACGTCAACGCGCTCGCGCCCGTGCTCGCGATCACGCCGCTCGCCGTCGCGGCGATCCCGCTGCCGCTCGGCATCTCGTTCTTCACGTTCCACGCGATCTCCTACGTCGTCGACGTCTACAAGCGCAACGCGCAGGCGGAAGCGAATCTGCCGCGCTTCGCGCTCTACATCCTGCTGTTCCCGCAGCTCATCGCCGGGCCGATCATCCGCTGGCGCGACATCGCCGCGCAACTGCCTGTCCGCGAGCAGCGGCTCGCGGACTTCGCCTACGGCGTGCGCCGCTTCGTGCTGGGCCTGGGCAAGAAGGTGCTGATCGCCAACACGCTCGGACGCACCGCCGACCAGATCTTCGCGCTGCCCGCCGCCGAGCTGACCACGCCGCTCGCGTGGCTCGCGCTCGTCTGCTACACGCTGCAGATCTACTTCGACTTCTCGGGCTACTCCGACATGGCGATCGGCCTCATGCGCATGTTCGGCTTCCGGATCCTCGAGAACTTCAACTATCCGTACATCGCGCGCAGCATCCGGGAGTTCTGGCGGCGCTGGCACATCTCGCTGTCGAACTGGTTTCGCGACTACCTGTACATCCCGCTCGGCGGCAACCAGCGCGGCGAGCGCCGCGCCTACGCGAACCTCGTCATCGTGTTCCTGCTCTGCGGCCTCTGGCACGGCGCGAGTTGGCCGTTCGTGCTGTGGGGCGCGTGGCACGGCGCGTTCCTCGTCGCGGAACGCGCCGGCGTCGACCGCGTGCTGCGCCGGATCGGCCCGCTCGCCCATGCCTACGCGCTGCTGGCGGCAATGGGCGGCTGGGTGCTGTTCCGCTGCGAGACGCTCGCGCAGGCGCTCGCCTACTACGCGGCGCTCGCGGGCTTCGCCAGCGGCGACCTCGTCCGTCATCCGGTCGAGGAGTTCCTGAACCTGCACGTGCTGGTGACGCTGATCGTCGCGGTCGTGTTCGCGACACCGCTCGCGAAGCGCGTCGGTGCCGGGCGCGACCGCACTGCCGCCGCGCCCGGGCTCGCCGCCAAGCTCGCGCTGTCCGCCGACGTGGCGTGGACCGGCGCCGTGTTCGCGCTGTCGGCCGCGTTCCTCGCGGCGGGCACCTACAATCCGTTCATCTACTTCCGGTTCTAGGTGACGACCCCCACGCTCGCTTCGCTCGCTGCCCCCCAAGGGGGCAGGTCGGTCCCTTGGGACGGCCCGGCGGGACCGACATGACGACCCCCACGCTCGCTTCGCTCGCCGCCCCCCGAGCCGCCCACGCGCGCGGGGCGAAGCCCAGGCTCGCAGAGCGCGTCCGCGCGCGAGGGCGACGGCCGACACCCTGCCGTCTGCATGTCGTGCCATACCAAGGAGGCCGTGGCAGGTCGGTCCCTTGGGACGGCCCGGCGGGACCGACATGACCGCCGACGCGCTCGCGCTGCCCCCCGTTCCGCCGCAGGCGCCGGGCGACCACCCGTTGCGCGACCGCATCGTCGCCGCGCTGTTCGTGCTCGCGACCGCGCTGCCGGGGCTCGCGCTCGTCTTCACGTGGTCGAGCACGACGACGCGCTTCGAGAACCGGCCGATGGCGCCGTGGCCGGCGCCCGCGCCGTCGCGCGAGTTCCCTCCGGCATTCGACCGCGCATTTTCCGACCGCTTCGGCGGCCGCGACGTCATGGTCCGCCTCCACCACGGCGCGCTGCTGCGCGCGTTCGGCGTGTCGAGCCTGGGCACCGTGATGCGCGGCAACAACGGCTGGTTCTACTGGCTGGGCGAGGATGGGCACTCGCTCGACCGCCACTACCGCGGCACGCTTCCGTTCTCGCAGGCCGACGTCGACAACACGGTGGCCGAACTCGGGCGCCGCAGCGACTGGCTCGCCGCGCGCGGCATCGGCTACGTCGTCGTCGTCGTACCGGAGAAATTCACGATCTATCCGGAGCACCTTGCGCCGTGGGTCGCACGCATGCAGGGTCCGACGCCGTACGACCGCGTGCGCGCGGCCATCGAGCGCGACGGCCGCGTCACGCTCGTCGACCTGCGGCCGGCGCTGCGCGACGCGAAGACGCGCGAGCGCGTCTACTACCAGACCGACTCGCACTGGAACTACAACGGTGCGGTGATCGGCTACGACGCGATCATGCGCGCGGTGCGCGCCGCGCTTCCGGCGGGTGCGCTGCCCGCGATCGCGCCGGCGCCGCGCCCGGCGTACGTGCCGGGCGTCGATTACTACAGCGGCGATCTCATCCAGATGCTCGGCATGCCGTCGCGCATCCGCGAGGACGACGTCGCGCCGCTCGGCAAGGTGCTGGCGATGGCCGCAGAACGCTGCGCGCGCCGCATCGACAAGGGCGAGTACCCGGGGTTCGAGTACTTCGTCTGCGACCGCCCCGGGCTGCCACGCGCGGTCATCCTGCGCGACTCGATGGCGATCCCGCTGATCCCGCTGCTGTCCGAGAACTTCAGCCGCGTCGTGTACGTCAGCAGCCGCGCGTTCGACAAGGCGCTGGTCGAGCGCGAGAAGCCGGACATCGTCATCGAGGAGCTGGTCGAGCGGTCGCTGCACGCGCCGGGGGCGTTCCCGACGAAGTAGGCGTCATCCCCGCGCCCCCTTCCGCAGCTCGTCCTCGAGCCCCAGATCCTGGATCTTGCGCGTCAGCGTGTTGCGTCCCCAGCCGAGCCACGCGGCCGCTTCCATCCGATGGCCGCCCGTGTGCGCGAGCGCGCGCCGGATCAGCGTCTTCTCGAATTCCTGCTCCAGCCGGTCGCCGACGTTGCGCTCGCCACGGATGAGCGCCTGCGACAGCTCGCGGTCGAGCGCGTCGCGCCAGTCGAACCCGCCGTCCTCGCCGGTCGCGGCGGCCGCCGGCGCCTCGCGCACCTCCGGCGGCAGGTCGGCGACATCGATCCGCTGCCCCGGCGCCATCACGGTGAGCCAGTGGCAGATGTTCTCCAGCTGCCGGACGTTGCCGGGGAAGGCGAACTTCGTCAGCGCGCCGAGCGCGTCGTCCGCCAGCACCTTGGGCTCGACGGCGAGGTCGCGCCCGCTCTTCTGCAGGAAGTGACGCGCCAGCGGTGCGATGTCCTCCGGCCGCTCGCGCAGCGGCGGCAGCCGCAGCCGCACGACGTTGAGGCGATGCATCAGGTCCTCGCGGAACAGGCCCTGCCGCACGCGCTCCTCGAGGTTCTGATGCGTGGCCGCGATGATGCGCACGTTCGCGCGCAGTGGCGCGTGGCCACCCACGCGGTAGTACTCGCCGTCGGCGAGCACGCGCAGCAGGCGCACCTGCAGGTCGGCGGGCATGTCGCCGATCTCGTCCAGGAACAGCGTGCCGCCTTCGGCCTGCTCGAAGCGGCCGCGGCGCAGCGCCTGCGCGCCGGTGAACGAGCCGCGCTCGTGGCCGAAGAGCTCGGACTCCAGCAGGTCCTTCGGGATCGCCGCGGTGTTGATCGCGACGAACGGCATCGCGGCGCGCGGGCTGTGCCGGTGCAGCGCGCGCGCGACGAGCTCCTTGCCGGTGCCTGACTCGCCGGTGATCATCACCGTCGTGTTCGACTGCGACAGCCGGCCGATCGCGCGGAAGACCTCCTGCATCGCCGGCGCCTGGCCCAGGATCTCCGGCGCCTCCGCCGCGGCCGGCGCCGCCGGCGCCACCGCCGACGTCTGCGTCGTCGCCCGTCGGATCAGCGCGATCGCGTGGTCGACGTCGAACGGCTTCGGCAGGTACTCGAACGCGCCGCCCTGGAACGCGGCGACCGCGCTGTCCAGGTCCGAGTACGCGGTCATGATGATCACCGGCAGGTGCGGGAAGCGCTCCTTCACCTTGTTGAGCAGCGCCAGGCCCGACTCGCCGGGCATCCGGATGTCGGACACGAGCACCTGCGGCTCCGAGACGGCGAGCGCCTGCAGCACCTCGTAGGCGGTCGAGAACGTCTTGTACGGAATGCCCTCGCGCGCCAGCGCCTTCTCGAGCACCCAGCGGATCGAGCGGTCGTCGTCGACGATCCACACGGCCTTCGCCGCGTCGGAACGCGGCGGATCGTAGTCGTAGGCGTACATCGTCTCCGTCATCCCTTTCCGCGCGTCAGGCCGGCGCGCGCGTCATCTCGAGCGGCAGCAGGATCGTGAACACCGTGCGTCCCGGCGCGCTTTCCCATTCGATGGTCCCGTTGTGCTGCGCGACGAACGTCTGCGCGATCGTCAGCCCGAGTCCGCTGCCGCCTTCGCGGCCGGACACGAGCGGGTAGAAGATCTTGTCGCGGATCGCCTCGGGCACACCGGGCCCGTTGTCGGTCACCGATAGCGCGAGCGCCAGCCGGTGGCGCTTCTTGGCGACCGTGATGCCGCGCGCCACGCGCGTCTCGAGCCGGATCTGCGGGTCCGGCGTGCCGGCGGACAGCGCCTGCGCCGCGTTGCGCACGACGTTGAGCACGACCTGCGTCAGCTGGTCGGAATCGGCCTCGAACTCCGGGATGCTGATGTCGAAGTCCGAGGTGATGCGAATCGCCGGGAACTCCGCCTGCACGACGCTGCGCACGCGCACGAGGATCTCGTGGATGTTCGTGCGCCGGTAGGACGGCAGCCGGTGCGGCGTCAGCAGCCGGTTCACCAGCGACTGCAGGCGGTCGGCCTCGCCGATGATCACCTGCGTGTACTCGGCGAGCTGCGGCCGGTCGAGCTCGCCCTCGAGCAGCTGCGCGGCGCCGCGGATGCCCCCCAGCGGATTCTTGATCTCGTGCGCGAGGCTGCGGATCAGGTCGCGGTTCGCCTGCTGCTGCTCGAGCAGGCGCTCCTCGCGCGCGACCTTCAGCTGCTGGTCGATGTGCCGGAACTCGACCAGCAGCGCGGCGTGCGGCGTCTCGATCGGCGACACCGTGCACATGAGGTGCAGCCTGCTCCTGCCCGGGACGCCGAGCTCGATCTCCTGCTCGGTGTACGACGCGCCGCTCACCTCCGCCTTCGCGATCGCCGACTCCAGCGCCGGGCACTCGCCGAACAGCTCGCGCGGCGTGTGGCCGAGGAACTTCGGTCGCGACAGCTCGAACAGGTTCTCGGCGGCGGGATTCACGTAGGTGACACGTCCATCGGCGCGAAGCATCAGGACGGCGGCCGCGAGCAGCTCCAGTCCCGCATCACTGGGCTACCTTCGCGGCGCGCGCCGGCGAGCGGCGACGGGAAGAACCGCAGCTTCACGATCGTCCCGCGCCAACGCGCGCCGCAACGGCCGCACGCGCGGGAATAGTCAGCAAATTCCGCGCCGGGATCCGGGCGGACGAACGCGGCACGCAGCGCACGCGCCGCGCGTGGCGGATCTCAGCGTGTGGCGCCGAGCTCCTTCTTGAGCGCCTCGATGTTGCGCTCGTGCAGCTGCACCGACTGGCGCAGCCGCGCGATACGCTCCTGGTACTTCGCGGCGTTGCCCTGCTCCTCCGGCAACGGCACGGGCGCGCCGTTCGCGTAGAGCGCGCGCGCGTCGGCGAGCAGTTTCTCCTCTGTGGCGAGCTCGTCCGAGAGCACCTTGCGGCGCATGTCGTCGCGGCCCTTCTGCGTTTCCGCATCGACCTTGGGAAAGCCCGCAGGCGTGGGCGTGCTCCGGTTCGCGCTGCCGGTCGCGCGCCGCGGCTCCTCGGCACCCATGCACGAGATCCTGCGGTAGCCCTTCTCCGGCGGCAGGTTGGAGAAGACGATGTTGCCGGCCGCGTCGACGTACTTGCACACCGGCCCCTGCGCCCATGCGCCGCTCGCGCAGGCGGCCGCGAGGCACCACGAGAGGGCGCGGATGCACCGTTTTCCGGCAGCGTAGGCATGGTCGTGCATGGCGGCGAAGTGTAGCGCACCCGAAGCGGCAGGGGCAGGCGCGCGGCCTGCCCCTGTCGTCGGTACAACGCGCGCGCCGCGATCGGCGCCGACATCGCTGCGTCGCTCTACAGGCTGTAGTACATGTCGAATTCGACCGGGTGCGTGGTCATCCGGAAGCGCGTCACCTCCTCCATCTTGAGGGCGATGTACGCGTCGATCATGTCGTTGGTGAACACGCCGCCGCGCGTCAGGAACTCGCGGTCGCGGTCGAGGTGCGACAGCGCCTCGTCCAGCGACGCGCACGGGTGCGGCACCTTGGCGGCCTCCTCGGGCTCGAGGTCGTACAGGTTCTTGTCCATCGGGTCGCCCGGGTGGAGCTTGTTCTGCACGCCGTCCAGGCCCGCCATCAGCATCGCCGCGAACGCGAGGTACGGGTTCGCCGTCGGGTCGGGGAAGCGCACCTCGACGCGGCGCCCCTTCGGGTTCGACACGTACGGGATGCGGATCGCCGCCGAGCGGTTGCGCGCCGAGTACGCGAGGTTGATCGGCGCCTCGAAGCCCGGCACCAGCCGCTTGTACGAGTTGGTGCCCGGGTTGGTGATCGCGTTGAGCGCCTTCGCGTGCTTGATCACGCCGCCGATGTAGTACAGCGCGAACTCGGACAGGCCCGCGTAGCCGTCACCGGCGAAGAGGTTCTTGCCGTCCTTCCACACCGACTGGTGGCAGTGCATGCCCGAGCCGTTGTCGCCGACGATCGGCTTGGGCATGAACGTCGCGGTCTTGCCGTACGCGTGCGCCGTGTTGTGCACGCAGTACTTGAGGATCTGCAGCCAGTCGGCACGCTTGACCAGCGTCTCGAACTTGGTGCCGATCTCGCACTGGCCGGCGTTCGCGACCTCGTGGTGGTGCACCTCGACCTCCACACCCATCGACTCCATCGCGAGGCACATCGCCGAGCGGATGTCCTGCAGCGAGTCCACTGGTGGCACGGGGAAGTAGCCGCCCTTCACCGTCGGGCGGTGGCCCATGTTGCCGCCTTCGAACTTCTCGGCGGTCGACCACGCGGCCTCGCTCGAGAAGACCTTGCTGTAGCTGCCCGACATGTCGACCGACCACTCGACGGCGTCGAAGATGAAGAACTCGGGCTCGGGCCCGAAATACGCCGTGTCGCCCATGCCCGAGGACTTGAGATACGCCTCGGCGCGCTTGGCGAGCGAGCGGGGGTCGCGCTCGTAGCCCTTGCCGTCCGACGGCTCGACCACGTCACAGGTGATGAGCAGCGTGGTCTCGTCCATGAAGGGGTCGATGTTCGCGGTGCCCGGGTCCGGCATCAGCAGCATGTCGGAGGCCTGGATGCCCTTCCAGCCGGCGATCGACGAGCCGTCGAACGCGTGGCCCGACTCGAACTTGTCGGCGGTGAACTGCTTCGCGGGCACGGAGACGTGCTGCTCCTTGCCGCGGGTGTCGGTGAAGCGGAGGTCGACGAACTTGACTTCCTTCTCTTTGATCATCTTCAGCACGTCAGCGGGTGATGCCATCCGGGTCTCCTGATGAACCGATTGAAAAAGGGACTGCGCGACAGGCAGGCAGCCGCAGCGGCTGCGCGCGCGTCGAATCGCTTGGCAATGGGGGCCGTCGCCAATTTAGCGAGAAGCATGCCACCACAAAAACACTGATGATTCAATAAGTTATCGAGACGTCTCGCTTGCTGCCGAAGCTCGCCGCTCGATGGCCGCACCAGACTCGATCATTATCGCACCGGTCGGGCACCGAATTCGTGCAGAGTCTCCCTGGTGTGCCGCGCCGCGTTCCGCACCGCAGCAACCACTCGCAGGCAAGCAACGCCGACGGTGGCCGGCTCGCGGCGATGGTGCAGCCAACATCATGTTTTAGTAAGGTTTTCCTCGAGACCCCCTGAATCCGGGAGCCGCCGCTCGACCAGCCGATCGCGAGCGAACCGTGCCCCGGCTTGGTGCATGGAGGGCGTCGCCCCGAGCGCCGTGCACTGATCAGGGGAAGAACAGATAGAGCCGGTATCCCGCCTGGGTCGTGGCGCTGGCATCGATGAACAGCTTTACCGGCACCTCGGCATTGCCGGCGATGCCCGCGGCGTGGTTCGCCGTGCCGCTCACGTAATCGGCCGGCGCGAGCGCCCGGCGGACGACGACCTGGTCCTGCGCATCTGTCAGCGTGAGCTCGAGGTGCGGGTAGCCGATCGCGTAGGGCGCGCGATTGCGCAGCGTCGCGGTCAGGATCAGGAGGCCGCGGTGCGCGGGGTCCGCCTGCAGGTCCGACGCGTCGATCGACAGTGCGGAGACGTCCCGCAGCGGCCGGATCGTGCACCCGGCGAACGCGCACAAGCGCTCGAGGACGACCTTGGTGGTCGGCACGTGCGCGGCGAGCCCGTCGCGGAAGTGGAACACCGCCTGCAGCACCAGCACGGCGGCGAGCAGGGGAATGGCGACGAACCCCAGCGCCGTCCACAGCCGGTGCGGTCGGCGCTTTGCCCCCGAGAAGCGATTTTCGTAGTCGACCGCGGCCACGGGCGGCGAGACGGGGACCTCGGGCGGCAGCGGCTCGAGCGCGCGCGCCGTGCGCAGCGTCACGGTCGGCGGACCCTGCGCGAGTTCGTCGACCTCCGGTTCCTCGTCCGGCGGCGGCGGCGACAGCGAAATCAACTCCTCGCGGCCGTTGAACACCGTCCGGCAGTGCCCGCAGCGCACCTGCCCCTCGCGCAGCGCGAGCTGGGCGGCGTTGACGCGGAACACCGTCTTGCAGCCTGGGCAGCGGGTGAATTGTTCGTCGGACATCGTCAGCGTGGGCGGCGCCGGGGGTCGGCCCCGCGCCTGAGTCCGGCGCCCGTCATGGCGCCTTCCGCGGCCGACCGGAGGCCGCCCCCCCGGCAGCCGCGAGCAGCACCCAGCCGTCGCGTTCGCGCCACCGCCCGAGTGTAAACCACGGCGCGTACGCGGCGATCACGTCGTCCGCCTGTCCGGCGAGGATGCCGGACAGCGCGATGCGGCCGGCCGACGCGACCCGTGGCGCGAGCGCCGGCGCCAGCAGGACGAGCGGGTTGGCGAGGATGTTGGCGACCACCACGTCGAACGCGCCCGGGCGTAGCGCCTCCGGCGGGCCGAACGTGCCGTGGACGCCGTTCGCCCGCGCGTTGCTGCCGCTGGCCGCGACCGCCTGCGGGTCGATGTCGATGCCGGTCACGCTGCGTGCGCCGAGCTTCGCGGCGGCGATGGCGAGGATGCCCGAGCCGCACCCGTAGTCGAGCACCGACTCGCCACCGGCGACGGTCGCACGCAACCACTCGAGGCACAGGCGCGTCGTCGGATGCGAGCCGGTGCCGAACGCGAGTCCGGGATCGAGCCGGAGCGCGAGCGCCCCGGGCTCCGGCAGTTCCGACCACGTCGGCACGATCCAGAATCCGCGGGCGACCTCGATCGGGCCGAACTGCGCCTGCGTGCGGCGCACCCAGTCCTGCTCCGCCACCGGGTACGTCTCGTGCGGCGGCACCGGGCGACCGAGCGCGATCGCCACGCGCTCCAGCGTCCGCCGCCAGTCGGCGCCGTCCGCGAACAGCGCGACGACGCGCGACCACGCCCAGCTGCCGGCGACGGGAAGGCCCGGCTCGCCGAACAGCGGCGCCTCTTCCGCGGTGCCCGCGCGCGGGTCCGAGACGTCGACCGACAGCGCGCCGGCCTCGACCAGCGCGTCCGACCACGCGTCCGCGTCCGCGGCGGCCGCGTCGAAGCGCAGCGCAACGTAGCTCACGCGCGCACCCGGTCGCCTGTGGCTATCCCTGCTTCCTCTTCGCCATCCGCTCTTCGAGGTAGTGGATCGTCGTGCCGCCGCGCAGGAACTTGTCGTCGACCATCAGTTCCTGGTGCAGCGGGATGTTGGTCTTGATCCCCTCGACGATCATCTCGGACAGCGCGATGCGCATGCGCGCGATCGCCTGCTCGCGCGAGTCGCCGTACGCGATGACCTTGCCGATCATCGAGTCGTAGTTCGGCGGCACCAGGTAGTTCTGGTACGCGTGCGAGTCGACGCGGATGCCGGGCCCGCCCGGCGGGTGCCACGACGTGATGCGGCCGGGCGACGGCGCGAACGTGATCGGGTCCTCGGCGTTGATCCGGCACTCGACCGCGTGGCCGCGGCGCGTGATGTCGCGCTGGCGGAACGCGAGCTTGCGCCCGGCCGCGACGAGGATCTGCTGCTGGACGATGTCGATGCCGGTGATCGCCTCGGTGACCGGGTGCTCGACCTGCACGCGCGTGTTCATCTCGATGAAGAAGAATTCGTCGTTCTCGTACAGGAACTCGAACGTGCCGGCCCCGCGGTAGCCGATGCGGCGGCACGCGTCGGCGCAGCGCTCGGAGATGCGCACCAACGCGCGCTGGTTGACGCCCGGCGCCGGCGCCTCCTCGATGATCTTCTGGTGGCGCCGCTGCATCGAGCAGTCGCGCTCGAACAGGTAGACGGCGTTCTTGTGCTCGTCGGCCAGCACCTGGATCTCGATGTGCCGCGGATTGACGAGGAACTTCTCCATGTACACCATCGGATTGCCGAACGCCGCCTGCGCCTCCGAGCGCGTGAGCGTCACCGCCGGCAGCAGCGCGGCCTCGGTGTGGACGACGCGCATGCCGCGGCCGCCGCCGCCGCCCGCGGCCTTGATGATCACGGGGTAGCCCACACCGCGCGCGATGCGCACGACCTCCTTCGGGTCGTCGGGCAGCGAGCCCTCGGAACCGGGCACGCAGGGGACGCCGGCCTTGAGCATCGCGGCCTTCGCGCTGACCTTGTCGCCCATCAGCCGGATCGTCTCCGGGCGCGGCCCGATGAACACGAAGCCCGACTTCTCGACCTTGTCGGCGAAGTCGGCGTTTTCGGACAGGAAGCCGTAGCCCGGGTGGATCGCCTGGGCGTCGGTCACCTCGGCGGCGGCGATGATCGCCGGCACGTGCAGGTAGCTCTGCGCCGACGCGGGCGGGCCTATGCACACCGACTCGTCGGCGAGCCGCACGTACTTGGCGTCGCGGTCGGCTTCCGAATGCACGACGACGGTCTTGATGCCCATTTCGCGGCATGCGCGCTGGATGCGCAGCGCGATCTCGCCGCGGTTGGCGATCAGCACCTTGTCGAACAGCTTGTCGGCGGCCTTGGCGACCGCGGCTTTGGTGAGGGCCACGTGGCGGGACCGCGCGCGCTCAGCCGATCACGAACAGCGGCTGGCCGAACTCGACCGGCTGCCCGTTCTCGGTGAGGACGGCCTTGATCACGCCGGTCTGGTCGGCCTCGATCTCGTTCATGAGCTTCATCGCCTCGACGATGCACAGCGTCTGCCCTTCCTGCACGCTGTCGCCGACCTCGACGAACGGCTTCGCCCCCGGCGTGGCGGACCGGTAGAACGTTCCCACCATCGGGCTCTTCACGACGTGGCCAGCGGTGGCCGGG
This sequence comes from Betaproteobacteria bacterium, assembly GCA_016716425.1. Taxonomy (GTDB): domain Bacteria; phylum Pseudomonadota; class Gammaproteobacteria; order Burkholderiales; family Casimicrobiaceae; genus VBCG01. The sequence continues at coordinate 81,741 of JADJWJ010000006.1, forward strand.
GCGGCCACCTCGGGTGCGGGCGCGGCTGCCGCCGCGGCAGCCGCGGGCACCCCGGCGGCACTCCCCCCGGGCAGCGCGGCCACCGGCGCGGCGGCGGCGGGCGCCGCCGTGCGCGTGATCCGGACGCGTTCCTCGCCCTCCTGAATTTCGAGCTCCGCGATGCCCGACGACTCGACCAGCTCGATCAGCGTCTTGAGCTTGCGCAGGTCCATGACGATCACCCCTTCAACCGGTGCGTCACCGACGGGACGTTAGCCGTCGAATGCCGAACCGGAAACCGCTCTGTTCGTGCCCGCCGGCGCGGCTGCGGCACCGCGGCCGCCGTGGATCGTGGCAACGCATGCGACACCGCTGGCGCATCGGCGAGGTGGGCTTGTCGTGCCGGGACCATGCGATCGATCCCGGTCCGCGCCCGGTCGCCTTGCTTTAGTGTGGCCGGAGTTTGCCGTGCGTTAAGGCCAATTGTCCAGCGATAACGAAAATTTGCCGGTGGCGGTACCGGCGCGGTACGCAGAGCCGCGCCATCGCGGCGGTGGCCGCGGACGCCTCCGCTCCGCCTTTGGATGGGGATCGGGCCCCGGCTCGCGGTCGTGACGGTTGCGGCGAAGATAAGCGACGTTCAGAGCAATTGCTTGACGATGCTGTCCAGTTTGTCTGGTTTGAGGATTCCCAGCTGGGTGTGGGCGACCGCGCCCTTGCGGTCGAGCACCACGGTGAACGGAAGCGCCATCAGCGAATTGCCGAGCGATTTGGACAACTCCATCGCGCCGAAGCCGCCGACGAGCGTCGGATAATTCAGTCCGATCTCGTCTGCGAATTGACTCACTTTGTCGGCCTGATCGACGGCGATACCGACAAATTGCAGACCTTTCGGCCCGTGCTCGGTCTGCGCCTTCATGAACTCGGGCATTTCTTCGCGGCAGGGGGCGCACCAGGTGGCCCAGAAGTTGACGACCACGACCTTGCCGCGCCACTGGTCGAGCCGCTGCTCCTTGCCCTGCGGATCCGGGAGGGCGAGCCCTGCAAGCGCCGCGGCGGCGGCGGGGTCGGATGGCGCGGTCACGCCCTGCCGACCGAAGTAGAGCCCGGCCGCCAGCGCGGCCGCGGCGATGCCGGCAAAGAGGATCCAGCGGATCCGCAGTGGATTCATTGACCGGCCCTTTGGGAAGAGTGACTGCTTACTTCTTGAATCGGACCCACCGGACTGCCCGCGTCACTTGAACCAGCTCTTCTTGCGCGGGTGGGCCTCGACGACCGGGCCCGGGCCCTTGCCTGCGGCGGGCAGGACGACGGTGACCTTCTGCCGGTTGACCGGATAGCAGACGCCGATGTCGGCGCAGCCCTGGGAGTCGGCGACCAGCACCAGCGACTGGCCGGGCGTGCCCTTGGCGAGCGGGAGCTTCGCCACGACCTCGCCGCGAAAGGTCTCGACCTGTCCGAAGAACGCGTCGTCCTTGACCTTGCCCGGCGGCAGCGGCGGTGTCGCCACGCCGGCGGCCTCGGGTTCCACGGCGAACTTGAGCTTGTCGCGATAAAGGTAGTAGCCGTCGGCCACCGTGAAGCGGGCTTCGAGCGTACGGTCGTCGAGCGCCCGTGCGGAGAACCGGAACGCCTGCTCGGCCGGCAGGAGCTCGGGTTCGGCCGCCATGGCGGCGGCCGCGGCGAGCGCAAGCGCGACCGCCACACCCGCCCGGCCGTCACGCCGGGCCGGTCTCGGCGCCGATCCACTCGAGGTAGCGAGGAAGGCCATGCGTGAGGGGGACCGCGAACACTTCCGGAAGTTCATAGGGGTGGGCGGCGACGATCGCGGCCTCGACCCGCGGATACAACAGCGCCCGGGTCTTGATCGCAAGCGGGATCTCGCGCGCAGTTTCGATTTCACCCTGCCAGTGATAAATTGACTCGACGGGCGCCCCGATGCTCACGCACGCGGCGAGCCGTCCGGTCACCAGCGCGCGGGAGAGCGCCTGCGCGGCGGCGAGATCGGGCAGGCTCGTCAGCACCAGGATCGCGGCGTCCGCCAAGGAGCGTCCATGCGTTTCGTCGTACTCGCCATTCTACTGGCATTCCCCGCGGCCGATCTGTACGTCACGGCCCGCATCGCCCGCTGGAGCGGCATCCCGCTCTGGCTGTGGCTCGGCTGCGCGTTCGTCGCGGGCCTCCTGCTGCTGCGCAACGAGCGGATGGCGTTCCGGACGCGGACGGTCGCGGCGCTGCACGGCGAGCAGTCGCTGCTGCGCGGACTGCTGGACAGCGGCCGCAAGGTGCTGGCGGGATTCCTGCTGATCCTGCCCGGGCTGGTGTCGGACCTCGCTGCGTTGACGCTGCTCGCCCTGCCGCTGAACGTGGGACGCCCGATCGGGCCGCAGGCCGCATCCGCCGGGCGCTGGCGTCCGCAGGGCGGCGGCGCGGAAACGATCGACGGCGACTTCCGCCGTGAGTAAAGGGGCCAGTAAAGGGGCCAGGCTCACTTTCCCGCGAAGGGCGACGGAACTGACACCGCTGCGATAGGGAAAGTGAGCCTGGCCCCTTTACTCCCATCCGCGGGAAAGTGAGCCTGGCCTCTTTACTCACTTCCCCCGATCGATCACCGTCGGCTCCGCCTTCGCGGCGCGCCGGTACGCCCAGACGAGCATCCCGATCCCCAGCGCGACCATCGGCAGCGACAGCCACTGCCCCATCGTGAGGCCGCCGGCAAGCAGACCCAGGAAGCTGTCGGGCTCGCGCGCGAACTCCGCGACGAAGCGGAAGAAGCCGTAGCCGATCAGGAACATCGCCGACACGGCGCCCAGGGGCCGCGCCCTTCCCGCGTACCACCAGAGCAGCACGAACAGCAGCAGCCCCTCGAGCCCGAACTGGTAGAGCTGCGACGGATGCCGCGGCAGGTTGTCCACCTGCGGGAACACCATCGCCCACGGCACGTCGGTCGCGCGGCCGACCAATTCGCCGTTGATGAAGTTGCCGAGACGCCCCGCAGCGAGCCCCAGCGGCACCAGCGGTCCGACGAAGTCGGTCACCTCGAGGAAGCGCTTGTCGCGCTGGCGCGCGAACAGCCACAGCGCGACGAGTACGCCCAGGAACCCGCCGTGGAAGCTCATGCCGCCCGACCACACCTCGAGGATCTCCAGCGGATGCGCGAGGTAGTGCAGCGGCTTGTAGAACAGCACGTAGCCCAGCCGTCCGCCGAGGATCACGCCGAACACGCCGTAGAACAGCATGTCGTCGACGTCGCGCGGGTGCCAGCCGGTCAGCAGGTTGCGTCGCGCGCGAACCTTGCCGAGCACGACGAACAGCACGAACGCCAGCAGGTACATGAGTCCGTACCAGCGCACGGCCACCGGGCCTAACTGGAACGCGACGGGATCGAACTGCGGGTGGACGAGCATGCGGAGGCGGCCGGCAGCGGGAAGCGCGGGTGACGCGTTGCGCTAGAATGATCCGATTATACAAACGGCCGCCGCGCGCCGTCCGCGAGGACTCTTCCATGTCGTTCAATCGCCGCTCCCGCATCATCACCCAGGGCATCGCCCGCTCCCCCAACCGCGCGATGCTGCGCGCCGTAGGCTTCGGCGACGGCGACTTCGACAAGCCGATCATCGGCGTCGCCAACGGCCACAGCACGATGAACCCGTGCAACGCCGGCATCCAGCCGCTGGTCGACCGCGCGCTGGCCGCGTTGCAGGAGGCCGGTGCGATGCCACAGGTGTTCGGCGTGCCGACCGTCACCGACGGCATCGGCATGGGCACCGAGGGCATGAAGTACTCGCTGGTTTCGCGCGAGGTCATCGCCGACGCGATCGAGACGGCGGTCAACGGCCAGTGCATGGACGGCGTGCTGGTCGTGGGCGGCTGCGACAAGAACATGCCGGCGGCGGTCATGGCGATGGCGCGGATGAACGTGCCGGGCATCTTCGTCTACGCTGGCACGATCAAGCCCGGCCACTGGAAGGGCCAGGCGCTGACGATCGTGTCGCCGTTCGAGGCGGTCGGCGCGTTCGCCGCCGGCACGATGTCGCGGGAGGACTACGACGGCATCGAGCGCAACGCGTGCCCGACCGTCGGCGCCTGCGGCGGCATGTACACGGCCAACACGATGTCGTCGTCGTTCGAGGCGCTGGGAGTGAGCCTGCTCGGGTCGTCGCAGATGGCCTCGCCGGACGCCGAGAAGGCCGATTCGGCGGCGGAGTCCGCGCGCGTGCTGGTCGAGGCGGTCAAGCGGGACATCAAGCCGCGCGACATCATCACGCGGCGCTCGATCGAGAACGCGATCGCGCTGGTGATGGCGACCGGCGGCTCGACCAACGCCGTGCTGCACTACCTCGCCATCGCGGCGGCGGCCGAGGTGCCGTGGACCATCGACGACTTCGAACGCATCCGGCTGCGCGTGCCGGTGCTGTGCGACTTGAAGCCCTCCGGCAAGTACGTCGCCGTCGACTTCCACCGGGCGGGCGGCGTGCCGCAGGTGCTGAAGATGCTGCTCGGGGCCGGGCTCGTGCACGGCGACTGCGTGACGATCACCGGGCGCACGCTGGCCGAGGAACTCGCACACGTGCCCGACACGCCGCGTGCCGACCAGGACGTGATCCGTCCCTTCGATCAGCCGCTGTACGCGCAGGGCCACCTCGCGATCCTCAAGGGCAACCTGGCACCCGAGGGCTGCGTGGCCAAGATCACCGGCCTCAAGAACCCGTCGATCACCGGGCCGGCGCGCGTGTTCGACTCGGAGCCGCAGGTGATGGACGCGATCATGGCCAAGCGGATCAAGCCGGGCGACGTCGTCGTGATCCGCTACGAGGGCCCGAAGGGCGGGCCGGGCATGCAGGAGATGCTGGCGCCTACGTCGGCGCTGATCGGCCAGGGGCTGGGCGAGTCGGTGGGCCTGCTCACCGACGGGCGCTTCTCCGGCGGCACCTGGGGCATGGTCGTCGGTCACGTCGCGCCCGAGGCGTACGTCGGCGGCACGATCGCGCTGGTGCACGAAGGCGACTCGATCACGATCGACGCGCACCGGCAGCTCATCCAGTTGAACGTCGACGACGCCGAACTCGCGCGCCGCCGCGCCGCGTGGCGGCCGCCGCCGCCCCGCTACACGCGCGGGCTGCTCGCCAAGTACATGAAGCTCGTGTCGACGGCGAGCAAGGGCGCCGTCACCGACGGCTGAGTCTTGCCGCCATTGCCGCTTCCGCACGGGCGCCGCGTGCGCGCCGTCCGCGCGGATCGTCCTCGCTCCTTCCGCCCGGGCCCGCCGCCATGTCCGTTTCCCGCATTGCCCTCCTCGCGCTGATCGCTGCCTGCACGCTGCCGTACGCGCACGCAGCCACGACCGGAACCACGCAGACGACGCCCGACGGCAAGGCGCCGGTCGCGGCCCCGACCAGCGGCGTGCCGCTCGCCAACCCCGGCTTCGAGTCGGCGCAGACGGGGTCGCGCGGCGATCCCGAAGGCTGGTTCACGTTCCAGCACGCGGGCCCGCCGTCGTACCGGTACGTCATCGACACCGAGCGCCCGCACGGCGGCGCGCGCAGCCTGCGCATCGAGAACATCGGCCCGGAGCCCTACGGCGCCGTCGCGCAGGCTCTCGATGCGCGGCCGCACGTCGGCAAGACGGCGAAGCTCACCGGCTGGCTGCGCACGCGCGACGCCAACGACGCCGGCGCCGGCCTCACGCTGCTCGTGATGCAGGGTGGCGCCACCGTCGGCTACAACTTCCAGTACGACGCGCCGGTCAACGGCACCACCGACTGGAAGCGCTACTCGATCTCCGTCGCGATCCCCAGGGGCGCCGACCGCCTCGAGATCGGCGCGATGATGCGCGGCAAGGGCGCGCTGTGGCTCGACGACGTCGCGCTCGAGTTCGTCGCGCCGTGATCGCGAGCCTCGTCCTCCGGTCGGACGCCCGTTGCCCCTTCGGGTCGGGCGCCGTCCACCCCGTCGGGCGTCGTTCCGAGGAGCGCAGCGACGAGGGATACGCAGTTGCATCGCCTCGGCACGTGGTGGAAACGAATTGACGGACGACGCTCGCCCGCTCTCGGCGTCGGCACGGCGCGTGCAGGACGCGCTCGCGGCGGCAGGCATCGCGGCATGCGTCGTCGAGTACGACGTGCCCGCGCGCACGTCCGCCGAGGCCGCCGCCGTGCTCGGCTGCGCGGTCGGCCAGATCGCGAAGTCGCTGGTCTTCCGCGCGGTGTCCGGCGCGCCCGTGCTGGTGATCGCGAGCGGCGCGCATCGGGTGGACGAGGCGAAGGTCGCCGCGCTGGCCGGCGAGCCGATCGGCAAGGCGGACGCCGCGTTCGTGCGCGCCGCGACCGGCTACGCGATCGGCGGCATTCCGCCGCTCGCGCACGCGCAGGGCATGCGGACGTTCGTCGACCGGGATCTCGCGCAGTACGGGACCGTTTACGCGGCGGGGGGCACGCCGCACGCGATGTTCCCGATCGCCCCCGCGGATCTCATCCGCATCGCGGGCGGGACGGTCGCGGACGTCGCGCTGGCGCCCTGACCGGAGGCGGATCGTGGATCGCCGCGCCTTCATGCTGGCGACGCCGGCCGCGGTGCTGGCCGGCTGCGTCTCGGTGCCGGGCGATCCCGGCCCCCCCGCGCCCGCGCCCGTCTTCCGCGTCGGCGACCGCTGGGTCTATCGCTGCGCAGACGGCTTTCGCATGCCGGTCACGTGGGTCGAGACGCAGGAGGTCGTCGCCGTCGGTGCGCAGGGCATCGACGTGCGCATCTCGTTGCGCGGCGGCGGCGGAGACTACGACCGGATGGAACGGCTCGTGTCGCCCGGCGTCGTGCGCTCCGGGGCGGTCTACGACCCCGTCGAGACGCGGCAGTTCGAAGAACCGCTGATCCGCTACCAGTTCCCGCTGACGCCGGGCGCGTCCTGGAGCCAGAACCTGCGCAACCTCGACCCGGCCAACGGGCTCGTCAGCACGGTGAACCGGTTCGTCCGCGTGGGCGGCTGGCAGCAGGTGAGCGTGCCGGCGGGCACGTTCGACGCCATCGTCATGCGCATCCTGATGAGCGTCGACGACAACCACCCGTTCCGCTTCCCGACCAACGCCAACTACGTCGTCTGGTGGTCGCCGCAGGCGGGCGCCGCCGTACGCGAGACGCGGGTCGCGACGTATCGCGAGCGCGGCGACGGGCGGGAGGCGATCGAGATCCGCGCGCAGAACACGACGATCGAGCTCGAGTCGTTCGCGCGCGCTCCCGCGTGAGCCCGAAGGGCCGTCCCGAGGGCGAACGCCGGAGCGCGCAGCGCGAAGGCAATCCTGCACGCCCGAAGGGCCGTCCCGAGGGCGAACGCCGGAGCGCGCAGCGCGAAGGCAATCCTACGGAGGATTACGCAAGTGCGTGACAAACTCGCCGTCGTCCCCGCGAAGGCGGGGATCCAGTGGCGTACGCGACGCGAGACGCTGGGTCCCCGCCTTCGCGGGGACGACGTGGGTCTTGCGGATACTGTCACTCACAGTAATCATCAGTAAGAGTCCGCCGGGGCGTCCCGAGGGCGAACGCCGGAGCGCACGCCGCGAAGGTAGTCCGGTCGGCGGTGCGCTTCGGGCATAATTGCACCTGCGCCCGGCGGGACCGGGCGCGGCATTGCGCGGGCCGCCGGTGCGTGGTCCGCGGCGCGGCCGCGGTGCCGTTAGTACAATCGCGGGGTCGGCCGGGGCAGCGCGCGCACGACGCGCCTCCGCGATCCCGAACCTGGGGGATGCCCGATGGATGCCATGGCCTGGATCGCGCTCGCGATCTTCGCGATCACGATTGTCTTCGTGGTCGCCAACGTGATCGACGGCACCATCGTGGCGCTCGTGGGCGTGGCCGCGATGATCTGGTTCGGCGTCATGACCGAGGTCGACGCCTTCGGGCTCGTCGACTGGAACGTCATGGCGATCCTGATCTCGATCTGGATCATCGCCGGCTACTTCGGCAAGTCCGGCGTGCCGAGCTGGCTGTCGGTGCAGGCACTGCGGCTGTCCGGCGGGCATCCGGGCCTGCTGGTGATGATCCTGTCGGTATTGGCCGGCATGATCTCGATGTTCGTCGACAACGTCGTCGTCATCCTGATGATGGCGCCAGTGGCCCTGCCCCTGGCGCGCGCGCTCAACCTGCCGGTCACGCCGGTGGTGCTGATGATCGGCTTCTCGGCCAACTTCATGGGCACCGCGCTGCTGCTGGGCGACCTGCCGCCGCAGATGCTGCACAGCGTCTCCGGGGCGGAGTTCGGCGACTTCATCTGGCAGTTCGGACGTCCGTCGTCGTTCCCGATCCTGATGGTCACGTTCGCGATCACGCTGGCGGCGATGTACGCGTACGGGTTCCGCAGCCACCGCCGGCAGGCCGTCGACATCGGGGCGCTGGGCATCGAGACGCACATCCCGAACAAGCCGTTCGCCGCGCTGGTCGTCGGCTGGTTCCTGCTCACCGTCGTCGGGATGGCCTTCCGCGAGGCGCTCGGCGTCAAGCTGGGGTTCATCGCGCTCACCGGCGCGGTATCGCTGGTCCTCCTCCTCGAGCTCCTGCGCGGGAAGCTCATGCCGCCGAGCTTCGAGGAAATCCTGGGCGAACTCGACTGGCGCGCGATCCTGTTCTACATCGCACTGTTCGCGCTGGTCGGCGCGCTCGAGAAGACGCACATCATCAACCACGTGGCCGACTGGTTGAAGCCGCTGTTCGCCGAGAGCTACGCGCTGGGCGCGACGCTGCTGTACTGGATCACCGTGCCCATCGTCGGCATCGTCGAGCACGATGCCTACATCCTCACGTTCCTCTACACGATCCGCGACATGCAGGCGGACGGCATCGACCCGTGGCCGCTGTGGTGGATGCTCGTGTGGTCCGGCACGCTGGGCAGCAACCTGACGGTGGCCGGCGCGCCGGCGCTCTTCGCCGCACTCAACATCTGCGAGCGCGAGGAGAAGCGCAAGGTGTCGCTGCGCGAATTCCTGTCGTGGAGCATCCCGTTCACGCTGGTCGCCGCCGCCATCTGCTACGTGATCGGCATGCTCGTGTGGGTACTGCCGTACGCACGGTGATCGACACGGAGACAACGCCATGTACAAGCACATCCTGATCCCCACCGACGGCTCGCGCGCCTCGGCGCGCGCCGCCGCCGCCGGCGTCGAACTCGCCAAGTCGGTCGGCGCGAAGATCACCGGGTTCTTCGCCGCGCCGCCGGCGACCCCGGTCGTGTTCAAGCAGTTCCTGCCGGTCGGCTACATGTCGCCGGACGAACACAAAAAAGCAATCGAGCGCGCCGCCGCCGCGTACCTGGGCGCGATCGAGCGCGCCGCGAAGCGCGCCGGCGTGCCGTATCAGGGAGTGCAGGTCGTCAGCGACTTCCCGGCGGAGGCCATCCTGCGCGCAGCGGCCAAGGGTGGCTGCGACCTCGTCTTCATGGCGCCGCACAGCCGGCGCGGCCTGGCGGAACTGTTCGTCGGCAGCCAGACGCAGAAGGTCCTCACGCACGCGAAGATCCCGGTGCTCGTGTACCGCTAAAGGCTCCACCTCGCCGCGGGCCGCGCACACGGCGCCGCAGCGTGCGCTTCAGCCGCGCTTCCGGCGCCCCGCCTTGCGCGGGCGCGGCGCCCCACGGCCGCGCAGCGCGGCGTCGACGGCCAGCCGCAGCCACCCGCGCAACGCGGCAGCACCTTCCAGCGCGTCCTCCGGTGGCTGCCAATAGGTGGAGACCTGCACGGCTCCCCGCTTCGTCGCGTAGCGGAACGGCCCGCCGCCGCCGGCGGCAAACTGCGCGCGCGTCCGCTCGTCGGTTTTGAGGTAGAGGACGTCGTCGACGACGATGCCGACGATCAAGCCGTCGACGTAGAGGCCGTGGCCGCCGAACATCGCCCGCGCGGACGCGGCGCCGGCCGGCCGCGCCAGCTCCAGCACGTACGCGACGTAGTCCGCCGAATTCGCCACGCCGTCAAAGACCCAGCCGCTGCCAGATCGTCGTCGTCAGGCCGGCCGAGTTCAGCGTGTAGAAGTGCAGCCCGGGCGCGCCGCCTTCGAGCAGCCGCGCGCAGAGGTCGGTCACGACGTCGAGGCCGAACGCGCGCACCGATGCCGTGTCGTCGCCGAAGCTCTCGAGCTTGCGCCGGATCCAGCGCGGTATCTCGGCGCCGCACGCGTCGGAGAAGCGTGCGAGCCGGCTCGAGCTCGCGATCGGCATGATGCCCGGCACGATCGGGATGGTCAGGCCGCGCGCGGCGCACGCGTCGACGAAGTGCCAGTACGCGTCCGGGTTGTAGAAGTACTGCGTGATCGCCGAGTCCGCACCGGCACGCACCTTCGTCTCGAAGTGGTCGAGGTCCTCCCGCGGCGAGCGCGCCTGCGGGTGGTACTCCGGGTAGCAGGCGACGTCGACGTGGAACCAGTCGCCGGTCGTCTCGCGGATGAACGCGACGAGGTCACTCGCGTAGCGGAACTCGCCGGCGTCGGCCATGCCGGACGGCAGGTCGCCGCGAAGCGCGACGACGTGCCGGATGCCGTGACCCTGGTACTGCGCCAGCACGTCGGCGAGCGAAGCCCGCGTGCCGCCGATGCACGATATGTGCGGCGCGGCAGGCAGTCCCTCGTCGCGGATCTCGAGCACCGTGGCGAGCGTGCCCTCGCGCGTCGAGCCGCCCGCGCCGAACGTGACCGAGCAGAACGCGGGTTCGAGCTGCGCGAGCTGCGCGCGCGCGGCGCGCAGCTTCGCCACGCCTTCCGGCGTCTTCGGCGGGAAGAACTCGAGGCTGTACTGGCTGTCCGGGTTGCGCATCGGCGACGGCTCACTCGGCCCTGCGGTCCGGCATCAGCAGCGACGACAACGCCCACGAGATCAGGCTGAAGACGATGGCGCCGAACACGCCGGCCCAGAAACCGTCGACGTGGAAGCCCGGCAGGAGCGAGCCGACCGCCCAGAACAGCAGGCCGTTGATCACGAAGATGAAAAGGCCGAGCGTCAGGATCGTCGCCGGCAGTGTCAGCAGGATCAGCACGGGCCGGATCAGCGCGTTGACGAGCCCCAGCACGACCGCCACCAGCAGCGCGGTGAAGAACGAGTCGACGTTGATCGACGAGAACACGTACGGCAGCGCGAGCAGCGCAACCGCGTTGATGATCCAGGTAGCGACGAGACGCACTGCGGGCTCCTTCGCGAAGGCGGCGGGCTACCGGCGGTCGCCGCCGATGTACGGCTTCATCGCCGCGTACAGCGTCGTGCTGACCGGCGCGGGGATGCCCGACTCGGCGGCCATCCGCGCGACGGCGCCCGACAGCCACGGCGCCTCCAGCCGGTTGCCGGACGCGAGGTCGTTCTGCATCGACGAGCGCATGTCGTCCGGCAGCCCGTCGAGGAACGCGAGCTGGCGCGCGACGTAGTCGTCGGCCAGCGTGACGCCGCGCGCACGCCCGATCGTCCACGCCTCGCGCACGGCGGCCTCGAACGTCGTGCGCAGGTCGGGATCGCTGCGCACGACGCCGACCGGCGCTCGGGCGAGCGCCGTGCAGCCCGACATCGCGGCCAGCATGCAGAACTTCTCCCACAACGCCCGCCGGACGTCGGCCGACAGCATGCAGTCGACGCCGGCAGCCGTGCACGTGTCGCGGAACGCCCCCGCGGCCGCCGCATCGCCATCCGGGAACGCGCCGACGACGAGCCGCGCCATCGCTCCGGTGTGCGCGACGACGCCCGGCTCGCGGATCGTCGCCGCGATGTAGGCGATGCCGCCCAGCACGCGCCGCGGACCGACGGCGCGGGCGACGATGTCGGGCGCGTAGACGCCGTTCTGGAATGGGATGACCACGCCGCCGCCGGCCACGAGCGGGGCGACGCGCTGCGCGGCGGCGTCGACGTCCCACAGCTTGACGCAGAACATCACGACATCGCACGGCGCGACCGTGGTGAAGTCGTCCGTGAACGTCGCCGCCGTGATCGTCGCGTCGCCCGCGCTGCTCTCGAGTTTCAGTCCGTGCGCGCGCAGCGCGGCCAGATGCGCGCCGCGCGCGACGAACGTCACGTCGTGGCCCGCCTGTGCGAGCCGGCCGCCGAAGTAGCCGCCGACGCCGCCGGCGCCGATCACCGCGATGCGCATGTTCGCCGCTCCTCCGTCAGTGGCCAAGCACCGGAAAATCCATCACCAAGAGACGCCGAGGCGCAGAGAGAAGCAGATCCAGGGCGCCTCTGCGCCTCTTCGTGAATCCAGCACCGTCAAGACTCAGTACCGATACGTCTCCGGCTTGTACGGACCGTCGCGGCGCACGCCGATGTAGCGCGCCTGCTTGTCGGACAGCTCGGTCAGCATCGCACCGAGCTTCGAGAGCTGCAGCCGCGCGACCTTCTCGTCGAGGTGCTTCGGCAGCACGTAGACGCCGACCGGGTAGCGCTTGCCGCCCGCCTGCGCGTCGCTCCAGAGTTCGATCTGCGCCATCACCTGGTTGGTGAACGACGAGCTCATCACGTACGACGGGTGCCCGGTGCCGCAACCGAGGTTGACGAGCCGCCCCTCGGCGAGCAGGATGATCCGCTTGCCGTCGGGAAAGATCACGTGATCGACCTGCGGCTTGATGTTCTCCCACCTGCACGCCTTGAGCGCGGCGACCTCGATCTCGTTGTCGAAGTGGCCGATGTTGCAGACGATCGCCTGGTCCTTCATCCGCCGCATGTGCTCGAACGTGATGATGTCGATGTTGCCGGTCGCCGTGACGAAGATGTCCGCCTTGTCCGCCGCGTAGTCCATCGTCACCACGCGGTAGCCCTCCATCGCCGCCTGCAGCGCGCAGATCGGGTCGATCTCGGTGATCCACACCTGCGCCGACAGCGCGCGCAGCGCCTGCGCCGAGCCCTTGCCGACGTCGCCGTAGCCGGCCACCACGGCCACCTTGCCGGCGATCATCACGTCGGTTGCCCGCTTGATGCCGTCGACCAGCGACTCGCGGCAGCCGTACAGGTTGTCGAACTTCGACTTGGTCACCGAGTCGTTGACGTTGATCGCCGGAAAGCCGAGCTTGCCTTCGGTGTGCATCGTGTACAGCCGCTTCACGCCGGTGGTCGTCTCCTCGGTGACGCCCTTGATGTTCGCCTTGATCCGCGAGTAGAACTTCGGGTCCTTCGCGAGTCGCGCCTCGATGGCGGCGAAGAGCGCCGACTCCTCCTCGTTGGTCGGGTGCGAGATGCACGCCGGGTCGACTTCCGCCTGGGTGCCGAGGTGGACGAGCAGCGTCGCGTCGCCGCCGTCGTCGAGGATCATGTTCGGCGTGCCGCCGTCCTTCCATTCGAAGATCCGGTGCGTGAAGTCCCAGTACTCGGCCAGCGACTCGCCCTTGTACGCGAACACCGGCGTCCCGCGCGCCGCGATGGCGGCGGCCGCGTGGTCCTGCGTCGAGTAGATGTTGCACGACGCCCAGCGCACCTCGGCGCCCAGCGCCTGCAGCGTCTCGATCAGCACGGCGGTCTGGATCGTCATGTGCAGCGAGCCGGCAATGCGCGCGCCGCGCAGCGGCTGCTCGGGCGCGAATTCCTCGCGGATCGCCATCAGTCCCGGCATCTCGGTCTGCGCGATCGCGATCTCCTTGCGCCCCCACTCGGCGAGCGCCGCGTCGGCGACGTGGCAGTCGGTGAAGTTCTGCGCGAATTTCTGTGCTTCGGTTGCAGCGTTCATGCGTCACTCCTTGTCGAGCGACTCGCGGGGCGGGTGCGGGCGATGCCAGACGCGCTGCCTCGTCATCCCGCGCGCGAAGTCGCGGTTCAACGAGCGCGGTTGCAATGGGGTCGATCTCCCGAGCCTGGCCCTGGTCTTGCGGGTTGCAACGCTCCTCGGGAGGGTAGGGATTCTACCCGATCGGCGGGCCGGCCGCACGGACGGGCGCGCCCGCCGCCGCGAACAGCGCGTTGGCGAGGCTCGACTCGCGCCGGTAGAACCCCTCGGTGTGGAAGGTCTCCGGCAGCTTGAAGTGCTCGTAGTCGAGGTGATGCGCGAATTCGTGCACGACCGTGCGCACGTACGAGCGAAACGCGACGACCTGCTTCCGCTGCGCGGTGCGCATCCACACGGTGATGCGCGCGACCGCGCGGTCCTCGTCGGGCTCGTACAGCCCGTGCAGTTCCCCGTCCAGGTCCGACGGCCGCACGGCGAGCACGCGCAGCTCGATCGGCGGTACGGCGAATCCGGCGACCAGCGCGTCGACCAGCGACTGCGTCGCCCGCTGCAGGCGCACGCGATCGCCGGCGACGAGCAGCGCGCCGATCGCGGCCACCGGCGCCGCGACGGCCGTGCCGGCCGGCAGTTCCACCGCGCCGATGGCGTCGCTCTTCCGGTAGACGGCCTGACGGTCGGGCGACAGCCGGGCGTAGTAGGCAAAGGGCATGCGGACTCCCGGGACGACAGTCGGACGATGCGGGCAGGCGCCGCAAAAAGCAAAGGGCCGCGCGCTGGCGGCCCCTGCACGACGCCGGCGGGCCGGCGGCTTTAATTCTTCTTGATCTTCTCCAGCATCTTGAAGATGCCCTTCGGCGCGCCGACGAACATGCGCTTGAAGGTCTTGGGAAGGCAACGACGCTCGAGCGTGTTGCGGCGGGTGCGGGAACGTTCGGCCATTGGGGGCTCCGGGCAGGGGAAAATTCAGAAAGACCAATATCTTATCGGACCCCGGTCCGCCTCGCCACTGCCGGCTTTACCGGCCGCAGGTGCGCCGCCGGCACTTTCAACCGGTGCGCCGCCCGCCATGGCCGCGCTCTTGCCTGTCGCCGCGCCGCCGCCGGTCGCGAAGATGTCGCCGACGGTGAGCGCGGGCGGGTCGATCTTCACGTCGTAGCGGACCGTCCGCGCCGGCGCCGGCGGCTGGCCCGGGGGTGCGACCCACGCGAATACCAGCGCCGCATCGCCCGGTGCCTGCGCCCGGAACCGGAACACCGTGGTGTCCGCGACGCCGACCAGGCCAGGCGGCTTGGGCGCCGGCGTGTAGTCGGGGCCGCCGATCAGCGGCAGCTTGGGGCTCCCGGACTGCAGGACCCAGCCATATCCGGTCGCCGGGTCGGGGGGCAGGCTCACCACCAGCGGAGCGCCGCTGCGCAGCGCGACCTTGCCGCCGTCCGGCGGCGCCGCGACCTGGTCGCGCTCGAGCGTCGCGCAACCGGCGAGCGCCAGCGTGCACGCGGCGATCGATGCGGCACGGAAGGGCGATCGGGTGCCTCGTTTCATGTCGGTTCTCCTTCGGCCGGAGTCTGCCTCGCCACCGGCGTCGCGTGCAAGCGGGCTACTGGACGGTCACCGGATAGCGGACCGTCTTCGCGGCGGGAACGCCGGTCTCCCACGGCCGCCGGTACTCGAACTGCAACACGCCCTGCCCGGCCTGCTCGCCGCGGAAACGGAAGACGTTGATGCCGCCCGCCCCCGTCCGCCGCGGATCGCCCCGCGAGACGTAGATGCGCGTCCCGATCGGCGACAGCACCGGCGGCGCCTCGCCAGCAAGCTGCCACTGGAATCCGGTCGAGGCATTCGCGTCGAGGACGACCTTGACCTCGGCGCCGCGCGCCAGCACGACGCGCGTGCCGTCGTCCGCGTTGTCGAGGTCGACGATCTTCGGCGCGACGGGTGCGGCCGCGGCCGATGGCGCAGCCGGCGCCGCCGCCGGTGCCTGCGGCGGGGATGGCGCCGGCGCGGCGCAGCCGGCAAGCACGAGCGTCAGCGCAACCGTGGCGCCCGCGCAGCGCATGGCGTCAGGGGCCCGCCGCCACGCGCAGGACCTCGGCGCGATGGAGTTTGAGCGAGTGCCGCTCGCATTCGCTCGCTTGACGTTCGCAGCGCTCACGCTAGTACTCGCCGAAGTGTCGCCAACCGGTTCGCGGCGCGCTTACAGCCCGGCCGCCGCGCGCAGCGCGGCGGCTTTGTCGACACTTTCCCAGGTGAACTCGGGCTCGTCGCGTCCGAAATGGCCGTAGGCGGCCGTCTTGCGGTAGATCGGGCGCAGCAGGTCGAGCATCCGGACGATCCCCTTGGGCCGCAGGTCGAAGTGCTCGGTGACGAGCTCCGCGATCTTCTCGTCGGAGATCCTGCCGGTGCCCTCGGTGTAGATGGTCACGTTCATCGGCCTCGCCACGCCGATCGCGTAGGCGAGCTGCACCTGGCACTGGCGCGCGATGCCGGCCGCCACGACGTTCTTCGCGACGTAACGGGCCGCGTACGCCGCGGACCGGTCGACCTTCGATGGGTCCTTGCCCGAGAACGCGCCGCCGCCGTGCGGCGCGGCGCCGCCGTAGGTGTCGACGATGATCTTGCGGCCGGTGAGCCCCGAGTCGCCGTGCGGGCCGCCGATCTCGAAACGGCCGGTCGGATTCACGAGGAAGCGCGTTCCCTTCAGCATCTCCGGCGGGAACACCGGCTTCACGATCTCCTCGATCACGGCCTCGGCGAGCTCCGCCTGCTTCTCGTTCATCGACGGGTGGTGCTGCGTCGACAGCACGACCGTCTCCACGGAGCTCGGCTTGCCGTCGACGTAGTGGACGGTCACCTGCGACTTGGCGTCCGGACGCAGGAACGGGAGGCGGCCATCGCGCCGCACCTCGCTTTGCCGCTGCACCAGCCGGTGCGCGTAGTAGATCGGGAACGGCATCAGCGACGGCGTCTCGTCGCACGCGTAGCCGAACATCATCCCCTGGTCGCCGGCGCCCTGGTTCAGGTGGTCGTCGGACGCGTGATCCACACCCTGCGCGATGTTCGGCGACTGGTGCCCGTAGCAGACCATCACGGCGCAGCCGTCGGCGTCGAAGCGCAGCTCGGGATCGTTGTAGCCGATCGCGCGGATCGTCTCGCGCGCGACGCGCGAATAATCGACCTTCGCCTTGGTCGTGATCTCGCCCGCCATCACGACGAGGCCGGTCGACACCAGCGTTTCGGCCGCCACCCGGCCCGTGGGGTCTTGCTCTAGAATCGCGTCGAGCACCGCGTCGGAGATCTGGTCCGCGACCTTGTCCGGATGACCTTCCGACACCGATTCCGACGTGAACAGGAAATCGCTCATTCCAACTCCTCGCCGCGCCGACGGGCGCGTGGTTCCGGCCCCGGATCGCGCCTGTCGCGGCGGGTCCGGCGTGCGCTGCAAAAGCTGCAATTCTAGCAGTTTGGCCCGGCGCCCCGTCGTCGTCCGGACACCCGCGCCATGACCGGTCCGCTCGCCGTGGCGGATGGTCGCATCGCGCCCGCCACCCCCGAGACGATCGCGCGCGCGGCCGCCCTGCTGCGCGCGGGCCGGCTCGTCGCATTCCCCACCGAGACCGTGTACGGGCTCGGTGCGGACGCCGCAAACGCGGACGCCGTGCGCGCGATCTTCGCCGCGAAGGGGCGGCCCGCCGACCACCCGCTGATCGTGCACCTGCCCGACGCCGCGCTGCTCGCCCACTGGGCCCGCGCGGTGCCCGCGGGCGCGCGTCGGCTGGCCGACGCGTTCTGGCCTGGGCCGCTGACGCTGATCCTGCCGCGCACGGCGCACGCCGCGGACGTCGTCACCGGCGGGCAGGACAGCGTGGGCCTGCGCGTGCCGTCGCACCCGGTCGCGCGCGCGCTGCTGTCCGCGTTCGCGGCGGCCGGGGGCACCGGCGTGGCGGCACCGTCGGCCAACCGGTTCGGACGCATCTCGCCGACCACGCCGCAGCACGTCGCCGACGACCTGGCCGACCGCGTCGCGCTGATCGTCGACGGCGGGGCCTCCGACGTCGGCATCGAGAGCACGATCGTCGCGTTCGCCGGCGACCGCGCGACGCTGCTGCGGCCGGGTGGCGTCGCCGCGGCCGACATCGAGCGCGTGCTCGGCGAGCCGCTGGCCGCCGTCGGCGCGGACGCGCCGCGCGCGTCGGGGACGCTCGCCTCGCACTACGCGCCGCACACGCCGGCGCGGCTCGTCGTGGGCGCAGAGCTCGCCTCCGCGCTGGGCGCGCTGCCCGCGCCCGTAGCCGTGCTCGCGCGCACGGTCGATCGTCCCGCTGCATTCGGCGGCGCGTGGATCGCGGCGCCGACAGACCCGGCACGCTACGCGCACGACCTCTACGCGAACCTGCGCGCGCTCGACGCGTCGCGCGCGGCGGCGATCGCGATCGAGGCGGTGCCCGACGACGCCGCGTGGCGGGCGGTGCGCGATCGCCTCGAGCGCGCGACGCGCGGCGACACCGACGACCGGGACTGAAGGCGACGTCGATGCGCGTCGTGCTCGCCCCCGATTCGTTCAAGGGCTCGCTGTCCGCACCGGACGTGTGCGCGGCGCTCGGCCGCGGGATCGCGCGTGCGCTGCCGGACGCGCAAATCCTCGCTCGGCCGATGGCTGACGGCGGCGAAGGCACGCTCGACGCCGTGCTCGCAGCGGTCGGTCCGGCGGGATGCCGGCGCGCTCTCTCCGTGCAGGGCGCGGGCGGTGGCGCAGTCGAGGCGGCGTACGGCGAGATCGGCGACGGCACGGCGGCCACCGCCGTCATCGAGGTCGCGCAGGTGGTCGGCATCACCGACGCGGGCGCGATGGCCGTTCCCGTGGCCGACCGCTCGACGCGCGGCGTCGGCGAGTTGATCGCCGCGCTGCTCGACCGCGGCGTGCGGCGGTTCATGATCGGCCTGGGCGGCAGCAGCACCAACGACGGCGGCAGCGGCATGCTCGCGGCGCTCGGCCTCACGCTCGCCGACCGCGACGGCCGTCCGGTCGACGCGACGCCGCGCGCGCTGGCGTCGCTCGCGGGCGTCGACGCGGCGCGCGTCGACGCGCGCCTGCGCGAGTGCGAGATCCGCATCATGTCCGACGTCAACAATCCGCTCTGCGGCGACCTCGGCGCGACGGCGATCTTCGGGCCGCAGAAGGGGGTGACGCCGGCGGAAGCTCCGGCGTTCGACGCGACGCTCGCGCACTACGCGGCGCTGGCCGAGGCCGCGGTGGGGCGTCACGCAGCCGGGCTGCCGGGCGCGGGCGCGGCCGGCGGGCTGGGCTTCGCGCTGCAGTTGGTCGGCGGCACGTTCGCGTCGGGCGCCGCGGTCGTCGCCGACCTGATCGGTCTCGACGCGGCGCTCGCCGGCGCCGACTGGGCGCTCACCGGCGAGGGTCGCACCGACCGGCAGACGCTGCTCGCGAAGGCGCCGTTCGTCGTCGCGCAGCGCGCGGCGGCGGCGGGCGTGCCCGTGACGCTCGTGTCCGGGGCGATCGACGCGGCCTCGCTGCCGGAGTTGTCGCGGCACTTCGCCGGCTGCTTCGCGCTGCCGAACGGCCCCGCGACGCTCGCCGACTGCATCGCCGACGCGGCGGCGCTGCTCGAGGCGCGCGCCGAGCAGGCCGCGCGCGTGTTCGCGGCGGGGCGCGGGGCGGCCGCGCGTGTGGGACGATAGACACGTTGCGCTGTGTCGTCGCGGGCGTCCATTGCCCCTCACCCCAACCCTCTCCCCGCTTCGCAGGGAGAGGGAGTGCTCGCACATGGTCGGTTACAGGTTCGACGCGGCGCGTATGTCCCTCCCTCGCCCCGCGAAGCGGGGAGAGGGCCGGGGTGAGGGGCGCAGTTCGCGGCTGCACGGACGCGCGCATGGCTTCCGCGCACGCACGCAGAACCTGAAATAATCGCGGCCATGCGCATCCGCGCGCGCCGCGCCACCCGATGAACGCCAACCTGTACTCGCTCTTCGAGCGCCACTTTCCCGACGGCACCGAGCAGCCGTTCCTGATCGTGCCCAACGGCCCGGTCGTCCACTACGACGAATTGTCCGCGCTGTCGGCGCAGATCGCGCACGCGCTGGTCGCGGCGGGCTGCGTGCCGGGCGACCGCGTGGCCGTCCAGGCGGACAAGCACTGGCACGTGCTGGCCCTCTACCTCGCGTGCCTGCGCGCAGGGCTCGTCTACCTGCCGCTCAACACCGGCTACCAGAAGTCGGAGCTCGCCTTTTTCTTCGGCGACGCGGAGCCGCGCGTCATCGTCTGCGGCACGGACCGCCTGGGCGTGGTCACCGCGCTCGACCGCAAGGCGACGGTGCTCACACTCCCCGAGCTCGTCGACCGTGCGGCGCCGCTGCCCACGGACTTCGACACGCTGCCGCGCGCGCCGGACGACCTGGCCGCGATCCTCTACACGTCCGGCACCACCGGCCGCTCGAAGGGCGCGATGCTCACCCATCGCAACCTCGCGTCCAACGGACTCGCGCTGGTCGCGGCGTGGGGCTTCACGCGCGGCGACGTGCTGCTGCACGCGCTGCCCATCTACCACGTGCATGGCCTCTTCGTCGCGACGCACTGCGCGCTGCTGTCGGGGTCGCGGATGCTGTGGCTGCCGAAGTTCGACGCCCGGGAGGTCGTGTCGCTGCTGCCGCGCGCGACGGTGATGATGGGGGTGCCGACGTTCTACACGCGGCTCCTGGCCGAGCCCTCGTTCGAGCGCGAGCGCTGCCGGTCGATCCGCCTGTTCGTGTCGGGGTCGGCGCCGCTGCTCGCCGAGACGTTCGAGGAATTCCGCACCCGCTCGGGCCACGCGATCCTCGAGCGCTACGGCATGACCGAGACCGGCATGATCACGTCGAACCCGCTCGACGGCGCACGCGTCGGCGGAACGGTCGGCCGGCCGCTGCCGGGCATCGACGTGCGCATCGTCGACGACACCGGCCGCCCGTGCGGGCCGGGCACGATCGGCAGCGTCGAGCTGCGCGGGCCGAACGTGTTCGCCGGGTACTGGCGGATGCCCGAGAAGACGCGCGAGGAGTTCACCGCCGACGGCTGCTTCCGCACCGGCGACGTGGGCGAGTGGGTCGCCGAGGGCCCGGGGCGCGGCTACCTGCGCCTGGTCGGCCGCGCCAGAGACCTCGTCATCACCGGCGGCCTCAACGTCTATCCGAAGGAAATCGAGGAGCGGATCGACGCGATGGAAGGGGTGGAGGAGTCGGCGGTGATCGGCGTACCCGACCCGGACTTCGGCGAGGCGGTGGCGGCGGTGATCGTGCGCAAGCCCGGCTGCGCGCTGACGGAGGACGACGTCGTCGCTGCGCTCAAGGGCGAGATCGCCGGCTTCAAGGTGCCGAAGCGCGTCTGGTTCGCCGACGAGCTGCCGCGCAACGCCATGGGAAAGGTGCAGAAGGCGGTGTTGCGGGAGCGGTTCGGGTCCTTGTCCTGACCGCGTCATGCGCTTTGCGGGGGGCGCGGCATCGGCGCGATTGGAGCGACACCCACGGAACCGCTTGCGGCGCCGCTCAATCATGCCCATCCCGCGCGCGCCGGCTGGTGCTGCCGCGCATTCTCACTTCCCTCGGCTCCGTCGCGGACGTCGGGCGCTCGCGCGCGGCCGGTCGATCGCAGGCCACCGACCGCGCCGGGCGCGAGCGGCGGCTGCGCTATTGCGCCCGGCCGCCGTTCGCGCTGGAGCGGCTGCGCGAGCGCGATCCCGAGCACCTGCTCTACCCGAGCGCCAAGCCTCATCCGGAGTTGGAGCCCCGCGCTACGTAAACGCGGCAGTGGGTGAAATCACCGTCTTGAAGAACGGAGGCGCTGTGTTCTTCGATTTCGGCGAATTTTCAGTGAGGTGGGTTCGCGCAAGAATCCGGACGGCACGACATCGTTCATCACAGTCGTGCCAGGCATGAATGGATTGGAATTCGTGGTCGGGCGCGGTGGCGACGAGCGTGCGCTGACGCTGCGCGACGCACAGCACGAGTACGTGCTGAAGGAAAAGTAGACTCCGGTTGTTCGCCAAGCCCGAGGCGCGCACTCCTACGCTTCAAAACAATGTCACGGCACACTGTCCTCGCATCACCAGACGGTGCGCTTTTCGACAACACATAGGCCTGCCTTGGGTCGAAGGCGTCATTGCCCGAGTGCCCGGTGCGACAACCCGGAACGACCGGTGCGACCCGGCACGGGTCCTCGCGCGAGTTCCGCGGCGCGTTGGATGTTTCCGGGTGACAATGTCCGGTGCGTGTGCGCGCCAGCCGGGCTCGTCGAACGCGCATGCCTGCGCCCTCTTGCAACGAAAGAAGGACCGACGTGCTGATCTTCCGCCAACTCTTCGACCCGCAATCGTCGACGTACTCCTACCTGCTCGGCGATCCGCGCACGCGTGAGGCGGTCCTCATCGACCCGGTATTCGACCAGGCGCGCCGCGACGCGGCGCTCGTGCGCGAACTGGACCTCGTGCTGGCCGCCACGCTCGACACCCACGTCCATGCAGATCACGTGACCGGCGCCTGGCTGCTGCAGCGCCGGTTCGGCAGCGCGATCGCGCTCTCCGCGGCCAGCGGCGCTGCCGGCGCCGACCGCTACCTTGCCGACGGCGAGCGGGTGGCGTTCGGGGACCGCCATCTCACCGTGCGCGCGACCCCCGGCCACACGCAGGGCTGCCTGACGTTCGTGCTGGACGACGCGAGCATGGCGTTCACCGGCGATTGCCTGCTGATCCGGGGCAGCGGGCGGACCGACTTCCAGCAGGGCGATCCGCACGCGATGTTTCATTCGGTGCGCGATCGGATCCTGACGCTGCCGCCGGCCTGCCTCCTCTATCCCGCGCACGACTATCGCGGCCTCACCGTCACGAGCGTCGCCGAGGAACTGCGCTTCAATCCGCGCATGGGCGGCGCGATCGGCGAGGCGGATTTCGTCGGTTACATGCGCAATCTCGGGCTGCCGCATCCGAAGCTGATGGACATCGCGGTGCCGGCGAACCTGCGCTGCGGACGCCCCGAGTCCGACGCCGCGCTGCCAGCCGACCCGGACTGGGCGCCGCTGACGTTCACGTTCGCTGGTTTCTGGGAAATCGGGCCGGCGGCGCTGGAGGAATGCGCGCCCCGCCTGCAGGTCGTCGACGTGCGCGAACGCGACGAGTTCGACGGCCCGCTCGGGCGCATCCGCGGCGCGGTGCCGATTCCGCTGTCGGAACTGCCGCAGCGCAGCGATGAACTGGCGCGCGATCGTCCGGTCGTCACCGTGTGCCGGTCGGGCGCGCGTTCCGCGCAGGCGGCGGTGCTGCTGCAGAAGGCGGGCTTCGGCGACGTCGCGAACCTGGCGGGCGGCATGGTCCGCTGGCGCGCCGAAGGGCATCCCGTCGAAGGGGGCATGCGGTAGGGCGCGCGGGGACGCGCGACGACGCGCTCCGGTCTGCCCCGTCAACGGCGAACGCGGATCGTCAACCCCGCCCGACGTAGGGCATCTTCGTCGCCATGATCGTCATGAACTGCACGTTGGCGTCGAGCGGCAGGCTCGCCATGTAGATGATGGCGGAGGCGACGTGCGCGACGTCCATCAAGGGCTCGATCGCGATCTGGCCGTTGGCCTGCGGTACGCCCGTCGCCATCTTCGCGGCCATCTCGGTGCCGGCGTTGCCGATGTCGATCTGGCTGCACGCGATGTCGTGCTTGCGTCCGTCGAGCGACGTCGACTTGGTGAGGCCGCTGATCGCGTGCTTGGTCGCCGTGTACGGCGCGGAGTCGGGACGCGGCGCGTGCGCCGAGATCGATCCGTTGTTGATGATGCGGCCGCCGCGCGGCGACTGGTCCTTCATGATGCGGATCGCCTTCTGCGTGCACAGGAACGCGCCGGTGAGGTTGATGTCGACCACGCCCTTCCACTGCGCGAACGTGAGGTCTTCCAGCGGGACGGCCGGCGCGCCGATGCCCGCGTCGATCGCCTCGCCGCACTCGTCCCGCCGCCGCGGGTCCACCACCACCGCTACTTCGGCGTGCTCGCACCCAACTCACCGCTGCGCGCCGCGGTCACCGCCCGCGCGCCGGCCGCCGCGCCGACCCCACCGACACCACCGCCCGAGCCTCCGGCCGCCGAACCGGCCCACCACCGCGCCGCCCGCAACGCCTGGGCCATGCTGCTCGCCCGCATCTACGAAGTGTTTCGGCTCGCGTGTTCCCGTTGCGGCGCCCAGATGCGGATCATCGCCTTCATCACCGATCCGTCCACCCTCCACGGCCTCCTCCGCCACCTCGGCGAGCCCACCGCGCCACCGCGCATCGCGCCGGCCCTCGGCCCTCCGCTATGGGACCTGTCCGATGCCACGACGGGTGACTGCGACCCCCACGCCCAGCCGGCACCCGCCTACGAGTTCGATCAGCGCGTCGCGTGGTACCCCCGACCGTCGACCGCCGTTTGCGCGCGACGCCGGGCCGGCGCGTGCCCACGGCCGCCGGCGCGTGCTGCAAACCGCCTGACGCTCGCGTAACACCCGCATTCAGCGCTCCCCGAGCCTCGCCGCGGCCCCTCATCAAGCCGGCTTTCCGTCGGCTTTCCGTCAGCCCGGCCAGGTCGGGGGCGTGTTTCGCTGCCGCCGCCGACGCGACGGTCCGTTGGATTTCCTATCGATCCCAGGCGGAGGCGCGCGCAGCGTGCTGAGGGTGGACTGGGTCGACCGCCGCCGCTAGCGGTACACGTGCAGCGGACAATCTGGAATACGCCCGGCCTGGGCCCGTCGTCGCGGCGCTCAAGGGCGAGATCGCGTCCTTCAAGGTGCCGAAGCGCGTGTGGTTCGCCGACGAGCTGCCGCGCAACTCGATGGGCAAGGTGCAGAAGGCGCTGCTGCGCGAGCGGTTCGCCGCGCCCGCCTGGCCGCGGACGGCGTTGCCGGCCGCGGCTACCGTGCCTCCGTCGCCCGCCGCTCCTTCTCGCGCAGCCGCCCGGTGAACCAGGTGAAGAGCGGGTAGCACAGGATCACCAGCGCCAGCGTCACGATCGACCCCACGAGCCAGTTCGAGAAGAAGATGGTCATGCTGCCGTTCGACAGCAGCATCGACTGCCGGAACGCGGTCTCGGCCATGTCACCCAGCACCAGCGCCAGCACCAGCGGCGCCAGCGGGTACTTCAGCTTCTTGAACAGATAACCGACGACGCCGAACACCAGCATCATCACCACGTCGAACATGTTGTTGTGGACCGTGTACGCGCCGATCGCGCAGATGACGACGATCACCGGCGCGATGATCGAGAACGGGATGCGCAGGATTGCGGCCCACCACGGCACCGTCGTCAGCACGATCAGCAGCCCCACGATGTTGCCGAGGTACATGCTGGCGATCAGGCCCCAGACGAATTCCTTCTGCTCGACGAACAGCAGCGGCCCCGGCTGCAGGCCCCAGATCAGCAGGCCGCCGAGCAGCACGGCCGCCGTCGGCGAGCCGGGAATGCCGAGCGTGAGCATCGGCAGCAGCGCGCTGGTGCCGGCGGCGTGCGCGGCAGTCTCGGGCGCGACCACGCCCTCGATCTCGCCGTCGCCGAACTTCTCGCCGGTCTTCGAGAACCGGCGCGCCATGCCGTAGCTCATGAAGGACGCGGGCGTCGCGCCGCCCGGCGTGATCCCCATCCAGCAGCCGATCGCGCACGAGCGCAGCGACGTGACCCAGTACTTCGGCAGCTTCGCCCACGTCCGCAGCACGATCTTCGGGTCGATCTTCGCGCTCTTGCCCTTGAACGACAGCCCCTCCTCCATCGTGATCAGGATCTCGCCCAACCCGAAGAGGCCGATCACCGCGACCAGGAAGTCGAAGCCCTGCAGCAGGTGCGTGGTGCCGAAGGTCATCCGCAGCGTGCCGGTGACCGTGTCGAGGCCCACCGCCGCCAGCGCGAAGCCCAGCATCATTGCCGCCAGCGTCTTCAACGGCGGCTCGCGGCCCATGCCGATGAAGCTGCAGAACGTGAGGAGCTGGATCGCGAAGTACTCGGGCGGCCCGAACTTGAGCGCGAACTTCGCGACCAGCGGCGCCAGGAACGTGATCAGCACGACCGCGACCAGCGCGCCGACGAACGACGACGTGAACGCTGCGGTGAGCGCCTCGCCCGCGTGACCTTTCTGCGCCATCGGGTAGCCGTCGAACGTCGTCGCCACCGACCACGGCTCGCCCGGAATGTTGAACAGGATCGACGTGATCGCGCCGCCGAACAGCGCGCCCCAGTAGATGCACGACAGCATGATGATCGCCGACGTCGGCGGCATCGTGAACGTCAGCGGCAGCAGGATCGCGACGCCGTTCGCGCCGCCCAGCCCGGGAAGGACGCCGATCAGCACGCCGAGCAGGATGCCGACGAACATGAACAGCAGGTTCTTCCACGTCAGCGCGACGGCGAAGCCGTGCATCAGGTTGCTGATCTCTTCCACGCGAACTCCCCGTCCGGACGATGGTGCCGCGCCGCGGCGGCCGGGCCTGCGGCCGCCGCGGCGCCGGAGCCACTAGAAGCCGAGCATCCGCTCGATCGGGCCCTTGGGCAGCGGGACCAGGAACCACAGCTCGAAGAGCGCGAAGATCGCGGAAGGAACGCCGAGCGCGACCGCGAGCGCCGGCAGCCAGCCGTACCTGCCCTGCAGCCGCATGAACGCGCCGATGTAGAGCGCGGACGCGACGTAGATGCCGATCAGCCACACCAGCCCGACGTACACGATCGTCGGCAGCAGCATCAGCAGCACCGGCTTCAGCTCGTCCCGCTTCACGAACACGGCGCCGCCGAGCGCCTTCCACCGGTAGAGCGTCTCGCCGGCGATCCAGCCGCCGGCGGCCGTGAGAATCCACCCGATGATGTTCGGGAAGTAGCCGGACCGCGGGCCGTCCTCGGCCCACTCGACGCCTACGCGATGACTGTCGTAGACGACGACGAGACCGATGGCCACGATGGCGAGCGCGACGGCGAGCTCGACGGCGCGGGTCCGGATGGCGCCCGCCGGCACCTCGTTCTTCGTGGCCATGGGGAACTACTTGGCGAGGAAGCCGGCTTCCTGCATCAGCGCCTTGTGCGTCGCCTCGGCCTTGGTGACCCAGTCGACGTACTCCTTGCCCGTCATGAACGTCGTGTTGAACGCCGCGTCCTCGGTGTACTTCGTCCACTCGGGCAGCGCGCGGACCTTCTTGAAGAGGTCGATGTAGAAGTCGACCTGCTCCTGCGAGACGCCCGGGGGCATGAAGATGCCGCGCAGCATCGTGTACTCGACGTCGACCCCCGCCGACTTGCAGGTCGGGATGTCCTGCCACGACTGCGTGGCGGTGACCTTGGCCGGGTACGGCATCGGCTTGCCGTCGAACACGCACAGCGGGCGCAGCGCGCCGGAGCGCCAGTGCGCGACCGCTTCGATCGGGTTGTTGACCGTCGAGTCGACGTGCTTGCCGACGAGTTGCACCGCGACGTCGCCGCCGCCCTTGAACGGAATGTACGTGAGCTTCTTGCCGACGACCTTCTCGAGGGCGACGGTGATGATCTGGTCCTCCTGCTTCGACCCCGTGCCCGCCATCTTGAACTGGCCGGCGTTGCCTGCCTTGACCGCGTTGATGTAGTCGCCGGCCGTCTTGTAGGCGGACTCCGAGTTCACCCAGAGCACGAACTCGTCGAGCGCCAGCATCGCCACCGGCGTCAGGTCCTTCCAGTTGAACGGCACGCCGGTGGCGAGCGGCGTCGTGAACAGGTTGGACAGCGTGATGATGATCTTGTGCGGATCGCCCTTGGCGTTCTTGACCTCGAGGAAGCCTTCGGCGCCCGCGCCGCCCGACTTGTTGACGACGATCAGCGGCTGCTTCATCAGGTTGTGCTTGGCGACCACGCCCTGCACGAAGCGCGCCATCTGGTCGGCGCCACCCCCGGTTCCGGCGGGGACGACGAACTCGACCGGCTTGGTCGGCTCCCACGCGGCGAGCGCGGGGAACGACGCGACGGCAAGACCTGCAGCCACTCCGGCCGCGACGACGGCCCGGCGAAACAGTTGCTCACCCATGACATCCTCCTAAGTTCGATCGGTTTGCCTGCGCGGGCCTCGTCCGTCCCGCTCGTTCCCACTCGGTCCCGCCCCACCGCTACCTGATGAGACCCGCCCCCCTCGCCCACTTGTACTTCGCGCCCAGCACCATCACCGGCATCTCGGTCGAATACGGATACGCGGGGATGCCGTGATCGAACAGGTACTCGGCCGCCTCCTCCACCTCCACGTCCCCCGCCAGCGACGCGACGATCGGCTTCTCGATGCCCTTCGCCTTCATCTCCGCGACGACCTCGGCGACCAGCTTCGCGAACACCATCGGCGGCGTCACGATGGTATGCCAATAGCCCAGGATGAGCGAGTGAATCCGCGGGTCCTCGAGGCCGAGCCGGATCGTGTTCTGATAGGTCTTCGGCGGCTCGCCGCCGGTGATGTCGACCGGGTTGCCCGCGGCGCCGAACGGCGGGATGAACTTGCGGAACGCCGCGTCGAGGTCGGGCGGCATCTTCATGAGGGAGAGCCCGTTGTCGACGCACGCGTCCGAGAGGAGCACGCCGGAGCCGCCCGCGCCGGTGATGATGACGACGTTCTCGCCCCTGGGCGTGGGCAGGATCGGGATCGCCCGTGCGTACTCGAGCAGCTCCCGCAGCGCCTTCGCGCGGATCACGCCCGCCTGCCGCAGCACGTCGTCGTAGATCCTGTCGTTGCCGGCGAGCGCGCCGGTGTGCGAGCTGGCGGCGCGCGCGCCCATGCTGGTGCGGCCCGCCTTCAGCATGACGACCGGCTTCTTCTTCGACACGCGCTTCGCGACCTCGGCGAACGCACGGCCGTCCTTCAGGTCCTCGCAGTGCTGCGCGATGATCGTCGTGTTGTCGTCCTGCTCGAAGAACGTGAGCAGGTCGTCCTCGTCGATGTCCGACTTGTTGCCGAGGCCCACGATCGCCGACACGCCCATCTTCGCCGAGCGCGAGAAGCCGATGATCGCCATGCCGATGCCGCCCGACTGCGACGACAGCGCCGCGTGGCCCTTGACGTCGTACGCGGTGCAGAACGTCGCGCACAGGTTCTTCCACGTGTAGTAGAACCCGTAGATGTTGGGGCCCATCAGCCGCACGCCGTACTTGCGGCCGATTTCCTGGATCTCCTTCTGTCCCTCGTGGTTGCCGGTCTCCGCGAAGCCGGACGGGATCAGCACGGCGCCGGGAATCTTCTTCTCGCCGCACTCGACGAGCGCCGCCGCGACGAACTTGGCGGGAATCGCGAACACGGCGACGTCGATCGTCCCTGGCACGTCCTTCACGCTCTTGTACGCCTTCATGCCCATGATCTCGTCGGCGGACGGGTTGATCGGGTAGATCTTCCCCTGGTACCCGCCGTTGATCAGGTTCTTCATCACCGAGTTGCCGATCTTGCCGGGCTCAATGGAGGCGCCGATCACGGCGACCGAATCGGGCTTCATGATGCGGTTCATGTCGCGGACGATGTCGTCGTGCTTCGGCCGGTAGCGCGCCGGCGGCTGGTCGAAGTCGAGCACGATCCGCACGTCGGCGGCGATCGCACCGGCCTTGGACGCGAACACCGGATTCAGATCCATCTCGACGATCTCGGGGAAGTCCGACACGAGCTGCGACACGCTGCGGATGACGCTCGCGAGCGCGTTGCGGTTGACGGGATCCGAGCCGCGCACGCCCTTCAGCATCTCGGCCGCCTGGATGCCGTCGAGCATCGACAGCGCGTCGTCCTTCGTCGCCGGCGCCAGCCGGAACGTGACGTCCTTCATGACCTCGACCAGCACGCCGCCCAGGCCGAAGGCCACCAGCTTGCCGAACGAGGGGTCGGTGACGGCGCCGATGATCACTTCCTGCCCGCCCCCGACCATCTGCTGGACCTGCACGCCGAGGATCTGCGCCTTCCGGTCGTATTTCTTCGCGTTCGCGAGGATCTTCGCGAACCCGGCTTTCACGTCCGCAGCGCTCTTCACGCCCACGAGCACGCCGCCCGCCTCCGTCTTGTGCAGGATGTCCGGCGACACGACCTTGAGCACCACCGGATAGCCCATGCCGGACGCGAGCTTCGCCGCCGCCGCCGCGGTGGTCGCCACGCCTTCCTTCGGCACCGGGATGCCGTACGCGTCGCACACCTGCTTGCCTTCCGGCGCGGTCAGCGACGTGCGCCCCGCAGCCTTCACGCCGTCGATGATCTTGCGGACCGCCTTCTTGTCGTTCGCCATGGGTGCCTCGTCGTTCGGTCGTATGCGGAGCGAGTCAGATGACTTTTTCGGCGCGCAGCGCCGCGATGTCGTCACGGCCGTAGCCCAGCTCGGCCAGCACCTCGTCGGTGTGCTCGCCCAGCAGCGGCGAGCGAACCACTTCGGTCGGGCTGTCGGACATCTTGATCGGGTTGCCGACGGTCAGGTACTTGCCGCGCGTCGGGTGGTCGACCTCGACGACGGTGCCCGTCTTGCGCAGCGACGGCTCCTCGGCGATCTCCTTCATCGACAGGATCGGGCCGCACGGGATGTCGTGCTTGTTGAGGATGTCCATCGCCTCGAACTTGGTCTTGGTCATCGTCCACTTCTCGATCTCGCCGAAGATCTCCATCAGGTGCGGCAGCCGTCCCTTCGGCGTCGCGTAGCGCGGATCGGTCAGCCACTCCGGCCGGCCGATCACCTCGCAGATGTCCTTCCAGACCGGCGCCTGCGTGATGAAGTAGATGTACGCGTTGGGATCGGTCTCCCAGCCCTTGCACTTGAGGATCCACCCCGGCTGGCCGCCGCCGGACGCGTTGCCCGCGCGCGGCACCGCCTCGCCGAACGTGCCGTTCGGATACTGCGGGTATTCGTGCATGACGCCGGTGCGGTCGAGGCGCTGCTGGTCGCGCAGCTTCACCCGGCACAGGTTGAGCACGCCGTCCTGCATCGCCGCCAGCACGCGCTGACCGCGGCCGGTCGTGTTGCGCTGGTAGAGCGCGCAGACGATGCCGAGCGCCAGGTGCAGGCCCGTGCCCGAGTCGCCGATCTGCGCGCCGGTGACCAGAGGCGGGCCGTCGTCGAAACCGGTCGTCGAGGCCGAGCCGCCCGCACACTGCGCGACGTTCTCGTAGACCTTGCAGTCCTCGTACGGTCCGGGCCCGAAGCCCTTGACCGACGCGACGATCATCCGCGGGTTCAACTGCTGGATGTGCTCCCACGTGAGTCCCATGCGGTCGAGCGCGCCCGGCGCGAAGTTCTCGACCAGCACGTCGCAGTGCTTCACCAGCGACTCCAGGATCGCCTTGCCCTTCGGGTTCTTCGCGTCGACGGTGATCGACCGCTTGTTGTGGTTCAGCATCGTGAAGTAGAGGCTGTCCACGTCCGGGATGTCGCGCAGCTGCCCGCGCGTGATGTCCCCCTCGCCCGCACGCTCGACCTTGATCACGTCGGCGCCGAACCATGCCAAGAGCTGCGTGCAGGTCGGCCCCGACTGCACGTGCGTGAAGTCCAGGATGCGCACACCGTCCAATGCCTTGCCCATCAGATTCCCCTATGCAATGCCGTCGATTCGAACGCGCTGCGCCAATCGCGGACAGCCGTCACGCCTTCTTCTTCGCGGAAGGATTGAGGCTCGTGATGCGGCCGCTCTCCGTGCCCGCGCGCTCGTCGATGACTGCGTTGATCAGCGTCGGCCTGCCCGAGCGGATCGCCTCTTCCATCGCGGCGCGCAGTTCGGCCGGCGTGGCCGCCAGCACGCCCACGCCGCCGAAGGCCTCCATCAGCTTCTCGTAGCGCGCGCCCTTGACGAATACGAGCGGCGACGGATCGGCCCCGCCGGTCGGGTTCTTCTCGTCGCCACGGTAGACGCCGTTATTGTTGAGGATCACGACGCACACCGGCAGGTTGTAGCGGCAGATCGTCTCCACCTCCATGCCGGAGAAGCCGAACGCGCTGTCGCCCTCGACCGCAATCACCTGCCCGCCGCCGACCACGGCCGCCGCGACCGCGTAGCCCATGCCGATGCCCATGACGCCCCACGTGCCGACGTCGAGCCGCTTGCGCGGCTGGTACATGTCGACGATGCTGCGCGTGAAGTCGAGCGCGTTGGCGCCCTCGTTGACGAGGAACGCGTCCGGGTTGGCCTTCACGATGTCGCGCACGACGTTGAGCGCGCTGTGGTAGTTCATCGGCGACGGGTCTTTCGCCAGCGACTCCGCCATCTTCGCGACGTTCTTCGTCCTGCGCTCGGCGATGGCATCGAGCCACTCGGCGGGCGGTTGCGGCCAGCTCGGACCCATCGCCGCGAGCATCGCCGCCACGCACGAGCCGATGTCGCCGACGACCGGCGCGTCGATGCGCACGTTGCTGTCCGCCTCCTGCGGCGAGATGTCGATCTGGACGAATTTCTGGCCGCCCCACGCCTTCGCCGACGCGCCGCCCCACGTCTTGCCCTTGCCGTGCGACAGCAGCCAGTTGAGACGCGCGCCGATCAGCACGACGACGTCGGCCTCGGGCAGCACGTACGAGCGGGCGGCCGCGGCCGACTGCTCGTGGGTGTCGGGCAGCAGGCCCTTGGCCATCGCCATCGACAGGTACGGGATGCCGGTCTTCTCCACGAGCGCGCGGATGTCCGCGTCCGCCCGCGCGTAGGCGGCGCCCTTGCCGAGGATGATCAGTGGGCGCTTTGCACTTCTGACGAGGTCGAGCGCGCGCTGGACGGCGTCCGCCGCCGGGATCTGGCGCGGCGCCGGGTCGACGACCTTGATCAGCGAGTTCTTCCCGGCTTCGGCGTCGATCGACTGCGGGAAAAGCTTCGCCGGCAGGTCGAGGTAGACGCCGCCCGGACGGCCCGATACCGCGGCGCGGATCGCCCGCGCCACGCCCACGCCGATGTCCTCCGCGTGCAGCACGCGGAACGCCGCCTTCGCGTGCGGCCTGGCGATGGCGAGCTGGTCCATCTCCTCGTAGTCGCCCTGCTGCAGGTCGACGACCTCGCGCTCGGAGGAACCGGAAACGAGGATCATCGGGAAGCAGTTGGTCGTCGCGTGCGCGAGCGCGGTGAGCCCGTTGAGGAAGCCGGGCGCGGACACCGTGAGGCAGATGCCCGGCTTGCCCGTCATGAAGCCGGCGATCGATGCTGCGTACCCGGCGTTCTGCTCGTGGCGGAACGCGATCACGCGCAGGCCGTTGGCCTGCAGCCGGCGCGTGAGGTCGGTGATCGGGATGCCGGGCAGGCCGAAGATCGTGTCGATGCCGTTCAGCTTGAGCGCGTCGATGACGAGCTGGAAGCCGTCGGTTTCCTGCGCCGGGTGATCGGGCTGCCCGCCTGCGGCGGCCGCGGGCTTCGCGGATTGCGTGACGACGTCGTTCATCTGGATCCTCCGATCGGGGCCGCGGTGCCGGAAGGGACGGCGGCGCCGCGGACACGTCTCGCCGGGGCCGGACATGCAACGCGGCCGTGCGGCGCCTTCCGCAACGCGGGCGTCCACGGGGTCCCGGACGCCTGCATCTCCTCCGCAAGAATTCGACGAAGCCGTGTTGGCTTCTCTTGATATTCGGCGTAACGTATGTGGTATATCAGCAAAAGTCAACACGGTTTCCAGACACCGAAACGCCTATGCGGCACTGCGACACGCATGCAATTTCGCTCGGCCGCGCGGCGCCATCCGCGTTGCGGGGCGGCGATGTCGACCACGCGTGCTGCGCCGCACACAGCCAGCGCGCGGGCTGATCGCCCCACCCCGCGCCCGACCCCACGCCAGACGCCGGCCGCCCGTCCGATGGACCTCTCCGAGCAATCGTCCGTGCTGCCGCCGCTGACGCCGATCAACGCTTCGGCCAGCCTGCGCGACCAGGCGTACGCGGCGCTGAAGCAGATGATCACCGAGGCGGACATCTACGCGCATCCGGACGAGATCCGGCTCGACGAGAAGCAGCTCTCCGCCGCGCTCGGCGTGTCGCGCACGCCGATCCGCGAGGCGATGACGCTGCTCGAGCAGGAAGGCTTCCTGCGCACCGAGCCGCGCCGCGGCATCTTCATCGTCCGCAAGACGAAGAAGCAGATCATCGAGATGATCGAGATCTGGGCGGCGCTCGAGAGCATGGCGGCACGGCTCGCCACGCTCAACGCGTCGGACGCGGACATCGCCGCGCTGCGCCGGATGTTCGACGAGTTCCGCACGTCGACGCCCGCCGAGCACATCGACGAGTACTCGGACGCCAACATCGCGTTCCACCAGGCGATCATCCGGCTGTCCGGCTCGGGGCTGATGGAACGCATGATCGACAACCTGTTCATCCACGTGCGCGCGATCCGGAAGATGACGATCTCGCAGAGCGACCGCGCAGCGCGCTCGATCGTCGACCACATGCGGATCATCGAGGCGCTGGAGCGGCGCGACACCGAGGCGGCCGAGCGGCTGGTCCGCCAGCATTCGCTCGACCTCGCCGCGCACGTCGACAAGCACTGCGACTTCCTCGACTGAAGGGATGAACGAAACTGCCCGCATCGACACTTCGGCGCTGTCGCGCCGCGGCCCGCGCGCGCAGCCGAAGGGCCGCGCGGTGGACCCGGCGGCGGCCCAGGAAATCGCGGCGCTGCTGGGCGGCGCGCCGCGCCGGCGCGACCTGCTGATCGAGTTCCTCCACCGCATCCAGGACCGCCACGGCCATCTGTCGGCGGCGCACCTCGCCGCGCTCGCGGCCGAGATGCGGCTCGCGATGACCGAGGTCTACGAGGTCGCCACGTTCTACCACCACTTCGACGTCGTGAAGGAGGGCGAGGCCGCACCGCCGGCGCTGACCGTGCGTGTGTGCGCGACGCTGTCGTGCAAGCTCGCCGGCGGCGACGCGCTGCTCTCCGAGGTCGAGGCGCTGCGTGCGGCGGGCGTGCGCGTGCTGCCGGCGCCGTGCATCGGGCGCTGCGAGCACGCGCCGGCGGCCGTCGTCGGCCGCCATCCGGTCGACCGCGCGACGGCGGCCAAGGTCGCCGACGCGATCGCGGCGAAGCGAACCGAGGCGCCGCTCCCGTCGTGCATCGGCTACGCGGAATACGTCGCCGGCGGCGGTTATCGGCTGTTGCGCGAGTGCGTCGGCGGCGCGCGCGCCGTCGACGCGGTGATCGCGCAGCTCGAGCACTCGGCGCTGCGGGGCCTGGGCGGCGCGGGCTTCCCGACCGGACGCAAGTGGAAGATCGTGCGCGCGGAACCCGCGCCGCGGCTGGTCGCGATCAACATCGACGAGGGCGAGCCCGGCACGTACAAGGACCGCCATTACCTCGAACGCGACCCGCACCGCTTCCTCGAGGGCATGCTGATCGCCGCGTGGGCGGTGGGGGCCGACGACGTCTACGTCTACCTGCGCGACGAGTATGCGGCGTGCCGCGCGCTGCTCACGCGCGAGATCGCCGCGCTCGCGGCCGACCCGCCGTGCGCACTGCCGCGCGTCCACCTGCGCCGCGGCGCAGGCGCGTACATCTGCGGCGAAGAGTCCGCGATGATCGAATCGATCGAGGGCAAGCGCGGCATGCCGCGCCTGCGCCCGCCGTACGTCGCGCAGGTCGGGCTGTTCGGGCGGCCGACGCTCGAGCACAACCTGGAGACGCTGTACTGGGTCCGCGACATCCTGGAAAAGGGCGCCGAATGGTTTGCCGGCCAGGGGCGCCACGGCCGCAAGGGCCTGCGCTCGTTCTCCGTGTCCGGTCGCGTGAAGAAGCCGGGCGTCCACGTCGCGCCGGCCGGCGTCACGCTGCGCGAGCTGGTGGCCGAGTTCTGCGGCGGAATGCAGGACGGCCACGAGCTGTACGCGTACCTGCCGGGCGGCGCCTCCGGCGGCATCCTGCCCGCATCGCTCGCCGACGTGCCGCTCGACTTCGACACATTGCAGCCGCACGGCTGCTTCATCGGCTCGGCGGCGGTGATCGTGCTGTCGCAGCACGACCGCGCGCGCGACGCGGCGCAGAACATGATGGAGTTCTTCGCCGACGAGTCGTGCGGCCAGTGCACGCCGTGCCGCGTGGGCACGCAGAAAGCCGTGGCGCTGATGCGTGCGCCGCACTGGGACCGGCCGTTGCTTGCCGACCTGTCGCAGGCGATGGCCGATGCGTCGATCTGCGGACTGGGGCAGGCGGCGCCCAATCCGATCGCGTGTGTCGTGAAGTACTTCCCGCACGAAGTCGAGTGACTCCCCGATGAACGCACCGCGCGAACCGGATATGGCGCAGGAGTCGATCGCCTTTCGCCTGAACGGCCGCGACGTCGCCGCGCGCCCGGGCGAAACGCTGATCGAAGTCGCGGACCGGCTGGGCGTACCGATCCCGCGCCTGTGCTACAAGCCCGGCCTGCGGCCCGACGGCAACTGCCGCTCGTGCATGGTCGAGATCGAGGGCGAACGCGTGCTGGCGCCGTCGTGCTGCCGCGCGCCCACGGCGGGGATGGAGGTGCGGACCGACAGCGCGCGCGCCGTGCACGCGCAGAAGACGGTCGTCGAGATGCTCGTCGCCGACGTGCCGGACCGCGTTTACAAGCCCGATTCGGAACTGGAGCACTGGCGCCGCGAACTCGGCATCGGCAAGGCGCGCTTCGCCGCGCGCGAACAGCCGGAGGCCGACCTCTCGCACCCGGCGATGGCGGTCAACCTCGACGCCTGCATCCAGTGCACGCGCTGCGTGCGTGCCTGCCGCGAGGCGCAGGTCAACGACGTCATCGGCTACGCGTACCGCGGCGCGCGCTCCGCGATCGTGTTCGACCTCGACGACCCCATGGGCGACTCGACGTGCGTCGCGTGCGGCGAGTGCGTGCAGGCGTGCCCGACCGGTGCGCTCGCACCGGCGAACGACGCGTACCTGAAGCCGGTCGACCGGCAGGTCGCCTCCGTGTGCCCGTACTGCGGTGTGGGCTGCCAGCTCACCTATCACGTGCACGGCAACGCCATCGTGCGCGTCGAGGGGCGCGACGGCCCGGCGAACCACGAGCGGCTGTGCGTGAAGGGCCGCTTCGGCTTCGACTACGTTGCGCACTCGCAGCGGCTCACCCGGCCGCTGATCCGGCGCGAAGGCGCGCCGAAGACCGCCGGTTTCACGATGAACCCGGCCGACCCGCTGTCCGTGTTCCGCGAGGCGACGTGGGACGAGGCGATGGCGCTCGCGGCGGGGACGTTCAGGCGCATACGCGACGTGCGCGGGCCGCAGGCGCTCGCCGGCTTCGGCTCGGCGAAGGGCTCCAACGAGGAGGCGTACCTGTTCCAGAAGCTCGTCCGCACGGGCTTCGGCTCCAACAACGTCGACCACTGCACGCGGCTGTGCCACGCGTCGAGCGTGGCGGCGCTGCTCGAAGGCATCGGCTCGGGCGCCGTGTCCAACCCGGTGATGGACGTCACGCAGGCCGATGTCGTGCTGCTGATCGGCGCCAACCCGGTCGTCAACCACCCGGTGGCGGCGACGTGGATCAAGAACGCGGTGAAGGCCGGCACGCGGCTTATCCTCGCCGACCCGCGGCGCTCCGAGCTCGCACGGCACGCGACGCACTATCTGCAGTTCAAGCCGGACACCGACGTCGCGCTGCTCAACGCGATGATGCACACGATCGTCGAGGAGGGGCTGGTCGCGAAGGGCTTCGTCGCCGACCGCACGAGCGGCTACGACGAGCTCGCGCGCAACGTCGCGGCATTCAGCCCGGAAGCGATGGCGCCGGTCTGCGGCATCCCGGCGCAGACCATCCGCACGGTCGCGCGGATGTTCGCGACGTCGCGCGCAGCGATGATCCTGTGGGGCATGGGCATCTCGCAGCACGTGCACGGCACCGACAACGCGCGCTGCCTGATCGCGCTCACGATGCTGACCGGACAGGTCGGCCGCCCGGGCACCGGGCTGCACCCGCTGCGCGGCCAGAACAACGTGCAGGGCGCCTCGGACGCAGGCCTCATCCCGATGGTGTTCCCGGATTACCAGCGCGTCGACAACGCGGCCGCCCACGCGAAGTTCGGTGAATTGTGGCGCGCCGACCTCGATGCGAAGCCCGGGCTCACGGTGGTCGAGATCATGAACGCCGTCCACGCCGGCGAGATCCGCGGCATGTACGTGATGGGCGAGAACCCGGCGATGTCCGACCCGGATGTCCATCACGCGCGGGCAGCGCTGGCAAAGCTCGAGATGCTGGTCGTGCAGGACATCTTCCTCACGGAGACCGCGTACCTCGCCGACGTCGTGCTGCCGGCTTCCGCGTTTCCCGAGAAGACCGGGACGTTCACCAATACCGACCGCACGGTGCAGCTCGGGCGGCAGGCGCTCTCGCCGCCGGGCGAGGCGCGGCAGGACCTCGCGATCATCGTCGACATGGGCCGGCGGCTCGGCCTGCCGTGGAACTACGCGCACCCGCGCGACGTGTTCGCCGAGATGCGGCAGGCGATGCCGTCGATCGCCGGCATCACGTGGGAGCGGCTGGAGCGCGACCACGCGGTGACGTACCCGTGCGAGCGCGAGGGCGACCCGGGCGAGCGCGTCGTGTTCAGAGAGCGCTTCCCGACCGCCGACGGCCGCGCACGCCTCGTTCCGGCGCAGCTGATCCGCGCGGCCGAGCAGCCCGATCCCGAATACCCATACGTGCTGATCACCGGGCGCCAGCTCGAGCACTGGCACACCGGCAGCATGACGCGGCGGACGGAGGTACTCGACGCGATCGAGCCGGGTCCGGTGGGCTCGTTCCATCCGGACGACCTCGCGGCGCTGGGCGTCGCGCCCGGCGGGACCGTCACGGTCGCGTCGCGCCGCGGCTCGGTGACGCTCTTCGCTCGCGCCGACGCCGGCACGCCGCGCGGCGCGCTGTTCATCCCGTTCTGCTACTACGAGGCGGCGGCGAACATGCTGACCAATCCCGCGCTCGACCCGTTCGGCAAGATCCCGGAGTTCAAGTACTGCGCGGTGAGGGTGACGGCGGGCGGCACGCCGGCCGAGCGCTTCGGCTACGACGCTTCCGCTTCGCCCGCCTGACGGGGCTCTCCCGACGCGTCATCCCCTCTCCCGACGCGTCATCCCCTCTCCCGATGCGTCATCCCCTCTCCCGATGTGTCATCCCCTCTCCCGATGTGTCATCCCCTCTCCCGATGTGTCATCCCCTCTCCCGATGTGTCATCCCGACCGCAGGGAGGGATCTGCTGTTGGGTCGACTCGCTGCAATCGTCGCATCGGAACGTCATGTCATGACAGCAGATCCCTCCCTGCGGTCGGGATGACACGGAACATGGTCAGAGGTGGAGGGCCTTCCACCACATGTACGCACCCAGCACGAACAGCATCGTCGCGAACGCGTAGCGCAGCCGCGCGACCGGCCACGTGTGCGCGAGCCGCGCGCCGACCGGCGCCAGCAGCATGCTGGTGACGACGATCGCGGCGAGCGCCGGCAGGTACACGTAGCCGATCGAGTACGGCGGCAGCCCGGCCTTGCGCATGCCGGCGAGCATGAAGCCGATCGTGGCCGCGACGGCGATGGGCATGCCGAGCGCGGCCGACGTCGCGACCGCCGTCTGCATGCGAACGTTGCACCGGGTCATGAACGGCACCGAGATGAACGCGCCGCCGATGCCGACCATGCCCGAGACCGTGCCGATCAGCGCGCCCATCGCGGACATGCCCGCCCAGCCGGGCAACTGCCGCGACGCGACCGGCGGGCGGTTGCGCAGCATCCGCGCGGCACCGAACCAGATGAACGCGCCGAACAGCCCGGCCATGACCGGCGCCGGCAGCGCGCTCGCGATCTGCGGGCCGAGCAGCGAGCCGGCGACGAGCCCCGGCGCCATCGCGCGCACGATCGGCCAGTTCACCGCACCTTGGGCGTGGTGCGCGCGCGCCGACGACAACGCGGTGAAGATGATGGTGGCGGCGGACGTGCCAATCGCCATCGGGACGATGTGCTCGGACGCGAAGCCCTCGTGCGAGAACACCTCCACCAGCACCGGCACGATCGTGAAGCCGCCGCCGATGCCGAGGAGGCCCGCGAGGAAGCCGACGAACGCGCCGACCGCGAGGTAGATCGGCAGCAGCGCGAAGCTCATGCGCGCGTGGCGGCGCCGGTCACGCGGACGGCGGCATGCGTGCGGCCAGCCTGACGATCGCCTTCCACTCGTCGCCGCTCACCGGCGTGATCGACAGTCGGTTGCCACGGCGCAGGATCACCATGTCCGCGAGCGCCGGCTCTCCGCGCAGCTCGGGCAGCGATACGAGCCGCGTCTTCTCGACGAGGCGTACGTCGACGTGGTCCCAGCGCGGGGCATCGCGCGTCGCCTTCGCGTCGTAGTAGTCGCTCTTCGGGTCGAACTGTGTCGCGTCCGGATACGCGAACCGCGACACCTCGACGATGCCGGCGATGCCGGGCTCGGGGCAGCTCGAGTGATAGAAGAACGCGCGCTCGCCAACCTTCATGTCGCGCATGTAGTTGCGCGCCTGGTAGTTGCGCACGCCGAACCAGGGCGTGGTCCGCCCCTTCGCGCGGACGAGGTCGTCGATCGAGAACTCGTCCGGTTCGGACTTCATCAGCCAGTAGCGCATCCGGGTGCCTGCCGCGTCAGTGTCCGGTGGGAAGGTGTCGCCTCGGCCGCCCGCGCGGGGCCGGCACAACCGCAACAATTCCGTCACCGGACTGCAAAGTGTCGCCCGTAGTGTAGTCCGGCCGCGCCCCTCCGAACGCGGTCCACTTTCCCTCCAGGCACATTTCCATGACGATCGATTCCCGCGCCACCCCTGCCGCCTTCGACGACGACCAGGACAACAACCCTTCCCCGAACCCCTCGTTCGCGAGCGTGCTCGGTGCGCGCATGAACCGGCGCACGCTGCTCAAAGGCACGTTCGGCCTCGCGGCCGGCAGCTTCTTCGGCACCAGCCTCGCCGGCTGCGGCGACGACAGCTACACGCCTGCGGCGGCGCCCGCGCCGCAACTGAAGCTCGACTTCACGGCCGTCGCGAAGAGCCTCGCCGACACCGTCGTCGTGCCGTCCGGCTACACGGCAAGCGTGCTGTTCCGCTTGGGCGATCCGATCGCCGCCGGCGTCGCCGACTATGCGAACGACGGGTCCGAGCCGGGTGCGTCGTTCGCGTCCCGCGCGGGCGACCACCACGACGCCATCCACTACTTCGGCATGGGCTCGAACGGCGCCTGGAGTCCCGCGGCGAGCGACCGCGGCCTGCTCGTGATGAACCACGAGGCGATCACGCCGCTGTTCCTGCACGCGAAGGGGCCGACGATCGCGGGCGGCGCGCGTACCGTGAACGACGAGGTGGTGAAGGAGCTCAACGCTCACGGCGTCAGCATCGTCGAGGTGACCAAGGCCGGCAGCACGGTCGCCTACAGCCGGGCCTCGACGTACAACCGCCGCATCACGACCAATACGGAGATGATCCTCTCGGGGCCGCTCGCGCAGGCGCCCGCGATGATCACGAAGTTCTCGCCGGACGGCTCGCGCACGCGCGGCACCGTGAACAATTGTGCGCACGGCTACACGCCATGGGGCACGTATCTCACGTGCGAGGAGAACTGGGCCGGCTACTTCCGCCGTGTCACCGCCGCCGACAATCCGCGGCGCACGGCCAGGGAGCTGACGTCGATGAGCCGCTACGGCATCGCCGGCAATGGCCGCGAGCTGTGGGCCACGGCGGTCGCGACCGATCCCGCCGACACGACGTTCGCCCGGTGGAACGCCGAGAAGCTGGGCACCTCGTCCGACGGCAGCGACGACTTCCGCAACGTCGCCAATACCTACGGCTGGGTCGTCGAGATCGACCCGTTCGCGCCCGCTTCCGCGCCGAAGAAGCGCACGGCGATGGGGCGCTTCGCCCACGAAGGAGCGTGGCCCGGACCGGTGGTGCCCGGCCGGCCGCTCGTGTTCTACAGCGGCGACGACTCGCGCAACGAGTACATCTACAAGTTCGTGTCCACCGCCAACTGGGACCCGGCCGACGCCGGCAAGGGCCTCGCCGCCGGCGACAAGTACCTGGACAGCGGCAGGCTCTACGTCGCGAAGTTCAACGCCGACGGCACCGGCGCCTGGCTGGAGTTGCGCTTCGGCG
This sequence comes from Betaproteobacteria bacterium, assembly GCA_016716425.1. Lineage (GTDB taxonomy): Bacteria > Pseudomonadota > Gammaproteobacteria > Burkholderiales > Casimicrobiaceae > VBCG01. The sequence continues at coordinate 123,420 of JADJWJ010000006.1, forward strand.
CCAACGGCATCACCGGCGCCAACGCCGCGTACCCGTTCACGGACCAGGCCGACGTGGCGCTCAACTCGCGCCTGGCCGCCGACGCCGCCGGCGCGACCCGGATGGACCGGCCCGAGTGGGGCGCGGTGAACCCGAAGAACGGCGAGGTCTACATGACCCTCACCAACAACAGCGCGACGCAGCGCACGCTCGCCTCGACCGACGCGCCGAACCCGCGCTTCTACAACGACCTGACCACGGCGGGCACGGCACAGCGCGGCAACCCCAACGGCCACATCATCCGGTGGGCCGAGGACGGCGGCAACGCCGCCGCCACGTCGTTCAAGTGGGACATCTTCCTGTTCGGCGCGCGCTCCACGGCCGACCCCGCGAACGTGAACGTCTCCGGGCTCACCGCCAGCAACGACTTCTCGAGCCCGGACGGGTTGTGGTTCGGCGGCAGCGGCATCCTGTGGATCCAGACCGACGACGGCGCGTACGCCGACGTCACGAACTGCATGCTGCTCGCCGCCGTGCCCGGGAGCGTGGGCGACGGCACCAGGAAGTCGATCGTGAACATCGACGGCGCCGCGACGAAAACGGTCGACACGTACGTCGGCGCGCCGTTGGGGGACGCGAAGCTTCGCCGATTCCTGGTCGGGCCGAAGGACTGCGAAATCACCGGAATCGTGGAGACCCCGGACCGCAAGGCGATCTTCGTCAACATCCAGCATCCGGGCGAGGGGACGTCGGCGGCGAACTTCGCCGCGGGCAACTATCTCAGCAACTGGCCCGCCGGCGGCGCGGCGCGACCGCGCTCGGCGACGATCGTCATCACCCGCAACGACGGCGGCGAGATCGGCGGGAGCCTGTCCTGACCGCGGGGCCGCGCGGCAGGCAGCAGGCGTCCACCGCCGCGCACCCGCGTCGAGAACTGCGCGGTTTGCCTCGCGGCTCCGCCGGGGAGGGGCGCGGTCACACCGGCGGTATGCACCGGCGACCCGGACCGCGCCGCCTTCGACCGCGTCCGTGCGCGGCGTTGGTCCGCCGCGACACGGTGGGCGGCGGCGCCTGCGACCCGCGTCGCGGCCGCGGGCGGCGCTCGCTCAGGGCACGACCGACTCGATCGCGAAATTCTGCTGCGACTGCTGCCAGATCAGTGTCGTGGTGCGTCCTGGCGTCGGGAAGTCCGTCGCCGTCGTGGACTTGCTCGCGCCGACGAGGAACTCGCCCGCGGGCGCGGTGACGCGGAAGCTCACCGGGGCGCCAAGGCCTGGCCGTTGACAAAAAGCTGCGCGCTGTGCGCTCCGGTGCCCAGCAGGTTCAGGTTGTTCAGGAGACCGAACCCCGTCGCCGTGTTCCACGATCCGCAGACGGGCGCGGTGTCGGCACGTCCGGAACCATACGGGACGCGAAGCCTGGCCGCGCCGTCGAACGACACGTCGACGAATGGCCCCACGCACGACCACCCTGACGTGACGCCGACGCCGCTCTGGTAGCTCGCGGGCTGCGGATTTTCCAGCGCGGGAGGCGCGACACCCACCCAGAACGACGTCCCCGCCGCGCCGTCGGCGACACAGTGAACCGCGGCCGTGGACACGCTCAGGACCGCGCCGCCGACGGATGTGGCGATCTGGATCGTATAGGTGAACGGGTACGGTCCGAGGCCTGCGGCCCCGAACGCCGCGAAGTCCTGGATGCCCGAACCCGCCGCCGCCGCGTAGTCGGTCGGACCGGCCACCACGACCCCGTTCACGGCGTCGACGCGGGTGCTGGTGGCGCCGCCGCCGGGCGTCTTCCAGATCGCGGTACGCAAGCCGGTGCCGATCGAGCCGCCGCTGGCGCTCGAGCACGTGGGCGCGGCGAAGGCGATGAATCCGTCGTAGTAGCTCTGCGTGGCCGGACCTCCCCCGAAGTGCACGACGAGGTTGTCGAAGCGTGCGAACGCCGACGACGAACCCCCGGCGATGCGTGCGCCGCGGATGCCGAGGCCCGACGCACAGACCTGCTGCGTGACGCCGGGCGAGGACGAGGCCGTCGCTACGAGGCTGTCGCCGGCGTCGAAGACGCGCAGCGTGCCGAAGTGCGTAGCCCCGTCGGGTCGCATGTCGATGCACACCTGCGTGGCATTGCGGGCGAGCACCACGCGGATCACCCCGTAATCCGCGTTGTTGATGTCGGACGCCGCCGGCGGCGGGCAGGTCGTGACGACGTTGGGCGCCGACCCGAAGCCTGCCGGCTGATCGGCGCTGGCATAGACATTCGTGCCGGTGCTGGCGCAGGCGGCGCCTTCGCGGGAGAACGTGACGCCCAGCGTCGCGTAGAGCGCATCGACGATGGCGCCGTTCGGCACCGCACCGCCATTGGCGTTGGTGTCGAAATTGATCCGGACCGGAGCAGCCAGCGCGCCGCCGGCGATGGCCGCGAGGCCGATTGCCGACACACAGAGCGAGATCGATCTGTTCATGATGCCGCCCCCCCCATCGACGATGGTCGGTCCCGTGCCCGGGCCCCAGGCAGTCGACGCAAAGTCTACGCTCGCGTGGAGCGCGAGTCACCCGCCGCAAGGCAGGCGCGCGCTCGCGCAGAGGGAACCGCGCTCCGTCAGCGGTGACCGCGGCCGCAGTCAGCGTCGCTGCCGTGACGCCTCCGTACCGCGTTCCCGACCGGCGTCACCGCGCGGAAACGGTCCCCGGCTGGAGCCCGCCCTGTCGAGGGACTGGCAACGCCGGGAATGTTCGCACTCTCCGCGTGCGGATGCTCGTCGGTTGCAGCGCCGGCCGACGAAGTTGGCGCCGGTCGACCTCGCGCTCGACGCCTTCTTTCGTGCGAAAGGGCAGGCAACGCCGCGGTTCGGCGTGCCGGCGGCTGCCGCGCCGAAGCCGCGCGTGCGTACCCGCGCGGGTCCGACGTCGGCGTGCGCCCGGTCGAGAAGACGCGCCGCAATCCTCCCCGACCCGATGCGAACGGGAGGCGCTGCTGAGTGGGTGTTCCCCGGATGTGCCGTGCCCGCCCTCATCTTGAACCTGGGTTCAAGGATGGTCGCCTGCCGGAGCCTTCAGGCGCTTCCACATGGGGGCGCACACCGGCTCGCTTGGGGCAAAGGCAACCTCGCTACGAGAGCATTGGTTCAAAGAGTATCTGGCGGGCTCGAACACCCCAGGGAACGTTGAAGGTTGCGACGGGCCGCAACAGCTCGCGACGCGAGCGATCAGAACAGCTTTTCCTGTCCCGCGAGCACTTGATCGATCGCGGCCTGCATCGACTGGATTCTACGCCGCGCACCTGCCGCGTCAACTTCGCTCGCGCCGGTCGCCACCGGTGGCGCGGACGGTGCGGGCGGCGGCGCGCGGCGCGCGCGCAGCAGCTCGTTGGCAATGTTGAGCGCCGCCATCACCGCGATGCGGTCGACACCCGCGGTCTTGCCCGCTTCGCGGATCTCGCGCATGCGGCCGTCGAGGAAAGCCACCGCCTCCTGCAGCTCGGCGCGCTCGTGCTCCTTGCACGCGACCTTGAAATCACGGCCGAGGATGTGCACGTCGAGTTGCACGGTGCGCTCGCCGGGCGGGCTCCTGTTCGTCACGTCCTTCACTCCGACGGCATCCGTGCGATCAGCGCGTCGAGGCGCGCGCCGGCCTGCTGCACGCGGATCGTCATCTCGCGGTTGCGCTCGACCGCCGCGGCCAGCTCGCGCCGCAGCGACTCGTTCGCCGCGCGCAGCGCCCGCGTGTGCGCGATCAGCGTCGCGAGCTTCTGTTCGAGGAGGGCCAGGTCGGTGTCCATGATGCTGCGCGGCGCATGGGTGGGTTGCCAGTTTGGCGGCGCGCGGGCGACGCGTCAACCGCGCCCGCCGTCCGTCCATCGGCCGGTCGCCAGCGGCACGTAGCGGACCGCGGCGATCTCGAGTTCCTCGGCGCCCGCCGGCGTCTGCAGCGTCACCGTGTCGCCTTCGCGCGCCTTGATCAGCGCGCGCGCCATCGGCGACACCCAGCTGATGTAGCCGCGGGCGGTGTCGATTTCGTCGACGCCGACGATGCTCACCGTCCGCTGCTCGCCGTTCGTGCCGACCACCTCGACCGTCGCACCGAAGTACACGCGGTCTTCGTCCGTAGCACCCGCGCGCTGCGCGGGATCGACGACCACGGCGTTGTCGAGCCGCCGGATCAGGAAGCGGATCCGCCGGTCCACCTCGCGCAGCCGCTTCTTGCCGTAGATGTAGTCGCCGTTCTCGGAGCGGTCGCCGTTGCCGGCCGCCCACGCGATCGTCGCCACCAGCTCGGGCCGCTCCTTGCCGACCAGCAGGTCGAGCTCGCCCTTGAGCGCGGCGAAGCCGCCGGGCGTCATGTAGTTCTTCGTCCCGGACGGCAGCGCCGGCGCGCCTTCCGGCGCGTCGTCGTCCGTGTCGTCGGATTCGCGGGTGAAGGCCTTGTTCATCGCACTCGCCGTCCCGCCCGCAGCGCAGGAGACAAAGGGCGATTATAGACGGCACGACCGGACGCCGGGCGCCGCCTATAATCGCCGAACCCCACGCAACGCGCGCCTCGTGCTTCGCTCCTCCCCCTGGCCGGTCCTCGCGGCGCTCGCGTGCGCGGCGGCGCTCGTCGTCGCCGCCGCGCTCGCCGTCGGCAGCGTGGACGTCGGACCCGGCGCCGTGTGGCGCGCGCTCGCGGGCGACGCGTCCGATCCGGCGTCCGCCGTCGTGCGCGAGTTGCGCCTGCCGCGCGCGCTCGCGGCGTTCGCCGTCGGCGGCCTCCTCGCCGTCGCGGGCGGCATGATGCAGGTGCTGCTGCGCAATCCGCTGGCGGACCCGTACGTGCTCGGACTGTCCGGCGGCGCCGCGTGCGGCGCGCTGGCCGCGCTGCTGCTCGGGGCCGCCGCCTTCGTCACGCCGGCCGCCTTCGCCGGCGCGGCGCTGTCGACGTTCGTCGTGTTCGGGCTCGCCCGCAGCGACGGTGCGTGGTCGTCCACGCGGCTCCTGCTGACCGGCATCGTCGTCGCCGCCGGCTGGGGCGCGCTGATCATGCTGCTGCTGGCACTCGCGCCCGACGCGCAGGTGCGCGGCATGCTGTTCTGGCTGATCGGCGATCTGTCCGGCGCCACGCACGGCACGCAGGCGCTGTGGGTGCTCGCCGCGGTGCTGCTGGCGGCGCTGCCGCTCGCGCGCGACGCGACGCTGCTCGCGCGCGGCGAAGTCACGGCGGCCACCCTCGGCGTGCCGGTGCGCAACGTCGGACTCGCGCTGCACGCGCTCGCGGCGGCCGCGACCGCCGTCGCGGTCACCGTGGCCGGCAGCGTCGGCTTCGTCGGCCTGGTGGTCCCGCACGCGGTGCGTCTCGTCGTCGGCAACGATCAGCGCGTGCTGCTGCCCGCGTCGGCGCTCGCCGGCGGCACGCTGCTCGTGCTCGCCGACACGCTGGCGCGCACGATCGTCGCCCCCGCGCAGTTGCCGGTCGGCGTGCTCACCGCGCTCGCCGGCGTGCCGATGTTCCTCTGGCTGCTGCGGCGATCGCCGGCATGACGGCACCGCTGCTCGCGTGCCGGAACGTCACGCTCGCCGTGCCGGGCCGCACACTGTGCGACGGCCTCTCGTTCGACGTGCGCGCCGGCGAGTGCTGGGTGATTCTCGGGCCGAACGGCGCGGGCAAGACGACGCTGCTGGCGACCCTCGCGGGGCTGCGGGCGCCGGCGCCCGGCACGATCGCCCTGGGCGGCGAGGCGATCTCGTCGCTGTCGCCGCGCGTGCGTGCGCGCCGGCTGGGCCTGCTGCCGCAGGACACGTTCGACGCATTTCCGGCGACGGCGCTCGAGATCGCGCTCGCGGGCCGGCACCCGCACGTTCCCCGCTGGCGACCGGAGGGCGCCGGCGACATCGCGACGGCGCGCACGGCGCTCGCCGCCGTCGGCATGGAGCACGCAGCGGCGCGCAACGTGCAGACCCTCTCCGGCGGCGAGCGGCGCCGCGTCGCGCTCGCGATGCTGGTCGCGCAGGATCCGGACGTCATGCTGCTGGACGAGCCGACGAGCCATCTCGACGTCGCGCACGAGGTGCGCACGCTGGAACTCGTCGCGCAGCACGCGCGCGACGGCCGGCACGCGGTCGTCATGGCGCTGCACGACCTGACGCTCGCCGCGCGCCACGCCACGCACGCGATCCTGCTCTCCGGCGGCGCAGCCGCGACCGGCACCGCGCGCGAGCTCCTCACCGCCCCGCGCCTGTCGGCGCTGTTCGGACAGGCGCTGGTCGAGGTCGCGCACCCGCGCGGATCGGCGTTCCTGCCCGGCTAGGTGTGAAGTCTCAGGACGTTGTTACCGGGAGGCACGATCTCTGGACAACCGTCGTCCCCGCGAAAGCGGGGACCCAGAGTCGTTGTCTGGCGCGTTTGCCAGGCGATCCCAAAACACTGGGTCCCCGCTTTCGCGGGGACGACGACCGTTGGCATGCATGCGGTGCGTTCCGGACGGCAACAACGCCCTGACGGTTCACAGCTAGGGAAATTGGCCAGAGCCGCAATACTGGCGCCGGAGACAGCGCACCGTCGGCACGGAGTTGCGCGGCGCCGGTATTACGGCTCTGACTCCCAATTGTCCTACCGCTGCCGCCGCCCCCGCGCCAGATCGAGATCCGCGCACAGCGCCGCGACACCGTCGAGGAAACGCGGGCCCGGCCGGTGCAGCAGGTTGCCGTCCGCGGCGAACAGGTTGCCGTCGCGCACGGCGGGGATCGCGGGCCAGCGCTTCCACGCGTCGAGCCACGGCGGCCGGCCGCCGTCGTCGGCACCGCCGACGATCACGTCCGGCCGGGCGGCGACGACGGCTTCGACCGTCACCGACGGCGCCGGCAGCGTCAGCGCCGCGAACACGTTGTCGCCGCCGCACGTCGCGATCGCTTCCGAGATGAGGTGCCTGCCGCCGACGGTGTAGAGCGGCTCGTGCCACACCTCGTAGAACACGGACACCCGCGGCGCTGCAGCGAACTGCGCCGCGAGTGCGGCGCGCCGCGCGCGCAGCGCCGCAGCGACTGGTTGCGCGGTTCCCTTCGTGCCCGCGAGCGCGCCGAGCTTCTCGACGTCGTCGGCAATCCCGGCGATCGACTTGGGATCGCTGACGAACACGGCGATCCGCTGCGCGCGCAGCGCCGCAAGCTGCGCCGGCGTCGTGTACGGCCACGCGACGATGAGCTCGGGCGCGAGCGCCACGATGCGCTCGAGATCGAGCGCCGCCGCGTCGCCGACGCGCGGCAGCGCACGCGCGGCAGGCGGCCAGTCGCTGTGCGCGACGACGCCGACGACCGCGTGGCCCGCGCCGGCGGCGAACAGCAGCTCGGTCGCGTGCGGCGCGAGGCTCACGATGCGCTGCGCGGGCCGCGGCAGCGTCACCGCGCTGCCCGCGTCGTCGATCGCCGCGACGGCGGCGAGCCCCGTCCGCGCGCACGCGAGCGCGACGACCGTTGCGACGCCCGCGAGGATGCGCAGCGGAGTCAGGGCTGCCACCGGATCGTCGCGAACACGTTGGCCCCGCCGGTCGCGTAGTCGGCGGCAAGCTGGTAGTCCTTGTCCAGCACGTTGTTGCCGCGCACGGACAGCACCCAGCCGGACGCGAACGGCCAGTCGAGCGTGACGTTGACGATGCCGTACCCGCCCATCTTCCGTGTGTTCGCGAGGTCGTCGTAACGAAGCGACGACGCGACGAACTCGGCACCGACCTGCACGGGTCCTGCCTGCTGCAGCACCGTGAGCACGCCGTGCCGCCGCGCGCGCCGCGGCAGCAGCGCGCCGGTGGCGTCGTCCTCCGGCTCCTGCAGGTCGAGCGAGCCCTTGACGCGCGTGTCGCGCCACGCCGCGTCGACGCCGAGCGTGACGCCGGACAGCGTCGCACGGTCGACGTTGCGCGGCAGGCAGTTGTAGTCGGCGTCGCACTGGAACACGATCAGGTCGTCGACCCGGTTGCGGTAGCCGATCGCGCGCGCCTCCCACCGCACGCCGCCGGCCGCCGCCGTCCAGTAGATGCCGGCCTCGGCGTTGCGCGCCGTCTCGGGCTGCAGCGCCGGGTTCGAAAACCCCGGGTAGTAGAGGTCGTTGAACGACGGCGCCTTGAACCCCGTGCTGTAGCCCGCCGTCACGCGCCACGCGGGCGCGAGCCGGTAGCCCGCGGCGATGCCGCCCGTCGTCTCGCCTCCGTACTGGCTCGACCGGTCGTGGCGCAGGTTCGCCTGCAGTGCCAGCGCGTCGTGCGTCATCTGCCACACGCCCGTCGCCGAATTCGTGTTCCGTTGCGTGACCGCGAACGCGTCAGTGGTCGCGAGCCGCTCCTCGCGGCGCTCGGCGATCAGCGACAGCGTGCCGGCCGGCAGCGTGAAGTCGTTCTGCCACGTGTATTGCCGCTGCGTGGTCTGGTACGGATAGTCGCCGTACGCCGTCTGCGACACCGAATCGTCGCTGCCCTCGCCGACCGTTGCCGTCGACTTCCACCACGCGGCCACGCGGTTGCGGCTCGCGACCGACCACGCCTCGAGCGTCGTCACCGTGCGGTCGTCGAACCCCGGGCCGCCGTCGTACCGGTTGTTGAGCCGGTTGCGGAAGTACTGGACCGCGACCTCCTGCCCGGCGGCCCACGGCAGCGTCGCGTTGAGTCCCGCGTTCTCGCTCGCGTAGCCGTCGCGGTCGCCGTCGTAGCTGAAGTTGCCGGGATCGACGATGGCGTTGAACCCGGCGCTGCGCGTGCCGCCGCCCTGCAGCGAAAACGCGAGCGGCCCCAGCGCGCCGCGCAGCCCGGCGGAGGCGCTCTTCGTGTCCCACGTGCCGTAGCCGGCGCTCGCGCTGCCGGCGAAGGTTGTACCCGCCGCGCGCTTGGTGATTACCTGGATGACGCCGCCGATCGCGTCGGCGCCGTACAGGCTCGACGCGGGTCCGCGCAGGATCTCGATGCGCTCGATCTGGTCGAGCGGAATGGCTTCGAGCGACGTCGCGCCGACCGACGACGACCCGACGCGCAGCCCGTCGATGAGCACCAGCGTCTGGCCGCGGTTCGCACCGCGCAGGAACGCGCCGGACGTCGAGCCCGCGCCGCCGTTGATCGTGACCTCGACGCCGGGCTGCCGCTGCAGGAGCTGCGGCAGGCTCTGCGCGCCGCTGCGCAGGATTTCGTCGGCGCCGATCACCGTCAGGTCGGCGAGCAGGTCGGCGATCGGCTGCGCGGTGCGCGACGCCGTGACGGCCACCGGATCGAGCGTCGCGGAGCGCGGCGCGGGCTGCGCGGCGGCCGCGGCCGCGAAGGCGGTCGCGGCAAGCGCCCAGACGCGCCGCAGGCGCGTCGCGGGCGGCGAGAGGACGACGAAGAGGCTGGGCATCGGCAAGGCTCCGCGCGCGCCGTGCTTCCCCGCACGGCAATGAAACGGACGAGCGCGACACGAAGGCCGATGAACGCAGGCAAGGCGGTGCGTGGCGCCCCGTGCGCGTGCAGCACGGGGACGTCACGCCCGTTCACCATGCGCAACGCCGCCCGCGCCGCAGTGGCCGGTCCCGTGCGCAGTGCTCCGCGCGCGCGGCCGGGAGCAGGCCGGTCTCCGGGCTCGGCCGTGCGGATCGCCCGCCTTCCCGCCGCAGTTCAGTCGCGCGGCAGTGGCATGTGGGGCGGTCCTCGAAGGGCCTTACCGTTGCGGGGGCAGCCGCGGCATTGGCACGCCGAATCGCGTCGGCGGGCCGCACCGCATTCCCGTTTCACCCGCCGCGCAAGAAACCGCGGCGGACACCTGCTCGCCCCGATTGTACCGCTGTGCGGACCGCCCGGCACGCGCCGGCGCCCACCCCGGTCCGGCCTGCTATAATCCGCGCCCTTTCAACGACTTGGCCCCCACGGATTCACCCGCCGCCCCGGGGCCGAAGCGACTGTGCCGAAGAAGCTCTACATCCGCACGTTCGGCTGCCAGATGAACGAGTACGACTCGGACAAGATGGCGGACGTGCTGCACGAGGCGGAAGGCCTGACGCTCGTCGAGCGGCCCGAGGAGGCCGACGTCATCCTGTTCAACACGTGCTCGGTGCGCGAGAAGGCGCAGGAGCGCGTGTTCCACGACCTGGGCCGCGTGCGCGCGTTGAAGTCGCAGCGGCCCGACGTCATCATCGGCGTGGGCGGCTGCGTCGCGTCGCAGGAAGGTGCGGGGATCGTCAAGCGGGCGCCGTACGTCGACGTCGTGTTCGGCCCGCAGACGCTGCACCGGCTGCCCGACCTCGTCGCGCGCCGGCGCGCCACCGGCCGGCCGCAGGTCGACGTGAGCTTTCCGGAGGTGGAGAAGTTCGACCACCTGCCGCCGCCGCGCGTCGAGGGTGCCTCCGCGTTCGTGTCGATCATGGAGGGCTGCAGCAAGTACTGCTCGTTCTGCGTGGTGCCGTTCACGCGCGGAGAGGAGGTCTCGCGGCCGTTCGACGACGTGCTGACCGAAGTCGCCGACCTCGCGGACCAGGGCGTGATGGAGATCACGCTGCTCGGGCAGAACGTCAACGCCTACCGCGGGCCGATGGGAGCCGCGGGCGAGGTCGCGGACTTCGCGACGCTGCTCGAGTACGTGTCGGACGTGCCCGGCGTCGAGCGCATCCGCTACACGACGTCGCACCCGAAGGAGATGACGCCGCGGCTCGTCGACGCCTACGCGACGCTGCCGAAGCTGGTGAGCCAGCTGCACCTGCCGGTGCAGTCCGGGTCCGACCGCGTGCTCGCGGCGATGAAACGCGGCTACACGACGCTCGAGTACAAGTCGATCGTGCGCCGGCTGCGCGCGCGCCGCCCCGACCTGTCGCTGTCGTCCGACTTCATCGTCGGCTTTCCCGGCGAGACGGACGCGGACTTCGCGCAGACGATGAAGCTCGTCGACGACGTCGGTTTCGACGGCGCGTTTTCCTTCCTCTACAGCGCGCGCCCGGGCACGCCGGCGGCCGAGCTTCCCGACCACGTGCCGCACGAGGTGCGGCAGCGGCGGCTCACCGAACTGCAGGCGCGGCTCGAGACCCAGTACGCGCAGCGCAGCGCGGCGATGGTCGGCACGCGGCAGCGCGTGCTCGTCACCGGCCGTGCCGCGAAGAACGCGCGCGAACTCGCCGCCCGCACGGAGAACAACCGGGTCGTGAACCTCGCCGGCGACGCGGCGCTGATCGGCACCTATGCGCTCGCGACGATCACGGCGGCGTTGCCGCATTCGTTGCGGGGCGAGCTCGCTCCCACCTGATTCCCCGGAGCGGCGCCACGCGGTGCCGCCCGGACCAAGTCGCACGAGGTCACCGATGAACCACGCGCCTTCGTTCCCCTTCTCCCGCGTCGCCCCGCTGCTCGCGGCGCTCGCGCTCGTACTGTCCGGGTGCGCGAGCGTCCCCGCGGACACGACCGGCGCCGCGGCCGCGCCGACGGCGGACGCGGCACCGGCCTCCGCGCCGGCGGCGAAGCAGGCCACGGCAACGCCGCCCGCGCGGACGCGGCCCGCGACCGCCGCCGCCGGCACACCGCCGGCTGCCGCAGCCCCGCCGGCGGCCGCCGCGGCCGCGCCCAGCCAGCCGCGCCCGTTCGCCGACGTGATCAAGGACGCGAAGGAGACGCAGGGGCTCTTCCGGGTCTGGCGGAAGGACGAGCGCGTCTGGATCGAGCTCGCGCCCGAGCAGTTCGGCGTGCCGTATCAGTTCACGTCGAACTTGAGCCGCGGCGTCGGCCAGGGCTTCGTCTACGGCGGCATGATGCTGGGCGACGCGGTCGTCGAGTGGAAGCGCATCGGCAACGTCGTCCAGCTGATCGCGAAGAACCACATGTTCACCGGCGGCGCCAACGCCCCCATGGCGCAAGGCGTGAAGGAGGGCTTCACGGACAGCCTGCTGGGGTCGACGACGGTCGCGAGCCAGCCGCACCCGGAGCGCAAGACCGTGCTGGTCGACGCCAACGCGCTGCTGCTCGCCGACATCCCGGTCGGCGAGCGCTTCACCGTCGGCATCCACATGCGCAACTACACGTTCGACGCGCGCAACTCGAGCTTCGAGGCCGTGCGCAATGCGCCGGACCAGTCGACGTTCGTCGTGTCCGCGCATTACACGAACGCGAAGGCGTCGCTGCCGCCGCTGCCGTCCGCCGCCGCCACGGCGAGCCCCTTCCCGCCGTTCACGACGCTGCCGGACGCGCGCAGCCTGTTCCTCGGGTACACGTACAACATCGCGAAGCTGCCCGATCCGATGCCCGCGCGCCGCGCCGACCCGCGCGTCGGCCACTTCCAGACCGAGATCTGGAACTTTTCGTCGGACACGAAGTACACGCCGAAGACGCACTACGTGAACCGCTGGCGCCTTGAAAAGAAGGATCCGGCCGCGGAGCTGTCGGAGCCGAAGGAGCCGATCGTCTTCTGGATCGACCGCACGGTGCCGGAGAAGTACCGGGCCGCGGTGCGCGAGGGCATCCTCGAGTGGAACGCGGCGTTCGCGAAGATCGGCTTCAAGGACGCGATCGTCGTGAAGCAGCAGGACGCCGAAGGGTCCGTCGACACCTACGACGCGCGCCACTCGACCGTGCGCTGGTTCGTGGCGGTCGACGCGGGGTTCGCGATCGGCCCGTCGCGCATCGACCCGCGCACCGGCGAGATCATGAACGCGCAGGTCGCCATCCCGGAGTCGTGGGCGCGCGGCGACCGCACGTTCATCGCCGAGCAGGCGCCGCGGGCGTGGCCGGCCTTCGAGGCGTACAAGGAATCGCTCGGGCTCGACGGCATGCTGTGCACGTACGCGTCGGACGCACTCGCCGAAATGCAGTTCGGCCTCGACCTCCTGGCCGAGCGCGGCGAGATCGACCCCGCCGGCCCCGAGGCCGACGCCTTCGTGGCGCAGGCGCTGAAGGCCGTGGTCATGCACGAAGTCGGCCACACGCTGGGCCTTGCGCACAACTTCCGCGCATCGACCGTGTATCCGCTGGCGAAAGTGTCCGACCCGGGGTTCACCCGCGAGAACGGCATCTCGGGCTCGGTAATGGATTACATTCCGATCAACATTGCCGTCAAGGGCGAGACGCAGGGTGCGTATTTCGAACGCACGCTCGGGCCCTACGACTTCTGGGCGATCGAGTACGCGTACAAGCCGCTGCCGAAGGAAACGGAAGCCGACGAGCTCGCGCAGATCGCCGCGCGCGGCGCGAGCGACCCGCTGCTCGCGTTCTCGTCCGACCAGGAGGCGATCGCCGGCCTCGACCCCGACGCCAGCCTGTTCGACCTGGGCGCCGACCCGCTCGCGTACCTCGCGAAGCGGATCGCGATCTCGCAGGAGCTGTGGCAGCGGCTGCAGGTGAAGCAACTCAAACCCGGCGAGTCGTACGACGTCCTGCGCCGCAACTTCGACTCGGGTTTCCGCCAGTTCAACCGCGCCGCGGCGCTGACGGCCAAGTACGTGGGCGGCGTCCACTACGTGCGCGACTTCGCCGGCACCTCCCGCCTGCCGCTGACGCCGGTGACGCCCGCCAAGCAGCGCGCGGCGCTCGACCTCATCGCGACTGCGGTGTTCTCCGCCGACAGCTTCCGCTTCAAGCCCGACTTCATCCGCAGCATGGGGGTGAACTACCTCAGCATGGACGGCCCATGGCAGGCCTCCCGCCTCAATCCCGACTTCAGCCTGCGCAACCGCGTCCTTGCGTCACAGACCTCGGTGCTCAACCAGCTGATGAGCGACACCGTGCTCGCGCGCCTCATCGACTCCGAGGTGAAAGTGCGCCAGCCGGCCGACGCGCTGACGCTGCCGGAACTCTTCGCGGCGCTGCGCAAATCGATCTGGAGCGAATTGAAGACCGGCGGCTCGATCCCCGGCCCGCGCCGCGACCTGCAGCGCGAGCACCTGCGCCGGATCGTGACCGCGCTGACCCGGCCGTCGCCGGCCACGCCGGCGGACGCGGTCGCGTTGTTCCGCGACGAGGCGAAGCAGCTGTCGGCGCAGATCCGGGCCGCGGCCAACGCGGGCAAGCGCGACGAGGTCACGCGCGCGCACCTCATCGAATCGGCGGGCACGCTCGAGGAAGCCCTGAAGGCGCCGCTCGTGCGCCAGGGCGTCTGACCGTGGACCGGACCAGCGCGGGAGCCGCCGCCCGATGACCGCCCGCCGCGATCGGCACGAGCTCACGCTCACGCCGCTCGACAACCGCGCGCTCGCGAACCTGACGGGCCCGCTCGACGCCAACCTGCGCCAGATCGAGGCGGCGCTCGACGTGGCGATCACGCACCGCGGCGGCGCGTTCTCGATCGCCGGCGAGCCGGGGCAGGCCGCCCGCGCGGCGGCCGCGCTCGAGCGCTTCTACGCGGCGGCGCAGAAGCCGCTGTCGGTCGACGACATCCAGCTCGGGCTGGTCGAAATTTCGTCGCAGCACGCGCGGGCAGCGGCGCCGGTCGACGCCGACGGCGCGCCGCACCTGCGCACACGCCGCGCCGATCTCCACGGCCGCACGGGGAACCAGGTCGCGTACCTGAAGGACATCACGAGCCACGACATCACGTTCGGCATCGGACCCGCCGGCACCGGCAAGACGTACCTGGCCGTCGCCTGCGCGGTCGACGCGCTGGAGCGCGACGCGGTCAAGCGCATCGTGCTCGTGCGCCCGGCGGTGGAGGCCGGCGAGCGGCTGGGCTTCCTGCCCGGCGACCTCGCGCAGAAGGTCGACCCGTACCTGCGGCCGCTGTACGACGCACTGTACGACCTCATGGGCTTCGACAAGGCCGCCAAGCTCTTCGAGCGGACGACGATCGAGCTGGCGCCGCTCGCGTACATGCGCGGACGCACGCTCAACCACTCGTTCATCATCCTGGACGAGGCGCAGAACACGACGCCCGAGCAGATGAAGATGTTCCTGACGCGGATCGGCTTCGGGACCAAGGCCGTGATCACCGGCGACGTCACGCAGATCGACCTCGCGCGCGGGCAGAAGAGCGGCCTGGTCGAGGCCGCGCGCATTCTGTCCGGCGTGCGCGGCATCGCGTTCCGCCACTTTACGAGCGCCGACGTCGTCCGCCACCCGCTCGTGCAGAAAATCATCGACGCGTACGACCGCGCGGCCGCGCGCGACGCCGGCGGCAAGGCAGCGCGTTGAGCGTCGCCGCGATGCCGGTCACGCCGGCGCAGCGCGACGCGCTGCGCCGCGGCTGCCGTGCGGTCGTCGGCGGGCACCCGGAGGCCGCCCCCGGCGAGGAGCTCGAAGCGATTGGCGCGTGGTGCCGCGAGCACGGCTGGCACGCCGACCGTTATGGCGACGGAACGCTCGCCGGCGCGTTCGAGGCGAAGGTCGCGGCGCTGCTCGGCAAGGACGCCGGCGTGTTCATGCCGAGCGGCACGCTGGCGCAGCAGGCCGCGCTCGCTATCTGGTGCGAGCGGGCCGGGCTGCCGCACTTCGCGATGCACGCGACGGCGCACCTCGAGTTGCACGAGTACCGTGCGTACGCTCGGCTGTCGCGCCTGTCCGCACTGTTGCTAGGCCCGCGCGAGCGGCCCACGCTCCCCGCGGACCTCGCGGCGTGCCCGGAGCGCATCGCGGCACTGCTGGTGGAACTGCCGGCGCGCGAGATCGGCGGCCAGCTGCCGACGTGGGACGACTTGGTGGAACTCGCGGCGGTCGCCCGGGCGAGGGGCGTGCGCCTGCACATGGACGGTGCGCGGCTGTGGGAGGCGCGTGAAGCCTACGCGCCGCGCACCTACGCCGAGATCTGCGCGCTGTTCGACTCCGTCTACGTGTCGTTCTACAAGGGCATCGGCGCGCTGTCGGGCGCGCTGCTCGCCGGCGACGCCGCGTTCGTCGCCGAGGCGCGCGTCTGGCGCCGGCGCTACGGCGGCACGCTGTCGCAGCTCCACCCGTACATCGCGTCCGCCGCGATGCGCATCGACGCGCAGCTCGCGAAGATGCCGGCGTACCGCGCGCGGGCGCTCGCGCTGGCGAAGGCCCTCGCCGCCATTCCCGGCCTGCGGATCCTGCCGTCGCCGCCGCAGGTCAACATGTTCCACGTGCACATCGACGCGCCCGCACCGGCGCTCGCCACCGCGCGCGACCGCCTGGCGGCCGAGGACGGCGTGTGGCTCGCGGGCGGCTTCGCCGAGGCCGCCACGCCCGGCTGGTCGGTCACCGAGATCTACGTCGGCGACAACCTGCTCGCGCTCGCCGACGCCGACGTCGCCGCGTGGTTCGCCCGGCTCGTCGGGCTGGCCAGGACATGAGCAGGAACGCGCAGCGCGAAGGGCCCGCGACAGGCGCGCGCCCGCGCCGGCCCGGGGCGCCGACGCTGTCGCTGTCGGTCCAGTACGCGAGCAACGCGCGCGACCTGCCGACGCGCCCGCAGGTGCGCCGATGGGCGCGCGCGGCGCTGGAGGGCGCCGCGGCGGTCACCGTCCGCTTCGTCGACGCCATCGAGGGCCGGGCGCTCAACGCCGAGTACCGCGGCCGGGACTACGCGACCAACGTGCTCACGTTCGTGTACGATGACGAGCACCCGCGGGCCGGCGACATCGTGCTGTGCGCGCCCGTCGTGCGCAAGGAGGCCGATGCGCAGCGCAAGGCGCTCGCCGACCACTACGCGCACCTCGTCGTGCACGGCATGCTGCACCTGCAGGGCCACGACCACGAGCGCGCGGCCGACGCGGCCGCGATGGAGGCGCGCGAGGTCGCGATCCTCGCCCGGCTGGGCCTGCCCGATCCGTATGCCGATGTCCGTTGACGACGACAAGGAAGCCGACAAGCCGACGCTGATGGAGCGGCTGACGGCGATGCTCCTGCGGGAGCCCGACGACCGCGAGGAGCTGCTCGACGTGCTCCGCGGGGCGTTCGAGCGGCACCTGCTCGACGCCGACGCGCTGTCGATGATCGAGGGCGTGCTGGCGGTGTCCGAGGCCACCGTCCGCGACATCATGATCCCGCGCTCGCAGATGGACTGCGTGTCGGTCGACGACGAGGTCGCCGACTTCATCCCCCTCGTCATCGAGACCCGCCACTCGCGGTTCCCGGTGATCGGCGAGAGCAAGGACGACGTGATCGGCATCCTGCTCGCGAAGGAGCTGCTCAACCACTATGCCAACCCCGAGGCGTTCGACCTGCGCGAGACGCTGCGCCCGGCGGTATTCGTCCCCGAGTCGAAGCGGCTGAACGTGCTGCTGCGCGAATTCCGCGCGAACCGCAACCACATCGCGATCGTCGTCGACGAGTACGGCGGCGTATCCGGCCTCGTCACGATCGAGGACGTGCTGGAACAGATCGTCGGCGACATCGAGGACGAGTACGACTTCGACGAAAGCGAGGACAACATCATCCCCGAGGCGAACGGCCGGCACCGCGTGAAGGCGCAGACGGAAATCGCCGACTTCAACGAGCACTTCGGCACCACCTTCGCCGACGACGAGTTCGACACGGTCGGCGGCCTCGTACTGCGCGCGTTCGGCCGCCTGCCGAAGCGCGGCGAGGCGACGACGATGGAAGGCCTGCGCTTCCGCGTGCTGCGCGCCGACAGCCGGCGCCTGCACACGCTGCAGGTCGAGCGGATCGCGCCGGCGGCGCCCGCCGACGCCGGCGACTGAGCGTCGCGGCGGAAGGGCCACGTCTTGAACCACGGCGGACTCGAAGAGCACCGACAGACCCGGCGGAGTTCGGTCGCGTGCACACGGCCACCCCCGTGTCGCTCGTGCGACTGATGCACTGCGGCCCGTCGGTTCTTTCCGTTTCCTCGGTGCCCTCCCTGTCTTCCGCGTCGAGCGCTTGGTACCCGCCGCGGTTCCCACTGGCGCGATGCTGAAGCGGCTGCTCGCGCTGGCCGCGGGCGCGGCCGCGGTGTTCGCGTTCGCGCCGTTCGGCGCTTCGCTCGTCTCGGTCGCCGCGCTGGCGACGCTGTTCTTCCTGTGGCAGGCCGCGCCGTCTGCGCGCGAGGGCGCGTGGCAGGGCTTCGCGTTCGGCCTCGGGCTCTTCGGCGCCGGCGTGTCGTGGGTCTACGTCGCGCTGGAGACCTTCGGCGGCATGCCGGCGCCGGTCGCGCTGGTGGCCACCGCCGGCTTCGTCGCCTACCTCGCGGTGTGGCCTGCGCTCGCGGGCTGGGCCGTCGCACGGGTCACACCCGTGGGCGCGCCCGCCCGCCTGCTGGCCGCCGCCGCCGCGTGGACGCTCGCCGAATGGCTGCGCGGCTTCGTGCTGTCCGGCTTTCCGTGGCTCGCCGTCGGCAACGCGGAGCTCTCGCCCGGCGGCGCGCTGCCGCTCGCCGGCTTCGCGCCGATCGGCGGCGTCTTTCTCGTGTCGCTCGCGGTGGCGCTCACCGCCGCGGCGATCGCCGCGATCGCCGCGGCGCTCGCCGACGACCGGCCGCGACGCGTCGTGGCGATGCTCGCCGGCATCGCCGTCGTCGTGGCCGCCGGTGCGGCACTCGCCCGCATCGAGTGGACGCGCGCCGCGGGCGATCCGGTCGCGATTTCGCTCGTGCAGGGCAACGTATCGCAGGCGCAGAAGTTCGATCCCGCGTTCCGGCCGAAGAACTTCGAGCTGTACGAGCGGCTGGTGGCGTTGAGCCGCGGCCGCATCGTCGTGCTGCCGGAGAGTGCGTTCCCGCAGTACGCCGACGAGATTCCGGGCGAGGTGTTCACGCGGCTCGCGGAGACCGGCCGCGCCCGCGACGGCGGCGTGCTGGTCGGCCTCTTCACGGCCGACCCACCGCGCGCGCCGGGGGAGGGCGAGCGGATCCACAACAGCGTGGTCAGCCTCGGCGCGGCGCCGCCGCAGCTCTACCGCAAGCGCCATCTGGTGCCGTTCGGCGAGTCCATACCGGCCAAGCCGATCGCCGGCTGGTTCATCAACCGCGTGCTGGCGATCCCGCTCGCCGACCAGACGCCCGGCCCCCCCGACCAGCCGCCGTTCGAGATCGCCGGTCAGCGGCTCGCCATCAACATCTGCTACGAGGACGTGTTCGGCGCGGAGTTGATCGGCAGCGCGCGCGCGGCCACGCTGCTCGTCAACGTCACCAACGACGCGTGGTACGGCCGCTCGATCGCGGCGCGCCAGCACAACCAGATCGCCGCGATGCGCGCGCTCGAGACCGGGCGGCCGATGCTGCGCGCGACCAACACCGGCATCACGTCGGCGATCGGCCACGATGGCCGCGTGCTGGCGGAACTGCCGTGGTTCAAGGCCGGCATCCTCGAGATCGACATCGCCGGCAGGACCGGCGACACGCCCTACCTGCGCTTCGGCGACGCGCCGGCGGCCCTGCTCGCCGCCGCGCTCCTCGTGCTCGCGTTCGCCCTCGGCCGGCGGCGCTAGCGCGAAATCCGCAGCACCGCGCGGCGGCCATCGCGAAAACCCGGTCGGATCACGGTAAAATCCGCATCTTTCAAGCAGTTATCGAAAGTACGGCGGTCGCCGTTTCGACACGATGCTCACGTTCCAGCAAGTCATCCTCCGCCTGCAGGACTATTGGGGCCGCCAGGGCTGCGCGCTGCTGCAGCCGTACGACATGGAGGTAGGCGCCGGCACGTCCCACACGGCGACGTTCCTGCGCGCGCTCGGCCCCGAGCCGTGGCGCGCCGCCTACGTGCAGCCGTCGCGGCGGCCGAAGGACGGCCGCTATGGCGAGAACCCCAACCGGCTCCACCAGCACCACCAGTTCCAGGTCGTACTGAAACCCTCGCCCGCGGACATCCTCGACCTGTACCTCAACTCGCTGACCGCACTCGGCTTCGACCTCGCCAGGAACGACGTACGGTTCGTCGAGGACGACTGGGAAAACCCGACGCTGGGCGCGTGGGGGCTGGGCTGGGAGGTCTGGCTGAACGGCATGGAGATCACGCAGTTCACGTACTTCCAGCAAGTGGGCGGGCTCGACTGCAACCCGCTGACCGGCGAGATCACCTACGGCCTCGAGCGGATGTCGATGTACCTGCAGAACGTCGAATCCGTGTTCGACCTGGCCTATACCGACACGATGTCGTACGGCGACGTGTTCTTCCAGAACGAGGTCGAGCAGTCGAAGTACGCGTTCGACGCGTCCGATGCGGAGAAGCTCTTCGGCCAGTTCGCGCACTTCGAGGGCGAGGCGAGGCGGCTGCTGGACGCGAAGCTGCCACTGCCGGGCTACGAGATGATCCTGAAGGCCGGGCACACGTTCAATCTGCTCGACGCCCGCGGCGCGATCTCGGTCACCGAGCGCGCCGCGTACATCGGCCGCATCCGCAACCTGTCGCGCGCGGTGGCGACCGCCTACGTCGAGTCGCGCGAAGCGCTGGGCTACCCGATGCTGCCGGCAGCGCAGCGAAGGGCCGCGGCATGAAGTCCGCGACCCTGCTGGTCGAACTCCTCACCGAGGAGCTGCCGCCGAAGGCGCTGAAGGGGCTCGGCGAATCGTTTGCCCGGTCAATTTCCGCGGCGCTGCGCGACCGGGGCTTTCTCGGCGCCGACACGGCCGTCACTCCCTTCGCGACGCCCCGCCGGCTGAGCGTCGCGGTCACCGCGGTCGCCGCGGAAGTGACCGAGCCGTCGCGCGCCGTGCCGCTGCTGCCCGTCAACGTGGCGTTCGGCAGCGACGGCGCGCCGACCGAGGCGCTCGAAAAGGCGATCAAGGCCAAGGCCGGGTTCGCGCGTTTCGCCGACGTCCCGGTCGAGCGCCTCGAACGCCGCCACGACGGCAAGATGGAGCGGCTGTTCTACCTCGAGCCCCCCATCAAGGTCCCCTTGCGCCCGGCGCTGCAGGACGCGCTCGACGCCGCCATCGCCGCGCTGCCGATCCCCAAGGTCATGAGCTACGCCGGGCCGGGCAGCTACTTCAACAACGAGAAGTTCGTCCGCCCGGCGCACCGGCTGGTCGCGCTGCACGGCGAGGCCGTCGTTCCGGTCGAGGCCCTGGGCCTTTCGGCCGGCCGCGAGACGCTCGGCCACCGGTTCCTCTCGCACAAGGCCATCGCGATGGCCAATGCCGACGCCTACGCGCCGACGCTGGAGGCGGAAGGGAAGGTCGTCCCCTCCTTCGCCGCCCGCCGCGCGAGCATCGTCGTGCAGCTCGAGGGCGCCGCCGGCAGCGCAACGCCGATCATGCCCGACGCGCTGCTCGACGAGGTCACCGCGCTGGTCGAGTGGCCGGTCGTCTACGCCGGATCCTTCGACGCCGCGTTCCTCGCGGTGCCGCAGGAGTGCCTGATCCTCACGATGCAGTTGAACCAGCGCTACTTCGCGCTGGCCGACGACAGCGGCACGCTGGGCAACCGCTTCCTGCTCGTCAGCAACCTCGCGACGCAAGACCCGTCCGCCATCGTCGCGGGCAACGAGCGGGTGCTGCGCGCGCGGCTCGCCGACGCGAAGTTCTTCTTCGACCAGGACCGCCGGCAGCGGCTCGAGGCACGCGTCGGGCGCCTCGCGAGTGTGGTCCATCACAACAAGCTGGGCTCGCAGGCGCAGCGCGTCGACCGCCTGCGCGCGCTCGCCACGCGCATCGCGCCTCTCATCGGCGCCGACGCGGCGCTGGCCGACCGCGCGGCCCTGCTCGCCAAGGCCGATCTCGTCACCGACATGGTCGGCGAGTTCCCCGAACTGCAGGGCCTGATGGGCCGCTACTACGCGCAGCACGACGGCGAGCCGCCGGAGGTCGCCGCCGCGATCGAGCAGCACTATTGGCCGAAGGGCGCGGGCGACCGCCTGCCGGAGGCGCCCGTCGCGCAGGCCGTCGCGCTCGCCGACAGGCTGGAGGCGCTCGCCGGCATGTTCGGGATCGGGCAGGTGCCCACCGGCGACAAGGACCCGTTCGGCCTGCGCCGCGCGGCGCTCGGCGTCATCCGCATCCTCGTCGAGCGCAACCAGCCGGTGTCGCTCACGGCACTCGTCGACCTCGCGTTCGCTGCGTTCGCCGGCATTCCGGCAGTCCAGCCGCAGCAGGCCGCCGTCCTCGACTTCGTCTACGACCGCCTGCGCGGCTATCTGCGCGAGCAGGGCTACACCGCCAACCAGGTCGCCGCCGTCCTCGACACCCGACCGGACGGAATCGCCGACCTGCCGGCGCGCCTCGCCGCGGTGCAGGCGTTCGCCGCGCTGCCCGAGGCGGCCGCGCTGTCGGCCGCGAACAAGCGCATCGTGAACATCCTGAGGAAGAGCGGCAGCGAGGCCGCGGGCGCCGTGGACCGAGCGCGGCTCGCCGACGGCGCCGAGCACGACCTCTACCTCGCATTCCAGCGGCTGACGCCGCAGGTCGAGGCCGACTACGGCAGCGGCGACTTCACGGGCGCGTTGAAGGCGCTCGCCACGGCCAAGCCGGCGGTCGACCGCTACTTCGACGACGTGATGGTGATGGCGGACGACCCGGCCATCCGCGCCAACCGCCTCGCGCTGCTGCGCGGCGTGGCGGCGACGATGAACCGCGTCGCCGACATCTCGAAGCTCGCCTAGCGCCGATGGTCCAGCTCGCCTCCGAGGCCGTCTCGCCGACCCGCGCGGTCCGGCTGATCATCCTCGACCGCGACGGCGTCATCAACCACGACAGCGAGCAGTTCATCAAGTCGCCGGACGAGTGGCGCGCCATCCCCGGCAGCCTCGAGGCCATCGCCCGCCTCAACCACGCCGGCTACCGCGTCGTCGTCGCGACCAACCAGTCCGGCATCGGCCGCGGCCTCTTCGACATGGCGATGCTGAACGCCATCCACGAAAAAATGCACCGGGCGCTCGCGCACGTCGGCGCCCGGGTCGACGCCATCTTCTACTGCCCGCACACGGCCGACGCCAGGTGCGAGTGCCGCAAGCCCAGACCCGGCATGCTGATCGAGATCGGCAAGCGCTTCAACGTGGAGTTGACGGGAGTGCCCTGCATCGGCGACTCTTTGCGCGACCTCGTGTCGGCGGACGCCGTCGGCGGGCAGCCCATGCTGGTCCTCACCGGAAAGGGCGAGAAGACGTTGCGCGAAGGCAACTTCCCGAAGAACACCGTCATCTTCCCCGACCTGGCGTTCGCCGTGTCGGCGCTGCTGGCCGGTGAGTAGCCGCAGGCGCGGGATGGCCCGGCGAGCGCATGCCGCCGCCGCGGGCGCCCGATGACCAGGGAGCCCTCGCCGATGTTCTCGGCCCTGCGCTCCATCGCCTTCCTGTTGTTCCAGATCGTCGTGACGCCGGTCTACGCGCTCGCGATGATCGCGACATTCTGGCTGCCGCCCGTCCCCCGCTACAGGATCGCCGCCCACTGGTGCTGGATCAACCTGCAGGGCGTGCGCACGCTCTGCGGCATTCGCTGGCGCGTGGACGGCCTCGCGAACATCCCTGCCGACACGATGGCCGCACCCCACATCGTGATGTCGAAGCACAGCTCGACGTGGGAGACGCTGGCGCTCAACCTCTACTTCCCGCCGCTCGCCTTCGTCGCGAAGAAGGAGCTTCTCGCGATTCCGTTCTTCGGCTGGGGCTTCCGGCTTGCCTCGCCGATCACCATTGACCGCAAGGCCGGGACCGACGCGATGGACCAGATCGTCGCGCAGGGCCGCGAGCGCTTCGCGCAGGGCTTCTGGATCGTCGTCTACCCCGAGGGCACGCGCATCCGGGCCGGCCGGCGCGCCAAGTACAAGACGGGCGGCGCCCGGCTCGCGATCGCGATGAACGTGCCGATCATCCCGGTCGCGCACAACGCCGGCCACATCTGGCCGAAGGGGCTGTTCGGCAAGCGTCCGGGGACCGTCACGATGACGATCGGCGCCCCGATCTCGCCGGCCGGCAAGGACCCGGCGAAGCTGACGCAGGAAGTGGAGAACTGGATCGAGGGCGAGGTCGCCCGCCTCGGGGGGCCGGCGTGACGCGCGCCGCCCCCGCCGTCGCGCACCTGCGTCTCGACGAGGTCCGCGGCCGCGACGCCGCGCGCCGCGGGCGCGACGGCCACATGAAGCGCATCACGCTCGGCGTCGAGACCGTCGACTACCGCCTCATCCGCGCCCGGCGGCGAACGATCGGGATGGAAGTCGACCTGACCGGGCTGACCGTGCGCGCGCCGCGGTGGGTGACGTTGTCCGAAATCGAGGCAGCGCTGCAGGAGCGGGCCGGCTGGATCGCGAAGGCGCTGGCCGAGTGGCGCGGCCGCCGGCGCGACGTGATGCCGCGCGAGTGGAAGTCCGGGGCGCCGATCCTGTACCGGGGCCGCGAACTGGCGCTCGAGGTGTTCCCGGCGCGCCGGGTCCGCATCGCGCCGGACCTCTTCCACCTCACCGTGCTGCACCCCCACGCGCGGGACGAGATGCTGGTCGCGGAGCTCGTGGGCAAGTGGCTGCGCGACGAGGCCTGGACCTTCGTCGCGCCGCAGGTCGAGCACTATGCGCGCCGCATCACCGCCGCCGCGCCGACGCTGCGGCTGTCGAACGCGCGCAGCGAGTGGGGCAGCTGCAACGCCCGCGGCGAGATCCGCCTCAACTGGCGGCTGGTCCAGCTGCCGCCGACGCTCGCCGAGTACGTGGTCGCGCACGAGGTCGCCCACCTGGTCGAGCTCAATCACTCGCCCCGCTTCTGGGCGCTCGTCGAGACGCTGATCCCCGGCCACGCGACGCTGCGGCGGGAGCTCGAGGACTGGACGGCGCTATTGGCGGCGTGACGAAAACACGGGAGGAACGCTTCCCCGTGTTTTCGTCACGCTGAAGTCAGCGCGGAAACCTTCGGGCGGCCGGGCGGTTTCCGCGTAGCAGCGGCACGAAGCGCGCGGCTGCCTCCGCGGCCTGTCGTGGAGTGCGAGAGGTCACCGTGTCGGCGGCCCGCCACTCCTCGCGGACGCGCGCTGCGCGCCCGGGCTTCGCCCCGCGCTCGGTTTGACGTCCCACAGGTCGCTGCGCTCCCGGTTCGGTAGCGCGCGCTTGCGGGCTGACAGCCTTCTGCGGACCGCTTCGCGGCTCGACTTCCAGCGTGCGACGACCCCTCACCGACCGGGTCGACGCGATCCGTTGCCGCGAAACCGGGGTTCGAGGTTCAGCGCACGTCCGAGTCCGGCGCCGGGAGCGCGGAGAGGTCAACTTCGAGGTCGGCCTGCTCGCGCAGCAGGCGGGTGAGCGCGGGGGCGAGAAGCTCGCCGGAGCGCGTGTCGCGCCACGCGCCGGCATCGCCCCGGTAGTGGAAGCCGCCCGCGCGCGCGGCGACCCAGATCTCGCGATTCGCGACGTGCCGGTTGACGATCAGCTTGCCGCGCTCGTCGCAGTCGATCGTCAGGATGCCGTCGTTCAGGCTCCAGTCGGCATCGGCGTCGCCATCGGCGAGCGCGGCGTCGAGCGCGGCGCCGATGGCGGTCAGGACGGCGTCGGCGGACGCGATGAAAGCGGTGTCGGAGCCCATGTTCGCGCGTGATAGGATGGCCGCCGATGTTACGTCAATTCCGCCTTGCCGCCGTGCTCGCCGCGTCGCTCGCGTGCGCAGGATGTGGCATCAAGGGGCCGCTCATGCTGCCGCCGGCGTCGCCGGCGGCAGCCGTTCCCGCGCCGGCCGTACCGCCGCCGGCTGGCGCGCCCGCGACGCCGCCCGCCGGCGAGCAGGCGCCCGCCACGCCGCGCAAGCAGTGAGCGCTTTCGCGTACCGCGACGGCGAGCTGCACGCCGAGGGCGTCGCCCTGTCGGCGATCGCCGCGCGCTTCGGTACCCCCTGCTACGTGTACTCGCGCGCCGAACTCGAAGGCGCGTGGCGGGCGTTCGACGCCGCGTTCGAGGGGCTGCCGCACCTCGTCTGCTACGCGATGAAGGCGAACTCGAACCTCGCGATCCTCGACCTCTATGCGCGGCTGGGGAGTGGCTTCGACATCGTGTCCGGCGGGGAGCTCGCGCGCGTCATCGCCGCCGGCGGCGACCCGGGCAAGGTCGTGTTCTCGGGTGTGGGCAAGACGGACGCCGAGATGGCGCAGGCGCTGGAGGCAGGGATCCTCTGCTTCAACGTCGAGTCGGAGGGCGAGCTCGACCGGCTCGCCGACGTCGCCGCTCGGCTCGGGCGGCGCGCGCCGGTCAGCTTCCGCGTGAACCCGGACGTCGACCCGAAGACGCACCCGTACATCGCGACGGGGCTGAAAGAGAGCAAGTTCGGCGTCGCGTTCGACGACGCACCCCGGCTCTACCGGAAGGCGGCGCGCTCGCCCCATGTCGCCGTCCACGGACTCGACATCCACATCGGCTCGCAGATCACCGACCTCGCCCCGTATCGCGAGTCGGCGAGCAAGGTCCTCGACCTCGTCGACCGGCTGCGCGCCGACGGCATCGCGCTCGCCCACATCGACCTGGGCGGCGGGCTCGGCATCCGCTATCGCGACGAGGCGCCGGTGCCGCTGCCCGAGTATGCCGCGATGCTGCGCGGGCTCTTCGCCGGGCGGCCCGAGCGCCTGCTGTTCGAGCCGGGCCGCCGGCTCGTCGGCGGCGCCGGCGTGCTGCTCACGCGAGTGCTGTACCTGAAGCCGGGCGCAGCGAAGAGCTTCGCGATCGTCGACGCCGCGATGAACGACCTCATGCGCCCGGCGCTGTACGACGCCTGGCATCCGGTCGATCCGGTGCGCCCGCGCGCCGGCGGCGAGCGTCTCTGGGAGATCGTCGGTCCCGTCTGCGAGAGCGGCGATTTCCTCGCGCGCGATCGCCGGCTTGCGCTCGCGCCGGGAGACCTGCTGGCGGTGGGTGCCGCCGGCGCTTACGCCATGGCGATGAGCTCCAACTACAACACGCGGACGCGCGCCTGCGAGGTGCTTGTCGACGACAGCAGGATGCAACTCGTGCGCCGCCGCGAACGCTGCGAAGAACTCTTCGCGCTCGAGAACCGGCTGCCCTGAGCGACGCGCGATGCGTCGCGCGCACGCGCTCGACGCGCGAAGAATCGCGCTCGGAACCCGTGTATCGCGTTGTGCGCAAAGCGCAACAGTCGCGTTCCTAAGCGTCGGAATCGGCGACGAAATCTTGCAAAACCGGCAAACGTGGCTACAATGCAGGCAGCAGGCGGATCGGATTTGTCAAGTGGTTGCACGAGAAAATCGGCAAACCGGCACCACCTGCGATGAAGAGAAGCAACATAACAGTTACGGTAACTCAGACAGGAGAAACCAAGATGATGGCTGACATGATGTCCATGATGACGCCTGCGGCTCCGGCCGCGTCGGCGCCGAAGAAGAAGGCCGCCAAGCGCAAGCCGGCGAAGAAGAAGGCTGCCAAGAAGACCACGAAGAAGAAGGCCGCCCCGAAGAAGAAGGCTGCCAAGAAGACCACGAAGAAGAAGGCCGCCAAGAAGACGACGAAGAAGAAGGCCGCCCCGAAGAAGAAGGCTGCCAAGAAGACCACGAAGAAGAAGAAGGCCGCCCCGAAGAAGAAGGCTGCCAAGAAGACGACGAAGAAGAAGGCCGCCCCGAAGAAGAAGGCAGCCAAGAAGACCACGAAGAAGAAGGCCGCCCCGAAGAAGAAGGCAGCCAAGAAGACCACGAAGAAGAAGGCCGCGAAGAAGCTGTAACCAGGCGGCGACAGGTTCCGTCGCAGGTCTGCGATGGACGCAAAACGGGCGGCTTAAGGCCGCCCGTTTTCAATTCCGCGGGGGCAAATTGCCGGGGGCGGGCTGCGCCCGGCCCGGCAATTTGCCCCCGACGAAGTCAGCGCGGAATCCTTCGGGCGGCCGGGCGGTTTCCGCGTAGCAGGTACACGAACCGCGCCGATCAGTGCCGCTTCGCGGCCAATCGGCAGCGCGCGCGTGCGCGCTGAATGCCCCTGCGACCGCTCTCGCCGTGCCCGCGATTCTGCTCGCTCTCCCCGCTTGCGGGGAGGGGGTCGGGGGTAGGGGCGCTCGCCCGGCACGCCGTTCATCCCAGGCTGTCAGCCCGCATGCGCGCGCTGCCGAACGGGGAGCGCAGCGACCTGTGGGACGTCATTCCGAGCGGGGCGAAGCCCAGGCGCGCAGCGCGCGTCCGCGAGGAGTGGCGGGCTGCCGACACGCCGACCTCTCGCACCCCACGACAGGCCGAGGAGGCAGCGGCGCGCTTCGTGCCCTTTCTACACGATCGGCGCCCGGCCGCCCGAAGCCGATCGTGCTGACGTCTTCGCTCGCGAATCGCGTTGGCGACCGCGAGGCGGCGCCCCGCGCGATTCGCGAGCGTCAGCCTCCGAACTGCCCGTTGACGCGAGCGGCGGACGCGGGCTTGGCGGGCGGCTTGCGCGCGGCGGCGGCGGCCTTGGCGGACGCGGGCTTCGCGGCGGCCTGCTTGCTCGCCCCGCGCGTCGCCGCGACCCGCTTGGTCTTGCCGCTCGCCCGGGCGACCGGCACCAGATCGCTCGTCACCCGCAGCTTCTGGCCGGCCGCGAGCGTGTCGCGGGCGAGGCCGTTCCAGCTCTTGAGCTCCGCGACCGTGACGCCGTAGCGGACCGCGACTCTCTGCAGCGTGTCGCCGCGCTTCGCCGTGTAGTAGAACGTGCGGCCGGCCGGAACCGACGTGAAGACCGTCTGCTCGAGCGTGTCCTCGGCCTCGTCCGACGGCCGCTGCGCCGGGACCAGCAGCGCGTGGCCGGCCGGCACCCGCGATTTCGGGCCGATGCCGTTGACGGCACGCAGCGTCTCGACCTCCATCCCGAACTTGGACGCGACCTGCGGCAGCGTCTCGTTGGGCTTCATCCGGTACGCCTGCCAGGAGACCAGCGGCTGCGCGGTCAGCTCGAGCTTGGCGGCGAAGATCTCGGCATTGTCGATCGGCAGCAGGATCGAGTGTTCGTCCGCTCCGGCAATGACGGGACGGTTGTGCTGCGGGTTGAGTGCGAGGAAGTCCTCGACCGACAGCTCGGCGAACTCCGCCGCACGCTTGGTGTCGATCTTGCGACTGGTCTTCACGACCGCGAAGAACGGCGCATCCGGGATGTCCGCCAGCGCGAGACCGTACTTCTCGGGGTCGCGGACGATGTTCTTCACCGCCTGCAGCTTGGGCAGGTAGTTGCGGGTCTCCGCCGGCATCGTGAGGCTTGCGTAGCCCGCGGGCAGGCCTTTCGCCCTGTTGCGCGCGACGGCACGCGCGACGTTGCCCTCGCCCCAGTTGTAGCCGGCCAGCGCGAGCTGCCAGTCGCCGAAGTCGTCGTGCAGCTTGGACAGGTACTCGAGCGCCTTGTCGGTCGCCGCGAGCACGTCGCGGCGCGAGTCGACCCAGAAGTCCTGTTTCAGCCCGTAGTGCCTGCCGGTCGACGGGATGAACTGCCAGATGCCGGCGGCGCGCGCCGTCGACAGGGCCACGGGGTTGTACGCGCTCTCGATCATCGGCAGCAGCGCGATCTCGGTGGGCATGCCGCGCTCGGTGACCTCGGTCACGATGTGGTACAGGTAACGGCGGCTGCGCTCGACCATCCGCGCGACGTAATCCGGCCGCGATGCGTACCACTGCTCCCACTTTTCGACGAGCGGCCCCTCGAGGTCGGGCATCGCGTAGCCGGCGACGATCCGCTCCCAGAGGTCGCCCACGGGCGGCGGCAGCATTTCGAGTTCCGCGCGGGCGGCGGGCGTGAACACCTCGACGGGCGCCGGCTTCGGCGGCGTGGCCGCGATGGGCGGCGGCGGGGGCGGCGCGGGCGCCGCCGCGACGACGGGCGGTGCCGGCTCGACCGGCGCGGGCGCGGGCGTCGCACAGGCGGCGAGCAATGCGGCGGCGGCGATCGTCAGGCTGGTGCGTGCACGCAATTCTAGGGTTCCGATGAGTCCGGGGGCACGCCATCCACCCTCCGGTTCCGCCCGGTCAAAATTGCCGGCGATGGTAGGCCGCGGCGGGGGTAGCGTCAACCAAGCGGGAAATCGCGGAGACGTGGAGCGGACTCGGATTTCGCGGCCGGAACGCATCCGGCCGCGCCGACGGCGCGTGCGGCTCGTGCCGGACCTTCATTTGCGCTCAGAACGTGTTCTTCCACTCACGCAGCTCCGCAAACGCGTCGACGTCGGCGGGAAGCGCACGGCCGGCACGCCGTTCGGCCGCGGCACGCACACCGGGCAGCGCGGCGCGCAGGAACGGGTTGGTCGCGCGCTCGATGCCGATGGTCGACGGCACCGTCGGCTCGCCGCGCGCGCGCTTCCCGGCCTCCGCGGATTGCCGCGCGCGCAGGTCGGCGTTGTCCGGCTCCACCGCCAGCGCGAACGCGAGATTCGCCAGCGTGTACTCGTGCGCACAGTAGACGCGCGTGGCGGCGGGCAACCGCGCCAGCGTCGACAGCGACGCCCACATCTGCTCCGGGGTGCCTTCGAACAGGCGCCCGCAGCCGCCCGCGAACAGCGTGTCGCCGCAGAAAAGGGTCGGCACCCCTTCGACCTCGCCGAAGTACGCGATGTGCCCGGCCGTATGCCCCGGCACGTCGATGCCGGTCAGCGTCAGCCCGAGTCCGGGCACCGGCACGACCGTGCCGTCCCCCACCACGTGCGTGCGGCCCGGGATCTTCTCCTTGCCGGGACCGAACACCGGCACGGGGTAGCGCTCGAGCAGGGCCGCGACGCCGCCCACGTGGTCGGGATGGTGGTGGGTGGTCAGGATCGCCGTGAGAGCGAGTCCGTGCGCGCCCAGGTACGCGAGCACCGGGTCCTCGTCGCCGGGATCGACGACCACGGCCGAGCCCCCGTCGCGCAGGAGCCAGATGTAGTTGTCCGTGAATGCGGGGATGGGGATAATCGTCGTCATGGACGCATCTTCGGGACCCGCCGCGGGACTGTCAACGACGCTCGCCGACTGGTTCGCAACCCGGCTGGGGCAATACCTGCTTGCGCGCGAGCAGGCCTACTTCGACCAGACAGTCGCCGACATCTTCGGGTTCCACGCGCTGCAGGTCGGCCTGCCCCGCTGCCCGTTCCTCGCCCAGAGCCGCATCCCGTCGCGGTGGACGCTCGACTACGACCCGCCCGCGCAGATCATCGCCGACCCGCACACGCTGCCGTTCGCCGAGAACGCGGTCGACCTCATCGTGATGCCGCACGGGCTGGAGTTCACCGACGACCCGCACCTGATGCTGCGCGAGGCGTACCGGATCATCCGCCCGGAAGGCCAGATCGTACTCTCCGGCTTCAACCCGTTCTCGCTGTACGGCGCGAAGCGCTACTTCGGCCGGGCGCAAAGGCCGCCGTGGAACGGCAATTTCATCGCGCTCTACCGGGTGAAGGACTGGCTGACGCTGCTGGGCTTCGACGTCGTCGGCGGCCGGCTCGACGGCTACGCGCCGCCGTTCGCCAACGAGAAGTGGCTGCACCGGTGCGCGTTCTTCGAGTCGATCGGCGACCGCTGGTGGCCGATCGCCGGCGGCGTGTACTTCCTGCGCGCGACCAAGCGCGTGCTCGGCATGCGCGTGCTGACGCCGGCGTGGCAGCGGCGCGAGCGGCGCGACAAGGCGCTGGCGCCGGCCCGCGCACGCGAAGGCCTGACCGCGTCGGATCCGTTTCTGCAATGACGGAAGTGGAGATCTATACGGACGGGGCCTGCAAGGGCAATCCCGGCCCCGGCGGCTGGGGTGCGCTGCTGCGCTCCGGCGGTCACGAGAAGGAGATCTTCGGCGGCGAGCCGCACACGACCAACAACCGGATGGAACTCACCGCCGTCATCCGCGCGCTGCAGACGCTCACCCGGGCCTGCCCGGTCGCGATCCACACCGACTCGCAGTACGTGAAGAACGGCATCGAGACGTGGATCCACGGCTGGCGCCGCAACGGCTGGAAGACGGCGGACAGGAAGCCCGTGAAGAACGCGGACCTGTGGCGCGAGCTGGCGGCGCTCGCTGCGCAGCACGCGGTCACCTGGCACTGGGTGCGCGGCCACGCCGACAACCCGGGCAACATCCGCGCCGACGCGCTCGCCAACAGGGGTGTGGACGGCGCGCGCGCCGAAGCCCGTCGCGGCGTCGTCTGACAGGTCAGGCGCCGCCGGCCGCGAGCGCCTTCTCGATGCGCCGCGCGAATACCTCCATCTCGCGGCCCGCCTGCTTGTCGCCCTTGCGCTGCGCGACGGCGATGCCGCGGCGGTACGCCGCCAGCGCGTGCGTCGGCCGGCCCGCCGCGTCGAGCGCCTTGCCCAGCAGTTTCCACGCGGCCGTGTAGTCCGCATCGAGCGCGACCGCGCGCTCGAGGTGCCCTGCCGCACGCTCGGCGTCGCCGGCCTTGAGGTACTCGTTGCCCAGCGAGAAGCGCAGCAGCGCCCCATCGCGGCCGGCGGCGAGCATCCGCTCGAAGCTCCCCAGCGCAGCGGACGGTTCGGTCACCGGTAGGCCTTCGCGCGCGCGCGGCTACTTGCGGATGAACTCGCCGGTCTCGCAATCGATGCGCCGCATCGGATAGATCACCTGCCGCTCCTCACCCTTCAGCTTTCCGTCGATGGTCGCGTACAGCCAGCCTTCGGACCCGCGCCGATAGACGATCCGCTGCGGGAAGTCGTTCTCCGGGTTCGTGAACGTGTAGATCGCGTCCCCTTGCGTGTCCATCGCGATCGCCTCCAGCTTGAACGCGGCCTCCTTCTGCCCGGACGGCAGCGCGACGTAGTAGACGCCGTCGGCGCGCGACTCGATGCGCAGGTACTCGTAGCTCTGCGGCTTGCCCTGGTACACCGTCGACCCGAAGCCCAGCAGGATGCCGCCGCGCAGCGGCGACCACTGCTCGCGGAAGTCGCGCTGGTTGACCGTGCCGCCCCAGCACCCGTCGAGCCACGCCAGCGACGCGACGCTGTTGACGTCGCCGCCCGGGGCCGGCGCGGGGTCCGGCAGCGGGACGGTCTGCGCCCGCCCGGCGCCGGCAACCAGCACGGCCAGCGCGCCGGTGGCAACGGCGGCGCGCAGGGCGCCGGTGAGCGGGTTCGATGCCATCGGTGGATCCTCGTCACTGCGGCCGCGCGAGCGGCAGGTTGAGCAGCAGGTTTTGCGGTTTGAGCTTCAGCGCGTTGCTTTCGTTCATCGCCATCGCGAGGTAGACCGGCCGCCCCGCGATCGCCGGCCGCATGTCTTTCGGGTCGGTGAAGTCGAGCCGGAACAGGCACAGGAGCCGCGCGAGCCGCCGTTCGTCGACGTCAACGTCGTTGTAGAGGTCGTTGAGCAGCCCGCTCGCCTCGGCGTCCAGGCCCACGTGCCACGCCCAGCGCGGATCGTCGATCGCCCGCTCGTGCCGGATCGCGACCTCGACCCCGAGGAAGTGGCGGACCCACCGTTCGAGCACACGCGCCAGCGCGTCGAGCGCCGGCCGGCCCCGGTTCAGGCTCACCGAGAAGTCGTGGCGCTCGTCGCGCTCCCAGTACAGGTGCGCGTTCTGCGCGTCGAGCACGTCGAGGTCGACCTCCCGCAGCGGCGTCCGGTTCTGCGCGAGCAGTTCGCCCAGCGAGCCGAAGCCGCCGGTGGTGGCGAAGAGCTCCACGGTGGCCTCGTCGGCGGCCATCACCGCGCCGTCCTCCATCACCGCGATCTTCTGCGGGCGGAACAGCATCTCGGCCGCGCGCGCCGCCATCGGCTCGGCGGCGGCGGTGAGCGCGTGGCGCAGCAGCACCTGTGTCAGCTGATGCACGAACAGCGGCGGCACGTCGACGCCGTCGCCGGCAAACAGTCCGACGTACGCCGCCTCCAGCGAAGTCGCGGCCGTCAGGCGGTCGCGGAAGCGCAGCCAGATCCCGTAGTTGTCGCGCGCGTCCGGATCGGCGATCGCCGCGAGCGTTTCCGGGCCGACGCGGCGCCGCGGATCGGCGAGCAGCGCATCGTGCAGCGCGAGTTCGGCCGCGCACGACTCGCGGACCGGCGCAAGCTCCGGTCGCGCGAGGTAGCTGCGCAGGAAGTCGTCGGTCAGCGCGAGCCGGCCGTCGGCCCCGGCGGCCAGCAACCGGTAGCCGCAGGAAGGCCAGAAGTCCGGCATCAGCCGCCGAGCATCGCCTTCTTGAGGTCGTCCTGCACCGGCTTGTCGCCGATCCACGCGTTGGTCAGCGCCTTGTTGAACGCCTCGCCGGCAATCGTGCCCTTCGCCGCGCCGTTGAGGCCGACCCGGGTCGCGCCGTCGACGAAGTCGAACGTCAGGACATTGCCCTCTTTCAGCTGGCCGATCCCCTTCAGGATCGTCGCGAGCTCCGCCTGCTGCGCCTTCACGGCGGCGACGTCGGCCGCGGGATTGGACTGATTCACGCCGTCGGTGAGCGCCTCGATCATCGTGTCGGCACCGACGTCGCGCAGCATGTTGAGCTGCACGCGCCGCGGCCCCTTCGCGAACACGGCCGCCGCGGTGCCCGCCTTCGCCGGCACGTACAGGCTGCCGACGTAGACCTTGAAGATCGCCCGCGTGCGGATGCCCGCGCCGTTCAGGACGAGGTCCTGCCCGCCGAGCGAGACCTTGTCGTCGAGCTTGACGCCGCCGACCTCCGCCGCCTGCGCGCCCGCCGCGAACAGCAACGCGAGCAGCAATGCCGTCAGTTTGCGCATGTTTCCTCCATCGTCGTGGTTGTTTACGTCGTTGCCGGCCTCAAGCCTACACCGCCTCGAAGATGCCGGCCGCACCCATGCCCGTGCCGATGCACATCGACACCATGCCGTACCTCTGCTTGCGGCGCCTCATCCCGTGGACGATCGTCGCGGTCCGGATGGCACCGGTCGCCCCGAGCGGATGCCCGAGCGCGATGGCGCCGCCCAGCGGATTCACCTTCGCCGGGTCGAGGGCAAGCTCGTTCATCACCGCGAGCGACTGCGCGGCGAACGCCTCGTTCAGCTCGATCCAGTCGAGGTCGCCCTGCTTCAATCCGCTGGTCTTCAGGACTTTGGGGATCGCGGCGATCGGCCCGACCCCCATGATCTCGGGGGGCACGCCGCCGACCGCGTAACCGACCCACCGCGCGAGCGGCGCCAGGCTCAGCTCGCGCAGCACGCGCTCGGACACCAGGATCGACGCGCCCGCGCCGTCGGACATCTGCG
Organism: Betaproteobacteria bacterium; assembly: GCA_016716425.1. Classification (GTDB taxonomy): domain Bacteria; phylum Pseudomonadota; class Gammaproteobacteria; order Burkholderiales; family Casimicrobiaceae; genus VBCG01. The sequence goes on from JADJWJ010000006.1 coordinate 158,225, forward strand.
AACTGTTGCCCGCCGTCACCGAGCCCTTCGCCGCGAAGACCGGCTTCAGCTTCGCGAGGCCCTCCGCGCTCGTGTCGGCACGCGGACCCTCGTCGCGCGCCACGACCTTGTCGCGGCCGACGATGCGGTCGTTCGCGAGATCGGGCACGTCCTCGTGCACGGTGAACGGACTCACCTCGGCGTCGAACTCGCCGGCCGCCTGTGCGGCCAGCGCCTTCTGGTGGGACGCCAGCGCGAACGCGTCCTGCGCCTCGCGCGAGACCTGCCACTGCGCGGCGACCTTCTCCGCGGTGAGGCCCATGCCGTACGCGATGCCCAGGTTCTCGTCGCGCGCGAACACCGCCTCGTTCATCGCGATGCGGCCGAGCATCGGGATCATGCTCATGCTCTCGGTGCCGGCGGCGATCATGACGTCGGCCTCGCCGGTGCGGATGCGGTCGGCGGCGATCGACACGGCGTTCAAGCCCGACGAACAGAAGCGGTTGATCGTCATGCCGGCCACCGTGTTGGGCAGCCCGGCGAGCAGCAGGCCGATGCGCGCGACGTTCATGCCCTGCTCGTACTCCGGCATCGCGCAGCCGACGATCACGTCCTCGATGCGCTTCGGGTCGATCGCCGGCGCCTGCGCGAGCACGCTCTTCAGCACGTGCGCGAGCAGCGTGTCCGGCCGCGTGCTGCGGAACGCGCCGCGCGGCGCCTTGCCGACCGCGGTGCGCGTGGCGGCGACGATGTAGGCATCCTGCATCTGTTTCGTCATGGTCTGGCCCTCCGGGCTCTGCCGGAGGGGGGGGGGGGCGCCCCCCGCCCCCCCCCCCCCCCGCGGGGGGGGGGGCGGGGGGCCGGGGAGGGGGGGGGGGGGGCCGCCGGGGGACGGAGGTGTCCTTTTCGTGACACTCGATAGGTTGGTTCGCGATCTCAATTGCGCAGCGGCTTGCCGGTCTTCAGCGTGTGCGCGATGCGCGCCTGCGTCCTGTCGTTGCGCAAGAGCTCCATGAACTCGCGCCGCTCGAGGTCCAGCAGCCACTTTTCGTCGACCAGGCTGCCGGACTCGACGTCGCCGCCGCACAGCACGCGCGCGACGCGGAGGCCGATCTCGAAGTCGTAGGCGCTGATGAAGCCGCCGTCGCGCATGTTCACCAGCATCATCCGCAGCGTCGCGATGCCCGTCTTGCCGGCGACCGGCACGTTGCGCGCCGGCAGCGGCGGCCGGTAGCCGGCGTCGGCCAGCGCCAGCGCCTGCGATTTCGCGACGTGCAGCAGCTCGTACGCATTCAGCACGACGACGTCGGACGCCTTGAGATACCCCAGTTCCTTCGCCTCCAGCGCGCTCTTCGCCACCGTCGCCGTCGCGATCGTCTGAAAGTACGTGCGGACAAACGGCAGCTGGTCGATCTGGCTGCCGTTGGCGCCGCGCCGCACCTCCTCCGCCGCGCGGACCGCGAATTCCTTGCTGCCGCCGCCGGCCGGCAGCAGGCCCACACCCACCTCGACCAGCCCGATGTACGACTCCAGCGCCGCGACGGTGCGGTCCGCGTGCAGGATGAACTCGCACGAGCCGCCGAGCGCCATGCCGCGCACGGCGCACACGGTCGGGATCAGGCTCTGCCGCAGCCGCATCGCCGTGTCCTGGAACTTGGCGACCACCGCCTCGATCCTGTCCCACTGCTTCGCCTCGATCGCCGGCGCGATCGCGGCGAGATTGGCGCCCAGGGAGAATGGCTCCTTCGTCTGCCAGATCACGAGCCCGCCGAGAGCGCGTTCGGCCTCGTCGACGGCGCGCAGCACGCCGTCGAGCACGTCCTCGCCGATCGTGTTCGCCTTGCTCCTGAACGACACGATGCCGACGTCGTCGCCCAAGTGCCACATGCGCACGGCGTCGGTCTCGAAGATCGTCGTGCCGGTCGCGGCCGGCCGCTCGCCGAAGACGGGGTCCGGGAAGAGCTGCCGCTGATAGACCGGCAGCGGCGAGCGCGCGACGAACGCGTCGCGGGCGGCCGAGTAGGCGCCCTCCGCCGCGTGCACGCCCTGCGCGCGCCGGCGACCTTCGCGCCGCCGACCCATGCCGGCAGCGGCACCTTGGCGATCGTGCGCCCGGCCGCGATGTCCTCGGCCAGGAAGCCCGCGACCGCGTTCCAGCCCGCCGCCTGCCAGGTCTCGAACGGCCCCATCTGCCAGCCGAAGCCCCAGCGGATCGCGAGGTCCACGTCGCGCGCGTTGTCGGCGATCGCGGCCAGGTGGTACGCGCTGTAGTGGAAGAGGTCGCGGAAGATCGCCCACAGGAATTGCGCCTGCGGGTGCGCGCTCGCGCGCAGCTGCGCGAACTTCTCGGCCGGCGACCTGATCTTGAGGAGCTCGGCCACCTCCGGCGCCACCTCGCCCGCGGCGGTCTTGTAATCGCGCGCGGCGGGGTCGAGCACCTGGATTTCCTTGCCTGCCTTGCGGAAGAACCCGGCCTTCGACTTGGCCCCCAGCGCGCCTTGCGCGACCAGCGCGGCCAGCACCGGCGGCGTGGCGAAGAGGTCGTGCCACGGGTCGTCCGGCAGCGTGTCGTGCATCGTCTTCACGACGTGCGCCATCGTGTCGAGGCCGACGACGTCGGCGGTGCGGTAGGTCGCGCTCTTCGCGCGGCCGATCGCCGGGCCGGTCAGCGCGTCGACCAAGTCGAACGACAGCCCGAACGCCTGCGTGTGGTGCATCGTCGCCAGCATCGAGAACACGCCGATGCGGTTGGCGATGAAGTTCGGCGTGTCCTTCGCGCGGATCACGCCCTTGCCGAGCGTCGTCGTGAGCAGCGTCTCGAGTTCGTCGAGGAGAGCGGCGTCGGTCTGCGGCGCGGCGATGATCTCGACCAGGTGCATGTACCGCGGCGGATTGAAGAAGTGCACGCCGCAGAAGCGTGGCCGCAGCGACTCGGGGACGGCGCCGGAGAGCGCGGCGAGCGACAGCCCCGACGTGTTGGACGCGAGGATCGCGGACGGGGACACGTGCGGCGCGATCTTCTCGTACAAATCGCGCTTCCAGTCGAGCCGCTCGGCGATCGCCTCGATCACGAGGTCGCACTCCGCCAGCCGCGGCAGGTCCGCGCCGTAGTTGCACGCGTCGATCGCCGCCGCGCGGTCTTTCGCGCCGAGCGGCGCCGGCTCCTGCCGTGCCAGGTTGGCGATCGCCCTGGTGACGAGCCCGTTCGGGTCGCCCTCCTTCGCGGGAAGGTCGAACAGCAGGACCGGGATGTTCGCGTTGGTGAAGTGCGCGGCGATCTGTGCGCCCATGACGCCGGCGCCGAGGACGGCGGCCTTGCGGACGATCAAGCGGGAGGAGGACATGTTCGGTACGCCTGCGATGCCCGCGGGCATGCGGGCGGGAGGAAGGGTGCGACCGGCACCGGAATATCGAGTCTAGCAAACGCGATTGGAGCAATTCCTCTAGACACGCAGGGGCCGGCCGCGACGCCGGACGCCCGCAAAACGCGACGGCCGGGAGACCCCGGCCGCCGCATGTCGTGCCTCGATGCGCGGGGACGCCCGCGCCGCCGCTAGAACGTGTACGTCATCTGCATCGCGAGGATCCAGACGCTGGCGTCGTACGAGCCGTTGACGAGCCCGTTGGCCGCCGTGCTGCCCTGGTTCTGGTTGAAGCTCGGGCTGTCCGCGAAAATGTAGGTGAACGCGCCGTCGAACTTCCAGTTCTTCGTCCACTTGTACTCGGCGCCCGTCGACAGCCACCAGCGGTCGGAGTCCGGCAGCCGCACCGTGGGATCGTTCGTGACCGGCGTCTGGTCGAAGGCGAGGCCGAAGCGGGCCTTCCACTGGTCGCTGACCTTGTAGCTCGCACCGACCGAGAGCTTCCACGTGTCGTCCCACTCGAGCGGCACGGGGGGCAGCGCCGGCGGCGACGACGAGACGAACCTGAGCTCCGGGATGCTCGACCACCCGGTCCACTGCGCGTCGGCCATCAACTCCCACTTCGGATTCGCCTGGTACAGGACCGAGAGATTGACGTTCTGCGGCAGCGTGATGTCGGAACTCACGCTGCGGCCGTAGAGCGCCTGGCTGTTGACGCCGGCCGCCAGCGCGTTGATCGTCGGCGCGAGCGCCGGCGGGATCGTCGACGGCAGCGCCGGGTTCTCGAAGCCGATGTTGCCCTGCACGTCGTACTTGATCTCCGACCGGTAGCTCGCGGCCAGCCGCAATTGCGGCGTGGCGTCCCACGCGAAGCCGATGTTCCAGCCCCACGACCAGTCGTTGCCGTCGATCGTCGCCTTCGACTGCAGGCCCGGCGTGGACTGCGCGATGGCGTTGTACGTCGCGGATCCCGGCGCGATGCCGGCACCGGCGGCCGCCTGCAGCAGCGCGGCCGAGTAGTTGACGTTGTTGGTCAGCGTCGCGTCGATCTGCTGGTAGCTGACGCCCACACCCACCGCGAACTGCGGCGTCACCTTCCACGCGATCGCCGGGTTGACGTTGAGCGTCTTGATCTCCGACTTCAGCGACTGGAAGCGGCCGATCCAGCCGTCGTCGTACTCGGTCGTGAGCCCGAAGGGGACGTTGATGCCCAGGCCGAACGTCCAGTCCTTGTTGATCGGCACCGACAGGTACATGTTCGGCACGAAGTTGTAGCCGCCGGCGTCGCCGCCGGTGTTTCCCAGCGGCTGGTTGGCCGCAGGCTGCGACGCGTCGTTCTGGAACTTGATCGACGGCGTGATGATGTTGAGCACCGCCGCGCCCTGCATGGTCGGGAACTTCGCCAGCGCGGCGGGGTTCCAGTACATCGCCGACACGTCGTCCGTGTACGCCGCGCCCGCGGCGAACGCATTGCCGAGGCCGCTGCCGCTCTGCTCGTTGAGATAGAAGCCGGTCGCGAACGCGTTGGTTGCGCCCAGCGCCAGCGCCAGCGCACCGACGGCCTGCGCCACCCGTGTTTTCTTGATCGACAGCGTTTGCATGATCTCTCCTCGTTCTCCAGGGCTGGTTGCTGCGTCGTCTTGTCGACGGATTTCCGCGCCTTTCGGCCTTCCGGCGCCGTTTTCGATGGTTTACCGGCGAACTATACACCCGCCCCCGGGGCGCCGGGACCCCGTTTTGGTCAAGAAAACAAGGGATTTCAGGGGGCTGCGATCTCCCGCGGCCGCCGGTCCGGCCCGACGGCGACGTAGGTCAGGCTGGCTTCCGTGACCTTCACGGTTTCCACGTCCTTCGGGTTGCGCTGCGCGTAGACCTCGACGTCGACCGTGATCGACGTCCGCCCGATGCGCCGGGTCTCGACAAAGAACGTGACGAGGTCCCCGACCAGCACCGGCTGCTTGAACGTGAACGAGTTCACCGCCACCGTGGCCACGCGGCCGCGCGTGTGCCGCGCCGCGACGACCCCGCCGGCGATGTCCACCTGCGACATGATCCAGCCGCCGAAGATGTCGCCGTGCTGGTTGGTGTCGTGCGGCATCGGCACGACGCGCAGCACGGGCTCCTTGTCCGGAAGCGTCACGCGGCCTTCTTCCCCTCGTCGCGCAGCTCCCGCCGCAGGATCTTGCCGACGTTGGTCTTGGGCAGCTCGGCGCGGAACTCGATGTCGCGCGGGCACTTGTAGCTGGTCAGGTGCTCGCGGCAGTACTTCTTCACGTCGTCGACCGTCAGCGCCGGGTCCTTCTTCACGATGAAGAGCTTGACCGCCTCGCCCGACTTCGCGTCGGGGACGCCCACGGCCGCGCACTCGAGCACCCCCGGATGGGCGGCGACCACACCCTCGATCTCGTTCGGGTATACGTTGAAGCCCGACACCAGGATCATGTCCTTCTTGCGGTCGACGATCCGGACGAAGCCCTTCTCGTCCATGACGCCGATGTCGCCGGTGGCGAACCAGCCGTCCTTGTCCAGCACCTTCGCGGTCTCGTTCGGGTGCTGCCAGTAGCCGGCCATCACCTGCGGGCCGCGGATGCAGATCTCGCCCGGCTGGCCCAGCGGGACCTCCTTGCCGGCGTCGTCGCGCAGGATCACCTCGGTCGACGAGATCGGGATGCCGATCGACCCGTTGTACGCGGGCAGGTCCAGCGGATTGATCGTCGCCGCCGGCGACGTCTCGGTCAGTCCGTACGCCTCGATCAGCGGCGTCCCGGTGACCTCCTTCCACTTCTTCGCGACCGCCTCCTGCACCGCCATCCCCCCGCCCAGCGTGATCCGCAGCGTCGAGAAGTCGAGCTTGCCGAAGTCGGGGTTGTTCACCAGCGCGTTGAACAGCGTGTTGACGCCGGTCAGCGCGGTGAACTTGTACTTGCCCATCTCCTTGACGAAGCCGGGGATGTCGCGCGGGTTCGGGATCAGGATGTTCTCGGCGCCGACCGACATGAACACCAGGCAGTTCGCGGTCAGCGAGAAGATGTGGTAGAGCGGCAGCGGCGTGATGATCACCTCGCGCCGGCTCTCGTCGAAGAACGGCTTCACCCACGCGCGCGCCTGCAGCATGTTGGCGACCATGTTGCGGTTCAGCAGCATCGCGCCCTTGGCCACGCCGGTGGTGCCCCCGGTGTATTGCAGGAACGCGATGTCGTCGTGGCCGATCTCGACGCGCTCGAGCGTGCGCTTGCGCCCTTCCGCCAGCGCGTCCGACAGCCGGATCGACCCGGGCAGCGCGTACTTCGGGACCATCTTCTTCACGTGCCGCAGCACGAAGTCGACGATGAGGCCCTTGAATCCGAGCAGCTCGCCGATCGTCGTCACGACCGTCTGCCGGACCTTGGTCTTGCCGACGACCTCCGCCACCGTGTGCGCGAAGTTCTCGACGCAGACCAGCACCTCGGCGCCCGAGTCCTTCAGCTGGTGCTCGAGCTCGCGCGCCGTGTAGAGCGGGTTGACGTTGACGACGGTGCAGCCGGCGCGCAGCGCGCCGAACGTGACGACCGGGTACTGCAGGATGTTGGGCATCATCACGGCCACGCGCGTGCCCTTCTTGCACCCGATGCCCTGCAGCCAGGCGCCGAACGCGTTCGACAGCGTGTCGAGCTCGGCGAACGTGATGGACTTGCCCATGCACGTGAACGCCGGGCGCGACGCGTACTTGCCGACCGATTCCTCGAACAGTTCGCGGACCGACTGATATTCGTTGACGTCGATTTCCGCCGGGATCCCCTTCGGATAGCTCTTCAGCCAGATCTTTTCCACGACGCTCCTCCGTGGCACGCGGCGCGCGCGTGCGGCGATGTGCCGGCCAATGTCCGACGGGCCTTCGACCGGGATTGCAGGCAGGCGGCGCGCCACCCATCCTTGGGGCGGCGCATCCGCAGAAAATGCTACACCAGATACGGTCCGGCGGACGTGCGTCAGGTCATGCCGGCGTAATGGAGCGGTCCCCCGCGGAACGGCGCGAAGCCCGTCCCGAAGATGGCCCCGGCGTCGACCAGGTCGCCGTCGGCGACGATGTGCTCGGCGAGTGCCGCCTTCGCCTCCGCGACGAACGGGCCGACCAGCCGGTCGGCCAATCCCGCCGGCACCGTGCCCGCGGCCTGCTTCTGCGGCTTGCCGTCGACCCACGCGTAGAACCCCCGGCCGGTCTTGCGGCCCAGGTGGCCGCCGTCGACCAGTTCCATGAGGCGCCTGGGAGGCGCCCCGGTGTCGCCCAGCAGCTTGCCGACCGCCACGCAGATGTCCAGGCCGACGGTGTCGGCGAGTTCGATCGGTCCCATCGGCATGCCGAACGCCAGCGCCGCCTCGTCGACGGCCTCCGGCGCGACGCCTTCGTCGACCGCGCGCATCGCCGCCATCAGGTAGGGCGCGAGCACGCGGTTGACGAGGAATCCGGGCGCACTCTTCACCGGCAGCGGCAGCTTGTCGATCTGGCGGACGAAGGCGGCGGCCAGCGGCACCAGCGACTCCCGCGTCTGCCGGCCGACCACAATTTCGACCAGCATCATCCGCGCGACCGGGTTGAAGAAGTGCAGTCCAACGAGCCGGGCGGGATCCGCCAGCGCCCCCGCGATGTCCTCCAGCGGGATGCTCGACGTGTTGGTCGCCAGGATCGCGTCGGGCCTCGCGCGCTTTTCGAGCGACGCGAACAGCTCGCGCTTGGCGTCGACGTTCTCGAAGATCGCCTCGACGATCACGTCGGCGCGGGCGGCGCCGTCGCCGGCGACGTCCGGGATCAGCCGGTCGAACGCGTCGCGGGCGCGCCGCGGGTCGCGCAGCCGGTCGCCGAACAGCTTGCCCGCGCGCTGCATGGCCGGCGCGAGCCGCTCGGCGCTCTGGTCCTGCAGCGTCACGCGCATCCCGCGCAGCGCGCACCACGCGGCGATGTCGCCGCCCATCGTGCCCGCGCCGACGACGTGCACGTGCGTCGCGCGGAACTCGCCTTCCTTGCCCAGCCCCTTCAGCCGCTCCTGCAGGTGGAACACGCGGATCAGGTTGGCGGCGGTCGGCGAGCGCAGCAGCGTCGGAATCGACGCGGGGTCCGCCGCCGGCGCCGCGAGCGCGTTGCCGTCGTGCTTCACCCACAGGTCGAGGATCGCGTACGGCGCCGGGTAGTGCTCGCGCCGCGCCCGTTTCGCCACCTGCTTTTCCGCCTGCGCGGCGATGTACCGGCGCGCGATGGGGTTCAGCGTCAGCGACAGCGCCAGCGGCAGCGCGCGCGGCGGCGGCAGCGCGCGCAGCACGCCGCACGCCGTCGCCTCCATGATGCGCGGCGGCACGCATTCGTCGGCGAGGCCCAACTTCTTCGCCCGCCGCGCGTCGATCGTCTTGCCGGTGAGCAGCAGGTCGAGCGCGGCCGGTGCGCCCGTGAGCCGCGGCAGCCGCCTGATGCCGCCCCAGCCCGGCACGATGCCCAGCATCACCTCCGGCAGGCCCAGGCGCGTGCCGGGCTCGTCCACGACGACGCGGTAGCGGCACGCGAGCGCCAGCTCCAGGCCCCCGCCCAGGCAGAAGCCCTTCACCAGCGCCAGCGTCGGATACTTCACGTGCGCGAGCCGCTCGAACGTGTCCCAGCCGCGCTTCACCAGCGCGAGCGCGCCGGCCTCGTCCTTCACTTCGGAGAACTCCGCGACGTCCGCGCCCGCGATGAAGCCGTTCGCCTTGCCCGAGCGGATCACGAGCCCCTTCGGCGGCTCGCGGTCGAGGGCGTCGAGCGCGTCGTTGAGCTCCGCGAGCACGGCCGCCGACAGCGTGTTGGTCGTGGCGTCGGCGCGGTCGATCGCGAGCCACGCGAGCCCGTCGGCATCGCGCGTGATGGTCCAGTGTTGCATGGGTCGTCCCGGAAACTCGTAATTGAAACGCGTAGGGGCGCTATGTGCGCTCGACCAGCATCGCGCCGCCCAGGCCGCCGCCGATGCAGATCGCGGCCATCCCGCGCTTGCCACCCGTCCGCCGCAGCACGTTGAGCACGTGCAGCACGATGCGCGTGCCCGACGCGCCGACCGGATGGCCCAACGCGATCGCGCCGCCGTCGACGTTGAGCTTCGCCTCGTCGATCGCGCCGAGCGCGCCCGGCAGCCCGAGCTCGGTCCGGCAGAACTCGTCGCTCGCCCACGCGCGCTCGCAGCCGATCACCTGCGCGGCGAACGCCTCGTTGATCTCCCACGCGTCGAGGTCGTTCAGGCCGAGCCCGTGCCGCTGCAGGATCGGCGTGGCCGCGTACACCGGCCCCAGCCCCATCTGCGCCGGGTCGAGGCCCGCCCACTGCGAGTCGACGATGCGCCCGATGGGCGTGAGCCGGTGCCGGTCGACCGCTTTCTGCGAGGCGACGACCACCCACGCGCCGCCGTCGGTGACCTGCGAGCTGTTGCCAGCCGTCACGTTGCCGTACTTGCGGTCGAAGAACGGCTTGAGCTTGGCGAGATTCCCGGGCGTGGAGTCCTCGCGCACGCCGTCGTCGGCCGCGTACAACTTGCCGCCGCGGTCGAAGATCGGCACCACCTCGTTCGCGTAGTGGCCCGCCTTCTGCGCGGCGATCACGCGCGCGTGACTGCGCGCGGCGAACGCGTCCATCTGCTGCCGCGTGATGCCGAACCGGTGCGCGAGGTTCTCGGCCGTCTGCCCCATCAGCAAGCCGCAGATCGGGTCGGTGAGGCCCTTCATCAGCGCGATCACCGGCGCGAAGTGGCCGGGCCGGAACTTCGCGAGCAGTGCCGCGCGCTGCCCGGCCGTCTTCGCCGCGTACCACTGCGACAGCCACATCACCATCGCGTCGGAGAAGAGCAGCGGCGCCCGCGACAGCGCGTCCACGCCGCCGGCGAGCACCAGGTCGGACCGCCCGGCGCGGATGTTGTTGACGGCCGAGTCGATCGACTGCATGCCCGACGCGCAGTTGCGCATCACGGTCCAGCCGGGCACCTTCTGCCCGCAGCCCATCCGCAGCGCCGCCACGCGGCCGATGTTGACCTCGTCGGCCGACGGCGCGGCGCAACCGAGGATCACCTCGTCGAGCTCGTCCGGCGCGAAAGGCTGCCGCACCAGCAGCGCGCGTCCCGCGTCGGTGGCGAGGTCGGACGCCGCGAACGGCCCCGGCCGGTTGCGCGCCTTGAGAAACGGCGTCCGGAGGCCGTCGATGATGTAGACCGGCTCGTTCATCTTGCGTGTTCCCGCTTCAGACTGGCCGGAATGCCGGCCCGTTCACGCCGCCACCCGATGCCGGACCGGCTGCGCCTGCGGCTGCAGCGAGCCCTGCATCTGCTTGCCCAGCGACGCGCCCAGGTCGGCGTCGAAGTCGTCGACGCGGATCACCCGCGCCGCGAGTTCCCGCTGCGCGACCAGCGCGCGCGCCTCTTCGGCATCGATCACCTTCGCCGCCACCGCGCGCTCGGTCAGCACCTCAACGCCCGCGCCCGGCGGCAGCCGGCCGTCGAGGCGGCCGTCGCGCATCGCCGCCTTCAGCTTCGCCTCCACCGGCTCGGCCTTGACCGTCGCCACCAGCGCGCGCTCGATCAGCCCCACCGGGTCGTCGTCGTCCTTGCCGACGTACATCGTCGCCGTCAGCCGGTCGCGCGTGGCGGACGGCGCGATGAGCAGGCGCGCGACGTCGCGGCCGATCCGGTCCGAGGGCACGACGTACGGCCGGCCGAGCGGGAACACGATGGCGCGCATCACGGCGGCGATGAAGCGGTTCGGAAAGTTCGAGATCACGCCTTCGAGCGCGGTCTGCGCCCTGAACATCGCGTCCCAGATCGCCCAGTGCATCAGCGGCGCGTCGGCCGCCTGCCGGCCCTCGGCCTCGAAGCGCTTCAGCGTCGCCGAGCACAGGTACAGGTGCGACAGGATGTCGCCCAGCCGCGCCGAGAGCTTCTCCTTGCGCTTCAGCGCGCCGCCGAGCGTGCCCATCGACACGTCCGAGAGGAACGCGAGCGCGGCCGAGAAGCGCGTCAGCTGCTGGTAGTAGCGACGCGTCGCGGGCGCGATGTCGGCCGGCACGCGGACGAAATGCGACCCCGTGATGCCGGTGACGAACGTGCGCGCGAGATTCGAAAGCATGAACCGGACGTGGCCGAAGAGCGCGGCGTCGAACGCGACCGACGCCGCCTCGCGGTCGGTCTCGCGCGTGGCCGCGATCTCCTTCAGCACGTACGGGTGGCAGCGGATCGCCCCCTGCCCGAAGATGATGAGGCTGCGCGTCAGGATGTTGGCGCCCTCGACGGTGATGGCAACCGGGTGCTGCATGTACGCGCCGCCCAGGAAGTTCGACGGGCCCATGCAGATGCCCTTGCCGCCGATGACGTCCATCCCGTCGTTGATCGTCTGCCGCGCGCGCTCGGTGATGTGGTACTTCGCGATCGCCGACACGACCGATGGCTTCTCGCCCAGGTCGATCGCGGACGCCGTGAGCATCCGCGCCGCATCCATCATGTAGAGGTTGCCGCCCATGCGCGCCAGCGGCTCTTCGACGCCCTCGAAGCGGCCGATCGCCGTCTTGAACTGCGTGCGCACGCGTGCGTAGCCGCCGACGGCGCGCACCGCCAGCATCGACATGCCGGTGTTCGACGACGGCAGCGAGATGCCGCGGCCCGCGGCCAGGCACTCCATCAGCATCCGCCAGCCGCGGCCGATCATCGGCTGGCCCCCGATCACCCAGTCCATCGGGATGAACACGTCGCGGCCCGAGTTCGGCCCGTTCTGGAACACGGCGTTGAGCGGCATGTGCCGGCGGCCGATCTCCACCCCCGGATGCGACGTCGGGATGAGTGCGCAGGTGATGCCCAGGTCCTCCGTGTCGCCGATGAGCTTGTCCGGGTCGTACACGCGGAAGGCGAGGCCGAGCAGCGTGGCCACCGGTCCCAGCGTGATGTAGCGCTTGTCCCACGTCACCGACAGGCCGAGCACGCGGCGGCCCTCGTGCTCGCCCCAGCGGACGAACGCGAAGTCCGGCATCGCGGCGGCGTCGGAGCCCGCGTTCGGACTGGTCAGCGCAAAGCACGGAATTTCGAACCCCTTGGCGAGGCGCGGCAGGTAGTGGCGCTTCTGGTCCTCCGTCCCGTAGTGCAGCAGCAGCTCGCCGGGCCCCAGCGAGTTCGGCACCATCACGGTCACCGCCGCGGTGCCGCAGCGCGTCGACAGCTTGGTGACGACCTGCGAGTGCGCCCAGGCGGAGAAGCCGAGTCCGCCATACTCCTTCGGGATGATCATGCCGAGGAAGCCGCGCTCCTTGATGAACTGCCACACGTGCGGCGGCAGGTCGCGGTAGACGGTGGCCGCCTCCCAGTCGGTGGTCATCGCACAGAGCTCTTCGGTGTCCACGTCGAGGAAGCGCTGCTCCTCGGGCGTGAGCGTCGGCCGCGGCGTGGCAAGCAGCCGGCGCCAGTTCGGGCGGCCCGAGAACAGCTCGCCGTCCCACCAGACGGTGCCGGCCTCCAGCGCCTCGCGCTCGGTCTGCGACATCGGCGGCATCAGCTTGCGGAACGCGGCGAGCACGCCGTCGCTGACGAGCTTGCGCCGCAACGCCGGCACGGCGAGCGGGAGCGCGAGCACGATGAAGGCGACAGTCAGCAGCAGGTTCGCGACGAGCGGCAGGGCGGACAGCCCCCACGACGCGGCGAGCGCAACGGCGATGCCGGTGACCCACGCGCGCCCGGAGGCGTTCACGTAGGCGAGCACCAGGCAAGCGGCGAGTACGGCGACGATCCAGGCAAGGGTGAGCATCGAACGGCTCCTTTCATGGCGAGGGGCGCGTTGCCGGGCCGCCTCGTACGGAGATCGGGTCAGTCGGCGGACGCGGACGCTTCGCCGCCTTCGCGGTGGGCATCCGGAAAGTCCGCGAGGGGCGCGGTCAGGCCGGCCAGCAGGAACGGCGCGAGCCGGCGGAGCAGGATTTCGTCGTTGTCCGTCTCGTTGGGAGTCAATTCCGCGATGATCTTGAGCGCGTCGGTTCCCGCCAGCGTGTAGGACAGCGCGCCCATGATGAAGTGCAGCCGCCACGACAACTCGCGGCGTGGCAGGTTCGGCAGCGCGCGGCCGAACGCTGCCTTGAAGCGCGCGATCATCTGCGCGTACTGGTCGGACAGGAACCGGCGGATGAACGGGGACGGATCCGCGTACGCGCGGCCCAGCAACCGCAGGAAGTTCGCACCGCCCCGCTGCGGGTCGCGCGCGAGTTTCAGCGCCGGGATGAAGAGCGCCTCCAGGATGCGCTCGCAGCTCACGGGCGCCGGGGCTGCCGCGCGTTCGTACTCGTCGAGCAGCCGCACGCGCGCCTGGTTCATCGGGTCGAGCCGGCGCGTGAGCACCGCTTCGAACAGGTCTTCCTTGCTGCCGAAGTGGTAGTGCGCGGACGCGAGGTTCACGTCCGCGGCCGTCGTGATGACGCGCAGGCTCGTGCCTTCGAAGCCGTGCTCCATGAACAGCGCCTCGGCGGCGTCGAGGATGCGCTCCTTCGTCGCCGCCGCGCTGCGGGTCTCGCCCAACGGAATCACGCTCGCTCCCAAGTCCGGCCTCCGCCACGTACGAACCGCACGGCGCCTTCGGATAGGGCGCCACGATCCATGTTCGAGCTACCGGCGCTTCGTCGCGGAGCGACGCCTGCGCCTCACATCGGAGCCCGATATTCAAACGTCCGTTTGAATCGTATGTTCGTCCAAACCACAATGTCAAGCCGCGCTGCAACATGAACTGCAGAGATCGGGCAATCTGTCAGCAAGCGCTCGCTCTCACGGATATTCACGCGGGGTAATGGTCTTCCGTGTACCGCCCGCCCTGGATTCGTGCCTGTCGATCAAATCGACGGATTCGCTCGGATAAGATGCACCCGATGAGCGACCCCCACGAACCGGCGGACCCGAACCCCCGCGCCGCGCGTGGCCCGCATCCGGCACCCACGGTCGCCGACCGCCGCCGCGGCCTGTTGCTCGGCCTGGTCGGCGTGCTCGCGTTCAGCGGGACGCTGCCCGCCACCCGGGTCGCCGTCGCGCATCTCGATCCGGTCTTCGTCGGCCTGGGCCGCGCCGTGGTCGCCGCCGTCCTCGCCGCAGTCGTGCTGCTGGCGACGAGGACGCGGTGGCCGCCGCGGTCGGCCTGGCGCCAGCTCGTCGTGGTCGCGGCCGGCGTGGTCGTCGGCTGGCCGGTGCTGTCGGCGTTCGCGATGCGCCACGTTCCGGCGGCGCACGGCGCCGTGGTGTCGGGACTGCTGCCGCTCGCGACCGCGCTGGCCGGCGCGTGGCTCGCCCACGAGCGTCCGACGCGGCGCTTCTGGGCGTGCGCGGTGTTCGGCAGCACCGTCGTCGTCGCGTTCGCGCTGTGGGAAGGCGGCGGGGCGCCGCAGCTCGCGGACCTCCTGCTCGTCGCGGCGGTCGCCGCGGCCGCCGTCGGCTACGCCGAGGGCGCCAAGCTCTCGCGGACGATGGGCGGCTGGCAGGTCATCTGCTGGGTGCTCGTGTTCTCGGCGCCGTTCCTCGTCGTGCCCACGCTCGTCGCCGCGGGCGGGACCGTGCCGGACGCGCCGTGGCAGGCGTGGGCGGGCTTCGCGTACGTCGCGGTCGTTTCGATGTTCCTGGGCTTCTTCGCGTGGTACCGCGGGCTCGCGCTCGGCGGCATCGCCGTCGTCGGGCAGACGCAGCTCCTGCAGCCGTTCTTCACGATCTTCGCGTCCGCATGGCTGCTGGGCGAGGGTGTCGATCCGGCCACGCTGGTCGCCGCCGCGCTCGTCGTCGCCGCCATCGCGCTCGGCCGCAAGGGCTAGCACGCCGGCGCGTTTGGCTATACTCCGCGGACCAGGAGGACGCCCGGCCATGGCCACGATCTCGATCGCGCGCAAGCACGCGCTGTCGCACAAGAAGGCGAAGGACGTCGCGGAGAAGATCGCGAAGGACCTGCGCAAGCGCTTCGAGCTCGACTACGCGTGGGAAGGCGACCACATCGTCTTCGAGCGCCCCGGCGTCTCCGGACGCATGTTGATCGGTTCCGACAAGATCCGGCTCGACGCGAGCCTCGGCTGGCTGCTGACGCCGCTCAAGCCGGCCATCGAGCGCGAGATCGTCGCGCAGCTCGACAAGCTGATCGGGAAGGCGTAGGCGAATCACTACGCGATTCGCCTTCGGAGCAGTCAGCGCGAGCAGCCGGCGAGGGGCCCCGCGAAGCGGGGATCGACGGCAAGTGCAAGTCGACGCCGCGAGGCGACACGCCGGCGTTGCGCGTCGCCGGTAATCCATGAGGCGCCGAGGCCGAGCGCTTCTCGCGTGGCAAGGTCCACGAAGCACGCCGTTCGCAGGTCGCTGCGCTCCCCGCTCGGTTGCGCGGAAATGCGCGCCGAGGGTCTTCGATGCAACGCGCCGTGCGGCCGTTTCCCCTCACCCCAACCCTCTCCCCGTACCGGGGAGAGTGAGCGCTTCGGCCGGCGTCGGCGAAGTGGTGTCGATGCGCACCGGAGTCCTCCCTCTCCCCGACAGGGGAGAGGTTGGGGTGAGGGGCTACCCGAAGGCAATCGCGCTGACCCGTTCCTGCATCGGCCGCGCGGCGTCTTGATTCAGTTGGGCCGGGATAGCCGAAACGCGAGCGGGTCCGGGAACGGGTCGGGCGTCCCGGCGATCATCGCCTCCATGATCGCGGTCTCGCGCTCCTCGATCGTCGCGAGGAACGACTGCGCGCCGCCCATGTTCCGGAAGGCGCCGAATCCGCGCTCGAGGAACTCCTGCAGCGCCGACATGCCGGCGAGCCGCGCGGGCTGGCGCATCATCACGAGCGCCGTGCGGATCCACGCCTTCGCGACGTAGTGGTCCAGCGACTGGCCGATGTCGCCGATCAGCTTGATCTGGCGGCGGCGCAGCGGGAAGTTGCCGGCCTTCCGGTACGCCCTGCTGTACTCGGCCACCGTGAAGTAGCCGTCCGCGCGCGGCAGGCGCGACAGCAGCACGCGATCGAGTTCCTGCGACAGGCCGTTCAGCTCCATCGCGGCGGCCACCATCAGGATGACGGCGTCGGGGAGCACCTTGACGAGCATCGGCACGACCCGCGCCAAGTCCGCGTCGCGGCGGCTGAAGTCGCCCGGGCCGTAGAGGTCGTTCTGGAAGAACCCGATCGCCGCCGTATAGCGTGGATCGGCGGCGAGGTCGGCATAGGTCATCCGCAGCCGCCGCGCCTGCCAGTCGGCGAGCCGGTCGAGGGCCCCGGCGAGGATCGGATTGCCCGCGCGCTCGTCGTGCAGCCGGGCGACGCGCTGCAATTCGCGGACGAGCGTCCCCTGCGCGGAATCTCCCGTGGTTGGTTCGGTCATGCGCCCGTTGGCGTTGCATTTGCGCCGGAATGCGGCAGTCTAGCAGGGCGCCGCCAGCGCGGCGGAGCGCGCCGCCGCGTGGTCGCGGACAGGCGGCGCCGACCGTGACCGACCCCCGGCCGCCGCTGCGCGCCACCGCCCTCCGGCCGGCACCGGCGCTTGCGCAACGCCGGTGACACCGGACCGGCGGACGCCTCCCCTTTAGTGTGATTGCTCTAGCCGTATTGCGTAGATTGATTCTCGAGCGTGCACATCGGTTGCGCGCGCAGCCAACAGGAGATCCATGATGCGCACCAACGTCCAATTCCGTACCACCCCCGTCGGCGATGCCGTCCTGATCGCCTCGCGCCAAGTGTGGCTCGCGAGCCTGGGCGCGGCCGTCGTCACGCGCGAATGGGCGCAAAGCGAAGCGGGCAACGTGTTCCGCAAGATGGTCAAGGAAGGCACGGCGGTCGAGTCGAAGACCATCCGGCTCGTCGGCGACCGGATCGAAACCTCGTTCGCGGCCGCGAACACGCTGTGGCGCCACGCCCGCGGCACCGTGCAGTCCACGGTGCGGCAAGCGGCCGACAGCGCGGTCACGCTCGTGCAGAACAAACTGCCGAAGTCGCTGCCGAAGGTGACGCTGCCCGCGATGCTGACGCCGGTCGCCAAGCCGAAGGCGCGCGCGAAAAAGCGCGTGCAGGCGAAGCGCGCGGTGAAGGCGCCCGTCGCAAGGACCGTCAAGCGCGGCAAGCGCGTCGCGAAGGCCGCCACCCGCAAGTGATTCTCCGCTAAGATTGCGTGCGAGCGGGGCGGAAGACCCCGTCGTCGCGGGACCTCCGGGCGCCTCACGGGCGTTCGGGGGCGCCCGGAACGCAACCGAGGAGAGCCATGCCGGACACGACGGCATCCGGACGCGCACCGCGCCACCGGGTGCGCAGGCGCATGCGCGCCAGCGGAGTTGCTCCCGCCGCTTCGACAGCGAAGCAGCGGATCGGATTGGCGCTGGCGGGCGGTGGCCCGCTGGGCGGCATCTACGAAGTCGGCGCGCTGCTGGCGCTGGCCGACACGCTCGACGGCCTCGACTTCAACGCGCTCGACGTCTACGTCGGCGTGTCGTCGGGCGGCTTCGTGGCCGCGGCACTCGCCAACGGCATCTCGCCCGCCCAGATGTACCGGCTGTTCATCGACGACGGCGTCGACGCCGCGCTGAAGCCCGAGATCTTCCTGCGACCCGCGTTCGGGGAATTCGCCCGCTGCGCGGCCGCGCTGCCGGGCCTGGCCGCGCGCGCGGCGCTGCAGTACCTGAAGGACCCGTTCCACCGCGGCGTGCTCGAATCCTTCTCCACGCTGGCGCGCGCCATCCCGACCGGCGTGTTCGACAACCGCGCGATCGACCACTTCCTCGCGCGCCTGTTCGCCGCTCCCGGGCGCACCAACGACTTCCGCCAGCTCGGCCGCAAGCTGTTCCTGGTCGCGACCAACCTCGACACGGGCGCCCCGGTCACGTTCGGCCCGCACCACCGCGCGCACGTCCCCATCTCGCGCGCGATCGAGGCGTCGAGCGCGCTGCCCGGGCTGTTCCCGCCGGTGGCAATCGACGGTGAGTTCTACGTCGATGGCGCGCTGAACAAGACGCTGCACGCGTCGGTCGCCCTCGACGAAGGCGTCCGGTTGCTGCTGTGCGTGAACCCGCTCGTTCCCTTCGACGCGGGCCTCGCGATGCGGCGCGGACACACGAGCGTCGACAAGCTCAACCGCGGCGGCCTGCCGCTCGTGCTCGGGCAGACGTTCCGCGCGATCATCCACTCGCGGCTGAAGGTCGGCATGGAGAAGTACCGGACGCAGTACCCGGACGCCGACGTCCTGCTGTTCGAACCGGACCGCGAGGACGCCGACATGTTCTTTGCGAACATCTTCAGCTACTGGCAGCGCAAGCGCCTGTGCGCGATCGCGTTCGCGAAGACGCGCCAGAGCCTCGCGGCGCGCGCGGACGCGCTGACGCCGGTGCTGCGCCGGCACGGTATCGCGATCCGGCACGACCGGCTCGCCGAGGGCGACCGCCGGGTCGCCGCGGCACTCACCGACGCGCGCCCGTTGCGGGCGGGCGCCGGCCGCAAGACCGTCCGCCAGACGACGCGCGAGTTGCGCCACGCGCTCGACCAGCTCGAGCGTGCGGTGGCGTCGGCGCGCTGACGCCGGACGCTCGACGCCGCCCGCGCCGGGCATCCCCCGCCATCGATCCGGCGCGATGACGCTGAAGAAGCCCCCGCGCCGGACGCGCGAGCGAATCCTCGAGACGAGCCTCGCGCTGTTCAACCGGCTGGGCGAGCCGCACGTCACGACGGCGGACATCGCCGACGAGATGAACATCAGCCCGGGCAACCTGTACTACCACTTCCGCAACAAGGACGACATCATCGGCGAGCTCTACGCGGCGTACGAGGCGTCGGTGCTGCCGCTGCTCGCGGTGCCCGACGACCGGTCGCCCGGCGTCGAGGACCTGTGGTTCATGCTGCACGTCCTGTTCGAGCGGATGCGCGAGTACCGGTTCCTGTACCGCGACCTCGACGAGATCACGTCGCGCAACCGCAAGCTGGCGTCGCGGTTCTCCGATCTCATCCGACGCGAGGAACGCAGCGTGCTAGAGTTGTGCCGCGGCCTCGTGCGAAGCGGACAGATGCGCGCGCGCGAGCGCGAGATCGGCGCGCTCGCCGCGAACGTGACGCTCGTGTCGATCTACTGGATGTCGTGGCAGCGCGTGATCGGCGTCGGCCGCGGCGCGGGCGGCGAGGGCGAGGGCATGAACCTCCAGCACGCCGCGTACCACGTCCTCGCGCTGGTGGCGCCGTTCCTCGTCGACGAGGGGCGCGCGCTGATCGAGCGCCTGGGCGAGGATTACCTGTGACGACCGACGGGAGGTGACGGCCATGGCCAGGAAGTGGGTGAAGTTTCCGCATCCCGACAAGGCGTACGCGTACGACTCCGCGGGCCTGAAGAAGCGCTGGGCACGCCTGCACAAGGGCGACGGCGAGCCGTTTCCCAGGGACGACGCCGTCGTCGACGCGTGGCGGCATTTCCACGCCGGCGACTTCGGGCAGGCCGTCGCGGCCGGCAGCAAGGCCGGCGGCGCCGGCGTGAACGCCGCGGTCAAGGCGCAGGTCGTCTACGCGATCTACCTCGAGAAGGCGGAGAAGGCAAAGCTCGCGCTGCTCGAGGAGGCCGCCGGGATCGCCGACGAGCACCGCCGAGCCGCGCCGAAGGACGCCAATGCGCACTACCTGTACGCGTTCGCGCTCGGCCGGTACAGCCAGGGCATCTCGGTCGCGAAGGCGCTCGCGCAGGGCTTCGGAACGAAGATCAGGGACGCGCTGCTCACCGCGCTCAAGCTCGACCCGAAGCACGCCGAGGCGCACACCGCGTACGGCGCCTACCAGGCCGAGGTCATCGACAAGGTCGGCGGACTCGTCGGCGGCATGACGTACGGCGCGAAGAAGGACTCCGCGCTCGATCACTACGCGAAGGCGCTCAAGCTCTTCCCGGAGTCGCCGATCGCGCACATCGAGTACGGCAACGGCCTCATCATGCTGTTCGGCAAGGGCCGGATCGCCGAGGCGACGAAGCTGTACGAACAGGCGGCCGCGCTCGCGCCCGCCGACGCCATGGAGCGTCTCGACGTCGAGCTCGCCAGGTCGGAGCTGGAATAGCCGGTGACCCGGCGGCATCGCATCGCGGGGAGTCCGGTCAATCCCGGAGCGCGCGGGGTCCTCGTCGCAGCATTCGCGGCGGCGATCGCCTGCGCCGCGCCGCCGGCCGCCGCCCAGGACAAGGCAAGCGCCGCGCCCAGGGCCGCGGCGCCGGAGCGCATCGACACGTTGCGCCGGATCCGCGACACCGGCGTGCTCCTGCTCGGCGTGCGCGAGACGAGCGTGCCGTTCTCGTACCTCGACGCGCAGAAGCAGCCGCACGGCTACTCCGTCGACCTGTGCCTGCGCGTGGCCGACGCGATCCGGGCGGAGATGAAGCTGCCGCGCCTCGAGGTGAAGTTCGTTCCCGTGTCGTCGTCGAACCGGATCCCGGCGCTGCTCGCAGGCCGGATCGACCTCGAGTGCGGGTCCACGACCAACACGCGCGACCGGCAGCAGCAGGTCGCGTTCGCCTACACGACGTTCGTCGCGGGCATCAAGATGCTGGCGAAGAAGTCGGCGGACGTCGACTCGATCGAGGACCTGCGCGGCAAGACGGTGGTCGTCACCAAGGGCACGACCAGCGAGAAGTTGATGCGGACGCTCAACGACGAGCGGGTGCTCAGGATGACGATCCTCGAGTCGCCGGATCACGGCGCGTCGTTCAAGGCGGTCGACGAGGGCCGGGCCGTGGCGTTTCCGATGGACGACGTGCTGCTCTACGGGCTCATCTCGAAGGCCAGGCGGCCGGACGACTTCGCGGTGGTGGGCCGCTACCTGTCGGTCGAGCCGTACGCGATCATGCTGCGCCGCGACGAGCCGCAGTTCGAGAAGATCGTCAACCGCGCGCTGATCGACCTGTTCCAGTCGGGCGAAATCCGCCGGATCTACGCGAAGTGGTTCAACACGAAGGACCTGAACGTGCCGCTGAACCAGCACCTGAGAGAAGCGTTCCAGGCACCGAACACGCACCCGGCGTGGCCGTAAGGGTCAGACCCTCTGGCGCAGCGCTGCGGCGCGACGCCGCATCTCAACCAGGCGCTGCGCTACCGCACCATCGGGGTCTGACCCTCGGGATGCCGAGTCGCGAGGCAGACCCTAGGCCAACACCGCCTCCGCCTCGGCGGGATCGAGGTCCCCGTCGCGCGGCCACGGCGCCATCAGCGTGACCAGCACGAGCCGCTCGAACTCATCGCCGAACCGCGCGCTCACGTGCTCCGGATCGGGGCAGAACGCGCGGTCCGTGATGAGCCCGAACTGCACGGCGCCGTTGTAGGAGATGATCGACACACCCATGCCGATGTCGCCGGACTGCGGCACCCACACGATCACGCCGTCGATGAGGGCGCCGGCCAGGTACAGCGGCGCCTGCGGCCCCGGCACGTTGGTCATCACGCTCGACGCATTGCGCGCCAGCGCCTGCAACAGCACCTCCTGCAGCGCCTTCGGCCCCGAGCCCATCGCCGCCAGCAACCCCAGCGCCAGCACCGGCTGGTACGACCCCTTGAGCGCGTTCATGTTGGCGCGCACGGCGTACAGGCGCTCGACCGGGTTCTCGATGCCGATCGGGAGGTCGAGGAACACCAGGCCGAACTGGTTGCCGAGCTTGTAGGCCTTCTCCATCGGCCGCAGGTTGACCGGCACCAGCGCGCGCATCATGACGTCCGCGACCTCGTCGCCCTTGTCCACGAGGTAGGCGCGCAGCGCCCCGGCCACGCACGACAGCACGATGTCGTTGACGGACGCGCCCAGCGCGCGGCCGATCGCCTTGACCTCGGACAGCGGCAACGGGTCGGTCCACGCGACCCGCTTGCCGACGCTGGCCTTGCCCTTGAAGCGCGTCGGGGAATCCTGCGGCATCAGCGCCATCTTCGCGAGTTCCGCGGTGAGCGCCGTGCCCTGGTTGGCCAGCATCACGGCCTTGGCCGGATCCGACCACAGTTCCGCGCCCTTCTCGAGCAGCGTGGCGCCCACCTTGCGCGCCGTGTGCATCACGCCGGTCAGCGGCGCCAGCCATTGGCCCATGGCGTCGTCGGGGGCGGCGCGCCTGCGCGGCTGCGGGGCGAACGGCATCGCCGGCGGCCCGTCGGGTCCCGCATCGGTCATCGACAGGATGACGCGCACGAGCGCGATGCCGTCGGCGTACGAGTGGTGCATCCGCGCGATGAGCGCGCTGCCGCCGTGGTAGTTGTCGACCAGGTGGAACTGCCACATCGGCCGCGCGGGATCGAGCGGCGTGGTCGCCAGGCGCGACACCAGTTCCTGCAACTCCTTGCGGCCCGCGCGGCCGGGCAGCGCCGTATGCACGACGTGGCGCTCGATGTCGAAGTGGCTGTCGGCCTGCCAGTACGCGCCGCCCGGCGTCTCGACGGCGCGCTGCTTGAACCGCTTGAAGACCAGGAAGCGCTCGGCGACCACCTTGCGCAGGCGCGCCAGCGACACGCGCTTGCGGAACAGCAGGACGCCGCAGATCACCATCAGGTTGTGCGGGCGATCCATGCGCAGCCAGGCCGTGTCCACGGCGGACATCTTCTCGCGTCGGGGGGGCGCGGCCATGATCGACGGGCTGTGGGCGGGACGGACGGGCGCGTGCGTTGCGCGCGACTTTGCGTTCACGCTAAAGTAGCATGAAAACCGGACAACCGGATTCCAGCGAGGAGGACCGCATGGCCGCCGCCCCAAAGAAGGACGATCTCAAGGCCCAGTTCGAGGCCGCAGCCGCAGCCGCCAAGAAGACGAAGAAGAAGCCCGACAACGCGACGCTGCTGAAGCTCTACTCCTACTACAAGCAGGCGACCGAGGGCGACGTCAAGGGCGAGCGTCCCGGCGGCTTCGATTTCGTCGGCGGGGCGAAGCACGACGCCTGGGCGAAACTCAAGGGCATGAGCCGCGACGACGCGATGACGAACTACGTGAAGCAGGTGGAGAAGCTCAACCGCGACTGACCGCCGCGGCGCGGCCGTCCGCAAAAAAGCCCGCCGGGTCCAGGCGGGCTTTTCGTTGCCCCGGTGACCCGCGCGAGCCGCGGTGGCGGCTCGGGTGCGCGGTCAGCCGGCAGCGGGCTTCGGCGCCCGGCCGGCCGGCTTCGACGCCTTTGCCGCGGGCTTCCTCCCGGGCTTGCGCGCCACGGCCTTCTTCGCTGCCTTGCGCGCCGGCATGGCCTGGCGGGCGGACTTCCCGCCGGACGCCTTGATGAGCGCGTTCACGGCCTCCGACAGTGCGTCGACGCGCTCGGTCAGCCGCTCGACGTCGCTCTGCGTGTGCACGCCCAGCTTCGAGAGTGCGCGCGCGACGCGCGCCTCGAACACCTGTTCCAGCTTGTCCCAGGTGCCGCCCACGCCCTGCTTGACTTCCTTCACCTTGGCCTTGGCGGCACCGTGCGCGGCCGCCGCCGTGTCGACCGCGGCGCGGCGCGTCTTCGACTCCAGCGACTGCCCTTGCGACACCAGCGTGTCGAACACCTTCATGCCTTCGGCCTGCGCGCGCGAGAACGCGCCCAGCCCGGCGAGCCAGATCTGCCGCGACGAGTCGAGCACCGCCTGCGCCATGTCCTTCGCGTCGCCATCCTGTTTGCCGGACATGCCGGCCTTGGCTTTCTTCAACATCGCGAACCCCCGTTTGATCGGCCGCCGCGGGCGAGCGTCGCCTTCCGCGTCTCGTCCATTCTAGGCGCCGGCCCTAGAGCAATCATACTAAAGGAGCGCACGCCGGGGCGCGGCCGCGCGCGCGCGCGGACTCGCGTCGCAGGCGTACAATCGCCGCGAGCCCCGCGACCGGCACCGTCCGGCCGCGAGAAGAAAACCCCGACGGCCGACCGTTCCCCGCGCGCACGTGCGCACGGCGGATGCGGATGCGCCCGAGACCACCGAGCACGGAGGATGCGATGGCCTATTTCGTCACCGGCGCGACCGGCTTCATCGGCCAGTTCCTGATGCGCAAGCTGCTGGCCCGCCGCCGGCCCGTCTACGTACTCGTCCGCAAGGGCTCGGTCAAGAAACTCGACGCGCTGCGCGAGCAGTGGGGCGCCACCGACAAGGAGGTGATCGCGGTCGTCGGCGACCTCGCCGCCCGCAACCTCGGCGTCTCGCCCGCGGACCTGAAGAAGCTCAAGGGCAAGGTCGACCACCTGTTCCACCTGGCCGCGGTCTACGACCTCAAGGCGAGCGCCGAGGCGCAGCAGGCGGCCAACGTCGAGGGCACGCGCCACGCCGTGCAATTCGCACAGGCGGTCGCCGCCGGCTGCTTCCACCACGTGAGCTCGATCGCCGCCGCCGGGCTGTACGACGGCGTGTTCCGGGAGGACATGTTCGACGAGGCGGAGGACCTCGACCACCCGTACTTCAAGACCAAGCACGACTCCGAGGGCCTCGTGCGCCGCGAGTGCAAGCGGCCGTACCGGATCTACCGCCCCGGGTTCGTCGTCGGCGACTCGAAGACCGGCTACATCGACAAGATCGACGGGCCGTACTACTTCTTCAAGGCGCTGCAGAAAATGCGCAACCTGCTGCCGCCGTGGATGCCGATGCTCGGCGTCGAGGGCGGCCGCATCAACATCGTGCCCGTCGACTTCGTCGCCGACGCGCTCGACCACATCGCGCACAAGAAGGGCCTGGACGGCGGCTGCTTCCACCTGACGGATCCGAACCCGCGCCGGATCGGCGAGGTGCTCAACATCTTCGCCAAGGCCGGGCACGCGCCGCAGATGACGATGCGCCTGAACGCGCGGATGTTCGGCTTCATCCCGGCCCCGATCCTCTACGGCGTGGGCTCCCTCGCCCCGATCAAGCGGATGATGCGCGCGGTGCTGACGGACCTCGGCATCCCCAAGGACGTGTTCCAGTTCATCAACTGGCCGACGCGCTACGACAACCGCGAGACGGTGAAGGCGCTCAAGGGCTCGGGCATCGCCGTGCCGGACCTCGCGAGCTACGCGCCGGTGATCTGGGACTACTGGGAGCGCCACCTCGACCCCGACCTGTTCATCGACCGCAGCCTGTCGGGCCGCATCAAGGGCAAGGTGGTGGTCGTCACGGGCGGCTCGTCGGGCATCGGCAAGGCTACGGCGATCAAGCTGGCCGGCGCCGGCGCGAAGGTGATCCTCGTCGCGCGCGGCGAGGAGAAGCTGGTCGAGACGAAGAACGAGATCGAGGCCGCCGGCGGCAAGTGCTGGATGTACACGGCCGACGTGTCCGAGCTGGGCTCGTGCGACGCGCTGGTCGCGCGCGTGCTGGCCGAGCACGGTACCTGCCACTACCTCGTGAACAACGCGGGGCGCTCGATCCGGCGCGGCGTCATCAACTCGTTCGACCGCTTCCACGACTTCGAGCGGACGATGCAGTTGAACTACTTCGGCGCGCTGCGGCTCATCATGGGCTTCCTGCCGAAGATGATCGAGCAGCGGCAGGGCCACATCATCAACATCTCGTCGATCGGCGTGCTGTCGAACGCGCCGCGCTTCTCGGCGTACGTCGCGTCGAAGTCGGCGCTCGACTCGTTCTCGGCATGCGCGTCGTCGGAGTTCCTCGACAAGGGGATCAACTTCACGACGATCAACATGCCGCTGGTGCGCACGCCGATGATCGCACCCACCAAGATGTACGAAAACGTGCCCACGCTGTCGCCCGAGGAGGCGGCGGACCTCGTCGTCGAGGCGATCGTCTACAAGCCGGTCCGGATCGCGACGCGCCTCGGCATCTTCGGTGCGGTCTGCCACGCGGCCGCGCCGCGCCTGACGCAGATCCTGCTCAACACGGCGTTCAACATGTTCCCCGACTCGGCAGCGGCGCAGGGGAAGAAGGGCGAAGCGGCGGCCAAGACCGAGCTCACGCCCGAGCAGATGGCGTTCGCGCAGCTGACGCAGGGGATTCACTGGTAGGGCACGCGCCGCCCCTCGCCCCAGCCCACTCCCCGTCCCGGGAAGAGGGAGCGCTCATCGGGGCGTGCGCGCAGTGCTCCCTTCGCTCAAACGTTTTCCCGGCTTGCGCGGGGGGCGCTCGTCGATTCGTCGACGCGTGAAATCAGCCTCCCTCTCCCGCCTCGGGCGGCAGAGGGTTGGGGTGAGGGTGGCCGCGCGCCTTGGCAATCTCGGCGGCGACCAGGTCCCACACGCTGCGGTCGTTGAGCAGCGCGTTGTGCGCCACACCGGCGACCACGACGTTGGCGGCCCACGGCAGCCGCGCCGACGTCTGCGGCGTCACCATCGAGTCGTGCCACGACCACAGCGACACGACCGGCACGCCGGCCGCGCACTCGCCGTCGGCATTGAGGCCGGCGAGAAACGCGTTGCCGGGGCGCATCTGCGCCAGCGACGTCCCGAACATCAGCCATGCGTGCCGGCTGCCGAAGTGCGGCGCGCCGAGCGTGACGAGCCGCCGCACGTGCGCGCCGCCGTGCCGGCGCAGGTACGCGCGCGCGACGAGCCCGCCCATGCTGTGCGTGACGATGACCACCTGCGCGGCGCCGGTCGCGGCGCGGATCGCCGCGATCTTCGCGGCGAGCTGGTCGGCGAAGAGCTCGATCGACGCGAGCGGCGGGCCGTACGACAACGTGTACAACGGCGTGACACCCCGCGCGGCGAGATCGCGCGCGAGCCCGCGCCAGACGCCGGCGTTGCAGCCGACGCCGTGCACCAGCAGGACCGGCAGCGCGGCGGGCGCGGGCGGCGGATCGGGCAGCAGCACGCGATAGAGCACCATCCGCACCGGCGACACCGCGAGGCTCGCGAACTCGTTGGCGAAGAGCCGCAGCGCGCCGCCGAACGACAGCGCGACCGTCGGCGGCGCCGGCGAGCGCCACCACCAGCCGAGCGCCATCCAGATGCACGTGAACAGGAACGGCAGCGCGAGATAGACGAGCGGCACGCCGAGCACGAACGGCCAGGCAGCGGCGCCGGACCGGACCGCGGCGGCCGCCCATGCCCCGTAGGCGACGAACTCGCCGACGATGATCGACCCCAGTGCGACGGCGGTCCACATGGCGCGAATGATAGGCGCCGCGCCTGCCCGCGGGCGGCGTGCGGCGCGCGCTCAGGCGGCCGCGGGACGTTCGGCGGGTGAGAGCGACTTGCGGAAGCGGTTCAACTGCTGCACCGTCTCGAACGTTTCGCCGAACAGCAGCGACAGGTTCTTCAGGATCATCCCGATCACCCGCTGCTCCCAGCGCGCGTCGAAGCGGATCTGCTCGTCGAGCCAGCGCGTGAGCCATGCCGGGTCGGGCAGGCGGCTCTGTACGGTGTCGTGCGGGAACATCCCGCGGTTGACGTGCAGGTTCGTCGGGTGCAGCGGCTTGCCCGTGCGCGCGGCGCTCGCCATCAGCACGCCGATCTTCGCGAACGCGCGCTTGGCCTCCGCGCCGCCGCGCTCGACCGCGCGGCGCATGAAGCGCAGGTACGCGCCGCCGTGCCGCGCCTCGTCGCGCGAGATGAGGTCGTAGATCCGGCGGATCACCGGCTCCGTGTGCCATTCGGCCGCACACCGGTACCAGTGGTTGAGCCGGATCTCGCCGCAGAAGTGCAGCATCAGCGTCTCGCACGGCGGCGCCGGGTCGAACTCGAAGCGCACGGCGTGCAGTTCGTCTTCGGTCGGCACGAGGTCGGGCCGGAAGCGCCGCAGGTACTCCATCAGCGCGAGCGCGTGCTTCTGCTCCTCGTAGAACCAGACCGACATGAACGCGGAGAAATCGCTGTCGTGCCGGTTGTCGCGCAGGAACATCTCGGTCGCCGGCAGCGCCGCCCACTCGGTGATCGCGTTCATCTTGATCGTGCGCGCCTGCTCTTCGGTGAGCAGCGAGCCGTCGAACGCCTGCCACGGGACATCGTCCTCGAGGTTCCAGCGCACCGCCTCGAATGCCTTGAACAGCTCCGGATAGAGCATGGCCGATCCCGTGACTTCGCCGGCGCGCATTGTACCCGTCCCCGGGCGGCGGCGGCGCGCCCGGCCTACAGCGCGTCGATGCGGGTGTCGATGCGCGTCGCGGCCGCCGCGATCGCCACCCGCTCGCCCGCCGCCAGGCGCGCCGCGTTCCGCACCATCAGCGCGGTGCGCGGATTGCGCGCCAGCACCCGCTCGTGGTCGAGCAGGAAGCGCCAGTACAGCACGGTCACCGGGCACGCGCGCTCGCCGGTGCGCGCGGCCGGGTCGTACCGGCAGCCGCTGCAGTAGTTGCTCATCCGCCGTGTGTACTGTCCGGAAGCCACGTACGGCTTGCTCGTAAAGCGGCCGCCGTCGGCGAACAGCGCCATGCCGGCCGTATTCGGCCGTTCCACCCAGTCGACGGCGTCGACGTACGCGGCGAGATACCAGTCGCACGCGTGCTGCGGCCGCACGCGCGCGAGCAGCGCGAAGTTGCCGGTCACCATCAGCCGCTGGATGTGGTGCGCGTAGCCGTGCGCGAGCGTCTGCCCGACCGTCTCGCGCATGCAGTTCATCTGCGTGTCGCCGGTCCAGTACCAGCGCGGCAGCGCCGCCTCGTGGCCGAAGTGGTTGGCCGCCGCGAGGCCGGGCATGTCGCGCCAGTAGACGCCGCGCACGAATTCGCGCCAGCCCAGCACCTGCCGGACGAAGCCCTCGACCGCCGCGAGGTCGGCGGCGCCGTCGCGCCAAGCCTGCACGGCCGCGGCGACGACCTCCCGTGGCGCAAGCAGCTTGAGGTTCAGCGCCGCGGACAGGAGCGAGTGCCAGCCGAACGGCATGCCGGTCCACATGGCGTCCTGGTGCCGGCCGAAGCGCGGGAGCCGGTCACGCACGAACGCGGCGAGCGCCTGCCTCGCCTGCCCCGGCGTGACCGGCCATGCGAACGACGCGAGCGCGCCGGGGTGCGCCGGAAAGTGCCGCTCGACGTCGGCGAGCGCCTCGCGCGTCCTGGCGTCGGGCGCGAAGCGCGGCGGCGCCGGCACCGCGCCGGGACCGCCGCGGCCGAAGCTCGCGCGATTCTCCGCGTCGAAGTTCCAGCGACCGCCGGCGGGCACGTCGGCGTCCATCAGCACGCCGGTCCGCTTGCGCATCCAGCGGTAGAAGTACTCCATGCGCAGCGCGGAGCGGTCGCCGGCCCACGCGGCGAACTCGTCGCGCGAGCACAGGAAGTGGGGGTCGGGCAGCACGGCAAGCGGCGTCGCGAACTCCGCGCAGGCGCGCTGCAGGTCGGCCAACACGCGCCAGTCCCCCGGCTCGCAGGCGACGACGCGGTCGGGCCTGTCGCGCCCGAGGACCGCGCGCCACGCGTCGCCGAGCGTCGCGTGCGGATGCGTGCCGATGCGCAGGTACTCGACCGCGTAGCCGGCCGCGACGAGTTCGGCCGCGAAGGCGCGCATCGCCGCGAAGAACAGCGCGATGCGCGCCTTGTGGCTCCAGACCTGCGCGGCTTCGCCGGGCGCCTCGACGAACAGCAGGCGGTCGCGCGTGCGATCGAGGCGCGCGAGCGCCGGGTGCGCGCGGTCGAGCTGGTCGCCCAGGATCGGCACCAGCGCGCCGCCCGGTGCGGGCGGACGGCGGGGACGGGTCGCCACGAAGGGGATGCGGGCGCCGCGTCAGGCGGGCTGGGGCACCCAGTGCGAGCGCCAGCTGCGCAGCGCGTTGATCGTCGATGCGAGATCCGGGATCAGCACGATGCCGGGCATCGTCTTGCGCACGCGGCGGGTCATCTCGCCACCGGCCCAGAGGGTCACCCCGGGCGGCAGCTGCCTCCGCAGCGTGGCGAGGCCGTCGATCGCCTGCCGCAGCGGGAACGCCGCCGAGAACGACAGCGCGACGATGTGCGCCTTGTGCGCGAGCGACGCGCGGCGGATGTCCTCGATCGGCGTCTGCGGCCCGAGCGAGACGCAGTGGGCGCCCTCGGGCACCATCATCGCCTCGACCATCAGCAGACCGATGCCGTGCTGCTCGGACGGAAACGTGGTCAACAGCACGCGCGGTGCGCCCGGCTGGCGCGGAAAGGCGTTGATCGCCGCGCGCAGCGCCACCTGCAGCTGCTCGGTGTACAGGTGCTCCTCGAAGATCTGCAGGTCGCCGCGCATCCACGCGTCGCCGATCGCGCGGTTGAGCGGCGCGATCGTGTCGAGCACGAACCGCTGCAGCCCCTGCCGCATCATCAGGTTGGCGAGCAGATGCTGCAGCGCTGGCGCGTCGTGCGTGCGCAGCATCCGCAGCACGTCGTGCTCGACGTCCGGCGCAACCCGGTCCGGGCGCATCGCCGTGCGCGCGTCCGCCATCGTGTTGAGATCCGCGAGCGGCAGCCCGATGATCTTGCCGGGACGCAGGCCGACGTCCATCAGCCGCTTGATCGCGCGCAGCTTGCCGATGTCGGTGGTCGTGTACTGGCGCTCGCCGTTGCCGTCGCGCCCGGGCTTCGGAAAGCCGTAGCGGCGCTCCCACATCCGCAGCACGTCCTTGGACAGGCCCGTCTCCCGCTCGACGGCACTGATGTTGAGAACCAGACCTTGTGACTCTGCACTCATGTTCATTTGATTTGTCTTGGACGAAGGGTTGACAATGGACCAACTCGTCGCTATTGTACACCCCTGTGCAACGTTTGTCTAGGACAAATACCATGATCAATCAATGGATTGACGGACGACCCGCCCGGTACGGCCGCCGGGTCGCTGCCGGCGCGCTGGCGCTGGCGGGGGTACTCGCCGCCGGCGCCGGCTTCGCAGCGCCCGCGACCCCGGCCCCGGCAAGCCGCGCCGCTGCGGACTGCCCGGCGCTGCTGCAGCACACGTTCCGGACGCTGCAGACCGGCGAGTCGCAGTCGCTGTGCCAGTTCCAGGGCAAGGTGCTGCTGATCGTCAACACGGCGAGCTACTGCGGGTTCACGCAGCAGTACGAAGGGCTGGAGGCGCTCTACCGCAAGTACCGCGACCGCGGCCTCGTCGTCGTCGGGTTCCCGTCCAACGACTTCAGCCAGGAGCCCGGCAGCAACAAGGAGATCGCCGAGTTCTGCCGCACGACCTACGGCGTGCAGTTCCCGATGTTCGAGAAGACGTCCGTCGCGAAGCTCGCGCAGAGCCCCCTCTACGCCGACCTCGCGCGGGCGACCGGACAGGCGCCGAAGTGGAACTTCCACAAGTACGTCGTCGACCGCAGCGGCCGGCCGGTGGCGACCTTCGGCAGCGCCGTCGCGCCCGACGCGCGCGAGCTGACGTCGCTGCTCGTGAAACTGCTCGACGAAAAGCCGGCGGCCGCCGCCGGAAAGGCCGCCTCGTGAACGCGCCCGAGAGAATCGTCCTTCCCGACACGCAGTCGCTGCCCGACGCCCGCCAGCTGCCGATCCAGAAGGTCGGCGTCAAGGGCCTGCGCTACCCGATCGCGCTGCGCACGGCGGCCGGGACGGTGCAGCACACGGTCGCCGAGTTCGCGATGGCGGTCGGCCTGCCGCACGACGTCAAGGGCACGCACATGTCGCGCTTCGTCGAGACGCTCGAAGGCTGGGACGCGCCGCTCGACGTCGCGGCGCTGCGCCGGCTCGGCGCGCAGATGTGCACGCGTCTCGGCGCGGCCACCGGCACGCTCGAGATCGCCTTCCCCTACTTCATCCGCAAGGCGGCGCCGGTGTCCGGCGTCGAAAGCCTGCTCGACTATCAC
Organism: Betaproteobacteria bacterium; assembly: GCA_016716425.1. Taxonomy (GTDB): domain Bacteria; phylum Pseudomonadota; class Gammaproteobacteria; order Burkholderiales; family Casimicrobiaceae; genus VBCG01. The sequence goes on from JADJWJ010000006.1 coordinate 190,137, forward strand.
GCGAAGCTGGTCGTCGAGGCGCACGCCGGCGGCCGCACGCACGTGACGGTCAGCCTGACCGCGCCGGTGACGAGCCTGTGCCCGTGCTCGAAGAAGATCTCCGACTACGGCGCGCACAACCAGCGCTCGCACATCACGGTGGCGGCCGAGGTCGTCGTCGGCGAGCTGCCGCTGGAGGAGCTGGCGCGGGTGGCCGAGGACGAGGCGTCCTGCGAGGTGTACGGACTGCTGAAGCGCCCGGACGAGAAGTGGGTGACCGAGCGCGCCTACGACAACCCGAAGTTCGTCGAGGATCTCGTCCGCGACATCGCGCTGCGCATGCAGCGCGACCCGCGCGTCGGCCGGTTCACGGTCGCCAGCGAGAATTTCGAATCCATTCACAACCATTCCGCGTATGCACAGATCGAGGGCTTCGGCGCCGGGCGCGCCGACTGACCGCTGCCGCGGCAGGACGGCGGGCAGCTCCTCGCCGGCAACACGCTGAAAGGAACCGCATGCGCATCGCGATCGTAGGCTCCGGCATCGCCGGATTGGGCGCGGCGTGGCTGCTGCGCAAGCAGGGCCATGCCGTCACGCTGTTCGAGGCCGCGCCCAGGCTGGGCGGCCACACGGCGACCGTCGACGTCACGCTGGACGGCGCGACGTTCCCGGTCGACACCGGCTTCCTGGTCTTCAACGACCGGACCTATCCGCGCCTCGTGCGGCTGTTCGACGAACTCGGTGTCGCAAGCGTGCCGTCGGAAATGTCCTTCTCGTGCCGCGTCGACGCGGCGCGCCTCGAATGGGCGGGCACCGACATCCGGTCGCTGTTCGCGCAGCCCGGGAACGCGCTGCGTCCGGCGTTCTGGCGGATGCTGCGCGACATCCTGCGGTTCAACCGGGAGACGACGGCGGCCATCGTGCGCGGGGACGTCAAACCGGTCCCGCTCGGCCACTACCTCGCTGCGGAAGGCTACGGCGCGTCGTTCCGCGACTGGTACCTGGTGCCGATGGCCGCGGCGATCTGGTCGTCGCCGCGCCGCGAGATCCTCGACTTCCCGCTGCCGTCGTTCCTGTCGTTCTGCCACAACCACGGCCTCCTCGCGATCGCCGACCGCCCGCAGTGGCGCACGGTCGTCGGCGGCGCTCGTACCTACGTCGAAAAGATCGCCGCGCACTTGCCCGACGTGCGGATCGACACGCCCGTGCGCCGGATCCTGCGGCGGCACGATCACGTGCTGGTCGACACGCCGCAGCGCGCGGGGGAGCGCTTCGACGAGGTCGTGCTCGCATGCCACAGCGGAGACGCACGCAGCCTGCTGGCCGACCGGTCGCCGCAGGAGGACCGGGCGCTGGCGCGCATCCGCTACCAGCGCAATCGTGTCATCCTCCACACCGACCCCGCGCTGCTGCCGCGCGCGCGGCGCGCGTGGGCGGCGTGGAACTACCTTTCCGCCGACGATCCGGCGGGCGTGCGGCCGGTCGCGGTGTCGTACCTCATCAACAAGCTGCAGCCGCTGCCGTGCCGCACACCGGTCATCGTGACGCTGAATCCGCCGTTCGAACCTGCGCGGGCGCACGTGCTGCGCGAGTTCGAGTACGCGCACCCGCTGCTCGACGCCGACGCCGTCGCGGCGCAGCGCGACGTCGCCGCGCTGCAGGGCGCGCGGCGCACGTGGTTCGCCGGCGCCTGGCTGCGCTACGGCTTCCACGAGGACGGCCTCGCCTCGGCGCACGCGGTGGCCGACGGCATCGCGCGCATCGCGGGCGCCCGCGCGTCCCTCGCCGACGCCGAGCGCATCGCGGCGTGACGGGGATGCGATGACCGCCCGTCTGCCCGATCGCGCCGTTGCCGGACTGCCCGCGGCGGACGTGCGCATGGCTCCCGCGCTGATCGCCGGCGAGGTCACGCACCGCCGCCTGCGGCCGAGCGCGAACGCGTTCACGTACCCGGCGTTCTGCCTGCGCCTGCCGTTGTCGCGCCTGTCCGAGCTCGACGCCACCGGCATCCGTCGGAACCGGCGCGGACTCGTGAGTTTCCACGAGCGCGACCACGGTCCGCGCGACGGCTCACCGCTGCTGCCGTGGATCCGGGGCCTGCTCGCGCGCGAGGGCGTGCACGCCGACGGCGACGTCGTCCTGTACGCGTTCCCGCGCATGCTGGGCTACGTGTTCAACCCGGTCAGCTTCTGGGTGTGCCACGACGCCGCGGGCGCCGTGCGCGCAGTGCTGGCCGAGGTCAACAACACGTTCGGCGAGACGCACCACTATCTGCTCACCGACGCGTCCGGCCACCCGCTCGCGAGCGGCCGCACGCTGACCGCCCGCAAGGTGTTCCACGTGTCGCCGTTCTGCGCGGTGCGCGGCCACTACCGGTTCCGGTTCCACTTCGGGCCCGGCCGCTGGCTCGCGCGCATCGACTACTTCGACGACGATGACGCCGCGACGCCGCTGCTCGAGACGCACGTCTCGGGCAGCGCCGTGCCCCTGCCGCAGCGGAACGCGGCGGACCTGTTCTGGCGCTACCGGTGGTTCACCGTCGGCGTCGTCGCGCGCATCCACTGGCAGGCGCTGCGCCTCTGGTTGAAGCGTCTCCCGTTCTTCCGCAAACCCGCGCCACCGGCGCACCCGCTCACCCGATCGTCATGACCAGCCTCGACTCCTCGCTTCCCGTCCCCGGCATGCGCGTGCCCGCGCCGGCGCGCCTCCTCTTCGCTTTGCTCGAACGGCTCGCGGTGGGCCGGGTCGAAGTGACCGGCCCGGACGGGGTCAGGCGCACGTTCGGGCCCGGTGGCGCGCCGGGACCGGGCCTCAAGGCGAATCCCGCCGAGCTCGTCATCGCGGACTGGCAGGTCGCCGCCAACGCGTTGAACGGTGGCGACGTCGCGTTCGCCGAGGACTACATGCGCGGCCGCTGGGACACGCCGGACCTGACGCAGCTGCTCACGGTGCTGGCGGCCAACCAGCACGCGCTCGAGCGCGCGTTCTACGGCCACTGGTGGGCGCGCGGGCTGCTGCGCGTCAAGCACTGGCTCAACGCGAACACGCGGCGGCAGGCGCGCCGCAACATCGTCGCGCACTACGACCTCGGCAACGCGTTCTACGCACAGTGGCTCGATCCCTCGATGACGTACTCGTCGGCGCTGTTCGGCGGCGACCACGGGCAGCCGCTGCCCGCCGCGCAGCAGGCGAAGTACGACCGGATCCTGCGCGAGCTCGCGCTGCCCGCCGGGGCGCAGGTGCTCGAGATCGGCTGCGGCTGGGGCGGCTTCGCCGAGACGGCCGCGCGGGCCGGGCATCGCGTCACCGGCATCTCGCTGTCCGATGCGCAGACCGCTTGGGCGCGCCAGCGCGTCGCGGCGGCGGGGCTCGGCGCCCGCTGCGACCTCTCCATCCAGGACTACCGCGACGTGCGCGGCACGTTCGACGGCGTCGCGTCGATCGAGATGTTCGAGGCGGTCGGCGAGCGCTGGTGGCCCGCGTACTTCCGCACCGTGCGCGAGGCCCTGGCGCCCGGCGCCCGCGCGTGCATCCAGACGATCACGATCGCCGAGGAGCGCTTCGAGCGCTATCGCACGCAGTCGGACTTCATCCAGCAGTACATCTTCCCCGGCGGCATGCTCGCCGCGCCGTCGCGGTTCACGGCGGTCGCGGCGGCGGCCGGACTGCGCCTCGATCGCGTCCTGGCATTCGGCCGCGACTACGGCGAGACGCTCAAGCGCTGGCTGGCCGCGTTCGACCGCGCGACGCCGGAGATCCGCGCGCAAGGTTTCTCCGAACGCTTCGTCCGCTGCTGGCGCTTCTACCTCGCGTACTGCGCCGCCGGGTTCGACACCGAGACGACCGATGTCGCGCAGTACACGTTCGCGCGCGCGTAGCCATGAACCGTCGAGACGTCGTTGCCGTCTGGCATACAACTAATGCATGCCGACCGTTGTCGTCCCCGCGCAAGCGGGGACCCAGTGTCTTGGCATTGACCGGCGATTGCACGAGGCAACGACGCTGGGTCCCCGCCTTCGCGGGGACGACGGATATCCTGAGATCCTCCGGCCCGTTACCCACCGACCGAAGCACCTCGCGTAGCACTGGCGGCCTGCGCGCTTTCGCGGCGCTGATGGTCGTCGCGCTCGCGCTGATCGCGATGGCCTCGCTCGCCCACGCGACCGCCGACCGCGCGCCGCCGCTTCCGCCCGACGTCGCCCGCCTCGCGCCCGGGATGAAGCCGCAGGGCGGCGGGCTGCTCACGTGGTTCGGCCTGTCGATCTACGACGGCTGGTACTGGGCGCAGGCGCGCGGGTGGCCGGGCGCCGGTCCCTACGCGCTCGACCTCCACTACCACCGCGACCTGGTCGGCGCGAAGATCGCCGAGCGCAGCGTCGAGGAGATCGCGAAGCTGGGTTACGGCACCGCCGAAGAGCGTGCGCGCTGGGGCACGCGCATGGCGCAGCTCTTCCCGGACGTGCGCCGCGGCGACCGCCTGACGGGCGTCTCGCTCGACGATGGCGCCGTGCAGTACTTCCACAACGGCGCGCCGATCGGCGAGATCGCCGATCCCGGATTCGCGCGTGCGTTCTTCGCGATCTGGCTCGACCCCAAGTCCACGCGCGCCGACTTCCGCGAGAAGCTGCTGGGACGGCAATGACGCCAACCGCCGCGATGGCCGCGGCCGCGCCGCTGCCGCGGCCGGCGCTCGCCGCGTACGGCGTCCTCGCGATTCCCCTCGCGATGGCGGCGCTGCCGCTGTACGTGCACCTGCCCAAGTTCTACGGCGACCACCTCGGCGTGTCGCTCGCCGCACTCGGCGCACTGCTCCTGGTGCTGCGGCTGGCCGACGCGCTGGTCGACCCGCTGCTGGGCGCGTGGAGCGACCGCGCCCGTTCGCGGAAGGGGCCGATCGCGCTGGCCATGCCGGTGCTGGCGGTCGGCCTGGTCGCACTGTTCATGCCGCCGGTGCACGGCGAGGCCGCGCTGCTCGCGTGGCTCGGTGCTTCGATGGCGCTCGTGTACGTCGCGTTCAGCGTCGCGACGATCAACCACGGCGCGTGGGGCGCCGAACTCGCGGCCGATCCGGTCGAGCGCACGCGCGTGACCGCGGTGCGCGAGGGGCTGGCGCTCGCCGGCGTCGTGGTCGCGAGCGTCGCGCCCGCGCTGCTCGGCGGCGCCGATGGCGAGGCGGCGGGCATGCGCCGGTTCGCACTCGCGTTCGTCGTCATCTGCCTCGGTTGCGCGGCCGTCACGCTCGGGCTCGCTCCATCCGCGCCGATGCCCGCGGCGCGCGGCGCCCCGGTGCGCGCGGGCATCGCGCAAGCCATCGCCGACCCGCTGTTCCGCCGGCTGCTCGCAGTCTTCGTCGCCAACGGCATCGCGTCCGCGATCCCGGCCACGCTCGTGCTGTTCTTCGTCGCCGACGTGCTGGACGCCGAGCGCCGGCAGGGGCTCTTCCTCGCGCTGTACTTCGTCGCCGGCGCGGCCGGCATGCCGTTGTGGGTGCGACTGTCGGCGCGGGTGGGCAAGGTGCGCGCGTGGCTCGCCGCGATGGCGCTCTCCGTCGTCGCGTTCGTGTGGGCGGCGCTGCTCGGCCCCGGCGACGTCGCGGCGTTCGCGCTGATCTGCGCGCTGTCCGGCTTGGCCCTCGGCGCCGACCTCGCGCTGCCGCCGTCGCTGCTCGCCGACGTGATCGGCCGCCGCGGCCGCATGGAGGCGACCGGCGCTTACTTCGGGCTGTGGACGCTCGCCACCAAGCTCAACCTGGCGCTCGCCGCAGGGATCGCGCTGCCGCTGCTCGCGTGGCTCGGCTACGAGCCGGGCACGCGCGACGCGCGCGAGCTGGCCGCGCTCGCGTTCGTCTACGCCGCGGTCCCGTGCGTGCTGAAGGCCGCGGCCGCGCTGACCCTCGTCTGGTTCGACACCCGCTGGAGATCCGCCTCGTGATCGTTCGCCACCTGTTCGCGGCGCTGGCCGCCCTCGTCCTCGCCGGCTGCGCCGCCGTCGACGTCAACGACTACCGCGGCGAGCGCCCGGTCCTCGACCTCGCGCAGTACTTCAACGGCACCGTCGACGGCTGGGGGATGTTCCAGGACCGCTCGGGCCGCGTGGTGAAGCGCTTCCACGTCCGCATCGACGCCTCGTGGACCGGCAACACGGGCACGCTCGACGAGCACTTCGAGTACTCCGACGGCACGAAGGAGCGCCGCGTGTGGACGCTCGTCAAGGACGGCGACCGCTACACCGGCACCGCCGGCGACGTCGTCGGCACCGCGCAGGGCGCGGCGGCCGGCAACGCGCTGCACTGGACGTACGTGCTGGCGCTGCCCGTCGACGGCCGCACGTGGCACATGGACATGGACGACTGGATGTTCCTCGTTGACGAGACGACGTTGCTCAACCGCACGACGATGTCCAAGTTCGGCGTGAAGGTCGGCGAGGTCACGCTGTCGTTCCGCAAGCGCTGACGATGGGATTGTTCGCGCCGCTCAACCCGCCGCTGCCCGCCTGGCCCGACGCCCGCGTCTGGGTGATCGGCGCGTCCACCGGCATCGGCGCCGCCGTGGCGCGCGCGCTGCTCGCGCGCGGCGCGCGGGTGGCGGTGTCGGCGCGGTCGGCGGACAAGCTGCGCGAAGTCGCGGGTGCGAATGCCAATGCGCTGGTCGAACCGCTCGACTTCACGCAGACCGCGGCGGTCGCCTCCGCGTGGGAGCGCATCCGCGCGGCGTGGGGCGGCGCCGACCTCGTGCTGATCGTCGCGGGCACGCACGAGGAGGTGCGCGCGTGGGAGCTCTCCGAAGGCAAGTCGCGCGCGCTGCTCGAGACCAACCTGCACGGCGTGATCAACACGACGTCGGCCGTCGTGCCCGGGCTGCTCGCGCAGGGCCGCGGCGCGCTCGGCATCGTGTCGTCGGTCGCCGGCTACCGCGGGCTGCCGAAGGCGCTGGTCTACGGCGCGTCGAAGGCGGCGCTGATCAACTTCGCCGAGACGCTCTACCTCGACCTCAATCCGAAGGGGCTCGGCGTCTACCTGATCAACCCCGGCTTCGTGCGCACACCGCTGACCGACCGCAACGCGTTCCGGATGCCGAACCTCATCACGGCGGAGGAGGCGGCCGACGAGATCGTCGCGGGACTCGAAGCGGGCGACTTCGAGATCCACTTCCCGCGCGCGTTCACGCGCAAGCTGAAGCTCATGCGGCTGCTGCCGTACCGGTGGTACTTCGCGCTGGTGCGCAGGGCGACCGGGCTGTAGGGGTTCGGGACGACGCGCCCGGAACAACCGAGCCTGGCTCGGTTCCGAGGAAAAAAGAGGCCCGCTCGCGCGGGCCTTCGGGGATGCCGGCAGGGAGGGGCGCCGGCAGGGGGTAATCGTGTGCGCGCCTTGCGAAACGATCCCCCGCCGGAGCGGGGGTTGAGGCAAGGCGCGCGTCGCCGCGGCCGATGTCTCAGCGAGCGCCCACCACGTCGACCGTCGCGTACCGGATCTCGCCCTTTTCCAGAGCGCGGATCTGCCCGGCGCGCTCGGCCTCGGCGGCGATGAACTGCTGCCGCGCGGCCAGCGTGTCGGGGTCGGGGTGCGTCATGCCGCGCGTGACCATTTCGAGCCCGCCGACGGCAATCGCGATCGTCGCGGTGAGGAACACGACCTTTTGTTTCCAGCCGATGGCGTTGTACGTCTTCATGTTGGTTCTCCGGTTGCGTCCGCCGGCTTCCGGCGGGGGCGGCGACGAGGCGTTTGCTCGAATGTCCGTCGCCATGGAGCGCATCGTAGGCAGCGCGGTGCCGGGCCTCAATGGGCAAGCGACGGACCCGCCGCTTGGCGCGACGAGACCCCCTTATCGCGGCGTGATGCGACGAAGCCGGGCGACAAGGCGGGAGAAACGGGGGCGGCGCGGAGCGCGAAACACGGAACCGGGGAACGTCCGGTCGTGCGCAGCGGCGGGCGGGTGCCGATCGCGGCGGATTCGGTATAATGGCGGGCTTCGGCGAGCTAGCTCAGCTGGTTAGAGCAGAGGAATCATAATCCTTTGGTCCGGGGTTCGAGTCCCTGGCTCGCCACCAACACCAGAAGGCCCTGCGGCGACGCAGGGCCTTCTCTTTTGCGCAACCTCGCTTGCGCATCCTCGCTTGCGCGCCCCCTCTCATAGTCTGCGCGGTCGTTGCGCACCGCCCGTGCCCGCCGGCACGATCGGTGCTTGCCCTGGCGGGCTGCGGCGCGGCAGTATCCGTGCCGCAGCCGTGCCACGGAACGCACACCCCGGAACAGAATCAGCGCATCGGAGAGCTTGATGGCATACGGTCTCACCCGCGCGGCGCGCGCCGCTCACTTCGTCGCGGCCCTCGCGCTGCTGCAGCTCGCGCTCGCCGGCGCGGCGTGGGCGCAGGCGCCCGACCTCGCGACGGCCAGCGCCGGCGTCTGGCGCGACGTGGCCCAGAAGGACGCGCCGCCAGCGGGCGCGCAATGGATCGTGCCGGATCGCTACCGGCTGGTGGCGCTCGATCGCGCGGCGTTCGAGGCGCAGTTCTTCGCCGCGCCGCGGGAGTTCACCGAGGCCGCACGCGCCAATCCGGTGATCGTCGCGCTGCCGATGCCCGACGGCGGCGTCGCACGCTTTTCGATCGTCGAGACCGAGGTGATGGCGCCCGAGCTCGCCGCGAAGTTCCCGGACATCCGGACGTGGGCGGGGCAGGGCATCGACGATCCGGCGGAAACGGTGCGGCTCGACTGGACGCCGCAGGGCTTCCACGGGATGGTGCTCTCCGCCGCGCGCGGCCGCGTGTTCATTGATCCGCAGAGCCGCGGCGACACGACGACGTACATGAGCTACTACACGCGTGACCACTTCTCGCCCAACCGGGCCGGCTTCTACGAGCATCCGCCGCTCGATCCCGGAGGCAGGATGACCGCGCACATCCGCAGCCTGATCGCGTCGGCGCCACAGGCGGCGTCGGGCACGCAGTTGCGGACGTACCGGACGGCGGTCGCCGCGACCGGCGAGTACACGGCGTACCACGGCGGCACGGTCCCGCTGGGACAGGGGGCGATCGTGACGGCAATGAACCGCGTCAACGGCATCTACGAGGCGGAGGTGGCGGTACGGATGGTGCTCGTCGCGAACAACGACCTACTCGTCTACACCAACGCCGGGTCCGATCCGTACAGCAACACCGACGGCGTCGCAATGCTGACCCAGAACCAGAACACGGCGGACAGCGTGATCGGCACCACCAATTACGACATCGGTCATGTCTTCAGCACCGGCGGGGGAGGCGTCGCAAGCTTGGGCGTGCCTTGCCGGGCGGGCTTGAAAGCGCGTGGCGTCACCGGAAGCGGCTCGCCCACAGGCGACGCGTTCTGGGTCGACTACGTCGCGCACGAGATCGGCCACCAGTTCGGCGCCAACCATACATTCAACGGAACGGCAGGCAACTGCAGTGGTGCCAACCGCAACGGCCCGACCGCGTACGAGCCGGGTAGCGGCTCGACGATCATGGCGTACGCGGGCATCTGCGGCGCGCAGGACCTGCAGCCGAACAGCGACGCCTACTTCCACACGATCAGCTTCGACGAGATCGTCACCTACACGAACTCCGGACTTGGGAACGGCTGCGCGGCCCAGACCGGCACCGGGAACACGCCGCCCGTCCCGACCGTCCCGGCCGGCGGCTTCACGATCCCCGCCAACACGCCGTTCGAGCTCACCGGGTCGGCGACCGACGCCAACGGCGACGCGCTCACCTACAACTGGGAGGAGTTCGACCTCGGCGCGGCGGGCCCGCCGGGTGTGGCGACCGCCGTGCCGTTCTTCCGCTCGTGGAACGCGACGACGAGCCCGACGCGGACGTTTCCGCGTCTTTCGACCATCCTGGGCGGTCCGGCCGCCGTCGGCGAAGTCCTGCCCAACGCGACGCGCGCGCTGAACTTCCGGATGACCGTCCGCGACAACCGCGCCGGCGGCGGCGGCGTCGACTACAAATCGATCGCCTTCAACGTCACCACTGCGGCCGGCCCGTTCCAGGTCACCGCGCCCAACACGAACGTGACGTGGGGCGGTGGCAGCACGCAGACCGTCACGTGGAACGTCGCAGGCACCAACGCCGGCGCCGTGAGCTGCGCCAACGTCGACATCCGGCTGTCCACCGACGGCGGCAACACGTTCCCGACGGCGCTGGCCACGGCCACGCCCAACGACGGCTCGCAGTCGGTGACGCTGCCGAACGTGACGACGTCGACCGCGCGCGTCAAGGTCGCGTGCAGCACCAGCATCTTCTTCGACATCTCGAACGTGAACTTCGCGATCGGCAGCGTGCCGGGGCCGACCGTGGCCACCGGCGCCGCGAGCGCCATCGGGCAGACGGGCGCGACGCTCAACGGCACCGTCAGCAGCAACGGCAACGCGACGACCGTGACGTTCCAGTACGGCCTCACCACGAGCTACGGCACCACGGTGACCGCCGTGCAGAGTCCGCTTTCGGCGGGGGCGGCGAACGCGCCCGTGTCCGCGGCGATCACCGGGCTCACGTGCAACACGACGTACCACTTCCGCGTCGTCGGCAGCAACAGCGCCGGCACCAACAACGGCGGCGACGCGACGTTCACGACGTCGTCGTGCCCGGCGCAGACGGTCACCACCACGGGCCTGGCCTCCAGCGTCAACCCGTCGGTCGTGGGCACGCCGGTCACGTTCACCGCGTCGGTCACCGGCACCGCGCCGACCGGCAACGTCGTGTTCCGCGCCAACGGCGTGATCATCGCCGGCTGCAGCGGCGTCGCGCTGACCGGCAGCGGCAACACGCGCACCGCGCCGTGCACGACGTCGGCCCTCGCGGTCGGCACGTACTCGATCACGGCCGCCTACGGCGGCAACGCCGGCAACCTGGCGTCGACGTCGCCCGCGCTGTCGCATCAGGTCGTGGGCACCGTGCCGGGGGTCGCGACGATCGTCGTCAACCCGTACGGCACGGTCACCGTGCAGGGCGCCACCCTCAACGGCAACACGATCTCGGCCTTCACGTCCAACGTCGTCATCCAGCTCGGGACGACGCCCGGCGCCGCGAACTCGTTCGCGCAGATCGACTTCCAGGGCCTGAACCTCGGCGCGGGCAACAGCCTCACGCTGCGCTCGGGGGCGGCCGGGCAGGCGGTCGTGCTGCGCAACGCGACGAGCGCGGCGAGCGCGATCGACGGCACGCTGCAGGCGGCAGGTGGCAACGGCGCGGCGCCGCCGGTGCTGCACGTCGCCAATCCGGCAGGCATCGCGGTCGGCGCGGCGGGCAACGTGCTGGGGACGTCGGGCCTGACGCTCGACGCGCTCGGCGCGACGCCGACCACCGGGCAGAACGTCACCAACGCCGGCATGGTCGACGGCGGCCCGGCGCTGCGGCTGCAGGGCGGAAACGTCAAGGGCGGCGGCGCGTACAAGGGCGACGCGATCTGGCTCGCGACATTCGGCAGCGCCAACAACCCGGTCAACGGCAACTACTTCCTGTTGAACGGGCTGCAGCTCTACCCGGGCACCGGCGGCAACGTCAACCTCACGCTCAACGCGTACGGCCCCGCGCCGCAGTTTCTCAACCTGAAGATCAACGGCAACGGGACGCTGTGGATGCCGTCGGCGTGGCCGCTCGGCGTCACCTCGCCGCCGAACAACAACCCGCTGGCGCCGGGCGCCGTGCGACCGCCCGGCACGCCCGAGCCCGCGTACGGCGGCGGCAGCATGATCGTGCAGGCCACCGGCTCGCTGCTGCTGGTCGACGGCGGCACGAACGATCTCGTGTTCCCCGGCGCGATCGTGCTCAAGGCGGACGGCGACCTCGACCTCAACGGCGTCGTCGTCAACCAGGGGTGGACGATCACCGGCAAGCAGTTCCAGGGGATCTTCCTCGAGTCGCCGAACATCGTGAGCCCGGCGGGGCTGATCCACCTCTACAGCAACTATCCGAACTGGGTGAACTTCAGCACGATGCCGAAGCAGTACGTGCGCGCGTTCTCGCTCGCCGCGAATCCCGACGGAAGCGCCAGCTTCTTCGCCGCCGACGCCATCATCCCGCACCTCAACACCTACTCCGTGACCGTCGACCTCGCGGCGAGCGGCGGCTGCTGGACCTGCGCGATCAACTCGACGCCGATCGACGTGTACGGACCGTGACGTGCTGCCCGGCCGGCGCGCGCCGCGCGCTGCCCGGGCCGCGCGTCCTGTACCTGTCGCGAGCCGGCGGCCACCGGCTCGCGTCACCCGCGGATGCGATCAGGGCGCCACGCGCTGGATGTGCTCGCAGACGAGCGTCACCGACTCCATCGGCGTGTCTGCGGGGCCTTTCGCGGCGAGTCCCGGCTCCAGCTCGACCTTCGCCGGCCACGCGTTCTCCAGGTAGAACCGCGCGACCGGCTTGTTGCTCTGGTCGTACATGACGAGGGATCCGTTCTTGCGCGCGGCGCCGGGTCCGCTGCGGGCGACCATCTCGTGCCACGCCCACACCTCGATGCCCCGGGTCAAGCCGCGCCGCAACGTGACCGTCGCGGTCTTCACCACCGCGCCCGACGGCATCGCGGAAGTCGGGGGCGCCACCTCGACCGCGGACACGATCGACCCCAGCTCCGAGAACGACGCGATCTCGACGCCGTCGATCGTGATCGAGAACCGCGAGGCGGCGATGGGCTGCTCCGGCGGGGCGGCGGCCGCCCTCCCGGAACCCGCGACGGCCACGAAGGCCACCGCAAGCAGCACGACGAAGGCGCGTGCGCGCGCGACCGGTTGCAGGTGTGCAGCTCGGGGCGACCGTGCGATTTCCATGAGGCTCCTCCGTTGCGAGTCGAAGTTCGCTGCGGGTGCGCCGGCCTCCCCGGTGTCGTCGTTGTCGGGCGCTGCGGGCAATTTCATCCGATCGATCCGCGGTGTCAACCATGCGCGGCACGTGGTGATGCCGCGGACGCGGCCGCTCGTCGTCCGGGCGTCGGCGGCGGGCAGCGTGTATTGCGAAACGAGAATCGTTGCGAGACACTGCCGCACCGCCGAGGGTCGGGCACGTGCCCGCCGGCCGCACGAGTAGTCCGACCAAAAACGAGGGGAGCGCAACAGTGATGATGGCACGTGCATTCGTTCGTCTGTTCGCGGCCGGGGGCGCCGCATGTGCGCTGGCCGTCACGATGCCGGCGGCCGGCGCGACACCGCAGCCGGTGTCCAAGCTCGACGCGGCGCTGTCGGCGGCCGCCGCCGGTGGCGGCGATTCGCTGGCGGCCCGCGCGCTGCTGAAGCGCATCGAAGTGGGGCAGGCCGAGCCGCTGGTGCAGACGATCGTGCGCTTCGAAGGCGACATTTCGGCCGTCAAGGCGCACGGCGCGATCGTGCGCTCGGTGATGGGCGACATCGCGACCGTCGACATTCCCGAAAGCAGGCTCGCCGCCGTCGCGGCGCTGCCCAACGTCGTGTCGATCGAGGCGTCGCGCCCGCTGCGCCTGCGCCTCGATGCCAGCGTGCCCGCCACGCGCGCCGACACGCTGCGCGTCGGCGCCCCGCCGTCCTGGACCGGGGGCACGGGCAGCAACGTGATCGTCGGCGTCATCGACTCCGGCATCGACTTCCTGCACCGGGACTTCCGCAACGGCGACGGCACGACGCGCATCCTCGCAATCTGGGACCAGCGCGCCACGGGCGCGTCCGGCTCGCCGCCGGCGGGCTACTCGTACGGCGGCGAATGCACGCCCGCGATGATCAACGCCGCGATCGCCGGCGACGCGGCCGCCTGCACGCAGAAGGACACCGACAGCCACGGCACGCACGTGGCCGGCATCGCCGCGGGCAACGGCCAGGCGACGGGCAACGGCCAGATCGGCTACCGGATGATCGGCATGGCGCCGTCGGCCGGCCTGCTGGTCGCGAACGGCAACGGCAACGCGCAGGTGCTCGACGCCATCGCGTGGATGAAGGCGAAGGCGGCGGCGCTCGGCCGCCCGCTGGTCATCAACATGAGCTTCGGCTCGTACTTCGGCGCGCGCGACGGCACGTCGAACTACGAGCAGGGCATGAGCAATCTGGCGGGACCCGGCGTCATCCTGGTCGCCGCCGCGGGCAACGAGTCGACCGATCCCATCCGCGCGTTCGGCACCATCACGCAGGGCGGAAGCGTCACCGTCGGGTTCAACGTTCCCGCCAGCAGCCAGGGCGGCGAGCTCGAAATCTGGTATCCGGGAGCGGATTCCTACGGGGTCAACGTGGAGGGCCCGGGGTGCGCGGCGACCGCGACGGTGAACCCCGGCGAGAATCCGGGGACCGTCGCCACGGCGTGCGGCGCCGTGGAGTTCGTGTCGACCGGCCCGCAGCCGAACAACGACGACCGGCAGATCAAGGTCTCGATCGGCTCCACCAGCGCCGCGACGCTGGTGACGGGCGCGTGGAAGATCACGCTGGTGGGCAACGTCGTGGCGGGCGGCAGCCACCCGTTCTCGATCATCAGCGGCGAGGACGGCACCGGCTTCACGTTCACCGGGAACACCGCGCCGGTGACCACCGAGATCCTGACCGACACGTCGAGCTCCCGGCGCGTGATCGCCGTCGCGTCGTACAACACGCGCACGACGTGGAACAGCGCCGCGGGTCCGAGCTCCGACACGTCGGCCGGCGGAGTGTCGGACATCTCGAACTTCAGCAGCCGCGGCCCGCGCCGCAGCTGCAGCAACCCCGCCAAGTGCCCGGCCATCATGAAACCGGAGATCACCGCGCCGGGCATGAAGATCCTGGCGGCGCTGACCGCGGACAAGGCCAAGCCGACGGCCCCGACGGACATCGAGGCCGACGGCGTCCACTTCGCCTCCAACGGCACCAGCATGGCCACGCCGCACGTGACGGGCGCGATCGCGCTGATGCTGCAGCAGGACCCGACGATGACGCCGGAGGTCGTGAAGCAGCGGCTGTTCACGACCGTGCAGACCAACGCGTTCTCGACCAACCTGCCGGCGTTCAACCCGGCCACGCCGGACATGCCGGCCAGCCCCAACTACACGTGGGGCTACGGCATCCTCGATGCGGCCGCAGCGGTCAGGGCGTCGCAGCCCGCCGCGGGAACGCCGGTCACCGTCGTCGAGTTCTACAACCAGTCGCTCGACCACTACTTCATCACCTACGTCGCGGGCGAGATCGAGAAGCTCGACAACGGCACCTTCGTCGGCTGGGCGCGCACCGGCCAGTCGTTCAACGCCTACGGCACGACGCAGAGCGGCACGTCGGCCGTGTGCCGGATCTACATCCCGCCGGGCAAGGGCGACGGCCACTTCTTCGGCCGCGACCAGGGCGAGTGCGACGGCACGATGAACGCGAACCCGACGTTCATCCTCGAGTCGCCGTCGTTCTTCTACCTGTACCTGCCCAACCTCGGCAACTGCGGGGCGGGGACGATTCCCGTCTACCGCGTGTTCACCAACCGCGCCGACGCCAACCATCGCTACACGACCGACCGCGCGACGCGCGACGCGATGGTGGCGAAGGGCTGGATCGCCGAGGGCGACGGCAGCGATACCGTCACCATGTGCGCGCCGCAGTAGCGCGGATCCTGCCGGGACACGCCGCCCCTCGCCCCAACCCTCTCCCCGCACGCGGGGAGAGGGAGCGCCTCGGCGCGACGCGGCCGGTTCTCCCGCGTCCCGCGCGGCGCGGACTGGCGCGGGAATTGCTGCGGGCGGCGCGGCTCGGTTCGTCCCGGAGGTTCCCGTGGAGAAGCTCGTCTACGCCGCCGTGGGGTTCGCGCTCGGCGCCGCCGCCGGCGCGGTGGCCGCCTTCCTGTACATGGAGGAGGACTTTGCCGCGCAGCAGCGCACGACGCTGATCCTCCACGGCGACCGGCGCGCGGTCGCGTGCCAGGTGCCCGAGGCGCAGCGGCCGAAGGGCCTCGACTGCCGGGGCTTGACGCAGTAGGCGGCCGCGCTAGGCCGCGCAGACGATTGGCCATAAACTTCGCGTCTACGTACCGGATTCCCCTATGTCCGCCGACTTCCTCAAAGAGCTCGAAATCCAGCGCGGCTACCTGCTCCGCGTCGCGCGGCTGCAGCTGCGCGACGCGGCGCTGGCCGAGGACGTCGTGCAGGACACGCTGGTGGCCGCCCTCGCGGCGCAGTCCGGGTTCACCGGCAGGTCCAGCGTCAAGACGTGGCTCACCGGCATCCTCAAGCACAAGATCGTCGACGCGATCCGGCGCAAGCAGCGCGAACCCGTGGCGGCCAGCACCCTCGACGACGAGGCGGACATCGAGGACTTCGACGCGCTGTTCAACGAGCGCGGCTCGTGGCGGGACAAGCCGACCGAGTGGGCGAGCCCGGACGACGCGCTCTCGCAGCGGCAGTTCTTCGAGATCATGGAAATGTGCATGGAAAAGCTGCCGCCGAACACCGCGCGGGTATTCATGATGCGGGAGGTCATGGAGCTGGAAACCGAGGAGATCTGTAAGGAATTGTCGATCACCGCGAATAATCTCTGGGTGATTCTCTACCGCGCCCGGATGTCGCTGCGCGAGTGCCTGCAGCTCAACTGGTTCGCGGACGGACGGCGGGCCTGACGCGCCCGCGCGCCGCGGCCGGATCGCCCGCAACGCCATGAAGACCGTCGACCGCATCCTCGGCCACCTTGTCTCGTGCAAGGACGTGACCCACCTGCTCTCGGAGCGGGAGGACCGCGCGCTGACGTCGTTCGAGCGCATCAAGCTCGAATGGCACCTCGCCGTCTGCAAGGCGTGCATGGCGGTCGAAAAGCAGTTCCGCGTCCTGCACGAGGCGATGCGGCGCTACCGGCAGTAGCAGGACGGACCGGCCCCCGATGGAACTGACGGTCAACGGGACGCTGCGCCGCCTCGACCCGCCGCCGGCGACGGTCGCGGACCTGGTGCGGGCGCTCGACCTCGAAGGCAAGCGGATCGCCGTCGAGCGCAACGGGCAGATCGTGCCGAAGAGCCGGTATGGGGACACGGCCGTCGCCGCGGGCGACCGGCTGGAGGTCGTCGCGGCCGTCGGCGGCGGTTAGCCACCCCGTTCGCGCGCCGGCGTAAAATGGGCGCGATGAACGCCCCCGCTGCTCCTGCTGCCCTCGCTGACCCGCTCGTCGTTGCCGGACGCGCGTATGCGTCCCGCCTGCTCGTCGGCACCGGCAAGTACCGCGACTTCGCGCAAACGCGCGACGCCGTCGTCGCCTCGGGCGCGCAGATCGTCACCGTGGCGATTCGCCGGACCAACATCGGGCAGGAAGCCAATGCCCCGTCGCTGCTCGACGCACTGCCGCCGACGGAGTTCACGTACCTGCCGAACAGCGCCGGCTGCTACACGGCCGACGACGCCGTGCGCACGCTCAAACTGGCGCGCGAGCTGCTCGACGGCCACGCGCTGACCAAGCTCGAGGTGCTGGGCGACGCGAACACGCTGTTTCCCAACGTCCGCGAGACGCTGAAGGCCGCCGAGCGCCTCGTCGCCGACGGCTTCCAGGTGATGGTCTACACGTCGGACGATCCGATCGTCGCGCGCGAGCTGGAGGCGATCGGCTGCGTGGCGATCATGCCGCTCGCGTCGCTGATCGGCTCCGGAATGGGCATCCTCAACCCGTGGAACCTGAAGCTCATCATCGAGCAGGCGAAGGTGCCGGTGCTCGTCGACGCCGGCGTGGGCACCGCGTCCGACGCGGCGATCGCGATGGAACTGGGGTGCGCCGGCGTGCTGATGAACACGGCGATCGCGCTCGCGCAGGACCCGGTGCGCATGGCGCGCGCGATGAAACTGGCCGTCGAGGCGGGGCGCGAGGCGTTCCTCGCCGGCCGCATGCCGCGCAAGCTGTACGCGGCGAGCCCGAGCTCGCCGACGACCGGCTTGATCTCGTAGGGACGCGAGCGATGCGCCTCCGGCCGCCGCTCGCGGTGGGCGCGCTCGCCGCCGCATTCGCCGGCGCACTCGCCGCCGCCCCGCTCTCGCAGGAGCGCGTGCTCGACCTGTGCGCGGGCGTCGAAGGGATCACGCACTGCGGCCGCCGCATCGAGGCCGAGCAGCTGAAGGCGCTGCCGGACCTCGCCGTGCGCGACGGCGACACGCTGCGCGTGAAGCTCTTCCCGTCCGGGACGCGCGAGTTCGCCGACACCGCCACGGCCGGCAGCGACCGCGGCTACGCGCTGTGGGACTACTGGAGCCCGATCAACGCGGTCGTGCTGTTCGTGACGTCCGGCGACGAAATTTCCTACGCGGTCCTGCAGCGCGCGACC
This sequence comes from Betaproteobacteria bacterium, assembly GCA_016716425.1. GTDB lineage: Bacteria > Pseudomonadota > Gammaproteobacteria > Burkholderiales > Casimicrobiaceae > VBCG01. The sequence goes on from JADJWJ010000006.1 coordinate 208,329, forward strand.
AACGCGCTCACCGCGCTGCCGGCGGAACCGGTGCTCGCGCCGGATCGGCAGCGCGTGGCGGTCGCCGACTTCTGCCCCGCGCGCTGCGCGAACGAGATCACGGTGTGGCGCGTCACGCGCGACGGCCTGCGCCGCGAGGCGACGATGAAGCCGGCCGCCGCGTGGGCCGACGTCACCGTCGCGTGGAAGGACGGCGAGACGCTGTCGATCCAGTACACGGTGCCGGGTGCGGCAAAGCCTCGCACCGAGGAGCGCGCGCTCTCCGACCGCGCGTGGCAGCGCCAGTGACGCCGTGCGCGAGAGCCCGAAGGCAGCCCATTGAGCCCGAAGGGCCGCCCCGAGGGCGAACACCGGAGCGCGCAGCGCGAAGGCGCCCCGATCCACCCGAAGGGCCGCCCCGAGGGCCGAGGTGGCCAATGAGCCGGAGCGTGCAGCGCGAAGGCAGCCCGTTGAGCGACGACGGCAACCCGCCCGCCGACCCGCCACATCGGCCGATCCGCAGCTTCGTGCTGCGCCAGGGCCGGCTGTCGCCGGCGCAGGCGCGCGCGCTCGAGTCGCTGCTGCCGCGCTTCGGCATCGACTACGCGCCGCGTGCGCTCGAGTTCGCGACGGCGTTCGGACGCAACGCGCCGGTCATCGTCGAGATCGGCTTCGGCATGGGCGAGACCACGGCCGCGGTCGCGCAGGCGCACGCCGATCGCGACTTCCTCGGCATCGAAGTGCACGCGCCGGGTGTAGGCGCGCTGCTGCGCGAGGTCGCGGCGCGCGCGCTGACCAACGTCCGCGTCGTCCGCCACGATGCCGTGGAGGTGGTCGCGCACATGATCCCTCGGGACGCGCTCGCCGGCGTTCACGTCTGGTTTCCCGATCCGTGGCCGAAGAAGCGCCACCACAAGCGCCGGCTGCTGCAGCCCGCGTTCGTACACGCGCTCGCGACGCGCCTGGCACCCGGCGGCTACCTGCACGCGGCGACCGACTGGGAGGAGTACGCGCAGGAAATCCTCGCGACGTTCTCCGCCGAGCCGCTGCTCGCGAACACCGCCGGCGGCTTCGCGCCGCGCCCGGACTGGCGCCCGCAGACGAAGTTCGAGGCCCGCGGCGCGAAGCTGGGGCACGGGTCGTGGGACATCGTGTTCCGGCGGCGTTGATCGCGCCGGGACGCACGCCCCTCACCCCGACCCTCCCCCGCTGCGCGGGGCGAGGGAGGCAAATGTCGTAGCGCTGCGAGTTGACGCTCCCCCTCCCCGGAACGGGGAGCGGGGACAGGAAGACGTGCTCGGTTTTCCAGCCCTCACTGCCCCCGCTGCGCGGGGGCGCGGGCGGCAAATGTGGTAGCGCTGCGAGTTGACGCTCCCTCTCCCCGGAACGGGGGCGAGAGCGGGGTTTCGCCGAGCACGCTCGGCGCCGCTCGAGCGGCCATCGCCTGCAGGCGATGGCGCGCCCTGCAAGGGAGGGTTGGGGTGAGGGGCGTAAATTACCGCGCGCGTGCGGACGCCGGCGCCGCATTGCCGCCGGCGTGCGCGAACGCGATCAGACGCGTGATCGCGCTGCGCGCCACGTCGCGCGAGAAGTGCGTGCGGATGTTGTCGCGGCCGGCGGCGGCGAGCCGGTTCCACAGCGCCTCGTCGCGGTACAGGCGGACGATCGCGTCGGCATACGCCTTCGCGTCGTCGGCGACCAGCACGTCGCGCTCCGCCACGAGCGACATGCCTTCGATCGCCGGCGTGGTGGCGACCACCGGCAGGCCGTAGCTCATCGCCAGGTTGATCTTGCCCTTGACGCCGGCGCCGTAGCGCAACGGCGCGATCGACACGCGGCAGCCGGCGAAGTACGGCGTCACGTCGGGCACGTAGCCGGTCACGACGAAGTCCTCGGCGGCGAGCGCGCGCACGTTGGCGGGCACCTTGCTGCCTACGATGTACGTCTTGACGCCGGGCAGCGCCGCGCGGACGTGCGGCAGGATCTCGTCCGCGTACCAGAGCACGGCGTCGGTGTTGGGCGGGTGCTGGAAGCCGCCGATGAACACGAGTCCCTCGCGCTCCGCGAACGGCTTGCCCGGCGGCATCAGCTCGTGGATCGTCGACAGCAACAGCACGCGCGCATCGGGCGCGAGCTCCGCCAGAAGCGTCTTCTCGTACGGCGACACGACGAGCGTCACGTCGGCCTTGCGGATCAGCGCGAGTTCCTCGTCCCGCTTGGCGCGCGCCGAGGCCCGGGCGAGCGCGCTGCCCTCCAGCTCCGCCTGCCGCTCGCTGCGCAGGAAGTGCAGGTCGACCGTGTCGAAGACGATCAGCGCGCGCGACGCGAACGCGCGCACGGCGTCGATGTGCTTGACCGCGATGTAGTGGCGGGAGACGACCACCATGTCGAACTCGCTGCCGCGAGCGGACAGCAGGTCGGCGATCGAGCGGACGAACGGATGGAACAGGACCTCGATGCCGCGCTGCTGCAGCTGCGACACGTACGGCTGCCGGTGCTCGAGGTTGTCGGCGACGAACGTGACCTTGCAGCGCAGCGACGTCAGGATCTCCAGGATCGCCAGCATCCGCATCGAGCCGGCGTCGTGGTCCGGCGTCAGCATGCAGGCGTCGATCACCAGCACGCGCATCGTCGCCCAGCGGTCGCGCTCGAACCGGACGTCGATGCCGTTGGCGCGGTGCGCCTGCAGGCCGGTCCCCCACTTGGCGGCGAACGTCTCGCGGTTGACGACCTGGTGCCGCTTGACGCCCGTCGTCTCGTCGGTGCCGGAGGTCTGGCCCTCGAAGTGCACGACGGTGGCCGCGGGCTGGTAGTAGACCTTGCGGCCCGCCGCACGCACGGCGAACGCGAGGTCCGCATCCTCGTAGTACGCCGGCGCATAGCGCTCGTCGAATCCGCCGAGCTCCCGGAACAGCTCGACCGGAATCGCGAGGCACGCGCCGGAGCAGTAGTCGGCCTCGCGCAGGTAGTTGTATTCGGGCCGGTCGGGATTGTCGTCGCGCCCGAAGTTCCACGCCGACCCGTCGCGCCAGACGATGCCGCCGGCCTCCTGCAGGCGGCCATCCGGATAGACGAGCTTCGCGCCGACGAGGCCCGCGTCCGGATGCTCGGCGAACACGCGCAGCATCGCCTCCAGCCAGCCCGGCGAAAGCAGCGTGTCGTTGTTGAGGAACACGACGTACTCGCTGCGCGCCATCTCGGCGCCGCGGTTGCACGTGCCGATGAATCCCAGATTCTGCTCGTTGCGCTCGAAGCGCACGCCCGCGACCCCGGCGAGCGCGGGCGCGACGGGCTCCGGCGACGCGTCGTCGACGACGATCACCTCGATCATGTCGTGCGGCGTGTGCGCGTGCAGGCTCTTCAGGCACGTGAACGTCAGCAGCGGCTTGCCGTACACGGGGATCACGATCGACGCCACCGGCGCCGCCGCACGCTCGAACGCGAGCGGCGTGATCGCCTCCTCCTGCCGGAACGGCGTCGCGGCCGCCGGCTTGAAGCGCTCGTCGGGACGCACCTTGGCCCGCACGCGCTCGGCCAGCGCGGCCGGCCCCTCGTCGCGCAGGATCGACAGCGCCACCGACGACATCTGCGGCAGCCTGAGGACGCCGGCCCGCCACGCGTGGAATCGCGCGCGCGCCACCTTGGCCCGCTGGCCAGCCGTGCGCAACGGCTGCGTGATCCGCCACGAGCGCGAGCTCTCCAGCTCCCCGATGCGCTCGCGCGCGACCGCCAGCATCGCCTCCAGATGCGCTGCGTGCAGCTGCATCTGCTCGGTCTGCACCTGCAGCTGGCCCGCCTGCAACTGCATCTCCGACATCTGCAGTTGCGCGAGGTGGAAACGGCGCTGCGTGGCGTACAGCTCGCCGGCCAGTTGCTCGCGGTCGCCCTGCGCGCGGTCCTGCACCGCCTGGAAGTGCTCGCGGAGCTGGTCGAGCTGCGCCGACACCGTCGCGACCTGGTGCTTCAGCTCGGCGCGCGCCGCCGTGTGCCCGCACTCGACGCCGGCTTCGTACAGCTGCGGCAGCGACAGCGGCGCGGCTTCCGTCTCGCCCGCGCGCAGGTAGAGGTTGGCGTCGCTCAGCTCGGGCAGCCGGTCGGGAGCCGCGGCCGCGCGCGGCGCGGCCGGCAGCGGCGCCAGATAGAGCGTGCGGTAGCGGGCAGGATCCATCAGCGCGCCACCTTCGCGAGCGCCGCGCCGGTGCCAACGGCGCCGGGCCGCGCGCCGAGCGCGGCCGCGAGCAGCGCATCGTTCCATTGCGCCGGCGGCGCGTTCCACGCCACGGTCGTGCTCCGCGGCGCGCCGGCGAGGCGCTCGGGGAACGCGCCCAGCGCCGACGCGACGATCGGCAGTCCCGACTGCAACGCGACCGACAGCGTGTACGCGTAGGTCTCCGGCACCTGCGCCGCGAACAGCAGCACGTCGGGCTTCTCCGCCGCGATCAGCTGCGGCAGCTCGCTGTCGACGTATTGCCCGTAGATGGTGAGCGGCGCGTCGGGCGCCTGCGGGATCGGCTCCGTCGTCGAGCCGAGCACGCGAAACGACAGCGGCAGCCCGCGTTCGCGCGCGTCGCGCGCGCACGCCGCGACGACGTGCAGGCCCTTCTCCGGCGACAGGTTGCCGAGGATCGCGACCCGCGCGACGCGCGGCATGGCGGGCGCGGGCTCCTCCGGGTGCGGCCATACGTCGATCGCGAGGTCCGGCACGTAGCGGCGAATGCGCGCGGCGACATCCTGCGACGGCGCGATCACGCGCGCCGCGCCGCGCAGCATGCGCGCGAAGGCGCCGCGCCACGTCGCGATGTCCACTCCCCACTGGCCCGGCCGCCGCGCGAGGCACGCCGCGCAGCCGGCGGCGTCGGGCTCGCCGCAGTAGCGGCCGTCCTCGGCGACGAGGTGATACTGCGGGCAGATCGGGTGGTAGTCGTGCAGCGTGTAGTCGTACGGCACGCCGACGACGGCCGGCAGCTCGAGGATCGCGCGCGGCTGCAGGTGGACGTGGTGGAAGTGCAGGCGCTCGACGCCGATCGCGCGCATCGTCTCCGCGAGCAGCGGCAGGTCGCCGGGCAGCGTGAAATAGAGCGCGAAGCTCTCGCCGGCGCGCGGCCACGACAGCTTGACCGTGTCGCCGGCGGCGGGCTCGAGGAACAGCACCTCGCACCGCGCGTCGGTCAGCGCCGCGAGGTCGTTCATGTAGCGGCGGATGCCGCCGCCCCACGGGTGCGACACGAACACGAGCAGCCGCCGGCCCGACTCGGCCAGCCGCAGCAGGTCCACCCGGCGCGCGAATGCGCGCTGCGGTTCCCGCTCGACGACCTCCCGCCGGCTCGCCGGGTAGGACGGGTACAGCTTGGCCAGCGCGAGCTCGGCGCGCGCGGCGAGCGACTCCGCCTCGCGTGCGCCGAACGACACGTGCCCGTCGTGGCCGACGAACACGTCGCCGGCCAGCAGGTGGCGGAACCCAGCACTCCCCGCCCGCAGACAGAAGTCCGTCTCGACGCCGTAGTCGCCGCCCAGCGGATTGGCGTCGAGCGCGCCCACCACGCGGACGCACTCGCGGCGGAAGTACAGGCATGGACCGTCGACGGCAGGCAGCGCGACCGCAGCGCCGGCGTTCGCGCGGGCGAAGGCGGCGTCGAGCGTGAAGACGGTCTGGCCCGGCGGCAGCGCGTTGGCGGATGCGGGACGCGGATAGGTCGCCACACCGACGCTGTTGGTGAACGTGGCCACCACGCCGACGTCGCGGGCCGCGGCGTGCCGCGCGAGGCGATCGAGCCAGTCGCCGGCGACCAGCGCGTCCGAGTGGAGCACGACGACGTCGCGGTCGCGGTGCAGGTCGAAGGCGCGGTTGACCGACGCCGCGAGGCCCTGGCGCGCCTCCTGTACCACGACCTGCACGCGGCCGGACGACGCGAGCTCGCCGAGGTAGGCCTTCAGTTGCGGATCGGCATTGCCGTCGTCGACCACGACGATCGCGTGCGCGGTGCGGCACCGTGCCGCGAACACGCTCTCGACGCAGCGCTGCAGCGCCGCGAGGCCCCCGTGGACCGGGATGACGACGTCGACTTCGGCCATCAGCTTCGCCCGGACAACCGCTGCCGGACGGCGGCGAACGGATAGCGCAACCACCCCTGCGCCGACTCGCGGTACGCGAGCCGCGCCCGCGTCGCGTCGTGGGCGGCGGTCTCGTGCGCGTGCCCGGCGACCGCCTGCGCGCGCGCGTCCTCCTCGGCGGTCAGCGCCGCCTGCAGGCGCGCGAGCGCGTCGTGCGCCCGCGTCTGCGTCGCCGCGAGCTCGGCTTCGAGGCCCGCGATGCGCTCCGCCTGCACGCGCCCCGCCTCGCGTGCGCTCGCCAGCGCGTTCACGGCGGCGACCAGCCGCGTCTCGCGCTCGTCGGCGATCTTGCGCGCGTCGCGCTCCTCCCACTCGAGTTCGCGCGCGCGCAGCAGCGCACGCGCGTAGTCGCGCCACAGCGACAGCGCGCCGTCGTCGAACAGCGAGAGCGCCGGCAGCGCCGGCAGCGCCGCGTCCGGGCCGCCGCAGACGACGACGAAGTACATCGGCGGCGCTGGCGACGGTGCCGCCGCGGGCCGGTCGCCGGCGAGCGTGACGAACGACGCCGCGCCCGCGGATGCGCCTTCCGCCCACAACGCCGACTGCGCGACGACGCGCTGCGCGTACCACGCCTGCCGCGGGAACGCCGGCGCAAGCAGCGCCGCCAGCTCGTCGCGGTCGAGCTCGCGCACGTGGTAATGGTTCTCGACCCCGCCACCTTCGTTGTAGACCGGGCGGTTGGGCGACGAGATGACGAGCACGCCGGACGGCGCCAGCACGCGCCGGAACTCGGCGAGCATCGCCTCCTGCTCGGCGAGGTGCTCGACGGTCTCGAACGACACCACGAGGTCCACGCTCGCGTCCGGTAGCGGCAGCGCGGTGACCGACGCCGCGGCGAACTCGAGGTTGGCGCGCGCGTACCGCGCGCGCGCGTGCGCGATCGCCTCGTCGGAGATGTCGACGCCGGTCACGTGTGCCGCGTCCTGCGCCAGCAGCCGGCTGCCGTAGCCTTCGCCGCAGGCGGCGTCGAGAACGCGTCGGCCCGCCGCCAGCGACGCGACCGCGGCGTAGCGGTGCCAGTGCTCGTACCAGATCGTGCCGCGCACGTCCGGCAGGAAGCGCTCGCCGGTGAACGCGAGCGTGGCGGCGGGGTTGGCGGCGGCGGTCAAGGGGGCGCGGTGCGGGCGCGGCGGGCGTCCCGTTCCCGGAATCCCGCGGCTAACCCGATATTGTAGCCGCCCGCCCCACGGGCGCGCCGCTACGCGAGGGCGACGATCACCGGCTGGTGGTCCGACACCTGCGTTGCCGTGTCGACGACGACCGAGCGCAGGCGCGGCTTCAGGTCGGCGCTGACGAACACGAAGTCGCATGCGTACGCCGCCTGGTCCGGGAATTCCTTCTCGTGGATGCGGAAGGTCGGCGGGTACGGCTCGCCCGGATGGGCGGCGTCCCACGCGTCGGCGAGCGGCGCGGTGCCGTCGGCAAACGGCGCTGCCATGCGTGCGTGCAGGGAGTCCGCGTACTCGAGGTTGAAGTCGCCGGTGATGACCGTCGCGGCCGGACGCGGCAGCGACTCGAACGGCCCGCCGTCGTCCTTGGTCGGGGAAGGATCGCGCGCGTGGCCCGCGCCTTCCGCGTAGATCGCGCGCAGCGCCTCCACCTGCGCGGCGCGCCGGGCGCGTCCGTAGTACTCGAGATGCGTCGTGATCACCCGCACGTCGCCGAACGGCGCGCTGACCACGGCCTCGACCGCGATGCGCGGCATGCCGGGTACGCCGGGATCGGCCGGGAACGGCAGCAGGTACGCGAACGTCTGCTGCACCGGCAGCCGCGACAGGATCATGTTGCCGAACCGGCGGCGGCGCCCGCCGTCGCCCGGATGATCGACCGCGATGCCCGGCACCGCCGTGTACCCGGGGAGCAGCTCGGCGAGCCGGGCGAACTGGTCCTCGCCGGAATGGCCGGGCAGGCGCGGGTCCGGGAAGTTGTCGCCGATCTCCTGCAGGCAGAGCACGTCGAAGTCGGCGAGGCGCTTCGCTTCGGCGACGACCCTCGCCGGGTCGACGCTGCCGTCGACGCCGCGGCACCACTGGACGTTCCACGTGATGAGCTTCATCGTGCGCCTATTTTATCCCGGCACGCATGAACGACTGCACGAACTGCCGCTGGAACAGCAGGAACGCGATCAGCAGCGGGGCCGTCGTCAGCAGCGTCGCGGCCGTGATGATCGACCAGTCGAGCCCCTGGTCGGTCGCCGAGAACACCTGGAGGCCGACGGTGACCGGACGCGACTCGACCGAGTTGGTGATGATGAGCGGCCACAGGAAGTTGTTCCAGTGGTAGCTGACGCTGACCAGCGCGTAGGCGAGGTAGGTCGGCCGCGCGAGCGGCACGTAGACCTTCCACAGCACCATGAGCGGCGATGCCCCCTCGACGCGCGCGGCCTCGTCGAGCTCGCGCGGCACCGTCTTGAACGTCTGCCGCAGCAGGAAGATGCCGAACGCGCTCGCCATGTAGGGGAGCCCGATCGCGAGAATCGTGTCCTTGATGCCGAGCACGGTCATCGTCCGGTAGTTCTCGACGATCAGCACGTCGGGCATGATCATCAGCTGCACGAGCACCAGCGCGAACAGCACGTCGCGGCCGGGAAACTCGAAGCGCGCGAACGAGTACGCGGCGAGGGTCACCAGCACGAGCTGCGCGGCCAGCACCATCGTCACCAGCAGCACCGTGTTGAGGAAGTAGCGCGCGAACGGCGCCGCCGCCCATGCGCGGGCGAAGTTGTCGAGCGTCAGCGGGGCCGTCAGCACGAAGCGCGTCGAGAACTCGGCCGGGTGGAACGCGGTCCAGAACGCGTAGAGCAGCGGCAGCACCCACAGGAGGCCGAGCAGCCACGCCGCGGCGGTCTCCAGCGCGCGCGTCACGCCGCGGGGCGCGTAGACCATCGTGCTCATGGTCGCGTCCGCAAGGGCCGGGGGTTCATTGGTAGTGCACCCTGCGTTCGAGGAAGAAGAACTGCGCGAGGGCGACCAGTGCGAGCAGCGCCAGCAGCACTACGGTGAGCGCCGCCGCGTAGGCGGTGTCCCAGAACCGGAAGCCGACCTCGTACACGTAGTAGAGCAGGAGCGCCGTCGCGTTGTCGGGGCCGCCGCGCGTCATCACGAAGATGTGGTCTATCAGCCGGAACGCGTTGATCACCGCGTTGACGAGCACGAACAGCGTCGTGGGCATCAGCAGCGGAAACGTGACGCGGCGGAAGTAGTACCAGCGCGACGCGCCCTCGATGGCCGCGGCCTCGGCCAGGTGCGGCGACATCGACTGCAGCGCGGCCAGGTAGAAGATCATGAAGAAGCCGGCCTCCTTCCAGACCGTCACGAGCATGAGCGCGGGCAGCGCCGTGCTCTTGCTGCCGAGCCAGTTGTGGCTGCCGGCGCCGAACGCGTCCAGGAATCTCGCCAGCAGCCCGTATTCGGGCGTGTAGAAGAAGAGCCAGATGTTCGCGACGGCGATCATCGGCAGCACGGTCGGCGTGAAGTAGGCGAGCCGCAGCAGGCCGCGCCCGGCAATGCGCTCGTTCACCCAGACCGCCATCAGGATCGCGATGACGATCGACGCCGGGATTGTCCCCGCCGCGTACCAGAAGTTGTTACCGAGCGCCTGCCAGAAGATCGGGTCGTCGGCGAGCTGCCGGTAGTTGTCGACACCCACGAACACCGATGGCCGGCTGCCCCTGGGTGTGGAGAAGAAGCTCTGCCACAGCGTCGCGACGGCCGGGTAGTGCGTGAACAGCGCGAGCAGCACCATCGCCGGCAGCAGCAGCAGCCAGCCGTAGAGCCATTGGGTGGTGCGGGTCATTCGAGCACGTACCGCGCGTTATCGCTCCCTCTCCCCGCGTGCGGGGAGAGGGTTGGGGTGAGGGGGGACGGCGATGGGCACGGACAGGTGCATCAGGATGTCGTCAAGAACGGATCCGACGTTCAGCATCGCGTCGTCGTTCCAATACCGCCGCACGCCACATCCACGTCCGCACAACCACTCCGTTCGCGCGTTGTCGAACTTGGCATGCTCGGTGTGCTGCCCGCCGTCCAGCTCCACGATCAATCTCCGATCCAGGCACGCGAAGTCGACAATGAACGGGCCCATTGCGTGTTGCCGCCGGAACTTGAACCCTGCAAGACGGCGGTCGCGAAGGCGCCACCAAGGCAGCGCCTCCGCGTCGGTCTGCGTCGGTCTGCGTCCTGCGAAGCTCGCGCGCCCGTTCGAATTCCCTCACCCCAACCCTCTCCCCGTACCGGGGAGAGGGAGACTAGGCGGCGGAGCCCTGCGCCGAAATCGGCCGGGCGGACGATGCGCGCGCGCATCGGCTGCGCCGCGTGCCCCTCACCCCGACCCTCTCCCCGCTGCGCGGGGCGAGGGAGAGGCGATGGGCCGCGCCGGCGCCTCAACGCTACTTCTTGAATGGCCGCAGCAGCCGCTCGGCCTCGCGCTGCGCGTCCTTCATCGCCTGCTCCGGCGTCTTGGTGCCGGTCAGCGCCGCCTGCAGGCCATCGTTGAGCGCCTTCGTCACCCGCTGGTTGTCGTGCGTCGAGAGCTCGGCCTTCGCGTACGGCAGCTGGTCGCGCGCGACGGCGGCGGCCGGAAAGCCCGCGACGTACTGCTTCATCACCGGCGTGTCCCACGCGTCGCCGCGCACGGCGACGTAGCCGGTGTCGATGCCCCACTGCGCGGCGCGCTGCGGTGTCGTCACCCACTTGATGAACTTGAACGCCGCCTCGCGCTGCGCCGGCGTCGACTTCTTGAAGATGTAGAAGTTGCCGCCGCCGGTCGGGCTGCCGCGCTGCTTGCCCGCGGGCAGCATCGCGACGCCGAAGTCGAACTTGGCGTTGTTCTTGACGTTGGTCAGGTTGCCGGTCGTCGTCCACATCATCGCGACTTTCTTCTCGAAGAAGTCCTTCGGCGTCGTCCCCCACTCGACGATGCCCTCCGGGTGCACCTTGTACTTCTTCACCAGGTCGACCCAGTACGTCAGGCCCGCGATCACTTCCGGCCGGTCGTAGTACGTCTCGGTGCCGGTCGCGTTCATGAGGTTGGTCCCGGCCTGGATCGCGAGCGCCTGGAACAGCCAGTACGGGAAGCCCGACGACGGGATCTGGATGCCCCACTGCGTGACCTTGCCCGACGCGTCGCGCTTGGTGAGCTTCTGCGCGAATTCGACCTGCTCGCGCCAGTTGGCCGGCGCCTTGTTGGGGTCGAGTCCGGCCTCCTTGAAGGCCTCCTTGTTCCAGTAGAGGACGATCGTCGAGCGCTGGAACGGAATGCCCCACGTCTTGCCGCCGGTCTGGCTGTTCTCCATGAACGCCGGGAAGAACGACTTCGCCCACGCCTGATCGTCGGGCGTCTTCAGCAGGCCGTCGAACGGCACGATCGCGTCCTCGTCGATCAGCGTGAACATGTCGGTCGACAGCAGGATCGACATCACCGGCGGCTCGCCGCTCTTGACTGCGGTCAGCGCCTTGGTGATCGACTCCTGGTAGCTGCCCGAGTAGATGGGCTTCAGCTTGATCTGCGGATTCTCGCGCTCGAAGTCGGCGGCGAGCCCGTCGATGATCTTCGTGATCGGGCCGCCGACGGCGACCGGATAGTAGAACGACACCTCGACCGGCTGTGCCCGCGCCGCCGGCATGGCCAGCGCCAGAGCCGCCGCGGCTGCGGCGACGATGCTGCGGATGATGCGGTTCCCCATGATCCCCTCCTCCTCGATGTGCGAACGTTCGCGCTCGCGTTGTTACGCCATCTGCGTTGCGGCAGCGTGACGGGCCGGCGGCGCGTGCCGCGTCCCGCCCGCGTCGAACCAGTGCTGCGCGCCGGCGGCCCACGTGAGCCACGCCGCGTCGCCGCGGGCAAGGCCGACGCTGCCCTGCACGCGCACGGCCAGCGGCTGGCTGCCCAGCCGGCAGGTCAGCAGCGAGTCGCCGCCCAGGTACTCCACACTTTCGACCGCCGCCCGATGTCCGCGGTCGGCCGCGAGTCCGATGTGCTCCGGCCGCACGCCGAGCTTGCCGCCGGCGCAGTGCGCCGGCAGCACGTCCGGCCCGCCGGTGCCGGCGATCACCGCGCCGTCGCGACCTGTTTCCAGCGCGAGCAGGTTCATCGGCGGCGTGCCGATGAAGCGCGCGACGAACTCGTTGGCCGGCGCCTCGTAGAGGTCGACCGGCGTGCCGTTCTGCTCGATGCGCCCGCCGTTGAGCAGGATCACACGGTCGGCCATCGACATCGCCTCGACCTGGTCGTGCGTCACGTACACCATCGTGATGCCGAGCTTGCGCTGCAGCGCGCGGATCTCCAGCCGCATCTCGGCGCGCAGCTGCGCATCGAGATTCGACAGCGGCTCGTCCATCAGGCACACCGGCGCCTCGTTGATGATCGCGCGGCCCAGCGCGACACGCTGCTGCTGACCGCCGGACAGCTGCGACGGCTTGCGCGCGAGCAGCGCGGTCAGCCCCAGCAGGTCGGCGACCTTGGCGAGCCGCGCATCGCACTCGGCGGGCGGCGTGCGGCGCACGCGCAGGCCGAACAGGATGTTCTCGGCGACCGACAGGTGCGGAAAGAGCGCGTAGCTCTGGAACACCATCGCGATGTTGCGCGCCGCCGGCGGCAGGGCGGTAACGTCGCGGTCGCCGATGGTGATGCGGCCGCCGTCGGCGGCCTCGAGCCCGGCGATGAGCCGCAGCGTCGTCGACTTGCCGCAGCCGGACGGCCCCAGCAGCACGTTGAGCGTCCCGGGCTCCAGCGCGAACGTGATGGCGTCGACCGCGCGCACCTGGCCATCGGCGGTCGTCCAGTGCTTGCTGACGTTCTCGACGGCGATGGCCGACACCGTGCGCTCCAGGGCCTGACGTTCGGGATGCGGGTCACGCTGCGCCCCCCGCGGACGCGGCAGCGCATCATAGCGAAAAGCGCCCGCGGCGTCAGCCGAAAAGGGCGGTCAGCGCCGCGCCGGGCTCGGGCGCGCGCATGAACGCCTCGCCGACGAGGAACGCGTGGACGCCGCGCTCGCGCATCATGGCGACGTCGCGTCGGGTGGCGATCCCGCTCTCGGTGACGACCAGCCGGTCCTCTGGCACCCGCGGGAGCAGGTTGAACGTCGTGTCGAGCGTCACGCTGAAGTTGCGCAGGTTGCGGTTGTTGATGCCGAGCAGCGGGGTCCGCAGCGCCAGCGCGCGGTCGAGCTCGGCGCCGTCGTGGATCTCGACCAGCACGTCCATCCCGTACGCGAGCGCGCAGGCCTCGAGTGCGGCCATCTGCGCGTCCTCCAGCGCGGCGACGATCAGCAGGATGGCGTCGGCGCCCAGCGCGCGCGACTCCGCCACCTGGTACTCGTCGACGATGAACTCCTTGCGCAGCACCGGCAGTGCGCAGGCAGCGCGCGCCTCGCGCAGGTACTCGGGCGCGCCCTGGAAGAACGGGCGGTCGGTGAGGACCGACAGGCACGCGGCGCCGGCGCGCTCGTAGGCGGCGGCGATCGCCGCGGGGTCGAACTCGGCGCGCAGCACGCCCTTGCTGGGGCTCGCCTTCTTGATCTCGGCGATCACGGCGGGCCGGCCGGCGTCGATGCGCGCACGCAGCGCGCGGGCGAAACCGCGCGGGGCCGGCAGCGCACGGGCTTCCGCGTCGACCACGGCGTACGGGCGGTCGACCTGCGCGGCGATCACCTCCTGCGCCTTGGTCGTGACGATCTTCTCGAGGATGTCGCTCTTGCCCATGCGCGTGGGTCTCAGGCGTTCGCGGCGGCGAGCTTCTGCGTCGCCGCGACGAACTGTTCGAGCTTCGCGAGCGCCGCGCCGCTCGCGATCGACGCACGCGCGCGCTCGATTCCCTCGTCGATCGACTGCGCGATGTTCGCCGCGTACAGCGCGGTGCCGGCGTTCAGCACGACGATCTCGCGCGGCGTGCCCTCCGTGTTCGCCAGCGACTCCAGCACCATCTCCTTCGACTCCAGCGCGTCGGCCACCTTGAGGCCGCGGTGCGACTTCATCGAGATACCGAAGTCCTCGGGGTGGATCTCGTACTCGCGGATCTGCCCGTCGCGCAGCTCGCCGACCATCGTGGCGGCGCCCAGCGAGACCTCGTCCATGCCGTCCTTGCCGTAGACGACGAGCACGTGCGAGGCGCCGAGCCGCTCGGCCACGCGCACGTGGATGCCGACCAGGTCCGGATGGAACACGCCGATCAGCTGGTTCGCGGCGCCGGCCGGATTGGTGAGCGGCCCCAGGATGTTGAAGATCGTGCGCACGCCCAGCTCGCGCCGCACCGGCGCCGCGTGCTTCATCGCCGAGTGGTGCGAAGGCGCGAACATGAAGCCCACGCCCGTCTCGCCGATGCAGGCGGCGACCTGCGCCGGCTTCAGCATGATGTTGGCGCCGAGCGCCTCCAGCACGTCGGCGCTGCCCGACTTCGACGACACCGACCGGTTGCCGTGCTTGGCCACGCGCGCCCCGGCGCCCGCGGCCACGAACATCGACGCCGTCGAGATGTTGAACGTGTGCGACGCGTCGCCGCCGGTGCCGACGATGTCGAGCAGGTGCTCCGGATCGACGACGTCGACCTTCGTCGACAGCTCGCGCATCACCTGCGCCGCCGCGGCGATCTCGCCGATCGTCTCCTTCTTGACGCGCAGGCCGACGGTGAGCGCCGCGATCATCACCGGCGACACCTCGCCGGTCATGATCTGGCGCATCAGCGACAGCATCTCGTCGGGGAAGATCTCGCGGTGCTCGATCGTGCGCTGCAGCGCTTCCTGCACGGTGATCGTCATGGGAAAGCTCCTAGTTCGCGAGGTCGCGCGCGCGGCGGCGCGTCAGGTCGACGCGGCAGCCCATCATCCCCTGCTCGGCGCCGCTGCCGCTCGCGTACATCGCGCGGACGAAGTCGCACTGCGCCTTCCGGTAATCGGCAAACGCGCGCATCGACTTCGCGAGCGCCGCCGCCGCGCCGGCGCGGCCGGTCGCGAGGTCGAGGTCGCGCGCCTTCTTGCCGGCGTCGCCTTCCGCCTTGATCAGCGCGTCCTGCGCCTCGCGCTCCGCGTCGAGCAGGCACTTGGAGACGGCCGCGTGGTCGCCCCGGATCATGCACTCTTCCAGCGCGCCCGCGCCGGCCGTCATCGCGATGGCGCATGCGCACGCGCCGACCACCCCCGCCAACGTTCTCATCGCCGAGCCTCCAGGAAATTCGCGAGCAGCCGCATGCCGTGCTCGGTCAGGATCGCCTCCGGATGGAACTGCACGCCCTCGACCGCCAGGCGGCGGTGGCGCACCCCCATGATCTCGCCGTCGTCGGCGGTGGCCGTGACCTCGAGCTCGTCCGGCACGCGATCCCGCTCGATCGCCAGCGAATGGTACCGCGTGACGGCGAACGGCGACGGCAGCCCCTTGAACACGCCGCGGCCGTCGTGGGTCACGGGGGAGAGCTTGCCGTGCATCACCCGCTGCGCGCGGACGATGCGCCCCCCGAATGCCTGCCCGATCGCCTGGTGCCCGAGGCACACGCCGAGGATCGGGATCTGTCCGGCGAAGCGCCGGATCAGCGGCACCGAGATCCCCGCCTCGCTCGGCGTGCACGGCCCGGGCGACACGACGATCTGCGCGGGCTTCATCGCCGCGACCTCGTCGAGCGTGATCGCGTCGTTGCGGTACACGCGCACGTCGGCGCCCAACTCGCCCAGGTACTGCACGAGGTTGTAGGTGAAGCTGTCGTAGTTGTCGATCATCAGCAGCATGCGCGCCACCTGCGAAAACGAGGATCGGACTCGAATTTCCGCCGCGTCTTCCGTGACGCCGGCCCGCAGCGTCGCGGAGACCCGAGTCTGACCCTCATTCCTCCTCGTCCAGACCCAGCTGCACCATCTCGGCCGCGCGCAGCACCGCGCGCAGCTTGTTCAGCGTTTCCTGCCACTCGCCCTCGGGCGAGGAGTCGTGGACGATGCCGCCGCCCGCCTGCGCGTAGAGGACGCCGTCCTTCAGCACGGCCGTGCGCAGCACGATCGCCGTGTCCATGTCGTCCTGGAAGCTCAGGTATCCGGCCGCACCCGAGTAGATGCCGCGCCCGGTCGGCTCCAGCTCGTCGATGATCTCCATCGCGCGCACCTTCGGCGCGCCGCTGACGGTGCCCGCGGGAAACGCGGCGCGCAGCACGTCCATGCTCGTGAGCCCGGGCTGCAGCGTGCCCTCGACGTTGGACACGATGTGCATGACGTGCGAATAGCGCTCGATCACCATGCGGTCGGCCACGCGCACCGAGCCGGTCTGCGCGACCCGGCCGACGTCGTTGCGGCCGAGGTCGAGCAGCATCACGTGCTCGGCGATTTCCTTGGGGTCGTTCGCGAGCTCGGTCGCCAGCGCCTCGTCGGCCTCGCGCGTCGCCCCGCGCGGGCGCGTGCCGGCGATCGGGCGCAGCGTGACCGTCGACCCTTCCTTGCGCACGAGGATCTCGGGCGACGCGCCGACGACGTGGAAGTCGCCGAAGTCGTAGTAGAACATGTACGGGGACGGGTTGAGCGAGCGCAGCGCGCGGTACAGCGACAGCGGCGGCGCGTCGAACGGCATCGACATCCGCTGCGAGATCACGACCTGCATGACGTCGCCGGCGGCGATGTACTCCTTCGCCCGCGCCACGGCGGCCTTGTAGCCGGCCTCGCCGAACTCGCTCGCCGCGCTCGTGCGCGCGGTCCCCGTTTCGAACGGAATCGCCACCGGCTCGCGCAGCCGGCGCCGCAATGCGCCGAGCCGGTCGCGCGCGGTCGCGTAAGCGTCGGGCGCCGCCGGATCCGCGTAGACGATGAGCGAGATCCTGCCCTTCAGGTTGTCCACGACCGCGAGTTCCTCGGTCAGCAGCAGCAGCAGATCCGGCACGTCGGCGAGCCCCGGCGTGGGCGGCTTGCCGGTGTGCGCGAGTTTCGTCTCGATGTGGCGCACGACGTCGTAGCCGAAGATGCCCGCGAGGCCGCCGCAGAAGCGCGGCAGGCCGGGCAGCGGCGCCGCGCGGTAGCGGGCACGGAACGCCTCGACGAACGCGAGCGGGTCGCCGTCGAAGGTCTCGCGCACGCGGCCGTCCTCCTCGACGTCGACGTGGCGGCCGCGCGCGCGCAGCCGCACCCGCGCCGGCAGACCGATGAACGAGTAGCGGCCGAACCGCTCGCCGCCGACGACCGATTCGAGCAGGAACGAGTAGCGCGCGTTGGCGAGCTTGAGATACAGCGACAGCGGCGTGTCGAGGTCCGCGAACGACTCGAGGACGAGCGGGATGCGGTTGTAGCCCTGGGCGGCGAGCGCCCGGAATTGCGCTTCGGAGATCATGCTTCGACCCTTGGATTTCCGGCTGCTGGGTGCTTCAGGCGTCGCTTGGGTGGTGTGCGCGCGACGCGGACGCGAAGGCTTCAGGAGTGGCGCTGCCAGCGCCACTCGCCCTCACGCCGCCACGCCGCGATCGCGGACGCGGGGGCCTTGCCGGAGTCGATGTCGAAGTTCACGGTGCGGTTTCGTTGACTCGCCGGACACGGTCGGCCACGGCGGCGAGAGAATCGACTATACCATCGCCGCCCAGCGCCTGCACGGGCATGCCCTCGCTGTAGCCGTAGGGCACGACCAGCACCGGGCACCCGGCCGCGCGCGCGGCGTCGACGTCGTTGCCGGAGTCGCCGACCATCAGCAGCCGCGCCGGCCGCACACCGAGCCGCGCGGCGGCGAGCAGCAGCGGCGCCGGGTCCGGCTTCTTCGCCGGCGCGTCCTCGCCGCCGATCACGACGTCGAAGTACGACTCGATCCCCGCGCACGCGAGGTGCGGCCGCACGAAGCGCGAGGCCTTGTTGGTCACCACGGCGAGCCCGACGCCGGCGCCGCGCATGCGCGCGAGGCTCTCCTCGACGTCCGGAAACAGCCTTGTCTCGCTGCCGAGCAACGCGCCGTAGATCTCCTGGTAGCGCGCGAGGATCGGTGCCAGTTCCGCAGCGCCGCCCACCGGCGCGCCGGCCTTCGCCAGCGCGCGCGTCAGCAGGTTGGCCATGCCCTTGCCGACGAGGTCGCGGATCGTCGCCTTGGGCAGCGCACCGAGCCCCCGCTCGGCCAGCAGCCGGTTCACGGCTGCCGCGAGGTCGTGGATCGTGTCGAGCAGCGTCCCGTCGAGGTCGAACGCGACCGCGTCGACGTCGAGCGCGGCGGCCGTTTCAGCCAACCTGCGCGAGCTCCGCGCGCATCGCGGCGATGGTCGCCGCGTAGTCCTTCGTGCCGAAGATCGCGCTGCCGGCGACGAAGGTGTCGGCGCCGGCTTCGGCGATCGCGCGGATGTTGTCGATCTTCACGCCGCCGTCGACCTCGAGGCTGATCGGGCGGCCGGTCCGCTGCATGGCCGCGTCGATGAGCTTGCGCGCTGCCTTGATCTTCTCCAGCGCGTGCGGGATGAACGACTGGCCGCCGAAGCCGGGGTTGACCGACATGATGAGCACCATGTCGAGCTTGTCGATCACGTGCATCAGCCAGTCGAGCGGTGTGGCCGGGTTGAACACCAGGCCCGCCGTGCAGCCGGACTCGCGGATGAGGCCGATCGTGCGGTCGACGTGCTCGGAGGCCTCCGGGTGGAACGTGATGTTGGCGGCACCCGCCTTCGCGAAGTCGGGCACGATCCGGTCGACCGGCTTGACCATCAGGTGGACGTCGATCGGCACGGACGCGTGCGGCCTGAGCGCGTCGCACACGAGCGGCCCGATCGTGAGATTCGGAACGTAATGGTTGTCCATCACGTCGAAGTGCACGAGGTCGGCGCCGGCGGCGATCACGGTGCGCACCTCCTCCCCCAGGCGGGCGAAGTCGGCGGACAGGATGGACGGGGCGATCCGGTAGCGTGGGGTCATGGGACTATAATCGGTCGAGTTGGAAACGGGTCCGGGCGATGGCGGAGCGCAAGCGATACGAGATCACGGTGGTGCCGAAGGCGTCCTATCTTGCGGACCGCTCCGACCCGGCGCAGAACGAGTTCGTCTTCTCCTACACGATCACCATCACCAACACCGGCGACGTCGCGGCGCAGCTCGTCAGCCGCCACTGGATCATCACCGACGCCGAGCACAAGGTCCAGGAAGTGCGGGGGCTGGGCGTGGTCGGCCAGCAGCCGCTGCTGAAGCCCGGCGAGAGCTTCGAGTATACGAGCGGCGCGTCGATCCCGACCGCCGTGGGCACGATGCGCGGTACCTACCAGATGCGCGCCGAGGACGGGCAGACCTTCGACGCGCCGATCCCGTCGTTCACGCTGTCCGTGCCGCGCACGCTTCACTGACGCTCGTCGTCCGGGCGCTCGCGCGGACCGGGATCGGGCGGCTTGCGGCGCGCGCTCATCGTCCACCACACGATGGCGACTCCGATGACCAGCGCCACGAAGCCTTCGAGCAGGATCCAGCCCATCGTCCCGTTCCGTTGCCGCCTGCGGCGCGCCGCAGCAGTGGCATGGTTGTGCGTCGCGTTCGCCGGTTGCCAGACCGTCGCGCCGCCGGCGCCCCCGGCTGCGCCGCCGCAGCGGACGGTCTTCACGCCCGCCGCCTGGTCCGACCTCCCGGGCTGGCAGTCAGACCCGGTCGAGGACGTCTGGCCCGCATTCGTCGCCGGCTGCCGCGCGCTCGTCGCCAATGCACGCAAGCGCGCGACCTGGCAGGCGCCGTGCGCGGCCGGGGAGCGGATCGACGGCGCGGATCCGGTCGCGGTACGCGCCTTCTTCGTCGGCCATTTTAGCCCATGGCGCGTCGCGTCCGCGGACGGCGGCGACGTCGGCCTCGTCACCGGCTACTACGAGCCGCTGCTGCGCGGCTCGCGCGTACGCACCGCGGAGTTCGCGGTGCCGCTGTATGCGGCGCCCGACGACCTGCTGACCGTCGAGTTGGGCGACCTCCACCCGGAGCTCAAGGGCAAGCGTGTGCGCGCGCGCGTGTCGGGCCGCAAGGTCGTCCCGTACTGGTCGCGGGCGGAGATCGAACGCGACGCCGCGGCGTTCGCGGCGAGGCCGCTCGTCTACGTCGACGATCCGGTCGAGGCGTTCTTCCTCGAGATCCAGGGTTCGGGTCGCGTTGCGCTTCCCGACGGCACGGTGGTTCGCCTCAATTACGCCGACCAGAACGGCCACCCGTATCGGTCGGTCGGGCGCGTGCTGATCGACCGCGGCGAGCTGACGCGGGACTCGGCGTCGATGCAGTCGATCCGCGCGTGGGCGCTCGCGCATCCGGACCAGGTGCGCGCGCTGCTCGACGAGAATCCGAGCTACGTGTTCTTCCGCGAGGTCGCACCGCCCGCGCCCGGCTCGCTCGACGCGCGCATCGACGGCCCGCAAGGCGCGCTGGGCGTGCCGCTGCTCGCGCGGCGGACGATCGCCGTCGATCCTCGCTCGATACCGCTGGGGGCGCCGGTGTATCTCGCGACGACGAGGCCGCTCTCTGCCGCGCCGCTCGAGCGGCTGGTGCTCGCGCAGGACACCGGCGGCGCGATCCGGGGGCCGGTGCGCGCCGACTTCTTCTGGGGTTTCGGCGAGGATGCCGCCCGCGACGCCGGCCGGATGAAGCAGGACGGCCGGATGTGGCTGCTGTGGCCGAAGGGCGCGCCGCCGCCCGGCGAACGCCCGTGACCCGCCCGCCCATGTCGCCGTCATGTTAAGGGTCAGACCCTCTGCATGACGGCGGCATGTTCGGGGTCTGACCCTTAACATGACGGCGTCCTGGGGCGCCTGCGAGGAGCCCATGTCCCGATCCGCCCCGAAGCTCAAGACGACGCGCGCCGCGCAGCGGGCGCTCGAGAAGCTCTCGCCGTTCGAGCTCAAGGACAACCTGATCGCGCTCGCGCGCGCAAACTCAAGGGCGGCGGCGTCCGCGCTGCTCAACGCGGGCCGCGGCAATCCGAACTGGATCGCCGTGCGGATGCTGGCGCACGTCGAGCGCGTCGTACGCGCCTATCTCGCGAAGGAGATGTGCGACGGCCGCCCGCCGGCCGGAAGGCTCGACCTCTTCGCCGTCGAGGGCGGGACGGCCGCCGTCTGCTACGTCCTCGACTCGCTGTTCGCCAACGCGCTGCTGAAGCGTGGCGACCGCATTGCGCTCCTCGTGCCGACGTTCACGCCTTACATCGACATCCCGGCGCTCGACCGCTACGCGCTCACGGTCGTCCGGATCGAGGCCTCGCCGCAGGACGCCAGCGGCACGCGCGGCACGTGGCGCTACCCGCGCGAAGAGCTCGCCAAGCTCGCCGACCGCCGCGTGAAGCTCGCGTTCATCGTCAATCCGAGCAATCCGACGTCGATCGCGCTGGCGCCCGAGGAGACGCGGCAGATCGTCGGCATCGTCCGCCGCCGCAACCCGGGCCTCATGCTGGCGACCGACGACGTCTACGGCACGTTCGTCCCCCACTTCCGGTCGCTGGCCGCCGAGCTGCCGCACAACACGCTGCTCATCTACTCGTTCTCGAAGGCGTTCGGCAGCACGGGCTGGCGGCTCGGCGTGATCGCCGTGCACGAGAGGAACGTGTTCGACCGGCGGCTCGCGCGGCTGCCGCTCGCGCGCAAGCGGGCGCTGCGCAGGCGTTACGCGCGGCTGTGCCTGCACCCGGACAGGCTCAAGTTCGTCGACCGGCTCGTCGCCGACAGCCGCAGCGTCGCGCTCCACCACACGGCGGGCCTGTCGGGGCCGCAGCAGGCGATGATGACGCTGCTCGCGCTGTCCTGCCTCACCGATCCCGACGATGCGTACAAGCGGCTGACGATGTCGATCGTGCGCCGCCGCCGCGACCAGCTGTACAAGGGCTTCGGGCTGCCGCCGCCCGACGAGGTGCCGACGCGCGCGTGGTACTACGTCGACATCGACTTCATGGCGTGGGCGCACGACAAGTACGGCGCCGAGTTCTGCGCCTGGATGCGGCGCCACTACGAGCCGGTCGACTTCCTGTTCCGCCTCGCGGAGAAGTCCGGCGTCGTGCTGCTCGACGGCGGCGGCTTCGGCGGCTCGCCGTGGTCGCTGCGCATCTCGCTCGCGAACCTGAAGGACGACGACTACCGCAGCATCGGCCGCCACATGCGGCACGCGGCCGACGTCTACTTCGAAGCGTGGCAGGCGGGGACGACGGTCGCTCCGCACCCGGCGACCGTGCGGCCGCCACGCGCGCGGCGATAGCGCCGCCACCGCCACCCTGATTGCGCTCGGGCCCGCCAATGGCCGATTCTCCCGGTCACCCGGAAACGCGCACGCTACTGCCGGCTGATCGTCCCGTCCGGCAGGACGAATCCGGGCAGACGGCGATCGCGCAGGCAATCGGTCGCCACCTTGGCCCTCGGATTTTTCAGGAACTGCGCAATGATCTTCATCGCACAAGTGTTGACAGCGCCAACCTGGACATGCGTTCCGTCGGGAAACACGACCAGCTGCGCACTTCGCAAGGTCCCGGCAACCTCCTGGCTGCGAAACGTGGGGGTCTGCGCGTCGAGGCGGCCACTCAGGATGAGCGTCGGGATGTCGCTCTCGACGTTGACGTCGGTCGCGCCCGGCAGGCTGGGCACCTCCACCGTCTCGCACATGCGGACAAGCTCCTGCGCGACCGTGTCGGCGAACAGCAGGGGCAGTTTGCCGGCGCCTTCGCGGATCACTTCGGCCGGTGATCGCACCGGGTCGTCGGAACAGACGACCGCCATGTACATGACGGTGGCCAATTCGCCTCCGGGGGCATCGCGTGCCGCCAGCAGCCTTTCGCCACGCCATTGGGCGAGCCCCTGGCCCATCGATGCCCGGCCGTCCTTGGCCAGCAACTCGAGGAAATAGGGCAGGCTCAGCACGCCGATCTTGTAGCCTAACTTCTCGTAGACCATGGCGGCGAAGTCGTCCCGGGTGACTTCAATCGGGTAGGTCTTGTCCGGCGCCTTGGGATCCACGAAGGACGCCTTGATCGGCCCGGCCTCGAACAGGGACAGTCCCTTCTCGATCAGCGCCGGCACGTCGAAGGCCGCGCGACACTTCTCGTCCTCGCGGCACAGGGTGTCGAGCTGCCGCAACGAGAATTCGACGTCGATGGCCCGGTCCTCGACCCAGCTCTTGCGCGACAAGGCACTGGTGCCGTCGAGTATCACACCGTCGAGCATGGCCGGAAAATCGCGCATGACATGCTGCCCGAGTTGCGATCCGTACGAAGCACCGTAGTAAAAGATCCGGCGGTAACCGAGCGCGCGCCGCGCGTCGTCGACGTCGGCGGCCAGCGCGACGCTGTTGTACTGCGAGAGGTCGATGCCTTGCCGGCGGAATCCGTCCACGCAGCGCTCCAGCAGCCGGCGTTCGAGCGCACTCCTCGCCTCCGCGCTCAACTGCTCGTCGTATCCGCGCCAGGACAGGGCATGGAACCCGGGGCAGTCCAGATGCGGAACCGTGTGACGCGTACCGCGTTGGTCGAGCACGACGACGTCACGGCGGTCGAGGACGGAGCCGAGGAATTCGGGCTGGAACAGATCGAACAGCGACGGCACGATCAGGGAACCGCCGGGGCCGCCGGCGAGCATGAACAGGGGCGGTTCGCGCGTTTGCGTGCGGGCACGCAAGCGCAGGAAGCCCAGCTTGACCGTGCGCCCGCCGGCGATGGCGCGGTTCTCCGGGACCACGACGTAGCCGCAGTCGTAGCGGTAGTCGACCTTCGTGGCGGGCGCGGGAACGACGAAGCAGGGCGCGACCGGTTCGACCCTGGGCGCGCGCGGGGCCTTTGCGCCGTGCGCCGTGCCATGAAGAACTGCGCCGGCCAGGGCGACACACACCATTGCCAGGTACGGCTTCATGTGCCCAGACACTCCGAATGATCGCGGCGCGAGCTAATCAGACCGCCACATTGGCACGGCAAATGCCTCCGCCTCCTCCCTGCTGCCGCGCAGGTAGAAGGAATGGATGCCGTCGGTGACGTAGTAGCGCCAGAAGGCCGGCTCGAGGTCCCTGTTCACGATTCGGAAGTCACCCCGCGCCTGGTGCTCCTCGAGAAATCGGCGGTACGCGTCGAGGGGTTCCGGCCCACCCTGCTGGAAGACGATCCTCCCGCCGTACTGCTGATACAGCGCCCGGTTGATCTTCCACTGACGGATGAAGGCATCGGCGATTTGCTCGCGCGCCCTCGCCTCGTCCGGGTCGGCCGCCCCCGGGCGCGACGGGCCGAGCGCCTCGATCGTCGCGTGCACGGTGTCGAGCTCCGACTGCAGCGCCTTGCGCTCGACTTCCGACAGGCCGCCGGCCGCGAGTCTGCCGGTCAGCGCGTCGCGACGCGCCTCATTCCCTTCGCGGTCCTTCTGAAGCCGATTCCGCATGTTCCTGACGTAGGCATCCTGCTCGGCCGGAGTCACGGAGATGCCCTTCGCATCGGCGTACCGG
The DNA here is from genome assembly GCA_016716425.1 of Betaproteobacteria bacterium. Taxonomy (GTDB): domain Bacteria; phylum Pseudomonadota; class Gammaproteobacteria; order Burkholderiales; family Casimicrobiaceae; genus VBCG01. The sequence goes on from JADJWJ010000006.1 coordinate 232,768, forward strand.
TCGGTCAGTTGCTTGAGGACCACGTAGCGCAGTTCCTCCGCATCTGTCGTGTGGATCACCGTTCCGAGCACTTCGCCGGCAATGGGGTCCTTCGCGTCGCCGTAGGTCTGATGCGTGCAGCCGGTCATCAGGGCGGCAAAGAAGGCGCACCCGAGCAAGCGCGTGGCAAACGAGTTCACGAGCGAGCCGGCCTCATGCGGTCACCGCTTGCCAAAAACGCCGAAGATACTCAGGATGAAGATCAGCAGCGCCGCACCGGCGAGGGCGATGGCGAAGCGCAGGATGCCGCCGGATGCCTCGATGCCAAGCATGCCGGCCACCCAGAAGCCGAGCGCCGATCCCACGACGCCGACCAGCACGTTGGCGATCCAGCCCATCTGGGCATTGGTCTTCGCGAGGATGCTCGCCAGCCAGCCGACGATGCCGCCGATGATCAGCGAAATGATCAGATCCATGCCCGTCCTCCGTTCTCGATGAGGCCCGCAGCCGTCGAGCGCAACGGCGTGCGCCCCGGCTGACGCAACGCGGCGCCGGCAAGCAGCGGTGTCGGCCGCCACAGACCATCGCCTCGACGATCTCGCAGCGATCCCTTCCGGCTACGATCCGGTTGAGATCGCCATGTGTGCCCGCGCGCGAATGCACGCATGCCAATGCTGTCGTGCTCGCCAAGCGAGACCTGCGCCAGCACGGTTCCCGATGCCGTGCGCGCCGCAACGGCGACGCGCGCGTCCGCTCTGTTCACTTTCGCTTCGTTCGACCTCTCGGATCGTGGTTTCCGCAGGTGCTTGCGGACTCTTTGCGAACCACGGCCGGCGGCAGGTATTCTCTGCCACCGGACGCGTTGAATTCGAGCACGCCGGTCAATCGCGGGGGAGCGTAGCGCCCGCGTTGCCGCCGCGCCGATCGCCGACCCGTGCAACGTGCCGGCGCGCACTTCCCAGCAACAGCAGGCCCATCAGGGCAAGTCCCCACCACGGCATCACCGGTATCGGCGTGGCTTGCGGTGTCGTGCCCGGCGAGAACGTCACCGTCGAGGCCAGATCCGCCTGGACGTTGTTGAGCGTGCACTGCGTGCCCGTCCCGGCCGCCGCGCAAGCCCCGCTCCAGCCCTGCACCTGGTAGCCCGGGTCCGGCGTCGCCGTGCAGACGCTGCTGCCCCCCGCAGCAACGCTCGACGGGCTGCAACTCACCGTGCCGTGACCGCCGACGACCGACGCGGTGACCGCATACCCGACGGGCAGCTGCGCCACGAAACTGACCGTCGCCGACTGGTTCGCGCCGATCCCGGTCAGGTCGCACCGGGTGCTGCTGCCGGCCGCCGCACAGGCACCGCCCCACGCCTGGACCCCAAAGCCGCCAGCCGGCGCTGCCGTGCAGGTCGCCGACCCGCCAGCGGCAACCGTCGCCGGTGTGCAGCTGACCGACCCGTCACCCAGCACCACGGCCGCCGCTACGCTGAAACGACTCGGCGGGATCGCCGCAAAGCTCACGGTCGAGGCCATCGCCTTCTGGATCTTCGGCAGCCAGCACTGCACGTTGGCGCCCGTCGCCGCGCAGTCACCGGTCCAGCCCTGCACGTGGTAGCCCGCGTTGGGCACCGCCGTGCAGCTGCTGTTGCCGCCCTTGACCACCGTCGCGGGTGCGCAGCTCACCGTGCCGTTGCCGCCTGCCACCGTCGCCGTCACCGGGAAGGTGATCGGCGGGATCGCCTCGAAGCTCACCTCGGCGTACTGATCGGCCTGGATACCGGCGAGACTGCACTGCGCGGCATTGCCCGCCAGCACGCAGGCCCCACCCCACGCCTGCACCCGGTAGCCCGCATCCGGCACCGCCGTGCAGGCGCTGCCGCCGCCCGCGGCGACCGTCCCCGGCGTGCAGCTCACCGACCCATTGCCGCCGATGACCACCGCTGTCACCGTGTAGCTGCTCGGCGGAATCGCCGCAAACGTTACCGTCGACGCGAGGTTCTTCTCGATCTTGGAGAAGAAGCACTGCGTGGACGGCAGCACCGTCTGGCAAGCCCCGCCCCAGGAGGCGACCTGGAAGCCCGGATCGGGTAGCGCCGTGCAGGTGCTCTGCCCCTTGCGCGCGACCGGGCTCGGCGTGCACGCCACGCTGCCGTTGCCGCCCACCACAATGGCCGTCACCGTGTAGGTCTGCGGCAGGATCTGCGCAAAGCTCACCGTGGCGGCCTTGTCCTTGGAGATCTTCGCCAGGTAGCACTGGGTGTTGGTGCCCGCCCCGCTACAGGCGCCGCCCCAGCCCTGCACCTGCCAGCCCGCCGCCGGCACCGCCGTGCAGGTGCTCTGCCCGCCCTTGCTCACCGTCGTCGGCGCGCAGCTCACCGTGCCCAGCCCCGCCAGCACGCTGGCGCTGACCGCATAGGCCGTCGGCGCAATCGCCACGAAGCTCACGACCGAACTCTGGTTGGCCTGCACGTTGGGCAGCGTGCACTGCACGTTCGTACCGGTCGCGGCGCAGGCGCCGGTCCAGCCCTGCACCTGGTAGCCCACGTCGGGCGCGGCGATGCAACTGCTGCTGCCGCCCTGCACCACCGGGCTCGGCCCGCAGCTCACCGTCCCGTTGCCGCCCGGCGCCGTCGCCGTCACCGTATACGTCGGCAACGGGATCGCCACGAAGCTCACCTGCGAGCTGCGGTCGGCCTGCACGTTGGCCAGGTCGCACTGGGCATTCACGCCCGCCGCGGCACAGGCCCCGGTCCAGCCCTGCACCTGGTAACCGGCGTAGGGCGCCGCCAGGCAGCTGCTGCTGCCTCCGGCAGCGGTCGTGGGAGGCGTGCAGCTCACCGCCCCGTGGCCGCCGTTGACCGTCGCGCTCACCGTGTAGAGCACCGGCGGGATCGGCGCCAGGCTCACCGTCGCCAACTGGTCCGCCTGCACGTGCGTCAGGCTGCACTGCGCGTTCGCGCCGGCACTGGCGCAAGCGCCGCCCCAGCCCTGCACCTGGTAGCCGCTGTCCGGCACCACCGTGCACAGACTGTTGCCGCCCGCCGCCACCGTCCCGGGCGTGCAACCGACCGCGCCGTGCCCCAGCACCACGGTCGCCGACACGCTGAAGGTCGCCGGCGGAATCGGCGCAAAGCTCACCTGCGAGGCCTGGTCGGCCGCGACCTGCTTGAGGTGGCACTGCGCGTTGCCGCCGGTCGCCGCACAGGCCCCCGTCCAGCCCTGTACCTGCCAGCCCGCTGCCGGCACCGCCGTGCAGCTGCTGCTGTCGCCCTTGGTCACCGTCCCCGGCGCGCAGCTCACCGTCCCGCTGCCGCTCGCCACCGTCGCGCTCACCGTGTACGTCGGCAGCGGAGTGGCCGCGAAGCTCACCGTCGAACTCTGGTCGGCCTGGATGTTGGCGAGACTGCACTGCCCGGCCGTCCCCGCCCCCGCACAGGCCCCGGTCCAGCCCTGTACCTGGAACCCCACAAGCGGCACCGCGTAGCAGACACTGGTGCCGCCCGCCAGGACGCTCGTAGGCAGGCAACTGGCCGAACCGTTGCCGCCCGCCACGCTGGCCGACACGTTGTAGGTCGCCGGCGGGGTCAGCTCGAAGCTCACCGTCGCGCTCTGGTCCGCCTGGATCTTGCTCAGCGTGCAGGTCGCGTTGCTCCCCGCCGCCGCGCAGTCCCCGCCCCAGCTCAATACCCGGAACCCGCTCTGCGGCACCGCGCTGCAGATGCTGCTCTGTCCCGCCAGCACGCTGGTCGGCAGGCAGCTCACCACCCCGTACGACCCGCCCACCACGGTCGCCGTCACCGTGTACGTCGCCGGCGGCGTCAGCTCGAAGCTCACCGTCGACACCTGGTTGGCCCCGATGTTGGCCAGGCTGCACTGCGCGTTGCTTCCCGCCGCTGCACACGCCCCGCCCCAGGCCTTGACCCGGAACCCCGCCAGCGGCACCGCGATGCACACGCTGCCATCGCCCGCCTTCACGTTGTCCGGGTAGCAACCCACGCTGCCGTAGGCCCCGTCCGTCACCGTCGCAGTCACGCTGTAGGTTGCCGGCGGAGTCAGCACGAAGCTCACCGTCGAGTTCTGGTTCGCCTGCACGTTGGTCAGCGTGCATTGCGCATTGCTTCCCGCCGCCGCGCACGCGCCGCTCCAGCCCTGCACCTGGAACCCCGGATTCGGATACGCCGTACACACGCTCGTCCCGCCGGCGTTGACCGTCGCCGGCGCGCAGATTGCAAACCCGTGCCCACCCACCACCGTCGCCGCCACCGAGTACGTCACCGGCGCGAAACTCACCGTCGACGCCAGGTCGCTCTGCACGTTGGCGAGGTTGCAGTGCGCCCCCGTCCCGGTTGCCGCACAGGCCCCGGTCCAACTGGCCACCTGGTAACCCGCGTCCGGCACCGCCGTGCAGACGCTGCCGCTCCCGGCCGCAACGATCGACGGCGTGCAGCTCACGCTGCCGTGACCTCCGACCGCCGTTGCCGTCACGGCGTAGGAAAGCACCAACATGACCGCGCCGCGGCCACCGTGTCCGCCGCTGGTCTCCACGGAGCCCAGTGGCCGTTCGCCGGCACCACCGCCGCCACCGCCCGGCAGTCCGCCGGGGAATCCGTCCCCCCCCGGTGGCAAGTCGGCCTGATTGCCGCCAGCGCCGCCGCTGTCGCCCGGGAAGACGCCACCGCCGCCAAGTCCGCCTGCTGCGCCGTTGCCCGACGTGGCATCCTGGCCGTTGTTGCCGAACCCGCCCGAACCCGCGGAACCACCGCCACCTCCACCGCCGTCGGAAAGGCCCGTGGCGCCCGTCAACCGTCCGTTGCCGCCGTTCCCCCCGGGGTGATAGATGGCGCCGGCGGCGGTGCAGCTCAGTGTGGAGCCACCGCTGCCGCCTCCGCCGTCTGTCGGCGCGCCAAGACCGCCCCTGGCGAACAACCCCACCGGCACCCCTGAGCCGAGGATTCCGCTTATCCCGCCGTTCCCGCCGGCGGTCGCGGCGCTGCCGTCGTTGTTGGCCCCACCGGCCCCGCCACTTCCTACAGCGATGTCCAACGTCTGACCGGGCGTGACCGCGAAGGTACCGCCGCAGTAGCTGCCGCCGCCGCCACCGCCGCCTGACCCTGAATTTCCTGGCATATCCGCGCCGCCACCACCGCCGCCGATCAGGTGCACCGTCAGGCGCGTCACCCCCGCCGGCACTTCGCAGCTCAGGTTGCTGCCGAGGGCCACGCCGAGCGGGCACGGCGCGGCCAAGGCGGCCATCGGCGCCGCGAGAAGCACGCTCAACAAGAGCTTGATTGGGAACGTCGTCATGGATTTCACTCGCATCGCAGAGATGATTGAGGAATGGCCAGGAACCAGACGGGGCTTCAGCCCCCGAAGACCATCGCCTCGACGATCTCGTAGCGCTCGCTTCCGGCTTCGATCCTGTAGACGTCGCCGCGCCTGCTCGCGCGGAAGCGCTGGCTGCCGTCCGCCTGGCTGAGATCCGCGCCGATCGCCTTGCCCTTCTCGAAGAAGATGAAGCGGGTGCGGCCGTCCGGCCGCGTCACCACGACGGTGGCCGTGCCGCCGGGCTCGCGGGCCACGTTCGCCTCGCACTGCTCCATCTTCTGCCCGGCCCGCATCGCACAGGAGACGGGGCCCCGCGCATCGAACTGGCCCTGCCCTGCGCGCTCCGACGACGACGCGCGCTGGCTGCCGCCGGCGCCACTTGCGCTGCCGCCACTTGAGCCGCCGCCGGCGGTGCTGGTGGCGGCGCCGCCGCCCGGCGCCCTGAACGACAGGATCTCGCACTCGCCGAAGGACTTGTCCTTGGCCGTGTAGGTGATCCGCGGCGGCTCGCTGCCGCGGGGCGTGATGTCGACGTAGACCCCGGCGAACTGGGCCGTGACCTGCCCGTCCGGCCGGTTGACGAGCTTGGCCACCTTGCCGTTGACGTAGACCTGCCCCTTCGCGTTCGAATCGGCGGTGATGCCCGCCCCGCACCTGGCGGCGAACAGCGGCACTTCGGCCGCGGCCGGCCCGATGACGAGCACCAGGGCAGCGGCGAGGAATGACTTCTTCAAGGCGCTTCTCCATGCAGGCAGGGAATCGAGATCTTCCTGCATCGCACAACGCGCGGCTATCCGGAAAACGAACGCCTCGCTGACGCGCCGCGAGGAGGAGCACACGCCGCCAACCAGCGGCGAGCACGCCTCAGAGTGTCGATCGGTGACTCGCCGAACGTCTGGCGGTAAAGGGTCGCGAACCGACCCAAGTGCGCGAAGCCCACGCGCAGAGCGATCTGCGTGACGTTATCGCTCGCACAGGGGACGGCAAGCTGCCGATGCGCTTCCGCCAGGCGGCGCTCGGTGACGAAGCGCATCGGAGACATGGCGCGACGTGACAGGAAGTTCTTCTGCAGCGCTCGCGCGCCCACTCCGGCGACGGCACAGAGTCTGCCGACGGTGATGGGCGCCCGCAGGTGGGCATCGATCCAGGCCTCCAGATCGGCGAGTCGCGCGGCGGAGAGTTTCGTCCCTCGGACCGGTTCGGGTTCATCGAGCATCAGGTTGGCCAGCGCACCGACCAACTGCGCCTCGATGCCGGCGAGGCAAGTCGGGCTGGCTGTGCCATCGAAGGCGTGCGCCTGTTCGGCGAGCGCGCCTCGCCAGCCCCGACGAAGCCAGCCGATCCATCGGGAACGTGCGGGCTTGCGGTACCCACTCATGCCGACGAGAAGGGTCGCGCGCGTCGATCTCCGCGGCGATCCGGGCATGGTCGACCGACATCGCAAAACTTGCGCCAGGAGGGCGGCGCAGAGTGTATTCCCAGCATGCCGGAACCAGCATCATCGTGTCCGCGCCGATCACGTGGCGGCGTCGGCCGAAGCGATATTCGCTACCTGCAGGCTGTGCGACGTGGATCGCCGGCCCGGGCAACGAGCCGCAGACGGTCAGACCGATCCCGACGCTGACCCAGCCGGACCTCACGGCGTCGCAGGCAACCCAGACCTGCTCGAAGCCGACCGCACCTGCTCCGTGGGCCACGCGCGAGTGGTCGCCAGCACCGCGCGTCACGAAGCCCTTGATCTCGTCGAGGTCGTCCGAGCGAAAGCGGCTCGCCTGCCGAGGAGGCGACGGCAGATCGCAGAATTTCGAAAATTCTGGCGGCACTCGAACCGACCGTGCTGCCACCGGCGCGCAACGTCGGCACCGGCGGCCCGGCGCCCGGCTACCCCTTGGCCCCGCGCGGATCGTTCCCGTGGCTGTCCTTCTGCGCGATGCGACCGTCTGCGTTCTTGATCACCAGCTCGGACTTCTTGCTCTCGGCCAACTCGCGCCCACGTGACACCGCGTCGGACTTGCGGTCATGAAGCGAGTCGGCGCGTTGGGTTCCGGCGGTTTGCACAGCCCAGCGGCCATCGGGCCGAGGTTCGACTGCAACTTGCGGTTTGCGCGCCATGTCATCCTCCTTGAGTAGTCACGCGCCAGTACGTGGCGCAACGGTTGATGCAGTGGGACGTATGAACCGAAGCGAAGATCCCGACAGACCCATGGTCAGGCGCCGCAGCACGTCGAGTGGCGTGCTTGATTGCGACGAACAGGGAGGGGCAGGTGTGCCCGGACGCTCCCGGGGGCAAGTCCGGCTGCGATAGCGGGGAACAACCTGTTCAAGTCAGTTCGCCCTAAAGTTACTCGTTCGCACGCGAGCCGCGCTCGGACAGTCAGCGCTTGCCAAACACGCCGAGGATGCTCAGGACGAAGATCAGCAGCGCCGCGCCGGCGACAGCGATGAGGAAACGCAGGATGTCGCCGGATGCGGCGATGCCCAGCATGCCGGCGATCCAGAAGCCGAGCGCCGAACCGACGACGCCGACCAATACGTTGGCGATCCACCCCATCTGCGCATTGGTTTTCATGACGATGCTCGCCAGCCAGCCGACGATGCCGCCGATGATCAGCGAAATGATCAGATCCATACTCGTCCTCCGTACTCGATGACCGGTAGCCGTTGAGCGCGACGGCGCGCGGCCCGGCTAACGCAATGCGGCGCCGGCCGTTCTGAGGATGTCGTCCAGCGGATTGCCGTCGCCATTCAGGTCGAGCAGCGAGCCAAGGCCGGAAGCGGGGCTGGCACCAGCCGTACCGGCCACGGGGCCACCGCCGAGCAGGCTGCCCAGAAGGCCGTCGAGGCCGGCGCCGCCCGCCAGTGCGCTCGGCTGCGGCGACGCATCCCCATGCTGCCTGGCCATGAAGCCGGCAACCAGCATCGCCAGCAGCGGCAGCATCTTCTTCAGCATCGAGGGGTCCAGCCCGGACTGTGCCGAGGCGTGCTGCGCCACCGTGCGACTGACGTCTCGCGAGCCGAAGATCTGTCCCAGCACCTCGTTGCCGCGATTCGGGTCGGTCGGCTCCGGTGCCAGCACCTCGTCGAGCAGCCCCCCGCCGCCCGGTTGCCCCAGCAGGCCACCGAGCCCGTCAACCCCGGCAGGGTGCGCTTGCGCTTGATGCTTGAAGCCGCCGAGGATGGCCGGCAGCAGCGCCTCGGCGCCCGTCGCGGCCTGGCTTTCGCTGACGCCCAGCTCGCGCGCTATCGCCTGTACACCGCCGATTTGCCGGAGGATGTCGGTCAGTTGCATGTGCGTTGCTCCGCTTCCTCACCCAACGGTGGTCAATCGAGCAGGTCCTTGGGCACGTTGCCCCCGTTGTCGGCGATCTTCTTCAGCACGGTCTTGTGCAGCCACATGTTCATCTGCGCCGAATCGCCCATCAGGTTCGCCGGGCAATCCAGTTCGGTGGCCCAGTCCTTGCGCGCTGCGTAGCGCTGTCGATGCCGAGCAGCTTCAGCAAGTCGACGATTGACGTCTTCCAGTTCAGTTTCTGCGGATTGGCGGCAGCGAGCTTTTCAAGCTGTGCCACGACGTCGACGACCGGAATCGCCACGGGCGCGGGCGGGGCGGCTGGCGTCGCAGCCGAAGCCGCGGCCGGGCTTGCCGGCGCGGGCGCAACTACGGGCTCGGCGTGAGCCGACTTCAGGCCGAGCTTTTCGAGAATGGCGGAGAAGAATCCCATCGTGTCCCCTTGCTGCGTTTGAACCCCGATCGAGTCGTTCAGGCCCCGGTGTCGGTGGAAACTGCCGCGCCTTCAATGCCTCGACAACCAGTCGTCGACGCTCTTCTTGGCATCTTCCTTCGACTTGCCGTACTTCTCCTGGATCTTGCCTTCCAGCTTCTCGCGGTTCCCGTTGATCTCGGTGACCTCGTCGTCCGTCAGGTCGCCCCAGGCGGCCTTGACCGAACCCGTCAGCTGCTTCCACTTGCCTTCGATCTGGTCCCAGTTCACCGCTTCTCCCTTCGTTCGACGCGTTGTTCCGACGCTACTTCTGGTACTGCCACTTGGCCATGATCCACAATCTTCGCGTGCCGCGCTGCGCGCGGCTATCCAGAAACCGAACGTGCCTCGGGAACGTCCGCCCTGCCGCCGCCCGCGTGCAAGTGTTGGCGCCGGCGGTCCGGCGCGCGAGGCTTACAAGTCTTCGTAGACCTCGAGCCGGTAGTTCTCCCATCGGAACAGCGCGCTGTTGCCCTGGTCCCGGAAGCGCGCCGGCTGGTTGCCGCCGGCCTTGTTCACGTATTCCCAGCTGCCGCCGCGC
>JADJWJ010000007.1 GCA_016716425.1 Betaproteobacteria bacterium
CGCGCCCGCCGGACAGATCGAACACCGCCCCGTCGAGAACGAGCAGTCCTCGCTCGCGAGCCAGCACGAGCGCGGCGATCTCGTCCACCGTCCCGGACCGGCCCAGCGGGATCTTCGACAGCATAAAGTCGATGTGCTGCTGCGTCATCTGGTCGAAGATGGCGGTGCGCACGGCGGCAGGCGTCACGCAGTTGACGCGGATGCCGGTGCGCGCGAGTTCCTTGCCGAGCGACTTGGTGAGCCCGATCACCGCGGCCTTCGACGCGCTGTAGGCCGACGCGTTGGGATTGCCCTCCTTGCCGGCAACCGATGCGATGTTGACGATGCGGCCATAGTCCTTCGCCTTCATCAGCGGCACGACGGCGCGGTTGCAGAGGAACACGCCGTGCACGTTGACGTCGAACACGCGCTTCCAGTCGTCGACCGGGTAGTCGGCAGGCGGCACGGTCGGCCCGGTGATGCCGGCCGAGCAGAACGACCGCGTCGACGGCGCCCAACGCGGCGGCCGTCGCCTGCGCGACCCGCTCGACCGCCGCCGCGTCCGCGTGACGTCGAGCAGACGTGCGGGTATCGTCGGGAGCGCCGCCTTCGCCGCCGCGAGCGCCTGCTCGTCGCGGTCCTGGCCCGACGCGCGCGCCGCTCGCGGCAAGCCGCTGCGCGACCGCGGCCCGATGCCCATCGCACCGCCGGTGACGGCCGCCGTCCGGCCTTTGAAGTCAGCTGGTTCATCGTCGTTCTCCGCGTCCGCGCAAAGAGGCGGAGGATAGCAACCCGCGCGCGTCAGCGGAAGAACACAGCGATCCCGACAAAGGCAGCGCCGCCACCGCGACGATGCCGAGCACGAGCAGTACGCCGAACATCGTGTGCCGCGTGTCGCTCTGGAACACCAGCATGTCGTCCATCAGTTCCGCCACCTGCGCATTGGTCGCGGGCGCCGGCAGCGCCGGATCGGGCGCGACCACGCCGGCGGCATGGGCGCCGAAGGCGGGCGCCGTCGGCACGTCGATCGGCAGGATCATCACGAAGCTCGTCACCGGCAGCGTGCGGTGCGCGTGGTTGTCCCACCTTGACCCGTACCGGAGCGCATCCGGTAGCCAGGCGCTCCGCATCCGCGCCGGCCTTCCGGTCGCCGGTGTCGACGAAGAACCTGGTCGGCAACCGCCCGGCGTTGGCGATGCGTAGGAGCGTGCCGAACTTATCGCAGCCATGGCGACGTTGACCTGGAACTTGCCGGGCGCGTCGCCCGGAAAGCCCGCGCCCGCCTCCGCGACATGGACAGGCGATCCGATCGGTCCGTGGCCGTTGGCCGCGTGGTTGCGCCGCTCGCGCGGATGCGCAGCACGCCGGCGAGGTCCTGCAGCGTTCCCCCGGTCGCGAGCTCGACCGCGTCGTCGCCGTCGAGCACCACCTTCATCACGAGGACGCTGTCGCCTTGTCGTCCTCCATGACGAGCCGGGCCTTGGTCGGCCGGAAACCCAGGAGCGGCATCGCGCGTTTCCGTCGTGTTTGCGTTCGCGCGGCACCTGCAGCGTACAAACCGCAGGCCTTCCGCGCCGAGCGGATTCTATGTCATTCGTCGCCCCCGCGTTGGCGCGGGAAGAGACCGGCGGCAGGCGCGGCGGCCGGCATCCCGCCTCGGGATCGCGGGCACACAGGCGCGGTGCGGACAAGCGAGATTCGCCTCGCCGCTGGCGCACAATGCCGTTGTCATCCACGCATCCCGCGCGACAATCGCCCGGTCCGAGTCCCGCTCACGTCGAGGAACCGCCATGTCCCGTTTCGCCCGCGCCGCCGTCACCGTCATCGCTGCCCTGACTCTCGCCGCCGCCCACGCGCAAGGGCGGCCAGTGCCGGTCAATCCGCCAAAGCTCGGTCCCAAGGTGAGCTCGGTCACGCAGAACGCCAACGCCGCTGCGCTGGCGGCGCAGCCTGGTCGGCCCGGGCGTCACGATCAGCAACGCCCGGTTCACGGGCAACGCCAACGCCGCCGGCACGTTCGTCGGCGGTTCGGCGAGCGTGGGCATCGACACCGGCGTCGTCCTGTCGACCGGCTGGGCCGAGGACGCCCGCAGCCCGAAACCAGGCGTCCGACTGGAGCGAGATCATGGGCACGCCCGGCGACGGCCAGCTCGACGCGCTGGTCTTTCCCGAGGTCACGTACGACGCCGCGATCCTCGAGTTCGACGTGACGCCGCTCGCCAACACCATCGCGATCCGGTTCGTGTTCGCGTCGGAGGAATACCAGGAGTTCGTCGGGTCCTCGTTCAACGACGTCCTCGCGATCCTCGTCAACGGCGTCAACTGCGCGAACTACAACGGCCGGCCGGTCAGCGTGAACTCGATCAACGCCGACGTCAATGCGGCGCTGTTCATCAACAACGAGGGCGGCTCGCGCAACACGGAGTTCGACGGCCTGACCGTCCAGCTCGATTGCGTCGCGGCGGTCACGCCGGGCGTGCCCAACCGGGCAGTGATCGCGATCGCCGACACGGCCGACCCGATCTACGATTCGGGGGTGTTCCTCGCGTCCGGCGGCGTGCGCTCGCCCGGCGGCGGTCCCGTCACGGGCAGCAACGTGATCAAGGCGATCGAGTACTACCACGCCGGGTTCAACCACTATTTCGTGACGACGATCCCCAACGAGATCGCGCTGCTGGACGCGGGCGCGTTCGCCGGCTGGGCGCGCACCGGCAAGGCGTTCAACGTGTTCGTGCTGGGGACGGCCGGAACGGTGGATGTGCACCGCTACTTCAGCAGCGCCCTGGTGAGCACCGTGATCAGCACCCACTTCTACACGTCGAACGCCCCCGAAGCGGCGTCGCTGATGGTCAATCCGAACTGGGTGTTCGAGGGCAAGGTGTTCGGCATCCTGCCGCCCGTGCCGGTGTGCCCGACCGGCATGACCGCGCTGCTCCGCGTCTACAACAACGGCATGGGCGGCGTGCCCAACCACCGCTTCATGACGGAGCTGGCCGTACTCAACTTCATGATCGCGGCTGGCTGGATCCGCGAGGGCGACTACGGCATGGCGGGGTGCGTGCCGCTGTAGCGCCGGGTGGCGGACCGCGCCGCGGGGGCCCGCGGCGCGGCCGGGGCGTGGTGCCGGCAGTAGGAATCGAACCCACGACCAACGGTTTACAAAACCGCTGCTCTACCCCTGAGCTATGCCGGCACGGGGTGCGATTCTACCGCGGGGGCCCTGCTGCGCTCCGTGGACCGGAACAGCGGATCCCTCCCCGGCTTCGCTCATCGGGATGACCGGGTCCGCGCTTCGCGCGGGACGGGTCATTTGATGATCTGCAGGTGCGAAGGACGCGGCTTGCGCTTGCCGTTGTCGCCGCCGTCCTTGTCCTTCGGCTCGGCGGCAGGCTTGTCGGGCTCGCGCGGCGCGGTCGCGGCGGCCAGCGAGGCGACCGGGTCCTGCGGCGACGTGAACGCGAAGCCGTAGCCGGTCTCCTTCGCGAAGATTCCGGACACCGCGTTCATCGGCACCGCGACTTCCTGCGACGCGCCGTTGAAGCGCGCGGTGAACTGGATCCACTCGTTGTCGATCGTGAGCTTGCGTGTCGCCGTCCCGCTGACGTTCAGCACGATCTCGCCGTTCTTGACGAACGCCGCCGGCACGCGCGTCTCCGCGTTCACCTTGACCGCAAGATACGGCGTCAGCGCGTTGTCCGCGCACCACTCGCAGATGGCGCGGATCAGGTAGGGCTTGGCGGATTGCTCGGACATGGGGCAGACATACTACGCAGCCCTGCCGCGCCGTCAAGCGCCCATGCGCCGGCGCCCCGAGTCGCGCAGCGGCGAGGACCTGCACTTCGCGGGTGGCGGAGCCGCGGTGGCTTCGCGGCGGGACGAAACCGGATCCCTCGGCGCTGCGCGCCTCGGGATGACCCGAGCCGCGCTTCGCGCGGAACGGGTCACTTCCTCATGCCGCGCTCGGCCGAGGTCAGCGCCTCGGAGAACGCCGGGCGGGCGAACAGGCGCTCGGCGTACTTCATCAGCGGCGCCGCCTGCTTGGGCATCTGGATGCCGTAGTAGTCGAGCCGCCACAGCAGCGGCGTGATCGCGACGTCGAGCATCGAGTAGTCCTCGCCCAGCATGTGCTTGTGCTTGGCGAACACCGGCGTGATCTGCAGCAGCGCGTCGCGGACCAGGCCGCGCGCCTTGTCGGCGTTCTTCTGGTTGTTCCCTTCGAGCGCGTCGATGTGGCAGAAGAGCTCCTTCTCGAACCGGTGCAGGAACAGCCGCGCGCGGGCGCGCATCACCGGGTCGGCCGGCATCAGCTGCGGATGCGGGAACCGCTCGTCGATGTATTCGTTGATGATGTTCGACTCGTGCAGCACCAGGTCGCGTTCGACCAGCACCGGGACCTGGTTGTACGGGTTCATCACGGCGAGGTCCTCGGGCTTGTGGTCGAGGTCGACGTCGATGATCTGGAAGTCCATGCCCTTCTCGTGCAGCACGATGCGGCAGCGCTGGGAGAACGGGTCGGTGGTCCCGGAGTAGAGCGTCATCATGATCGGATTCTCCTCGCCGAAGGCGGGCAATCTCTTGGGATGGGGCGGTGGGCCCGGAATACAACGGGGCACGGGCGTCGCCCGTGCCCCGCGCGGTCGGTGCGTGGCTGCAGCCTAGTGGACGTCCTTCCAGTACGAACGCTTCAATGCGTACACGAACGCGAACAGCACGCCGAGGTAGAGCAGGACGACGATGCCGAGGCTGATCCGCTTGTTGCGCACGGGCTCCGCCAGGTAGTCCATGAAGTTGACGAGGTCGGCGACGAACGCCTCGTACTGCACCTGCGTCATCGTGCCGGGCGCGGCAGGGTCGGCCGCCACCGTCCGGACGAGCCACTTGCCGCCCGGCGCCGGGTCGACGCGCACGAGGCCCTTGATCGCGATGGCGGCGGCGGTCGCCTTCTCGTGGTCGTCGAACTCCGTGGTCACGAGCCGGTGCGCGCCGGACAGCTCCCACAGCGCGTGCGGCATGCCGACGTTGGGGAACACGAGGTTGTTCCAGCCGGTCACCGACTGGTCGTCGCGGTAGAACGACAGGAAGTAGTTGTACAGCCAGTCGCTGCCGCGGACGCGCGCCTGCACCGACAGGTCCGGCGGCATCACGCCGAATGCGCTCTTCGCGAGCTCGGCGGGCATCGCCACCGTCATCGTGGAGCCGATCTTGTCGGTCCCGAACATCAGGTTGTCCCTGATCTGATCGGCGGTCAGCCCGATGTCGGTCAGTCGCTCGTAGCGCATGAACTTCGCGCTATGGCAATTGAGGCAGTAGTTGACGAAATTGCGCGCACCGCGCTGCAGCGACTCGACGTCGAGCCGGTGCACGGGCGCCGGCTCGAGGCGCAGGCCGGCACCGCCGGCCGCCATGGCCGCGCCGGCGAACGCGAACAGCAGAGCCGCGCCGAGGGAGGCGATCTTCTTCATTCTTCAGGTCGTCCTATCCGGAACGGGCTTGGTCTTGTCGCGCGCCGTGTACCAGGGCATCAGCAGGAAGAACAGGAAGTACACGACGGTGAGCAGGCGCGCGACCACCGTCGCCTTGTCGGCGCCGCCGAGCAGCGGCCAGCCGTCGGCGAACTGCCCCCACACGGTGACCGGCACGACGCCCAGGTAGCCGAGGAGGACGAACGAGATCACGAAGGCGGCGAGCCACGACTTGTACAGCGTGCCGCGGTAGCGGATCGACTTCACGGCGCCGCGGTCGAGCCACGGCAGGAAGAAGAAGATCAGCACGGCCGCGCCCATCGCCACGACGCCGTAGAACTGGGTCGCCGGCAGGAACGACACGAGCTCGGACGGGACCGCGCGCAGAATCGCGTAGTACGGCGTGAAGTACCAGACCGGCGCGATGTGCTCGGGCGTCTTCAGCGGGTCGGCCGGGATGAAGTTGTTGGCCTCGAGGAAGTAGCCGCCCATCTCGGGCACGAAGAACATGATCGCCGAAAACACCGCGAGGAACACCACGACGCCGACGATGTCCTTGATCGTGTAGTACGGGTGGCTGTTGATGCCGTCGAGGTAGAGCCCGGTCTGCGGGTCCTTCGGCTGCTTCTTGATCTCGATGCCGTCCGGATTGTTCGAGCCAACCTCGTGCAGCGCGATGAGGTGCGCGGCGACGAGGCCCAGCAGCACCAGCGGGAACGCGATCACGTGGAACGCGAAGAAGCGGTTCAGCGTGATGTCCGAGATCGTGTAGTCGCCGCGGATCCACACACCCAGGCTCTCGCCGATGAACGGCACGGTCGCGAAGAGGTTCACGATCACCTGCGCGCCCCAGTACGACATCTGGCCCCACGGGAGCAGGTAGCCGAAGAACGCCTCGCCCATCAGCGTCAGGTAGATGAGGCAGCCGATGATCCACAGGAGCTCGCGCGGCTTGCGGTAGCTGCCGTACATGAGGCCGCGGAACATGTGCAGGTAGACGACGACGAAGAACATCGACGCGCCGGTCGAGTGCATGTAGCGGATGAGCCACCCCCACTCGACGTCGCGCATGATGTACTCGACGGACTCGAACGCCTTCGTCGCGTCGGGCTTGTAGTTCATCGTCAGGAAGATGCCCGTGACGATCTGCATCACCAGCACCAGCGTGGCGAGCGAGCCGAAGTAGTACCAGAAGTTGAAGTTCTTCGGCGCGACGTACTTGCCCCACTGCGACTCCCACAGCGCGGTCAGCGGGAAGCGCGCGTCGATCCAGTTGAGGAGCTTGTCCATCAGCCTTCCTTGCCGTCCTGGCCCACGCCGATGACGATCTTCGTGTCCGTCAGGTACTTGTGCGGGGGAATCACGAGGTTGGTCGGCGCGGGCACGCCGCGGTAGACGCGGCCCGCGAGGTCGAACTTCGACTGGTGGCACGGGCAGAAGAAGCCGCCGAGCCAGTCGGGTCCCAGGTCCGCCGGCGCGATCTCCGGCCGAAACGTCGGCGAGCAGCCGAGGTGCGTGCAGATGCCGATGGCGACCCACATCGACTCCTTGATCGACCGGTGCTCGTTCTTGCAGTACGGCGGCTGCTGCGCCACGTTCGAGTTCGGGTCGGCGAGCCGGCTGTCGAGCTTCGGCAGCGACTCCAGCATCGGCTTGGTGCGGTTCAGCAACCAGCACACGTTGCCGCGCCATTCGACGGTGATGAGCTGGCCCGCCTCGATCTTGCTGATGTCCACTTCGACCGGCGCGCCGGCGGCGCGCGCGCGCGCGGATGGCCAGAAGGACATCACGAACGGCGTGGCGGCGGCGACGACGCCGATTCCGCCCACCGCGCTGCTGGCCACGATCAGGAACCGGCGCTTGTTGGTATCGACCATTTGATTGAGAGCAGCGTCAGCCATCCCCGTATCCCGAGAAGCGCGAAAACCGAAAGTGGGCAGGCCGCCCGGATGGCGGCTACCCGCCGTCTTCGCGGCAGGTTCGCAAAACCGTCCGATTATACGGGATTTGCGTACCCCGCCGAAAGCCCGCCACGGGAAAATCCCCGGAAACCGGATGCAAATCAGCCGGTTGCGCCCACGGGGCCCCGCGCGAGGCGGGTATTCGCCGGGCCTCCGGACCGCCGTCTGCCTCTATACTTGACGGCATGGTCCGCCGGTTCTGGCTGCTCTTCGCGCAGGCGTGCACGCTGTGTCTCGCCGCGCTGTTCGTCGTGGTCACGCTGCGCCCGGACCTGCTCCCCCAGGGCTCGGGGCACACCGGCACCGTCGTGGTCACGCAGGAGACGGCCACGCCGGTGACGGCCGCTCGCGTGGCGAGCTACGCCGACGCCGCGAAGAAGGCCATGCCGGCGGTCGTGAACCTCTACACGAGCAAGGAGGTGCGCGCGCGCAACCCGCTGGCCGAAGATCCGCTGTTCCGCCGCTATTTTCCGGAACTCGACCGCGGCACCGGCCGCCGGCAGACCAGCCTGGGGTCGGGCGTCATCGTCTCGCCGGAAGGCTACGTGCTGACCAACCATCACGTGATCGAGGGTGCCGACGACATCCAGCTCGTGCTCTCCGACGGCCGCCGGATCTCGGCGCGGGTCCGTGGCACCGACCCGGAATCCGACCTCGCGGTCCTCAAGGCGGACGTGGAAGGGCTGCCGGCGATGACGTTCGCCAGCACCGAGAACCTGCAGGTCGGCGACGTCGTGCTGGCGATCGGCAACCCGTTCGGCCTCGGCAACACGGTCACGTTCGGGATCGTCAGCGCGATGGGCCGCAACTACCTCGGCGTGAACCGCTTCGAGGACTTCATCCAGACCGACGCGGCGATCAACCCCGGCAACTCCGGGGGCGCGCTGGTCGATACGGCCGGCAACCTCGTCGGCATCAACAGCACGATCTACTCGCAGTCGGGCGGCTCGCTCGGCATCGCGTTCTCGATTCCGGTCTCGCTCGCGCGCAGCGTGTTCGAGCAGATCGTCCGCGACGGCGAAGTCACGCGCGGCTGGCTCGGCATCGTGCCGGCGCCGGTGACGGCCGAGGCGGCCAAGGCGCTGGCACTCGAGCGCGCCGAGGGCGTGGTCATCCGCGAGCTGGAGCCGAACGGGCCGGCGGCGCGCGCCGGCATGCAGGTCTACGACGTGGTCGTGGAGATCGCAGGTAAGCCGACGCGCAACGTGCCGCAGTTGCTGGCGCGCATCGCCGAGCTGCCGCCGGGCTCGGTCGCGAAGGTCAACGTCGTGCGCAAAGGCAAGGAAGCCTTGGTCGACGTCACCGTCGGCAAGCGGCCACCACCCGAGAAGCAGTGACCCGCGAACCGCGCACGCGCCGGCGCGGAAGCGCAACCGCACGCCGCATCGATCCGCCTGCGTGGACGAACCACGCCCGCGCAACGGCCGGTCCGGCCGTCACTCCGCGCAGTACACGATGCCCTTGGCCCCGAAGCCTTCGAGAACGCCGCCTTGCGCGACCTGCTCGTCGACGGCGGAACGGTCCTGGCCGTACCAGTGGTTGGGCAGGTTCGACACGGCGCGGAAGACCCGCGAGACCCCGCGCAGCGACGGCGGGCACTTCCCTTCGGCGTTCGGCTGCCACGCACCGAACACCATTCCCTCGAGCCGCCAGTCCTGGTTCAGCCGGACGGCCGCAGCTTCGGCAGCGGTCGCCGGGAAGAAGTGCGAGCTGATGTCGAATCCCTCCGAGTAGAAGCGCTCGACGCCAAAGGCACCGGCCGTGCCGAGCGGCAGGACGTGGAAGAAGCTGCCGGTGCGGCTCCAGCCCGGGAACTCGCCGCGGTCGAGCTTGCGGGCTTCGTCGGGATTGGCGACGCTCACGTAGGTCTTGTACGCGTCGTGGTAGTACTGCACGGCCGGCAGCGCCGCCGCCGGACCCACGATCTGCGCGGCGAACGGTCGCATCGTGCTCGTGTCAGGGTAGCTGCCGTAGGTTGCGCCGGCCGCGGTGATGGTGCCGTCGGGATGGCGGTGGTGCGCGAAGAACCCCGAGTTCGAATGTCCGGCGAAGTCGTACTCGACGTACTTGCCCTCGTAGGCGCCGCTCGTGACCTGCGCCTTCGTGTAGAAGTACGCGAACGGGCGCACGGAGTTCGCCGTATACGTCTCGCCGGTCAACTGGTAGTTGTAGTTGTAGTCGATGGTGAGCGTCCGCGGATTGGTGGATATGCCGGTCGCTGGGACGGAGAGGACGCCATTGGTCCCGAACGTCGGGTCGCCGCTGCCGTCGGCGTTCAGGCGAAACATGATCGGCGTAAACGCCCCTTGCGCATTGCCGAGCCCGGCGCTGACCGTGATCCTGCCGTCCGGCCCGAGCGCGTGGTCCCAGTAGCGCAGGTCGCCGCCGGAGGGATTCCTGACGATCGCCTGCCCGTCGCCGCCGCCGAAACCGAGGTCGAGCGTCATATGGGTCATGCCGTCGACGAGCTTGTAGAGGCAGATCGCCTCGGGCGCGCTCGCGCTGTCCCGGCAGCGAATGCCCGCGAACAGCCGGTCCCATTCGCTTTCGATCGTCGGCCACGGCGAGGTCGAGCTCGGCTTGATCCGGATCGACCGCGTGTGGCACTGCGGAAACGCCGCGAGCGCGTCGCTCTGGTAGCGAAGCGAAAACACGCCGAGCAGAGCCGGGCGGTCCCTGCTCACACTGGCAGCGGCAGTCGTCGCTGAGCTTGCGCGCCGTGCCGAAGTAGCGCGAGGGCCGGCGTCCCGACGAAGTCGTCGGCAGGCGGCGGAAGTCCATGTCCGTCACCTCCTCCGACGCCACCGTGGCCGGCGTGAGGTCGAGCATGGCCTTCAGCGACAGGGGGGCCCGGCGAACTCCGCCGGGATCGAAGACGTACAATCGAGCTTCGAACTTGACGTCGGGCAGGCGCCGACTGCCGGCGACCACGTCAGTTGGGAATGGCCAGGTAAAGCGCATGAGCCCGGCCGGGACTGGTGGCAGCTGCAGAATGGCGTCGATGGCCGCTGTCGCACGCAGCTCCGGCGAAGTGTCCGGATAAGGCGCCGGCTGCGCCACGCTCGCCACCGCCGGCTGCTCGACGCCACCCTGCCTGGCATAGGCGCCGAATGCGATCCGCTGCTCCGCGCGCTGAGGCCCGAGATTGGGCGAAACCGTGTGGAAGTAGGACTGCTCGGCGAACAACGGCGCCCCGGGGAACCAGGCTGGCCGCCGTTGAAGTAAGGGACAAGCTCGCCGTACGATCGGACGCCCGGACTTTGCGCAACGCTGGCCGTCACACAAACCAGCAGCACGAGGCCGAGTGGCAGCGCGGCGACGACTCGGTTCATGGCGCACCTCCCGCAGGGGGCCAAAGGGGCGCGGCCAGATTACGCCGTGCCGTTCCGGCAGGCAACGGGGCACGGCCTCCCCGGGAATGCGCAGGACAGCGGCGGAACCCCTCGCTGCGCTCGTGCACCGCACGGCGGAGGCCTCCTCGCTGCGCTCACCGGGACACGGCCGACGCGCCGCGGCCTACTTCGCCGTCGCTTCCTCGGCTTCCTTGTCCTTCTTCGGCACGTTGACGAACCGCGCGAGGAAGAGCCCCAGCTCGTAGAGCAGCCACAGCGGCATCGCCAGCATGAACTGCGACACCACGTCGGGCGGCGTGAAGATGGCCGCGATCACGAACGCGCCGACGATCACGTAGGACCGTGCGGCACGGAGCTTCTCCAGGCTCACCACGCCCATCCGCACCAGCACGATGACGACGACCGGCGTCTCGAACGTCAGGCCGAACGCGAGGAACATCGTCAGCACGAACGACAGGTACTTGTCGATGTCGGTCATCATCTGCACGCCGGCCGGCGTGTAACTGGCGAAGAAGCCGAAGGCCACCGGAAACACGAAGAAGTACGCGAACGCCATGCCGACCGCGAAGAACACGACGCTGGAGACGATGACCGGCAGCGCAAGCCGCTTCTCGTGCTGGTAGAGGCCCGGCGCGACGAACGCCCACGCCTGCCACAGCACGTACGGCAGCGCGATCAGGAACGCCGCCATCAGCGTCACCTTGAGCGGAACCAGGAAGGTGCCGGTCACGTCGGTGGCGATCATCGAGGCACCCTGCGGCAGCACGCCCAGCAGCGGCTGCGCGAGCAGCGCGTAGATGTCCTTCGCGAACGGGAACAGCACGAACAGCACGATCACGACCGCGATGAGCGAGCGCATGAGGCGCGTGCGCAGCTCGATCAGGTGCGAGAGGAACGTCTCCTGCGCGGCGTTGTCGGGCGTCGGGTCGGTCATCGCCGCGCGTCAGATCCGGTCGAAGCCGGGCAGCGACGGCTGCTGCGGCCGGTCGGCGGGTGCGGCGTCGGCGCGCTCGCCGCCCGGCTCGTTGGGCAGCGGCGCGGGATCGAGCATGCGTGCGGCGTCGGGGTCCGGCAGCTGCGCTGTTTCCGCCGCGCCGGCGTTGAGCTGCTGCTCGACGTCGCGCACGCCGGTCTCGACGTCGCGCGCGGCGTGCTCGACGGAGGACTTCAGGTCCTGTGCCGCCGTCTGCACGTCGCGCTGCAGCTTGCGCAGCTCGTCCAGCTCCATCTCGCGACTGATGTCGGACTTCACGTCGTTGACGTAACGCTGCAGGCGGCCGAACAGGTGCCCCAGCGTGCGCGCGGCCTTCGGCAGCCGTTCGGGGCCGATGACGATCAGCGCGACGACGGCGATGACGACGAGCTCGGAGAAGCCGATGTCGAACATGGAGGGACGACGGGCGCGGCAGCGACGGCGCCCGGCGGCGCGCGGCCGGCTACGACTTGGTCGTTTCCTTCTTCGCTTCCGCGTCGATCGTCTTGCCGGGGATCTGCTGCGCCGCCTGCTGCGCGTCGGCGGTGGCGTCCTCGGGAGTCTTCATCCCTTCCTTGAAGCCCTTGACCGCGCCGCCCAGGTCCTGGCCGATGTTGCGCAGCTTCTTGGTACCGAAGATCAGGACGACGACGAGTAGGACGATCAGCCAATGCCAGATGCTCAAGCCACCCATGGTGTGCTCCTTCAGTGCGTGCCGCGCACGATCATCGGCCCCAACGGCTCGGGCCCGCCGATGACGTGCACGTGAACGTGCTGGACGTCCTGCCGCCCCACACGCCCGGTGTTGACGATCGTGCGGAATCCGTCGGCCGCACCCAGCTCGCGCGCCAGGCGGCCGGCGAGCGTCATGATCCTGCCCATCGCCGGCGCGTCGTCGGCGGCAAGGTCGTACATCGTCGCGACGTGTTTCTTCGGGATCAGCATGAAGTGCACGGGCGCCACGGGCTGGATATCGTGGAACGCGAGCACGTCCGCGTCCTCGTAGACCTTCCGGCTCGGTATCTCGCCGCGCACGATCTTGCAGAAGATGCAGTTCGGGTCCGTTGCCGCCATGGGCCGTTCTTCTCCGTACAGGAAATGCGCCGCGCGGCGCGGGACAGCCGCCCCGCCTGGACGCCACCCCCCATTGTAGCGTCCCCGGGGATTCCCGCCCCGAAAGGCCCGCGCCCCGGAGGCGCGGCCGGCCGCGTCAGCGGCCCCGGGCCGCCTTTTCCGCGTGCCCGGACGTGCCTTCGCGGCGCGCCAGTTCGGCCAGCACGTCCGCCGGCCCCAGTCCGTGACGCGCCAGCAGCACGAGGCAGTGGAACCACAGGTCGGCCACCTCGGACGCGATGCGCCGCGGGTCGCCGTCCTTGGCCGCCAGCACCGTCTCGGTCGCCTCTTCGCCGATCTTCTTCAGGATGGCGTCGTCGCCCTTCGCGAACAGCGACGCGACGTAGGACTCGGTCGGGTCCGCGCCGGCCCGCGCCGCGATCGCCGCCGCCACCCGCGCCAGCACGTCTTCGCTGCCTGGATCAGCCATCGCCGTAGATCGCCTTCGGGTCCTTCAACACCGGCTCGACGTCGCGCCACGCACCGGCGTCGAGCCTGCGGAAGAAGCAGCGCCCGCGGCCGGTGTGACAGGCGATGCCGCCCACCTGCTCGACCACGAGCAGGATCGCGTCGCGGTCGCAGTCGAGGCGCACTTCGCGCACGCGCTGCACGTGGCCCGACGACTCGCCCTTGCGCCACAGCCTGGCGCGCGAGCGCGACCAGTAGTGCGCCTCGCCGGTGTCGGCGGTGAGCTTCAGCGCGTCGCGGTTCATCCACGCAAGCGTCAGCACGGCGCGCGACGCGGCGTCCTGCGCGATCGCGGGGACGAGGCCGTCCGCGTTCCAGCGGACCTCGTCGAGCCAGGCGGGAATCGAGTTCACAGGAGACGCGCAGACGCAGAGGAAACAAGGGCCATGCCGTTCTCGGCGCCTCTGCGTCTCTTTGTGAAAGATGTCCGACGCGTCACGTCCGCACCTCGATGCCCGCGGCGGCCATCGCGGCCTTCGCCTGGCCGATCGTGAACTCGCCGTAGTGGAAGATCGACGCGGCAAGCACCGCGTCGGCGCGCCCCTCGGTGATGCCCTCGACCAGGTCGCGCAACCCGCCGACACCGCCCGACGCGATCACCGGCACATCGACCGCCTCGGCCACGGCGCGCGTGAGCTTGAGATCGAAGCCGGTGCGCGCGCCGTCGCGGTCCATGCTCGTCAGCAGGATCTCGCCGGCGCCCTGCGCGACCACCTCCTCCGCCCACGCCACCGCGTCGATGCCCGTCGGCGTGCGGCCGCCGTGGATGTAGACCTGCCAGGCGTCGACCGCGTACTTCTTGGCGTCGATCGCGGCCACGATGCACTGCGCACCGTAGCGCGCCGACGCCTCCGCGAAGAGCTCCGGCCGGTTGACGCCGGCCGTGTTGATGCTGACCTTGTCGGCGCCCGCGTTGAGGAGCGCGCGGATGTCGTCGACGCTGTTGACGCCGCCGCCGACCGTGAGCGGGATGAACACCTGCGACGCCACGGCCTCGATCATGTCGTAGAGCAGCCCGCGCTTCTCGACGGAGGCGCGGATGTCGAGGAACGCGAGCTCGTCCGCGCCCTGCTCGTCGTACCGGCGCGCGACCTCGACCGGGTCGCCGGCATCGCGCAGGTTGACGAAGTTGACGCCCTTGACGACGCGGCCGTCCGCGACGTCGAGACAGGGAATGATGCGTTTGGCGAGGCCCATCCGGCAATTCTTTCACAGGAGGCGCAGAGGCACCGAGAAAAGCACTCCCTTGCCTTCCTCTGCGCCTCTTTGTGAGAGGAAGTGCCGTCCCCCGGCGCGGCGTCAGCCGCCGGCCGCGACCTTCAGCGCTTCCTTGAAGTTGAGCGTGCCTTCGTAGATCGCACGGCCGGCGATCGCGCCGATGATCCCGTCCACCTCGTGCTGCGCGAGCGCGCGGATGTCCGCGAGCGACGACAGGCCGCCCGACGCGATCACCGGCACCTTGATTTCGCGCGCGAGCCGCACCGTGGCCTCGACATTGACGCCGGTGAGCATGCCGTCGCGCCCGATGTCCGTGTAGATGATGCCCTCGACGCCGTAGTCCTCGAACTTGCGCGCCAGGTCGACGACGTCGTGCCCGGTCATCTTCGACCAGCCGTCGGTGGCGACCTTGCCTTCGCGCGCGTCGAGACCGACCAGAATGTGGCCCGGGAACGCAGAGCATGCGTCGTGCAGGAACCCCGGGTTCTTGACCGCGGCGGTGCCGATGACGACGTAGCTGATGCCGTCGTCGAGGTAGCGCTCGATCGTGTCGAGGTCGCGGATGCCGCCGCCCAGCTGGACCGGGATCTCCTCGCCGATCACGCTCACGACCTCGCGGATCGCGAGCTCGTTGCGCGGCTTGCCGGCGACGGCGCCGTTCAGGTCGACGAGGTGCAGGCGCTGCGCGCCCTGCTCGAGCCAGTGCTGCGCCATCGCGGCCGGGTCCTCGGAGAACACGGTGACGGACTGCATGTCGCCCTGCTTCAGGCGGACGCAGTGCCCGTCCTTGATGTCGATCGCGGGAATGATCTGCATGGCGGGGGCAGCAGTGAGTGGCTGCGTGGTCGGGGCGACGGGATGGTCGCGTGGACGAGGACTAGGCGGGCTGGCCGTCCCAGCCGACGAAATTGGCGAGGAGCGCAAGTCCCGCGCGCTGGCTCTTTTCCGGGTGGAACTGGGTGGCAAAGATATTATCCCGCGCAATCGCGCAAGTAAACGGCGCCGGGTAGTCGGCCGTGCCCACGGTGACCGCAGGATCGTCGGGCACCGGGTGGTAGCTGTGGGCGAAGTAGAAGCGCGCGCCGTTCTCGATGCCGCGCCAGAGCGCGTGCGGGCGCTCCTGGCGCACCGGGCTCCACCCCATGTGCGGCACCTTCAGCCGCTCGCCGGCCGGCGTCGTCATCGCCTCGTCCCGGAAGCGCACGACGCGCCCGGGGATCGCGCCCAGGCATTCCGTCGGCCCCTCCTCGCTGCGGTCGAAGAGCATCTGCAGTCCGAGGCAGATGCCGAGGAACGGGCGGTCGGCCATGACCGCGCGCACCGCGTCCACGAGGCCGCTCGCGAGCAGGCCCGCCATGCAGTCGGGCATCGCGCTCTGCCCGGGCAGCACGACCCGGTCGGCGCCGCGGATCACCGCGGCGTCCGCGGACACCACGACGTCCCGGCCGGGCGCGACGTGCGCGAGCGCCTTGGCGACCGAGCGCAGGTTGCCCATGCCGTAGTCGACGACGACGAGGCGCTTCATCAGGGATCAGTGGTCAGGAATCGGGAATCGGAAACTTCGCGTCGGCGTCCGGCCGGGACAGGCGGGGTTGCTGACGCCTGATGCCCGACACCTGCTCCCTGATGCGCGGTCCGCGGATCGGCTAGAGAGTACCCTTGGTCGAGGGAATTCCGGCCCCGGCCCGCGCGTCGCGCGCCACCGCCATCCGCAGCGCCCGCGCGAACGCCTTGAACACGGTCTCCGCCTGGTGGTGCGCGTTCGTGCCGCGCAGGTTGTCGACGTGCAGCGTCGCCTGGGCGTGGTTGACGAACCCCTGGAAGAATTCCCGTGCGAGGTCGACGTCGAAGGTCCCGATCATCGCGCGCGTGAACGGCACGTGGAACTCGAGCCCGGGGCGCCCCGACAGGTCGATGACGACCCGCGACAGCGCCTCGTCCAGCGGAACGTAGGCGTGGCCGTAGCGCGCGATGCCCTTCTTGTCGCCCACGGCCGCGCGGAACGCCTGCCCGAGCGTGATGCCGATGTCCTCGACCGTGTGGTGCGCGTCGATGTGCAGGTCGCCTTCCGCGCGCACGACGAGGTCGACCATGCCGTGCCGCGCGAGCTGGTCGAGCATGTGGTCGAGGAACGGCACGCCGGTGGCGAGTTCGGCGCGGCCGCTGCCGTCGAGGTCGAGGTCGACGGCGATCTTCGTCTCGGCCGTGTCGCGCACGACCCGGGCAGTGCGGGCGGGGAGGTCGGCGGGGGCATTCATGCGCAGCTATCCTACTCCAGGGCGCGCGGCGTGCACGGCTAGGCGTACCGGCCGAGCGTCTCCAGCAGCGCGTTGTTCTCGGCGGGGGTGCCGATCGTGATGCGCAGGCAGTTCGCGAGCAGCGGGTGCCAGCCGCCCACGTTCTTGACCAGGATGCCGGCGTCCTTCAGCGTCGCGAACCACGCGTCGGCGTCCGGCACGCGCGCGAGGACGAAGTTCGCGTGCGACGGGAACACCGCCACGCGGCGCAAGCCGGCGAGCGCCGCGGCGACGCGCGCACGCTCGCGGCGGATCGCCGCTGCCTGCTCCGCCAGCAGGTCGCCGTGCGCGAGCAGCACCGGCACGACCGCCTGCGTGAGCGCGTTCACGTTGTACGGCGGGCGCACCTTGTCGAGCTCGGCGATCCACGCCGGATGCGCCGCCGCGTACCCCAGCCGCACGCCGGCCATGCCGATCTTCGACACCGTGCGCACGACGATGAGGTTGGGGAACTCGAGGACCCGCGGCAGGAACGACGCATCGGCGAACGCGTAGTACGCCTCGTCGACCGCGACGATGCCGGGCGCGGCACGAATGATGCGCTCGACGTCCTCCGCCGCGAACAGCGTGCCCGTCGGATTGTTCGGGTACGCGAGCCATACCAGCGCGGGGCGCTCGCGCGCGATCGCCGTCAGCATCGCGTCGACGTCGAGCGTCAGGTCGGCGGCGAGCGGCACGCCGACGAAGCGCAGGTTGGCGAGCTCCGCGTTGGTCCGGTACAGGACGAACGACGGGTCGGGCGCCAGCACGACGGCGCCGGGCTTGGCGACGACGGCGGTCAGCATGGTCAGGAGTTCGTCCGACCCGTTGCCCAGCAGCAGCGCGACGTCGTCGGGCAGCGCGAGCGATCGCCGCAGCGCCGCCTTCAACTCGTCGCCGGCGCCGTCCGGATAGCGGTTGATGCGCACGTTCGCGACCGCCGCCGCGATCGCGGCACGGGCCTCTCCGGTGAGCCCGTACGGGTTCTCCATCGCGTCGAGCTTGATCATCCCGACCGCCTTCGCGACCGGATAAGCGGCCATCGCGCGGATCTTCGGCCGAACGGTCGCCTTGACGCGAGCGGCGACTTCGCCGGGGTCGGCGTGCGGCCGGGGGGCGCGCGGGTCGTTCATCGCCGGGTCATACGCTGCGCGTATCGGAGAAGTAGATCTCGGCGCCGCCGGTCGCGAAATGCGCGAGGTCGTTGGCGGTTGCCTGGCCTTCGGGTGAGCCGAGCGCCGCGTGGACCGCCGCCATCGAGTCGAACGTGAGCGTGGCGATCAGGTGGTAGGGCGCCGAGCCGTCGTACGAGTGGATCGGGCCGCGCGTCACCTCGTAGTGGCGCAAACCCGGGATCTTCTTCGCGATCGGCACGTGCGTGCCGAAGTAGTAGCGGTCGAATGCCGCCGCGTCCGTCGGGGTCTTGTACATCGCAATGACCTTGGCCATGTTGTCTCCCTCAGGACTTCGTGACGCGCGCCTCGGCGGACCGCGCGTGCGCGGTCAGTCCTTCGCCGTGCGCGAGCGTGGCCGCGACCGGGCCGAGCGTCTGCGCGGCGGCGCGGGTGAGCTTCAGCACGCTCGACCGCTTCTCGAAGTCGTAGACGCCGAGCGGCGAGGAGAACCGCGCGGTGCGTCCCGTGGGCAGCACGTGGTTGGGACCCGCGCAGTAGTCGCCGAGCGCCTCCGAAGCGTAATGCCCCATGAAGATTGCACCCGCATGACGGATCAGCGGCAGCAGCGCGTCGGGGTCGGCGACCGCAAGTTCGAGGTGCTCCGGCGCGATCCGGTTGACGACCGCACAGGCGTCGGCCAGGTCGCGGGTCGTCACCAGTGCGCCGCGGCGGGAAAGCGACGCCGCGATGATCTGCGCGCGCGGCATCTCCGCGATGAGCCGCTGCGCGCTCGCCGCCACGCGGTCCGCGAGCCCGGCGTCGGGGGTCAACAGGATCGCCTGCGCCATCTCGTCGTGCTCGGCTTGCGAGAAGAGGTCGAGCGCGATCCAGTCGGGATTCGCGGTCGCGTCGGCAACGACGACGATCTCCGACACCCCGGCCACCATGTCGATGCCCACGACGCCGAACACGCGGCGCTTGGCCGCGGCGACGTACGCGTTGCCGGGACCGCAGATCTTGTCGACCGCCGGGATCGTCGCGGTGCCGTATGCGAGCGCCGCGACCGCCTGCGCGCCGCCGACGGTGAACGCGCGCGTGACGCCGGCGACGTGCGCCGCCGCGAGCACCAGCGGATTGCGCACGCCGTCGGGCGTGGGCACGACCATGACGATTTCCGCCACACCGGCGACGTGCGCCGGAATCGCGTTCATCAGCACCGAGGACGGATACGCGGCCTTGCCGCCGGGCACGTAGATGCCGACGCGATCGAGCGGCGTCACGCGCTGCCCGAGCTCGCTGCCGTCGGCGTCGGTGATGCGAAAGCCCTGGCCTTTCTGGCGCTCGTGGTAGACGCGGACCCGCTCCGCCGCACGCGTGAGCGCAGCGCGCTGGTCGGCCGGGAGCGCCGCGAAAGCGTCGCGCATCGCCGCCGCCGGGATTTCGAGCGCGGCGGCATCGCGCACCGCGAGACGATCGAAGCGAAGCGTGTACTCGAGGACGGCGGCGTCGCCGCGGACGCGCACGTCGGCGACGATCGCGGCGACCGCGGTGTCGATCGCCGCATCCTGCGCGGACTCGAAGGCGATCAGCGCGTCCAGCGCGCCGGCGAAGTCTGGTGCCGCGGTGTCGAGGCGGCGCAACGCGAGCGGCGCCAACGAACCTGGAGACGACTTCATCCTACGCCGCCTGGCCGGCGTGCACGGCCCCCGCCAGCGCATCGATCAAAGGCTGCATCGCCGCGCGCTTCAGCTTGAGCGCGCCCGGGTGGACGACGAGGCGCGACGTGATCGGCATGATGTCCTCGACGGCGACCAGGTCGTTCGCCTTCAGCGTGTTGCCGGTCGAGACCAGGTCGACGATCGCGTCGGCGAGGCCGGCGAGCGGCGCCAGTTCCATCGACCCGTACAGCTTGATGAGGTCGACGTGCATGCCCTTCGCCGCGAAGTGCTCGCGCGCCGTGCGTACGTACTTGGTCGCCACGCGGATGCGCGCGCCGCGCTGGACGGTACCTGCCCAGTCGTACGAGCGCATCGTCGCGACGACCAGCCGGCAGCGGCCGATGCCGAGGTCGAGCGGCTGGTAGAGCCCCTCGCCGCCGTGTTCGAGCAGCACGTCCTTGCCGGCCACGCCCGCGTCGGCGGCGCCGTACTGCACGTAGGTCGGGACGTCGGTCGGGCGCACGACGACGAACGACACGCCGGGCCGGCTGGTCGGCAGGATCAGCTTGCGCGACGTCTCGGGGTTCTCGGCCGGTACGATGCCCGCTTGCGCGAACAGCGGCAGCGCTTCGTCGAGAATGCGACCCTTGGCAAGAGCGATCGTGAGCGTGGACACCGGGATTTTTCGCTTGGGGAAGGGCAACCATTCTACCTCGGCACCCCTCGGCCCCGTCCGGCCTGCGCACCGGGAATCGGGATCGGGGCCGCGCTTCGGGAAAGAGGGTCAGAGTCGTCTTTCCGCGCACGCCACTGCACGACACGACGGCGTTGGGCACAATTCGGGTCTGACCCTCACTTGCCCGACTCCCGGTCGTGCACCAGCCTCCCGGCAACGTACGTCGCTCGGATCGCGCGATCGTCGCCGAGCGCCATCTGTACCGCCAGCGCTTCGTCGATGCCGTCGATCTCGCGCATCCGGAAGTCGATCAGCGGCGTCGAGTTGAGGTCGAGCACGGTCAGGTCCGCGTCCATGCCGGGCGCGACGCTGCCGATGCGATCGTCGACGCCGAGTGCACGCGCGGCGCCGCGCGTGGCGAGGTAGAGCGCGCCGGACGGCGACAGCGGCGCACCGGCCAACTGCGCCACTTCGCACGCCGCCTGCATCGTCCGCAGCATCGAGAGGCTGGTCCCGCCGCCGACGTCCGTCGCGAGGCCCACGCGCACGGGCCGCTGCGGGTCCGTGGCGGCCGCGAGCCGGAAGAGGCCGCTGCCGAGGAAGTTGTTCGATGTCGGGCAGTGCGCGAGCGCCGTGCCCGACTCGTGCAGCGCCCGGAAGTCGGCCTCGCTCAGGTGGACACCGTGGCCGTAGATCGTGCGCGCGCCGGTCAAGCCGTGCTTCGCGTACACGTCGAGGTACGACGCGGACCCCGGGAACAATTCGGCGACGCGCGCGATCTCGGCCCGGTTCTCGGACAGGTGCGACTGCACGTACGCGTCCGGATGCTCGCGCTTCAACGCACCGGCGGCGGCAAGCTGCGCCGGGCTCGACGTCACCGCGAAGCGTGGCGTGATCGCATAGGCGAGCCGGCCGCGGCCGTGCCAGCGCGCGATCAGCCGCTTCGACTCGTCGTAGCCGCGCTGCGCGGTGTCGAGCAGCGCAGCCGGTGCGTTGCGGTCCATCAGCGCTTTGCCCGCGATGAGCCGCAGGCCGAGCGCGTCCGCCTCCTCGAACAGCGCATCGACGGATGCCGCGTGCACGGTTGCGAAGACCGCAGCGGAGGTGATGCCGTTGCGCAGGTTCTCGCGCAGGTAGACGCGCGCCACGGTGCGCGCGTAGGTCGCGTCGGCGTAGCGCTCCTCCGCCGGAAACGTGTACGTCGCGAGCCAGTCGAGCAGCGGCAGGCCGCCGGCGCCGATGATCGGCAGTTGCGGGTAGTGCACGTGCGCGTCGACGAAGCCCGCCGTGATCAGCGCGTTCGCGTACGCGGTCACCGGCGCGTCGGCCGGCAGCCGCCGCGCCAGGTCCGTCGCCGGACCGCAGTCGCGGATGCGGCCGTCCTCGACGACGACGATCGCGTCGGGCTCGTAGCGGCGCGCGGCGGCGACGCCGTCGGCGAACGGGTCGCCGGCAAACGTGACCAGCGCCCCCCGCAGCGCAAACGACGTCATGGCGGCGGCTTGCGCACGCCATGCGGCACGGCGGCATCCGCGTCGGCGCGACTTGGCCGGAGCATCCGCTCGCACGCCGACCCGGGCAACGTTCGGCGGGTCTCCGTCCAGTTCTTCACCATGGAAGTACCGCTTGAGCGAGGGACTGGCAGCACGGACGCCCGGCAGCCACCGCCGAATGGGCTTCGGGTCGTCGGGAACCGGTAGTCAAGATGCGCATACACGAACCTCGGGTATGGGGAACCGGCACGCTTCGCTCGATCGCGTGACCGCGGCGATCATCGACCACGCTGAACGACGCGTCGTCCGCATTCACTCGGACGGTCGCGGCGTGGCCCGCCTGGAACTCGGCCAGCGAGTACAGCGCAAAAGCACGTACAGCGCAGGCAGTGGGGTCCGGCGGGCCTGATCTGGCTGCGTCGCTCATGAAGGGGAGGCGGAGAACCGCGTTGCGTGCCGCCAACACCCCGGTTCGGCGGAGGCCCGCAGCACCGTCGGCGGCGACCGGCTGCCCGGGCGGCGACCTTGGCAACGTCAGGCTCTTCCTCTCCTTTCGAGATAGCGCATCGCCAGCGACGCAAGGTCTTCGGGCTTCGCGCAGAATTGCTCGTCCATCCGCTCGAGATCGGCGGAGTCCTTTCCCGCGTCGAGAGCGAGCGACAGCCACCGCGCCGTTCGCTTCGCACCTATTGCACCGAGGGCCGCGAGCGCTTCCCGGGCACGCTCGACCCCCTTGTTTCCGAGGTACTGACCGAAGCCGCCGTTGTTGACGTCCGCTTCGAGTTCGCCGACCAATACGATCAAGCGATCATCCGGCGCCAATGCCGTGGCCCGCGGGTCCTCGCCCGGACCGAGGCCCTCGTAGCGGGCGTAGAACGCCGCCTGCAGCTTCGCAGCGCGTTTCTGCGCGCGGGTGCCCCACGGGGCACCTTCACGATACGACAGTCCCACTACTGCCATGGCCTCTGCGCCGGTGAACCACAACTCGAGCACGCGTGGGGGCGGGATCAGTACCCGCCACATGTAGGGCAGAGCCGCGAGGCGCTCCAGGCCATGGCCGTGGGTGACCAGCGATTCGACCAGCGCCTCGGCTGCGCCGCACCCTTCGAATCGAAGCGTGTCCATGAGCAGATGCTCGATGGCATGCTGCTGCTGCTTTGCCTCCGGGCACCCGGGAGATAGTGCGAGCAGCCGATCCACCAGCACTGTCAGGCCCAGTCTCTCCATGCGCATGCTCCGAACGCCGCCCGGCGTGAATGGTACCCGGCCGCCGAGGCCGGCGAAACCGCGCCGGGAGCGGCGCCGTTAACCGGCCGGTCAGGCATATCTGACAGCAACGTAGAGCGCGATGGGCAACAGAACAACTGCGACCGTGACCGTGAAGCATCCGCGTCCGGTGCTGCGAGGAGTTGCATTGGCTCGCTGCGGATTGGCGCGCAACCATAGACGGTGGCAGGCGTCGCAGTACAGGCGCCTGGCACCGGACCTCCAGGCATTCTCCGAGCGCTCCGAGTGTCGCGCCACGACGCCGCAGCGGGAGCATCTGAACGTCGCGGTCGGGGGACGCCTGGGTCGGAAGAACAATCCCACGATCGCGATCACAACCAGTACCGACAGGATTACCGCGATCGCAGTGGCGGTCGGTGACATGAGCGCGTATGCCTAACGATCCGGACAAGCGGCCGGCGCGGGCCGCGGACCGAAGCCTGCCGGCATGCGGTGCCTGCCCGCGGTCCGGTTCACGCGGTGGTCGTGCCGCGCGGTCGCACAAAGTGGGTGCAATTGACGCACGGGTCATCCGAGCAACGCGGCCAGGCCGCAACGCGCCTTTGCCGCAGGCCAATGTCTCTGGCAGCGGCCGCCGAGATCGAGCCTGGTTCGCTCTCCGAGCGCGTCCGCCTTTCGGCGAGTGTGCGCAGTGCCAGCGCCAGGACACCCGCAACGGCCGCGTCTCGCGTTGTCCCGTACGCCGGAACGCCCGGCACGCGCGGGGCCTCCGCGAGCCAGCGCCGTCGGTCTCGGGTTCGCGTTCGGCGTCGAGGTCAACCGCAGTTCCCTCCGGTGCGCGCCGATTCCACGCCCGGCGCGGTGGCAACGCCCAACGATGCGCCGGCCGGCGGAGTTGCGGCGCCAAACGGCTCGCATTATGCCGGTCCGGTTCAAGCGCACGTCAGAAGCCAAGTGTCGCGCCGCCAAAGGTCGTGGCCCAGGCAAAGACGAAAAGGGCGACAGCACCGACGACAAACGCTATCCATGCAAGGCTGAGCAGAAAGCGTGGCCCGGCGAAAAAATATCGCGAGTTCTCCCCCAGCGTTGCGCTCAGGACCGAGGCTTGCACCAGAAACCCGAGAACCACGCAAACGAAAAATGAGATCAGCGAGGTCTGAAGCGAGTTCTTGTACCGAGTCGCCTGCAGAAGCGGCTCGCCGGCCAGCGACGTGAACATGATGGTGATCACGAACCCCAGGGCAGCGATGGCCAGGGTGACGAGGTGCTTGGCGACATCGAGGAACGCGGCCCTTCGGGAATCGTCCATACGGCACCTCGGGTTCTGACGTTCACGTCGAGCGGCGCGCCGCCCGGACTTGATCCAAGGACAAGCCGCGCCGGCGCATCCGCTCGAACACCGGGACCGGCCGCGCGTCGGTCAGACCGCACCGGCCGCCTCTTCGGTTGCGAACGCGAGCACGTGGCCGTCCGGATCGAGAGAGTACGCCGCCCGGTGCCCCCAGGAACGCAGGCTTGGGGGACTGAGCTCGACGGCACCAGCGGCGAGCGCGCGCGCGTGGTAAGTCGCAGCGTCGGGGAGTACCACGTAGAGCTCGACCCGCGGCACGCCGCGTGCCGCGGATGGACTTGGTAGTTTCGCTCCGAGCAGTCGCTCGATCGCGGCCTCGGGCATCAGACCCAGGACCGCGCCCCCCGGCAAGGTGAACTCGGTCATCCCTGGTACGTTCAACCGGGGCGCGACGGCAAGCACCGCCGCGTAGAAGGCAGCGGCGCGCGGCTGATCCGCGACGTACAGGATGAAGTGCGAGGTGCCGCTCATCGCGTTCCATGCGACCTGACGCCCGAGTCAGGCCGGGCCGTCTTGCGGCCGCGGCATTGCGCCAGGATTTCCATGCGACGTCGCGGCCGCGAAACGGCCCCGGCACGAACGAGTTGCCGGGAGGCACGCAGCGCCGCTGGCTCGTGCGATCACGTCAAGTACTCCGATCCCTGATCGCTTCACCGAAAACGGATATCGCATACAGGAGGAGGATTGCCGGCGTTGCCCACTGCGACACGAAATGGGCGAGCGCAGCGCAAGCGACTCCCACGAACACAACGCCGAACGGAGCAGAGAATCCCTTGGCGCCCGAGATGCGAACGCCGATCACGAAGATCAGCAAGGAGCCAAGTGTTCCGGCCAGGAAGTGCAGGGCAGCAATGAGCATGCGGGTTTCGCTAGTCTGTCGCGCAACGCCTGAGCTCAGCGGTGCGTTGGCACCGGTGCCCGCGAGAGAGCGGCTGCGCAGCGACGCATCCGCCCTGTCGAATCAAGATGACTTCCCCTGCGCAGATCGGCAGCGGAGCGCCTCAAGTGAACATTCACGTTCATTCCCGGAGAGGGGCAGTCATGGCCGAGATTACTCCCGCGGGGCTGGATCTGGCAAAGCGCGTGGTGTCGCCGTGCGGACAAGAGGCCTCGCTGCGGTTGGTGGTACGGCGCCCGCGGTGGCGGGAGGGGCTCTGGTCTGATTCGCCCAGCGGTTGGCGTGTCTGGCGGGGATGCAGGCGCGCTCCGGTGCGCACTGGTTCGTTCGGGAGCGCTGCGCCCTCGGTCACACCGCGCGCATCATCGGGCCGGAGTTCGTGCAGCCGTTCCGGTCGTCCGGGAAGAACGACGTCCGCGATACGGCGGCGAGGAGAGTCCTGATGCGGACCGTTGGCATGCTGCTGCAATTCGACTTGCAAAGGTGCCCGACATGGCTATCGTGGAGAGTCTCGATTTCACGC
Organism: Betaproteobacteria bacterium; assembly: GCA_016716425.1. Classification (GTDB taxonomy): domain Bacteria; phylum Pseudomonadota; class Gammaproteobacteria; order Burkholderiales; family Casimicrobiaceae; genus VBCG01. Next base: position 25,745 of record JADJWJ010000007.1, read on the forward strand.
TCTTCTGATTGCACCGGTGAAGCTGATCCGGGCGCTGCTGCTGCAGGTGTTCCACTCGATCCGCCACGAGCGGCAGCTGTGTGAGTGGCTGCGCTACAACCTGCTGTTGCGCTGGTTCGTCGGCCTGGCCAGCGACAACCGGTGCGGGATCACTCGACCTACTCCAGGAACCGCGGCCGGTTGCCGGATTACGCGGTGGCGGCAGGCTTCTTCGCCGAGGTGCTGCGTCTGGACGATCGGCAGAGTCTGCCGTCGCAGGAGCACTTCCCGGTCGACGGGACGCTGGTCCAGGGGAGGCGAGCCGGAAGAGCTTCCGCCCCGTGGACGGGCGAACGACCCGCGACCGGGTGGCCGCGGCATGACGAGCCCCCTCGACACGGCCGGCGCGGGCCGACCGGGCGGCGTGCCAACCCTCGGCAACGTACCGCCGCTACTGCCGCGGCATGCGCACGTTGGCGGGGACTCTCGCGTCCGCGTCGGTGCGGTACGGATTGATGTCCACACCGCCGCGGCGGGTGAAGCGCGCGTGCACGGTCAGCGCCTCGCACCGGCACACGGACTTCACGTCTACGAAGATCCGCTCGACGCAGTGCTCGTGGAAGCCGGCGTGCTGGCGGTACGACACGAGGTAGCGCAGCAGCGCCGCGCGGTCGATGCGCGGGCCGCGATAAGCGACGGCGACCGACGCGTAGTCGGGCTGCCCGGTCACCGGGCACACGGAGCGGAAGAGGTCGCTCGTCAGCGTCTCGGCGACCGCCTCGCCGCCCGCGGCGAGCAGGCGTGGATCGACTTCCCAGGTCGCGCAATCGGTGTCGGCGGCGTCGATCGACGTCCCGGCGAGCGGCGCGAGCGACTGGCGGGCGAAGTCGACCGGCGCGATCAGTTGCACGCGAACCGGGGCGTCCACGGCACCGCCGATGTCGCGCCCGATCGCATCCGCAACGGCACCGGCATCGGCGTAGCGCGACTGCGCGAACGAGCCCAGATAGAGCTTCACCGACTTCGACTCGACGATCGCCGGCGACGACGCGGGCACGACAAACGACGCGATCGCGACCTGCGGCTTGCCCCGCGGGTCGAGCCACGTCAACTCGTAGGCGTTCCACACGTCGGCGCCCGCGAACGGCAGCTCGCCGCCGATGCCGATCTCTTCGCGCTGCGGCGCCCGCGGCACGGCGAACAGCAGCGCCGCGTCGTAGGTGTCGGGGTAGTCGGTCGCGTGCCCGAGCGGCGCGGCGGCGAGCTCGTCCTGCAGCGTCGTCATCGCGCGCTCACCGCACGCGCTCGATGCGCGCGCCGAGGCCCGACAGCTTCTCCTCGATGCGCTCGTATCCGCGGTCGAGGTGGTAGATGCGGTCGATGGTCGTGCGCCCTTCCGCGACCAGTCCGGCGATGACGAGGCACGCCGACGCGCGCAGGTCGGTCGCCATCACGTCGGCTCCGGTCAGCTTGGCCACGCCCCTGACCACCGCCGTGTTTCCCTCGACCTCGATGTCGGCACCCAGGCGCCGCAACTCCTGCACGTGCATCATCCGGTTCTCGAAGATCGTCTCGGTGATCACGGCCGTCCCTTCGGCGCGCGCGGCGAGCGCCATGAACTGCGCCTGCATGTCGGTCGGGAACCCGGGGTGCGGCGCCGTGCGGACACTCACGGCGGTCAGCGGCCCGTCGCGCTCGAGGCGGATCACGTCGCCGTCGACGGCAATGGTCGCGCCCGCTTCGTGCAGCTTGGTCAGCACGACGTCGAGCGCGTCCGGCTGCGTGCCGGTGACCGCCACGCGGCCGCCGGTCGCCGCGACGGCGGCCAGGAACGTGCCGGTCTCGATGCGGTCCGGCATCACCGCATGCGTCGCGCCCGAGAGACGGGCGACGCCTTCGACCGTGATGCGGTCGGTGCCCGCGCCCGCGATGCGCGCGCCCATCGCCGTGAGGCAGCGCGCGAGATCGACCACCTCGGGCTCGCGCGCGGCGTTTTCGAGCACGGTCGTGCCCTCGGCGAGGGTCGCTGCCATGAGCAGGTTCTCGGTGCCGGTCACCGTGGCGATGTCGAACACGAGCTTCGTGCCGTGCAGCCGCCCGGTCGCACTGATGTAGCCGTGCTCGAGGTCGATGGCGGCACCCATCGCCTGCAGGCCCTTGACGTGCTGGTCGACCGGGCGCAGCCCGATCGCGCAGCCGCCGGGCAGCGATACGCGCGCCTCGCCGCAGCGCGCGAGGAGCGGCCCCAGCGCGAGGATCGACGCGCGCATCGTCTTGACGAGCTCGTACGGTGCGAGGGGCCAGCCGATGTGCGCGGCCTCCAGGCGGACCGCACCCGGGGTTCCCATGTCGAGCGACACGCCCATCTGCGCGAGCAGCGTCTGCATCGTGCGCACGTCGTTCAGGCGCGGCACGTTGGTCAGCGTGAGCGGCTCGTTGGTCAGCAGCGCCGCGCACAGGATCGGCAGCGCCGCGTTCTTGGCGCCGGATACGCGAACCTCGCCTTCGAGGCGGTGGCCGCCCTCGATCGACAGCTTATCCACCGCGGCGCTCCGCCCACTCCGCCGGCGTCAGCGTCTGCATCGACAGCGCGTGGACTTCCTCGCGCATGCGGTCGCCGAGAGCCGCGTAGACGAGCTGGTGGCGCTTGACGCGCGACAGTCCGGCAAACGCCGCGGACACGACGAGGGCGTCGAAATGGTGGCCGTCGCCGCGGACGTCGAGGTGCTCGCAGGCGAGACCGCCCTCGATGGAGAGGCGGATGGATTCGGGTGTGACCATGGCGGAAAGGGGCTCCGTTCAGGCGCGCAGCTTCCAGCCGCGCGCGAGCAGGGTGAGCGTGAGCGCCGCCAGGACCCCGGCGGCAGCGGCGACGATGCCGAGGCTGACCCCGGGCGCGACGTCCGACACGCCGAAGAAGCCGTAGCGGAAACCATCGATCATATAAAAGAACGGGTTGAAGTGCGACAGCGCCTGCCAGAACGGCGGCAGCGAGTGGATCGAGTAGAACACGCCGGACAGGAACGTCAGCGGCACGATGATGAAGTTCTGGAACGCGGCAAGCTGGTCGAATTTGTCCGCCCATATGCCCGCGAGGAGTCCCAGCATCGCGAGGATGGCGCTGCCTGCGAGCGCGAAGGCGAGCGCCCAGAACGGATGCGGCATGGCGAGCAGCGACGGCGCGAACAGCGGCGTCACCGCGAACACGCCGGCGCCGACGACGATTCCGCGCACCATCGCGCCCAGCACGTAGGCGGCGAAGAGGTCGGTCGCCGACAGCGGCGGCAGCAGCACGAAGATCAGGTTGCCGGTGATCTTGGACTGGATGAGCGACGACGACGAGTTGGCGAACGCGTTCTGCAGCACCGACATCATGACGAGGCCCGGCACCAGGAAGGCCGTGTACGACACGCGGCCGTCGTAGACGGACACGCGCCCCTCCAGGACGTGCGAGAAGATGAGCAGGTAGAGCAGCGCGGTGAGGATCGGCGCCGCGACCGTCTGGAAGCTCACCTTCCAGAAGCGCAGCAGCTCCTTGTAGAGGAGCGTGACCCAGCCGTGGCCGGCGACTTCGGCCTTCACGCGAAGGACCCTTCACAATGAGACGCAGAGGCGCAGAGAGAAGCATGGGGTCGCTTTCCTCTGCGCCTCTGCGTCTCCTGCGAGAAGAATTTGCGCAGCAGGATCACGCCGCCTCCGCGCCCTTCATGATCCGCAAGAACACCTGTTCGAGGTCGGTCTCCTCCAGCGCCAGCTCGTCGATCGCGATGCCGTCCGCGCGCAGCGCCGCGAGCAGCGTCTCGAGCTCGGCATAGTTCGCGAGGCCGACGTAGAAGTTGGCGCCCTCGCGCCGGACGATGCGCGCTTCCCACGCCGCCGGCATCTGTTCCGAGGCGACCCGGCACGTGAGGCCCGCGAAGCGCGACAGCAGGTTGTGCGTGGAGTCGAGCGCAACGACGCGACCGTCCTTGAGCATCGCGATGCGCCCGCACAGCGCCTCCGCCTCTTCGAGATAGTGCGTGGTCAGGATGATCGTGTGGCCGTCGCGGTTCAGCTTGCGGATGAAGCGCCACAGGCTCTGCCGCAGCTCGACGTCGACGCCGGCGGTCGGCTCGTCGAGCACGATCACCGGCGGCTTGTGCACGAGCGCCTGGCCGACCAGCACGCGCCGCTTCATCCCGCCGGACAGCGAGCGCATGTTCGCGTTTGCCTTCCCCGTGAGGTCGAGGTGGTGCAGGATCTCGTCGATCCACGCGCCTTGGCGGCGCAGCCCGAAGTAGCCAGCCTGGAACTCGAGCGTCTCGCGCACCGAGAAGAAGGGGTCGAAGACGAGCTCCTGCGGCACCACGCCCAGACTGCGGCGTGCGACGCGAAAGTCGGTGACGACGTCGTGGCCCAGGATGCGCGCGGTGCCGCGGTCGGCGCGGGTGAGTCCCGCGAGGATCGAGATCAGCGTGGTCTTGCCGGCGCCGTTCGGACCCAGCAGGCCGAAAAACTCGCCCTCCGCGACCGTGAGGTCGACCCCGGCCAGGGCCTGCACGGTGCCGAACCGGCGCGCGACATCGATGACTTCGACCGCGGGAGGCATGCGAATTGTGCGCGGGCGGCGCCGGCGAGTCCGCGCGGGCGAGGCCCGCGCCTGCCAGCAGGCGCCCTAGCGCGCGATCTGGTCCTCGAGGCCGTAGACGCGGGCGAGCGAGTCGAGCAGCGGCGGCACGCCGGTGAACGCGATGGGCCGGCCCTCCGATGCGGCGCGACGCTTGAGCGCAAGCAGCACGGCGAGCGCGGCCGAGTCGGCGTGGGCGAGTCCCGACAGGTCGACGACGCCGGAGCCGGGCAGCGGCAGCGCGTCGGCGCCGTCGAGCGCTGCCGTGGCGTCGTCGAACGTCAGCACGCCCGAGAACGTCCAGCGGTCGCCGGCAGCGGCGAACACCCCGGCGGCCGTGTCGCCTTCGCCTTGGCCGTTCACTTGGCCGGCGCTCCCTGATTCTTGGCGACGAGCGTCTTGATGAGGCCGTCCACACCGCCGGCCCTGACCTGCTCGTTGAACTCGTCGCGATAGTTGGTCACCAGCGAGACTCCGGCGACGATGACGTCGTACACCTTCCAGCCGGCCGGCGTCTTCGCCATGCTGTAGTCGATCTGCACCGGGGCCTGGCTCTTGCGGATGACCTCCGTGCGCACGGTCACCTCCGTCGCGTTCGCGTCGGCGCGCAGCGGCTTGTACTCCATCGTCTGGTCGCGGTACTGCGTGAGCGCGCCCGAGTACGTGCGCACGAGCAGCTGCCGGAACTGCTCGACGAGCTGCTTCTGCTGCTCCGGTGTCGCCTGCCGCCAGTTGCGGCCCATCGCCAACGCCGTGATCCGCTCGAAGTCGAAGTTGGGCAGGAGCTTCGTCTCGACGACCTCCTTGATGCGCTGCTTGTCGCCCGCCTGCACCTTGGGGTCCGTGCGCGTGATCTGCAGCACGTCCTCCGCCACGCGCTTCACCATCGCGTCCGGGGCCTCCTGCGCCAGCGCGCCGGAAGCGGCCGCCGCGAGCGCGACCGCCGCGGCAACGTGCACCCACCGATTCGTGAACCTCATTCGTCCTCGTCCTTCTCTTTCGGCGGATTGCCGTCGTGCACCAGGTACTCGCGCCGCTGCAGGTACGAACGGCGGATGAACGTGTACGGGTCGAGTGCCGCCTGGTCGAGCAGCGAGGTCGCGTCCAGCGCCTGTGCGCGCAGGTCGATCGCGCCGACGCCATAGATGACGTTGCGCAGCGGCACGAGCGGGATCTCGTTGGTCGGCGACCACACGAAGCGCAGCAGCGTACCGGTGCCGTCGCGGACCGTGGTCGGCCCCCACAGCGGGATGAACAGGAATGGCCCCTGCGGGATTCCCCAGTAGCCGAACGTCTGACCGAAGTCCTCCATGCCGCGCGGAATTCCCGCGTCGGACGCGATGTCGATGAGGCCACCCAGGCCGAACCCGGTGTTGATCATCACGCGGCCCAAATCGTTGCCGGCCTTGTCGAGCTTGCCCTGCAGCAGCCCGTTGACGGCGGAGAAGAGGTCGTCGATGTTGTTGTAGTAGTTGGACGCTGCCCGCTGGACGAACGTCGGCACGTAGTCGACCCACGCCTGCGCGATCGGCTTGGCGAAGTACTTGTCCAGCGGCTCGTTGATCTCGTACATCAGGCGGTTGGACGCCTCGAACGGGTCGTAGGGCCGGCCCGGCGTGCTGGCGCACGAGGCGAGCAGCAGCGCCGCCGCGACCGCAGCCAACGGCCGGCGCGCACTCACTTCGCGCCCCCGCCCGCCGCCTTGTCGAACAGGAACTGGCTGATCAGCTTCTCGATGACGATCGCCGACTGCGTCTTGCCGACCCGCCCTCCGTCGGCGAGGTTCTGCGGGTCGCCACCCGCCTCGAGTCCGATGTAGACCTCGCCCAGCAGGCCCGAGGTCAGGATCGAGGCGATCGTGTCCTTCGAGAACTGGTAGCCCTCGTCGATCCTGAGCGTGACCACGGCCTCGTAGGACTTCGGGTCGAGCCGGACCGACTCCACGCGGCCGACGATGACGCCGGCGGCCTTCACCGGCGCGCGTAGCTTCAACCCGCCGATGTTGTCGAAGTGCGCCTCCAGCCTGTAGGCAGGCTTCGTGTCGAGCGAGGTCAGGTTGCCGACCTTGAGCGCCAGGAACACGATCGCGCCCAGGCCGATCGTGACGAAGATGCCGACCCAGAGGTCGATGGTCGAGCGGTTCATGCGCGTGCTTTCCGGACGGGGCTAGCCATTGCCGAGCCCCCTGAACATGAAGACGGTGAGGATGAAGTCGAGCGCGAGGATGGCGAGCGACCCGCCGACGACCGTGCGCGTCGTGGCGGCGGACACGCCCTCGGCGGTCGGCTTCGCGTCGTAGCCTTCGAACACGGCGATGAGGCTGACGGCAATACCGAAGACGATGCTCTTGACGATGCCGTTGGTGATGTCCGGCCAGAACTCGATGCCGGCCTGCATGTTGCCCCAGAACGTGCCGTTGTCGACGCCGATCAGCCGCACGCCGACGATGTAGGCGCCGAACACGCCCATCACGGAGAACAGCGCGGCCAGCAAAGGCATCGAGATGACACCCCCCCAGAACCGCGGGGCGACGATGCGCGCGAGCGGGTCGACCGCCATCATCTCCATTGCCGAAAGCTGCTCCGTCGTCTTCATGAGGCCGATCTCCGCCGTCACCGCGCTGCCCGCGCGGCTCGCGAACAGCAGACCGGCGACGACCGGCCCGAGTTCCCGCACCAGCGACAGGCCGACGAAGATGCCCAGCGAGTCGCCGGCGCCGTACTTGTTCAGCACGTCGTAGCCCTGCAGTCCCAGCACCATGCCGACGAACAGGCCCGACACCATGATCACGACCAGCGACAGCACGCCGGAGAAGTAGATCTCGCGCGCCGTGAGCTGCAGCCGGCGGAATGCCGCCGGCGAGTGCATGATCACCGCGACGAAGAATCGCGTGGCGAAGCCCGCCCGCGCAATCGCGTGGACCGTGCCGGCGCCGATGCGGCGCACCCCGTCGGCAAGCGCGCTAAGCGGCACCGGCGGCAAGCTCCTCTGCGTACGGCCGCGCCGGGTAGTGGAACGGCACCGGGCCATCCGGCTCGCCGTCGACGAACTGGCGGACGAACGGGTCGGCGGAGTGCCGGACCTCGTCGGGCGTCCCCTGCGCGATGATCCGGCCCTCGGACACGAAGTACAGGTAGTCGACGATCTTGAGCGACTCGTACACGTCGTGCGTGACGACGACCGACGTGATGCCGAGCGCGTCGTTCAACTTGCGGATCAGCTGGCCGACGACTCCAAGCGAGATGGGGTCGAGGCCAGCGAACGGCTCGTCGTACATGACGAGCATCGGGTCGAGCGCCACCGCGCGGGCGAGCGCGACGCGGCGCGCCATCCCGCCGGAGAGTTCCGAGGGCCTCAGTTGCGCGGCCCCGCGCAGGCCGACCGCGTGCAGCTTCATCAGCACGAGGTCGCGCACCAGCGGCTCGGGCAGGTCGGTGTGCTCGCGGATCGGGAACGCGACGTTCTCGAACACCGACATGTCGGTGAACAGCGCGCCGAACTGGAACAGCATTCCCACCCGGCGCCGCAGGTCGAAGAGCTCGTCGCGGGTCATCCGCGACACCTCGCGGCCGCCGACGCGCACGGCGCCGGCCTGCTGGCGGAGCTGGCCGCCGATCAGGCGCAGGATCGTCGTCTTGCCGCAGCCCGACCCGCCCATGATGGCGACCACGCGCCCTCGCGGAATCGTCATGGTGATGCCGCTGAGTACTGGCCGCCGGCGGTCGTAGCCGAACGTGACGTCGGTCAGTTCGACCGCGTTCGGCACGTGGGCGGGCAATGCGGCGGCCGTCTGCGGCAGGGTGGAAGCCAAGGGGAACGGTGGGGGTCGGGCGGGATTGCGATTGTAACGGCTGCGGTCGCGCGGTCGCAATGACCCGCGGTCAGTTACAAGGGTCTGACCCTTAACATGCACTCTGCTTCATGTTAAGGGTCAGACCCTTACGGGAGACGCGGCTCAGGACTTGAGCAGCTTCTGCTCGGCCAACGCGAGGTGCGCCGGGCGCCCCAGCAGCACGACCGCGTCGCCGCTCTCGAACCTCCAGTCGGGCCCCGGGCGCTGCGCCCGGGCCCCGCGCCGGCGGACGTTCGGCACCTCGACCAGCCCGCCGAGGTCGACGTCGCCGAGCGTGCGCCCCACGGCCGACGCCCGGTCGGGCAGCACCACGGTGTGCAGGCGCACCTGCAGGTTGTCGGCGGCGTCCGCGTTGTCGGTCGCACCGTGGAAAAAGCCGCGGAAGAGCCCGTAGCGCTCCTCCCGGATCGTGCGGATCCGCTTCAGAATACGGTTGAGCGGCACCCCCAGCACCAGCAGCGCGTGCGACGCGAGCATCAGGCTGCCTTCGAGCACCTCGGGCACCACTTCGGTGGCGCCGGCGTCGCGCAGCCGGTCCATCTCGCTGTCGTCGACGGTGCGCACGATGATCGGCAGCTCGGGCCGCTGCTGGTGAATGATGTGGAGGATCTTGAGCGAAACCGGCGTGTCGGCAAACGTGATAGCGACCGCGCGCGCCTTGGACAGCCCGGCGCTGATCAGCGCCTCGCGCCGGCTGGCGTCGCCGTACACGACGCTGGTGCCGTCGGCCGCGGCCTCGCGGACGCGCTCGGGATCGTCGTCCAGCGCGATGTACGGAATTTCCTCGGCGTCGAGCAGCCGCGCGAGGTTCTGCCCGCTGCGGCCGTAACCGCAGACGATCACGTGGTCCTGCCGCGTCATCGTCCGCGCGGCGATCTGCGTCACCTGCGCGGCGCGGGCGAGCCAGTCGTTGGCGGTCAGGCGGCGCACGAGCGGCTCGGCGAAGTGGATGAGCAGCGGCGCCGCACACATGGAGATCACCATCGCGGCCAGCACGAGCTGCAGGAGGTCGTCCTGAATGATGAGGTTGCGGAACGCGAGCGCCAGCATCACGATCGCGAGCTCGCCCGCCTGCGCGAGGTAGAACCCGATGCGCAGCGAGGACGCGAGCGTCGCGCGGAACATGCGCGCGAGCGCGACGATCAGCACGAGCTTGACCACGACCGGTACCAGCAGGAGCAGCAGCACCCAGCCGAAATTCGCCAGCACGACCGCGAGGTCGAGGGCCATGCCGACGGTGATGAAGAACAGGCCGAGCAGCACGTCGCGGAACGGCTTGATGTCCTCCTCGACCTGATACCGGTACTCGGTCTCCGCGATCAGCATGCCCGCGAGAAACGCGCCGAGGGCGAGCGACAGGCCGAGCGACTCGGTGAGCGCGCCCAGCCCCAGCGTGACCAGCAGCACGTTGAGCACGAACAGTTCCGACGAACGCTGGCGCGCGACCAGGTGGAACCACAGGCGCATCGGCGCCTGTCCGAGGAAGAGGATCACCGCCAGCGCCAGCGCGGCCTTCGCGGCGGCGATCGCCATCGCCATCGCCAGCTCGGGACCCGGCTTGCCGAGCGACGGGATCAGGATCAGGAACGCGACGACCGCGAGGTCCTGGAACAGCAGGATGCCCATGATGTCGCGGCCATGCGGCGTGGCGAGTTCCATCCGCTCGGCGAGCATCTTCGACACGATCGCGGTCGAGCTCATCGCGAGCGCGCCGCCCAGCACGAGCCCGGCCTGCCAGCCGAAGCCGACGAAGTGCAGCGCCACCATCGCCGCGATCGTGGTGATCGCCACCTGCGCCAGCCCCAGCCCGAACACCGCGCGCCGCATCGCGCGCAGCTGCGGCAGGCTGAACTCCAGCCCGATCGAGAACATCAGGAACACGACCCCGAACTCGGCGACGTAGCGCGTCGTGTCGTCGTAGGGCACCCACGCGAGCGCGTGCGGGCCGACCGCGATGCCGACCAGCAGGTAGCCCAGGATCGGCGGCAGCCGCAGCAGCCGGCACACGACCACCACGACGACCGCCGCCGCAAGCAGCGTGAGGATCAGGACGATGGCGTGCGGCATGGTGGCGGCGCGCACCGGCGCCGTGGCGGCGGACCGGGGTCGCTGGTGACACACATCATAAGACACCGCCGCCTGGGCGCGCCCGCGTCGAACGCCGGCAGCGAGGTTCCGGGTGTCGCCAAGGGGGCGGCGCTATACTTGCCCGATGGGGAGCCGGGTGACGGAGGCGATGGCGGACACGGCCTTGGGGGCGGTGGACCCGGCGCGCGCGCTCGCCCGCGCGCGGCAGGTGCTCGCCACCGAGGCCGCGGCCATCACTGCGCTCGCGGAGCGGCTCGGCGCGCCGTTCGTCGCCGCGCTGACGCTGATCCTCAACTGCCGGGGTCGCGTCGTCGTGTCGGGCATCGGCAAGTCCGGCCACGTCGCGCGCAAGCTCGCGGCCACCCTCGCGTCGACGGGGACGCCGGCGTTCTTCGTGCACGCAAGCGAGGCCGCGCACGGCGACCTCGGCATGATCACGCCCGACGATGTCGTCGTCGTGCTGTCGAACTCCGGCGAGACCGACGAGCTCGTGTCGCTGCTGCCGCACCTGAAGCGCGAGGGCGCCGCGATCGTCGCGCTGACCGGCAACGAGCAGAGCTCGCTCGCGCAGGCGGCCGACGTCCACCTCGACGCGGCCGTCGACGCCGAGGCGTGCCCGCTGGGCCTCGCGCCGACCGCCAGCACCACCGCTGCGCTCGCGCTGGGCGACGCGCTCGCGCTGGCGCTGCTCGAGGCGCGCGGATTCTCGGCGGAGGACTTCGCGCGGTCGCACCCGGGCGGATCCCTCGGCCGGCGGCTGTTCACGCGCGTGTCCGACATCATGCGCACCGGCGACGCGCTGCCCGTGTCGCCGGCCACAACCACGCTGGCCGACGCGATCGTCGAGATGAGCCGCAAGGGCATGGGCATGACGGCGATCGTCGACGGCGACGGACGTGTCGAGGGCATCTTCACCGACGGCGACCTGCGCCGCTGCCTCGACCAGGTGCGCGACGTGGCCGCGGTGAAGATCGCGCAGCTGATGACGCGCAATCCACGGATGGTCGCGCCCGGGCGGCTCGCCGTCGACTGCGTGGAGGCGATGGAGACGCCGCCCAAGGTGTCGCAGCTGCTCGTCGTCGACGGGCAGCGCCGGCTCGTGGGCGCGCTGCACCTGCACGACCTCTTCCGCGCGAGGATCGTCTAGATGGGCACGGATGCTTTGGCGCGCGCGCGACGCGTGCGCTTGCTCACCTGCGACGTCGACGGCGTGCTCACCGACGGGCGCATCTACGTCGACGACCACGGTCACGAGATGAAGGCGTTCTCGGCGCTCGACGGTGTGGGCCTCCACCTGCTCGCGCGCGCGGGCATCGCCGTCGCGTGGATCACCGGCAGCGCGGCACCGGCCGTCATGCACCGCGCGCGCCGGCTGGGCGTCGTGCACGTGATCGTCGACGCGTCCGACAAGCTAACCGCGTGGAACGGACTGCGGCACAAGCTCTCCTTCGCGCCGGACGTCTGCGCGCACATGGGCGACGACCTGCCCGACGTGCCGGTGTTCGAGGCCTGCGGCTTCGCGGTGACCGTGCCGCACGCGCCGGCAACCGTGCGCGAGCGCGCGCACCACGTTACTGCGCGCGACGGCGGCAGCGGCGCGGTCCGGGAGCTGGCCGAGCTGATCCTCGCGGCGCAGGGCCTCCCGTTCGCCGGCGTCCCGCCGCGCGCCGCCTGACGAGCAACGGATATGTCCCGCGACGCGCGCGCCCGCACGCTGCTCGACCGGCTCACTGCCTGGACGCCGGTGTTTCTGCTGGGCGGCCTCGCGGCGCTCACGTACTGGCTCGACGCGCAGGTGCAGCCGCCGCAGCCACGGCGCGACGGCTCCCAACGGCACGATCCCGACCTCTTCGTCGAGGGCTTCCGCGCCGTCTCGCTCGACGCGCAGGGCCGGCCGAAGCAGTCGATCGCCGGCAAGCGCGCCGTGCACTACGGCGACGACCAGACGATGGAGATCACCGAGCCTGCGCTGGCGCAGACCGAGGCGGGCAAGCCGGGAATGCGCGTGTCGGCGCGCGTGGGCACGCTCACCGGCGACCGCAAGTCGGTCACGTTCGCCGGCGGCGTGCGCGCCGTGCGCGAGGCGGGGCCGACGCGCCCCGGCGAGGCGCCGGCGGGGCCGGTCGTCGTGACCACCGAGCACCTGCTGGTGATCCCGGACGACGAGATCGCGCGCACCGACAAGGCGGTGACGATCGAGGAGCCGCGTGGAATAATCAACGCCGTCGGGTTCGAGCTCGACCACAAGGCCAGGACGCTCAAGTTCAAGTCGGGCGTCCGCGGCACGCTGCAACCGCAAGCCCTGCCGAAGTGATCCGAAGCCCCCTCCTCGCCCGCACGTCGATGGCGCTCGCCATCGCGCTCGCCACGGTCGCCGCCCACGCGGAGAAGGCGGACCGCGAGAAGCCGATCACGTTCACGTCGGACGACGGCGAGGTCAACTACGAGAAGCGCACCGGCGTGCTGCGCGGCAACGTCGTGATCACGCAGGGCACGCTGACCATCAAGGCCGACCGCATCGACTTCCGGCAGAACCCGGACAACTCGCTGTCGGCGACCGCGTTCGGCAAGCCGCTCGCGTTCCGCCAGAAGCGCGACGACGCGGAAGGGTACTACGAGGGCTGGGCGCAGCGGGCAGAGTACGACGGGCAGAAGGAACAGCTCGAGCTGTTCGACAACGCCATCCTGAAACGCGGCACCGACGAGATCCGGAGCAACTACATCTCGTACAACGCGGCCACCGAACTTTTCAAGGCGGAGGGGCGCGCGCCAGGGGCGCCCGTGCCCGTCGAGCCGGGCCGCAGCGACCGCGTGCGCGGCATCTTCCAGCCGAAGAGCGACGCGCTGCCCGGCAAGGGACCGGCCAAGGGGCCCGCCGGCAAGGCCGCTCCGCTGACACTCGCGCCTTCGACCGAGATCGCGCCCGCGAAATGAGCGCGGCGGCCGAGGCGAAGCCGAGGGAGGCGCGCAGCGCGCGTCGCCGCGCGATTGCCGCGGACCGACGCGCCGAACCCGCGCACGGCACGTCGGTTCAAGGAGGTCCGAAATGAGCGCGGCGGCCGAGGCGAAGCCGAGGGAGGCGCGGAGCACGCCTGAGCGGGCGGGGCGAAGCCCAGGCGCGAAGCGCGCGTCCGCACGCGATGGTGGCGGCCGACACGCGAAAGGATCGCGCGCCACCGGCCGGTCGGAGGCCGCGCGTCGCCGCGCGATTGCCGCGGACCGACGCGCCGAAACCGACGCGCCGAACCCGGCGGCAGTGCTGAGGTCCGCAATGACCTCCACGCGTCATGGCCCCGTTCGCGGCATGGTCGCCCGCATGGGTCCGCCGCAGGGGCCGCCGTGAGCGAGCTCCGCGCGGCGAAGCTGCAGAAGCGCTACAAGGCGCGCACGGTCGTGCACGACGTGTCGCTCGACGTCGCGAGCGGCGAGGTTATCGGCCTGCTGGGGCCCAACGGTGCCGGCAAGACCACGTGCTTCTACATGATCGTGGGCCTCGTGGCGGCGGACGGCGGACGCATCGAGCTCGACGGCGAGAACCTGTCGCGACTGCCGATCCACCAGCGGGCGCGGCGCGGGCTGTCGTACCTGCCGCAGGAGGCCTCGATCTTCCGCAAGCTCACGGTCGCCGAGAACGTGCGGGCAATTCTCGAGCTGCAGGACCTCGACCCCGACACGCAGGCGAACCGGCTCGACGCGCTGCTGGAGGACCTGTCGATCTCGCACCTCGCCGACGCCCCCGCCGTGTCGCTGTCCGGCGGCGAGCGGCGCCGCTGCGAGATCGCGCGTGCGCTCGCCACGCGCCCGCGGTTCATCCTGCTCGACGAGCCGTTCGCGGGCGTCGACCCGATCGCCGTGCTCGACATCCAGAAGATCATCGGCTTCCTCAAGGAGCGCGGCATCGGCGTCCTGATCACCGACCACAACGTGCGCGAGACACTGGGCATCTGCGACCGGGCGTATATCATCAACGAGGGGCGGGTCCTGGCCTCGGGCGTGCCGGGCGAGATTGTCTATAATGAGGACGTCCGCAAGGTCTATCTGGGCGAGCACTTCCGGCTCTGACTGAATCGTTCGCGCGATGAAACAGACGCTCCAGCTCAAGCTTACCCAGCACCTCACGCTCACGCCGCAGCTGCAGCAGTCGATACGGCTGTTGCAGCTGTCCACGCTCGAGCTCAACGCCGAGGTGGACCGGATGCTGCAGGAGAACCCGCTGCTCGAGCGCGAGGAAGGCGACGACGAGACGCCGCCGCAGGAGTTCCCGGTCGCAGGAACGGCGCCCGCGCCGGCGGAGCGCGTGTCGCGCGAGGACGAAGGCGAAGGCGAGTCCGAGGGCATGGCCGGCGTGGACACCGCGCCCACGCGCGACGACCTGCCCGACGTCACGGATTTCGCCGATTACGCGGGCGGCAGCGGCGACTCCGACTGGGGCGGCGGCAGCGGCTCGACGGACGACGACGACTTCGCGCCGCAGCAGGTGGCCTCGAGCTCGCTGCGCGATCACCTGATGGGCCAGCTCGCGCTCTCCACGCTGTCGCTGCGCGATCGGCAGGTCGTGGCGGCGCTGATCGACGCGCTCGACGACGACGGCTACCTCACGTCGTCGCTCGACGAGCTCGCGGACATGTTCTCGGAGCACGACGCGCTCGAGCCCGAGGAACTGAACATCGGCCTTGCCTACCTGCAGAGTTTCGAGCCGGCCGGCGTGGGCGCGCGCGGCCCGGCCGAGTGCCTGGCGCTGCAGCTGAAGGCCCTGCCCGAGGACACGCCGTACCGCGCGGAAGCGCTGAAAGTCGTCGAGGGCCATCTGCCGCTGCTGGCCGCGCGCGATTTCACGAAGCTGCGCCGCGTCCTCCACTGCGACGAGGCGTGCGTCAAATCCGTGCGCGAGCTGATTCGCAGCCTGAACCCGCGTCCGGGCGCGTCGTTCGCGAAGGACGAGGCGAACTACGTGATCCCGGACGTCGTCGTGCGCAAGGTGCGCAACCAATGGGTCGCCTCGCTCAACGAGGCGGCGATGCCCAAGCTGCGGCTGAACCGCATCTACGCGGACATCCTGACCCGCAACCGCGACGCGTCGAACCAGCAGCTCGCCGCGCAGCTGCAGGAAGCGAAGTGGATGATCCGCAACGTGCAGCAGCGCTTCGAGACGATCCTGCGCGTCGCGCAGGCGATCGTCGAGCGTCAGCGCCGCTTCTTCGAGCACGGCGAGGTCGCGATGCGGCCGATGGTGCTGCGCGAGATCGCCGACATGCTCGACCTGCACGAGTCGACCATTTCGCGGGTGACGACGCAGAAATACATGCTGACGCCGCGCGGCACGTTCGAGCTCAAGTACTTCTTCGGCAGCCACGTCGCGACCGACACCGGCGGCGCCGCGTCGGCGACGGCCATCCGCGCGCTGATCAAGCAGTTGATCGCTGCGGAGAACCCGAAGACGCCGCTGACCGACAGCCGGATCGCCGAGTTGCTGGGCGACCAGGGGATCATCGTCGCCCGGCGGACCATCGCCAAGTACCGGGAGGCGCTGTCGATTCCCCCCGTCAACCTGCGCCGGGCGATCTAGCGGCCGGCCCCGGGCGGTCCGTGGCGAGGGCTGGCGCGAAACTTGCGCGGATGCAGTAGGATAGTTGCCCCGAAGAGGAGAGCTTGATGAATCTGAATCTCACTGGCGTTCACCTCGACGTCACCCCCGCCATCCGCGCCTACGTCGTGGCCAAGCTCGACCGGGTGACGCGGCACTTCGACCACGTGATCGACGTCAATGTGGTTCTGTCCGTGGACAAGCTGCGGCACCGGGCCGAGGCCAATGTCCACCTGCGCGGCCACCAGATCCACGCCGAGGCCATCGAGCCCGACATGTACGCATCGATCGACGCGCTGTCCGACAAGCTCGACCGGCAGGTGTTGAAGCACAAGGAGAAGGTGTCTGCCCACCGCGCCGACCGCGACGTCATCGACCACACGCTGGCGACGGGCGTGCCGCCGGGCCAGCCCGCCGAGTAGCCACGCGCGTATCATCGCCCGGTTCGCCGGTGCCGGCGGGAGCCCGCGAACCTGCCTCCCGCCGTTTCGCTTCCCCGGGGATCCCCGACCGCCCTAGCCTCCCCGCCCCGATGAACCAGATCGCCGACCTGCTCTCCGCCTCCAACATCGCGCTCGACGTCGAGGCCCCGACCAAGGCTCGCCTGTTCGAGGTGGCCGGGTCACTGTTCGCGTCCGGTGCCGCCCTGGACGGCGCCGCGGTGGCCGGCAGCCTGGCCGCACGCGAGAAGCTGGGCTCGACCGGCCTGGGCCAGGGCGTCGCGATCCCGCACGGCCGGATCAAGGGCCTGAAGGTCGCACGCGGAGCGTTCCTGCGGCTGAAGCAGCCGGTCCCGTTCGACGCCCCGGACGGCAAGCCGGTCTCGCAGGTGTTCGTGCTGCTGGTGCCCGAGCAGGCGACCGACCTGCACCTGCAGCTCCTGTCCGAGCTCGCGCAGATGTTCTCGGAGCGCGAGTTCCGCGAAAAGTTGGGCGGCGCCCGGGATGCCGACGGCCTCATTGCGCTCTTTCGCGCCTGGCAGCCTGCCCGCTAGGCGCCGGGCGGACGCGATGACGCCGCGCACGCCGCGACCGCGGGAGACCGCCAGGTGAACTCCGACGCCGCGCTGCGCCAGGTCAGCGTCCAGCGGCTGTTCGACGACAACTACGAACGGCTGGGGCTGCACTGGAAGGGGGGCCGCCAGGGCGGCAACCGCGTGCTGACGTCCGACGCGGAGCTGAAGCCGACCGTGGGCCAGGTCGGCCACATGAATCTGATCCACCCGTTCCGGCTGCAGATCCTGGGCGCCGCCGAGTGCACGTACCTGCGCGGGCTGCCGCGCGAGAACGCGGAGCGCCTGGTCGCCCGGCTGTTCACGCCCGAACTCATTGCCGTCGTCGTCGCCAACGGCGAGGAAGTGCCCGAGTACGTTCTGGACCAGTGCAACGGCCACCACGTCGCGCTGTTCACGTCGCCGCAGCCTTCGCCGCACCTGGTCGACGTCATCCGGCTCTACTTGGCGCGCGTGCTCGCCGAGTCGACGACGCTGCACGGCGTCTTCCTCGACGTGCTGGAGATGGGTGTGCTCATCACCGGCGCGTCGGCGATCGGCAAGAGCGAGCTCGCGCTGGAGCTGATCTCGCGCGGCAACGGCCTGGTCGCCGACGACATCGTCGAGCTCTACCGGATCTCGCCCGACACGATCGAGGGCCGCTGCCCCGCGGTGCTGCGCGACTTCCTCGAGGTCCGCGGCATCGGCGTCCTCAACATCCGGACGATCTTCGGCGAGACGGCCGTGCGGCCGCGCAAGCTGCTCAAGCTCATCGTGCACCTCGAAGACCACGGCCACGAGGCTTTCACCGACCTCGACCGCCTGCAGGTCAACGCTACGTACCAGGACGTGCTGTCGGTGCCGATCCGCAAGGTGACCATCCCCGTGGCCGCCGGCCGCAACCTCGCCGTGCTGGTCGAGGCTGCCGTGCGCAACTTCGTGCTCAACCAGCGCGGGATCGACAGCACGAAGGAATTCATCGAACGGCAGCAGAAGCTCATGGAGGATGGCGGCTGACGCCGCGGATGGACCTGCTGCTGATCGGCGGGGTGTCGGGCTCGGGCAAGAGCGTCGCGCTGGCGGCGCTCGAGGACTCGGGCTACCACGCGATCAACAACCTGCCGCCGTCGATGCTCGTGGAGACGGCGGCCAACCTGGCGCGCAGCGGGCAGGCGCGGGTCGCCGTCGCGCTGGACGTGAAGACCGGGCCCGGATTGCCCGAGCTCGGCGCCGCGATGTCGATGTTGAAGGGCGCCGGCTGGACCGTCCGCTTCCTCTACCTGGACGCCAAGACCGACACGCTGGTCAAGCGCTTCTCGGAGACCCGCCGGCGCCACCCGTTCTCCAGCGACTCGCGCACGCTGACGGAGGCGATCGAGCACGAGCGCGTGCTGCTCGCGGAGGCGCGCGAGCTGGGCTTCGCTTTCGACACGAGCGACCTCTCGGCCGCGGCGCTGCGCCGATGGATCAAGGACTTCATCGCCGTCGACCCGACGCAGCTGACGCTGCTGTTCGAGTCGTTCGGCTTCAAGCACGGCGTGCCGCTCGACGCCGACCTCGTCTTCGACGCGCGCTGCCTGCCGAACCCACACTACGAGCGCGAGCTCTCGCCGCTGACCGGGCGCGACGCGCCGGTCGTCGCGTTCCTCGAGGGCTACCCCGAGGTCGAGCGCATGTACGGCGACATCTACCACTTCGTCGCGAGCTGGCTGCCCGACTACGCGCGGGACAACCGCAACTACCTGACGGTGGCGATCGGCTGCACGGGCGGCCGCCACCGCTCCGTCTACCTCGCCGAGCGGCTGGCGGCCGCGTTCCGCGGCCGGTACCAGGTGCTGGTCCGCCACCGCGAGCTGGGATGAGCCCGAAGTGCCGCCCCGTGGGCCGAGGTGTCCAATGAGCCGGAGCGCGCAGTGCGAAGGTAGCCCGGCGAGCGCGCCCGCTCGCGTTACCATCGGCCGATGAGCGCGCCCCGCTCCGTCACGCTCGCCTTCACCGGCGCCTCCGGCATGCCGTACGGCCTGCGCCTGCTCGAGTGCGTGGTCGCCGCCGGCTGCCGTGTCGCGCTGCTGTACTCGCCGGCCGCGCAGGTCGTCGCGAAGCAGGAGTGCGGACTGACGCTGTCGGCGCAGCCGCGCGAGGCCGCGCGCATGTTCGCCGAGCGCTACGGCGCCGCCGCCGGCCAGATCACCGTGCACGCGCGCGAGGACTGGCTCGCACCGATCGCGTCCGGCTCCAATCCCGCCGACGCGATGGCGGTGTGCCCGTGCAGCATGGGCACGCTGGGCGCGATCGCCAACGGCCTCGCCGACAACCTGATCGAGCGTGCGGCCGACGTGATGCTGAAGGAGCGCCGGCCGTTGGTGCTGGTGCCGCGGGAGACCCCGCTGTCGGCGATCCACTTGGGCAACATGCTCACGCTCGCCCGCGCCGGCGCCGTGATCCTGCCGCCCTCGCCCGGCTTCTACACGCACCCGACGACGGTCGCCGACGTCGTCGACTTCGTCGTCGCGCGCGTGCTCGACCAGCTGCGCGTCCCGCACGACCTCGTGCCGCGCTGGGGCGAGGCCGCCCCGCCCCACGGCGGCGCGGACACCGCCTGATGTGGCCGTTCGGCACGCGCGCCGCGCGCCGCGGATCGCATCCGCTCGCGCTGTTCCCGCTGAAGACCGTGCTGTTCCCCGGCGGCCTGCTGCCGATCAAGGTGTTCGAGCAGCGCTACATCGACCTCGCCAAGGCCTGCCTGAAGGAGGGCCGCCCGTTCGGCGTGTGCCTGATCACCCAGGGCGAGGAAGTGGCCGCCGCCGGCGACGCGGCGCCCGAGATCGCAAACGTGGGCACGCTCGCGCGCATCGTCGACTGGGACGTGCCGCAGCTCGGGATCCTGCACCTGGCAACGCGCGGCGAGTCACGCTTCCAGGTGCGCAGCCAGTCGCTGGCGCCGGCGGGTCTCGTCACCGCCGAGGTGTCTCCGCTCGCCAACGAGCCTGCGGTGAAGCTGGCCGAGACCTACCAGCCGCTCGCGAGCCTGCTCGAGCTGATCGCCGCGCGCGTCGGGCCGCAGAATTTCCCCGCCGAGCGCGACTACGCGGACGCGTCGTGGGTCGGCTACCGGCTGGCCGAGCTGCTGCCGCTGCCGCTGTCGATCAAGCAGAGCATGCTGGAGATCAACGACGCCGAGGTCCGGCTGCAGGTGCTGCAGAAGTTCCTTTCGCAGCAGGGGCTGATTTGACGTCTGCGAGACACGTCAGCGCGAAAACCTTCGGGCGGCCGGGCGGTTTCCGCGCGGCAAAGGCAACGAAGCGCGCCGTTGCCTCCTTGGACGGACTGGGGTTGCGAATCCGCGGCGCGTCGGCATCCCGCCACTTCGCGCGGACGCGCCGTTCGCAGCCTGGCTGCGCCCCGTGAAGGGGGTCCCGGGGGGGGCTTCGCTCCCGGTTCGGAGCGCGCGCATACGCGCCGACTGCCTGGCTGAACGTCGGCGCATGCGAGGCCGGCTCCTGTCCCTCGCGGCGGTATAATTTTGCGTTTGCTGAAGAGCGAAAGAGCGGGACACAAACGCCATGGCCGGGCACAGCAAGTGGGCGAACATCAAGCACAAGAAGGCGGCGACCGACGCGAAGCGCGGCAAGATCTTCACGCGCCTCATCAAGGAGATCACCGTCGCCGCGCGGCTGGGCGGCGCGGACGCGTCGATGAATCCGCGGCTGCGGCTCGCCGTCGACAAGGCGACGGGCCAGAACATGCCGAAGGACACGATCGAGCGTGCCACCAAGCGCGGGGCGGGTGACCTCGAAGGCGTCAGCTACGAGGAGATCCGCTACGAGGGCTACGGCATCAACGGCGCCGCGGTCATCGTCGACTGCATGACCGACAACCGCACGCGCACGGTGGCCGACGTGCGCCACGCGTTCTCCAAGCACGGCGGCAACCTCGGCACCGACGGCTCCGTCGCGTTCCTGTTCAAGCACTGCGGGCAGCTCGTGTTCGCGCCCGGGACGGACGAGAACAAGCTGATGGAGGCCGCGCTCGACGCCGGCGCCGACGACGTCGTCGCCAACGACGACGGCAGCCTCGAGGTGATCACCGGCCCCTACGACTTCGTGTCGGTGAAGGACGCGCTGGCGAAGGCGGGGTTCGTGCCGGAGCTCGCCGAGGTCACGATGAAGCCGTCCACCGAGGTCGAGATGACCGGCGAGGACGCCGTGCGGATGCAGAAGCTCATCGACGCGCTCGAGTCGCTCGACGACGTGCAGGACGTCTACACGTCGGCGGTGTTCGCCGACGCTTGAGCGGCGCCGTCCTTGCCCGCCGCCGCGCCCGAGCGCCGCATCCTGGGCATCGACCCGGGGCTCCGGGTGACGGGATTCGGGCTGCTGGTGCAGCAGGGCAACAAGCTGACCTACGTGACGAGCGGCTGCATCCGCGCGAGCGGCGACAGCCTTCCGGTGCGTCTCGGCGTGATCGCCCGCGACCTGGCGCACGTGATCGCCGAGGAGCGGCCGACCGAGGTGGCGGTCGAGCGCGTGTTCGTCAACGTGAACCCGAACTCCACGCTGCTGCTGGGACAGGCGCGCGGTGCGGCGATCGCGGCCGCCGTGCTGGCCGGACTGCCGGTGCACGAGTACACGGCCGGGCAGGTGAAGCAAGCGGTCGTGGGCAAGGGGCGCGCGCTGAAGCCCCAGGTCCAGGAAATGGTGCGCCGGCTGCTGCAGCTGCCCGGTGCGCCGTCGCCGGACGCGGCCGACGCGCTCGCCTGCGCGATCTGCCACGCGCACGGCAGCACGGGCGTGGGCGAGTTGCGCGCGGCCGGCTACCGGCGTCGCGCCGGCCGCTACGTGCGATGACGCGCGCCCCGCGACCGGCGCACCGCCCCGCCGCCGTCATCTTCGACATGGACGGCCTGATGCTCGACACCGAGCGGCTGGCGCCGCGGGCGTGGGTGGACGCGGCCGCAGCACTCGGCGTCGAGTTCGACCTGGCGCTCACACAGCCGATGGTCGGCCGCAACTTCCGCGACTGCCAGGCGATCATTGCCACGCACTACGGCGACGACTTCCCGACCGTCGAGCTGATGCGCGCGTGGCACGTCGCGTACGACGCGATCGTCGCGCGCGAGGGCATCGCGTTGAAGCCCGGCCTCCTTGACCTGCTCGAATGGCTGGAGGCGGAAGGCATTCCCAAGGCCGTCGCGACGTCCACGCGCCGCGACCGCGCGCTGGCCAAGCTGGAGCTCACGTCGCTGGCGCCGCGCTTCGTCGCGCTGGTCGGTGGCGACGAAGTGGCGCGCGGCAAGCCCGCCCCCGACATCTTCCTCGCCGCCGCGCAGCGGCTGGGCGAGCCGGCGCCGCGCTGCCTCGTGCTCGAGGACTCCGAGCCCGGGGTCCGCGCGGCACTCGCGGCGGGCATGACGCCGATCATGGTGCCCGACCTGCACGCGCCGTCCGCCGACCTGGCCGCGCTCACGCCGCTCGTGCTCGCCTCGCTGGCGGAGGTCGCGGCGCACCTGGCGCCGCTGCCGCGCGTGCCATAATCCGCAGCCATGATCGGTCGCCTCACCGGGGTCCTCGTCGAGAAGAATCCTCCGCAGCTGCTGCTCGACGTCAACGGCGTCGCGTACGAGGTCGACGTGCCGATGAGCACGTTCTACAACCTGCCTGCCACCGGCGAGCGCGCGACGCTGTTCACGCACCTCGTGGTGCGCGAGGATGCGCACCTGCTGTACGGGTTCGGCAGCGAGAACGAGCGGCGTGCGTTCCGGCAGCTGCTGAAGATCAGCGGCATCGGCGCGCGCATCGCGCTGTCGGTGCTCTCGGGTCTGTCGGTCGCCGAGCTTGCGCAGGCCGTCACGCTGCAGGAGACGGGGCGACTGACGAAGATCCCCGGCATCGGCAAGAAGACCGCCGAGCGCCTGCTGCTCGAACTCAAGGACAAGCTGGGCGCGGACCTCACGACCGCCGCCGGCGTCCATCGCGCGCCGCCCGCGTCCAGCGACGTGCTGCACGCGCTGCTCGCGCTGGGCTACAGCGACAAGGAGGCCGTGGCGGCCGTCAAGCAGGTGCCCGAAGGACTGGCCGTCGGTGACGGCATCCGCCATGCGCTGAAGCTCCTCGCGAAGGGGTAGCGCCGCCATGTCGTCCGCCCGCCAGGGCCTCCTGCCCAAGGTCGCGATCCCATCCGGTGTGCTGCGGCGCGCGATGAATCTGTGGCCGCCGTTCGCCGGCGCCGGCATCCGCGTCACCCGCATGTCGGCGGACTTCCGCGAGGTCGACGTCACGCTCGCACTCCATGTCTATAACCGCAATTACTTCGGCACGCAGTTCGGCGGCTCGATGTACGCGATGACCGACCCGTTCTTCGCGCTGATGATGCTGCGCAATCTCGGCCCGGACTACGTCGTCTGGGACAAGGCGGGATCGATCCGGTACGTGCGGCCGGGACGCGGTCCGGTGTTCGCGCGCTTCCGCCTGTCGGCCGCGGCGATCGCGCGCGCGCGGCGCGCGACGGCAGGCGGCGCGCGGCACGAGCCGACGTTCCGCGTGCTGATCGTCGCTGCGGACGGCGCGACCGTCGCGGAAGCGAAGAAGACGCTTTACGTCCGGCGGCGGTCCGTCGCGACGAAGGTCGCGCCGACGACCCGCCGGGGCTCGGCCCGCGCGGCGCGGGCGAGGGACTAGAATTCCGCCATGGCCATCGAGTCCGACGCCCTGAACCGCGTGGTCACCGCGCGCCCGGCGAGCGCACAGGAGGAAGTGATCGAGCGCGCGCTGCGGCCGCGCGGCCTCGCCGAGTACGTCGGGCAGGAGAAGATCCGCGAGCAGCTCTCGATCTTCATCGAGGCGGCGCGCAGGCGCGGCGAGGCGCTCGACCACGTGCTGCTGTTCGGGCCTCCGGGCCTCGGCAAGACGACGCTGTCGCACATCGTCGCGCACGAGTTGGGCGTCAACCTGCGCCAGACGTCGGGGCCGGTGCTGGAGCGTCCGGGCGACCTCGCGGCGCTGCTCACGAACCTCGAGCCGCGCGACGTGCTGTTCATCGACGAGATCCACCGGCTGTCGCCGGTCGTCGAGGAAATCCTGTACCCGGCGCTCGAGGACTTCCAGATCGACATCATGATCGGCGAGGGCCCCGCCGCGCGCAGCGTGAAGCTCGACCTGCCGCCGTTCACGCTGGTCGGCGCGACGACCCGCGCCGGCATGCTGACCAACCCGCTGCGCGACCGCTTCGGCATCGTTGCGCGGCTCGAGTTCTACAACGCCGACGAGCTGACCCGCATCGTCGTCCGCTCCGCCGCGCTGCTCGGGATCACGGTTCATCCCGACGGTGCGCGCGAGATCGCGCGCCGCGCGCGCGGCACGCCGCGCATTGCCAACCGGCTGCTGCGCCGCGTGCGCGACTTCGCCGAAGTGAAGGGCACCGGCGAGGTCACGCGCGCCGTGGCCGACGCCGCGCTGTCGATGCTCGACGTCGACGGGCGCGGGCTCGACGTGATGGACCGCAAGCTGCTGCACGCGGTGCTCGCGAAGTTCGCGGGCGGACCGGTCGGCGTCGACAACCTTGCAGCGGCGATCGGCGAGGAGCGCGACACGATCGAGGACGTGCTCGAGCCGTTCCTGATCCAGCAGGGCTTCCTGCAGCGGACCTCGCGCGGCCGCGTGGCGACCGCGCTGTCGTACAAGCACTTCGGGCTCACACCACCCGGTCCGGACGGTGCCGACCTGTTCGGGCAGGAATAGGCGCGGATGAGCGCCGCCGGGCCGCCCCAAGGCGCTCGCCCCCTGGGGGGGAGCGGCGCGCAGCGTCGCTCGGGGGGGACCACACCCGCGCCGCCCAGGCGCGCCCGGGCGCCCAGGCGCTCGCCCCTGGGGGGGGCGCCGGGGACCACCCGCGCCGCGCCCCAGGGCTCCCTGGGGGGCGGCGCGCAGCGTCGCTCGGGGGGGAACCTCTCCGACCCTATCGCTTCGCGGTCCGCGTTTACTACGAGGATACCGATGCCGCCGGCGTCGTCTACTACGCCAACTACCTCAAGTTCATGGAGCGCGCCCGGACCGAGTGGCTGGAAGCGCTCGGCTTCCCGCTCGCGCAGTTCGAGCGCGAGCATGGCGTCGTGTTCGTGGTCCACCGCTGCGAGATCGACTTCCGGCAACCGGCGCGACTGAACGATTGGCTGGACGTGACGGTCGAACCGCTCGACCGCGGCCCGGCCCGGCTCGTCGCGCGGCAGGAAATCCGCCGCGGCGACGACGTGCTCACGTCGGCGCGCGTGACGCTCGCGTGCGTCGACAGCGCGCGCTGGCGTCCGGCACGCATTCCGGCCCTGCTGGCCACGAGGATGGAGAACCCCGCTTGAACGTGCACGCCGACCTGTCGTTCATCACCCTGATCGTGCAGGCGTCCGTGGTCGTGCAGGCCGTGATGGTGCTGCTCGTGCTGCTGTCGCTGTGGTCCTGGTGGCAGATCTTCCTCAAGCTGTTCCAGTTGCGCCGCGCCGCCCGGGACACCAACCGGTTCGAGGACGAATTCTGGAAGGGCGGCGATCTCGCGGACCTCTACCAGCGGACCGCAGCGGCGCGCACCGGCGGCGGCATGGAGCACATCTTCACGGCGGGCTTCCGCGAGTACGCGAAGCACCGCAAGCAGGGCAGTTCGTCGGCGGTCACGCTCGACTCCGCGCGCCGGGCGATGCGCGCCACGTACCAGCGGGAGATCGACGCGCTGGAAGCCAACCTGTCCGGTCTTGCCACGGTCGGCTCGGTGTCGCCCTACATCGGCCTCTTCGGCACCGTGTGGGGGATCATGAACGCGTTCCGCGGGCTCGCCAACGTCGCGCAGGCCACGCTGGTGAGCGTCGCCCCCGGCATCGCCGAGGCGCTGATCGCCACCGCGATCGGCCTGTTCGCCGCGATTCCCGCCGTCATCGGCTACAACCGCTACACGCACGACGTCGACCGGCTGGCGACGCGCTACGAGACGTTCATCGAGGAGTTCTCGAACATCCTGCAGCGGCAGGGGGGTGAACAGGTGACAGTGGCGCCGGTGTCCGCCCGCACGGCCATGACGAAACGACACGTCGGCGCTCAATGCGCCGCCCCCGGAATCACGGTTGCCGCTGCCAATTGCCAACTGCCAACTGCCAACTGACCCATGCGCCGCCCACGCAAGTCGATCAACCAGATCAACGTCGTGCCCTACATCGACGTGATGCTGGTGCTGCTCGTGATCTTCATGGTCACGGCGCCGCTGGTGAGCCCCGGCGAGATCGAACTGCCGTCGGTGGGCAGCAAGCTCACGACACCCGTGCAGCCGCTCGAGGTCACGCTGCGCAACGACAACTCGCTGTGGCTGCGCGACCAGGCCGCCAACACGCCGGCCGCGCGCGTCACGCGCGACGAGCTGGTCGCCCGCGTCCTCGCGCGGCAGGCAAGGCAGGAGCAGCCGGTGGTCATCGCCGCCGACAAGAGCGCGCGCTACGAGGACGTGCTCTCGGTGCTCGACCTCCTGCAACGCAACGGCGTGAAGAAGGTGGGCCTGCTCGCCCGCCCGCCGGCGACGTAGCGCGCGAGGGCCGACGCGGCGATGGCGAAACCGGAACGGCCGCGGCAGCCGCGGCGCACGACCGGCAAGTGGTGGGCGCTGCTGCTCGCGGTAGCCGTGCAGCTCTCCTTTCTCGCCGTGCTCGTCTTCTCCGTGCAATGGCAGAGCCGCACGCCCGAGCCTGTGACCGCCGAACTCTACGCGCCGCCGGTCAAGGCGCCCATCGCCCAGCCGGTGCCGGTGCCGGTGCCGCCGCCTCCGCCCCCGCCCGACCCCGAGCCGAAGCCCGCGCCGCCGCCACCGAAGCCGGCGCCGGTCGTCGAGAAGCCGGACCCGCGCGCCGCCGAGATCGCGCTCAAGGCGAAGCAGGAGGAGGAACGCCGGAAAAAGGCCGAGGCCGAGCGCCGTGCGGACGCGGAGAAGAAGGCGCGCGAGGCAAAGGAAGCCGAGGAAAAGCGCAAGGCCGAAGAGAAGCGCGCCGCCGAGGCGAAGGAGCGCCAGCAGCGCGAGACCGCTGCGCTGCGGGCGCAGGCCGAGCGCGAGGCGCGCGAGCTGCGCGCGCAGGCCGAGCGCGAAGCCCAGGTGCGCGCACAGCAATCCGCCGACGCCGCCGCGCGCTCGAAGGCCGAGGCCGACTGGATCCGGCGCATCCAGGCCAAGGTGAAGGGCAACGTGATCGTCCCGGCGGACCTGCCCGGCAACCCCGAGGCGATCTTCGAGGTCGTGCAGCTGCCGACCGGCGAGATCATCGACACGAAGCTCGTCAAGTCGAGCGGCAGCCGCGCGTACGACGACGCCGTACAGCGGGCGATCCTCAAGTCGTCGCCGCTGCCGCGGCCCGAGCGCTCCGAGCTGTTCCAGCGCGCGCTTACCCTCAAGTTCCGGCCGCAGGATTGACCAACCACAAATCGCGAAGCGATTTGTGGTCGAGTGACATCAGCACGGAAAGCTTCGGGCGCGAATTGCGCGGCGGGGCGAAGCCCGCCCGTGCAATTCGCGGACGTCAGATTCGGCTCTTCTTCTCGACGATCTGGATCGCGCACCAGCTCCAGTCGGCGCGCTGCTCGACCAGGTGGCGCAATGCCACCGTGTAGACGGAGCGGCCGGTCGTCAGTATCACGCTGCGGCCCTCGGAGTACTCCTGCGTGGGCACGATCAGGGTCTTGACCGCGAGTGGCTTGTCCGGCCGCGACGGCGGCGGCAGATAGAGCCCGTGAAAGCGCGCGCCCATCGTCGACACGTCGATGCCGTCGACGACGAAGCCCATGTCGTCCTTGGCCTGCCGAACCGCATGCAGCGTGACCGGAACCACGCGATCCGCGATGATCGACATGCCGGCCTCGACCTCCTCGCTCGACACCTTGTTCAGGCGGCGCACGACGCCCAGCACCCAGTCGGTGAGGTCCGACTGCCGGACCGCGACGAGCGCGCCCAGCGCCAGCGCCTGGCCGATACCGCCCGACGCCGCAATGCGCAGGCCGGCGATGCTGCGGTCCTTCACCTGCCACATCGGATCGGAGAACGACGACAGCGACGCCGCGAGCGAGTCGTGCTCGTCGGGCACGTGCCGCTTCGCGCGCGCGCCGTTGGCGACGGCGAACACCTCGATCTGCTCGGTGCCGGTGGCGTCGGCGCCTTCGATCGGCATCTTCTGCATGAGCTCGTGGCAGACGCGCGACAGCCCGATGCGCACGCGCGCGGCCACGGCGCACGCGATGCGCGGGTCGCGGCGAAGCTCGGCGTTGAGGTTCGGCGAGACCGACGGGCCGACCTTCTCGAGAATCGCGATCCGCAACTGGTTGATCGGGCCCGCGGGGCCCTGGTCGGTCGATTCGGCCTGCCGCAGCGCGCCGATCGCGCGCTCCAGCGACTCCGCGAGCGGCGTGGTGTCGAGGTAGCGCAACATCGAGCCGGAGTCGTTGCCGGTGCGGCGGCCGAGCCCGCTCTTGCCGGCGACATCGACGAAGAAGCCCTCGGGCGAGCGCGGCACGGCGTCGAGCTGCAGGCGCCGGCTCCACGCCCGGAGCTGCGACATCGCCCAGTCGAGCTGCGGCGGCGACATGTTGCCGGTGTTGAGCTGGTGGATCAGCAGCACGTACACGTACTCCTGTTCGACCGTCCACACGGTCGCGTTCGGACCGGCGCTCGGCAGCACGGCCGGCACCCGGTCCACCGAAAGTTCGGACGCGCGCAGGTACGTGCGGTGCAGGTCCATCCACTTCGCGGGGATCCAGCGCTCGAAGCGGAACACGCGCAGCTTGGCGTCGGTCCCGTAGTAGTGGACGAGCCGCGCGAACAGCAGCGGCACCAGCGGCTTCCAGCGCGCGTTCGCACCCTGCCGCAGCGCTTCCTCCAGCGCCGACTGGTACGCGTAGATGAAGCCCTGCGACATGTCGTAGATTGCCTGCCAGATGCGCTCTGCAAGCTTGGCCGAGCTGTCGTAGTTCTCGACGTACTGCTTGATGAGCTGGCGGCGGTCGGCGCCGAGCGCGGCGTCGAGCAGTTCGATGGCCTGCACGCGCGCGAGGTCGATGGGCTTGCGCGACTGTCGCATCGCGTCGAACGCGTGCATGACGTGCTGCTGGCGACCAATGACGTCCAGCGCGGGCAGCTGGCGCAGCCAGCCCGCGACGGACTTCGCGGACACCAGCGGGTCCGCGATTTCCTTGATACCGGTCGTCAGGAAACCGAACATGGCGCCTTGTCAGTAGCCGGCACGCGCGGCGCGAAGCCACGCGCAACCGGATCCGGAAGACCCGGTGCGCAGGCGCCGGACGGCAGAGGAACCTTCATTTATAGACGAAATCGCGCGGAGGCGCAAAGCGACAGCGCGGTCCGCTACAATTCGTTTCGCCGCCGCGTGCGGGTTCCGCGCTCCGCGCTGCCGGCCGATGCGCCGCTTTCCGGAAAGAACTGTCGATGCCGCCGCCACTTGTCGCCCGCTTGACTCGTCCAAGCGCCTCCGAATCTCGCATCCGGGTCGCATTGCCCGCATTTGTCGTCTTTTGCGGGTTGTCGACCACATGGGGCCATGCGCTCGCCCAGACCCCGCCGACCACCCCTTCCACCCAAGGATCAAGCAAGTTGAATGCCATGTCGAATCAACTGCAGAAAATCGATACGAAACAAGGAACTGGAACTGAAGCCGTCAGCGGGAAGCCGGTGGTCGTCCACTACACGGGTTGGCTCTACGACGCATCCAAGCCGGACAGCAAGGGCAGCAAATTCGACAGCTCGCGCGACCGGCAGGTGCCCTTCGGCTTCTTCCTCGGCGCCGGCAAGGTCATCAAGGGCTGGGACGAAGGCGTGGTCGGCATGAAGGTCGGCGGCCAGCGCACGCTGATCATTCCGCCGGCGCTCGCCTACGGCGACCGCGCGGTGGGCGGCGTGATCCCGGCCAACTCGACGCTCATTTTCGACGTCGAGCTGATCGAGGTGAAATAGGCCTTTCGGCGCATCGCTCCGGTCATGCTCCCACGCGACATCGGCACGCCGGTCAAGCACCGCACCGACTACCGCCCGCCGGCGTTCCTCGTCGACGCGCTCGACCTCGAGTTCGACCTGGCGCCGGACGCCACCGATGTGACGGCGCGGCTCGCGTTCCGCCGCAATCCGTACGCGGCGGAGACCGACCGCGAGGCGCCCCTGGCGCTCGACGGCGAGGAGCAGGCCGACGTGCATGTCGAACTCGACGGCGTCGCACTGCCCCCGGAGCGGCTGCTCGTCACGGCGAGCGGCCTCGCCGTGCTCGACCCGCCTGCCGCCGGCACGCTGACCGTGCGCTCGCGCATCGCGCCGGCGCGCAACGCGTCGCTCGAGGGACTTTATGTTTCCTCCGGCGTGTTCTGCACGCAGTGCGAGGCCGAGGGCTTTCGCCGCATCACGTACTTCCCGGACCGACCCGACGTGCTGGCGCGCTACACGGTCACGCTGCGCGCCGATCGCGCGAAGTACCCGGTGCTCCTGTCCAACGGCAACCTCGTCGCCCACGGAGCGCTCGAGGACGGCCGCCACTTCGCCACGTGGCACGATCCGTTTCCGAAGCCGTCATACCTGTTCGCGCTGGTCGCGGGCGACCTGGCCGCGTTCGAGGACTCGTTCACGACGCTGTCCGGCCGGACGGTGGCGCTGAAGATCTACTCGACGCCGGCGAATCTCCCGCGCTGCCGCCACGCGATGGAGTCGATCAAGCGCGCGTTCCGCTGGGACGAGGAGCGCTTCGGCCGCGAGTACGACCTCGACGCCTTCATGATTTTCTGCGCCGACGACTTCAACATGGGCGCGATGGAGAACAAGGGCCTCAACATCTTCAACAGCCGGCTGGTGCTCGCCGATCCCGCGAGCGCGACCGACGACGACTACGCGGCGATCGAAGGCGTGGTCGGCCACGAGTACTTCCACAACTGGACCGGCAACCGCGTGACCTGCCGCGACTGGTTCCAGCTGTCGCTGAAGGAGGGGCTCACGGTCTTCCGCGACCAGGAGTTCTCGAGCGATCTCAACTCGCGCGCGGTCGAGCGCATTGCGGCCGTCGAGTACCTGCGCCGCGAGCAGTTCCCGGAGGACGCGGGTCCGATGGCGCACAACGTGCGCCCGGACGATTACCTCGAGATCAACAATTTCTACACGGCGACCGTCTACGAAAAGGGCGCCGAGGTCATCCGCATGCAGCACACGCTGCTCGGCGCCGACCGCTTCCGCCGCGGCATGGACCTCTATTTCGAGCGCCACGACGGCATGGCGGTCACCTGCGACGACTTCGTGCAGGCGATGCAGGACGCGTCGGGTGTCGACCTCGCCCAGTTCCGGCGCTGGTACAGCCAGGCCGGCACGCCGGTCGTCACCGTGCGCGGCGCGTTCGACGCGGCCGCGCAGGCGTACACGCTGGAGATCGAGCAACGGACCCCGCCGACACCGGGGCAGCCGGTGAAGCAGCCGTTCCACATCCCGTTCGCCGTCGGCCTGGTCGACGCGGACGGCCGCGACATCCCGCTGCGGCTCGACGGCGAGGCCGCGCCGCTCGGCACCACGCGCGTGCTGGACGTGCGCGAGGCGCGGCAGTCGTTCCGGTTCGCGGGGGTTGCCGCGGCGCCGGTGCCGTCTCTGCTGCGCGGCTTCTCGGCGCCGGTCGGCGTGGAGTTCGACTACACGGCCGACGAACTCGCATTCCTCGCCGCGCACGACCGCGACCCGTTCTGCCGGTGGGAGGCCGTGCAGCGCAGCTTCACGGCGGCGATCCTGGCGCTCGCGCGCGACCACGCCGAAAGGCGGCCGCTCGTCCTGCCGGAGTCGCTCGCCGGCATCGCGCGCACGCTGCTCGCGGATCGCATCGGCGACCCGGCGCTGCTTGCGCTCGCGCTGACGCCGCCCGACCCCGGCTACCTCGCCGCACTGTGCGACCCGATCGACGTCGACGGCATCGGGCACGCGCGCGAGTTCGTGCTGCGCGCGCTGGCGGTGGCACTGCGTCCAGAGTTCGAGCGGGCGTACGGCGAGCGGCGCGTGCGCGCGGCGTACGCGGCCACGCCGGCGCAGACCGGACCGCGCCGCCTCGCCAACACGTGCCTGCGCTACCTGGGCTGCGCCGGCGACGACGCGGCGCGCGCGCTCGCGGTCGCGCACTTCGACTCCGCCGACAACATGACCGACACGATCGCCGCGCTCGCGGCACTCAAGGACGGCGTGTCGGCCGAGCGCGACGACCTGTTCGCGCGGTTCGAGGCCAAGTGGCGCGACGAGCCGCTGGTGCTCGACAAGTGGTTCGGACTCGAGGCGACGTCGGCGCGCGCGGACACACTGGCGCGCGTGCGCCGGCTGCTCGCCCATCCGCGCTTCAACACGCGCAACCCGAACCGCGTGCGCTCGCTGGTCGGCGCGTTCGCGCTGCGCAACTTCGCGCGGTTCCACGCCGCCGACGGCGACGGCTACGACTTCGCGGCGGACCAGGTGCTGGCGCTCGACGCCACCAACCCGCAGCTCGCGGCGACCGTTGCCGGCGCCTTTTCGCTGTGGAAGCGGTTCCTGGAGCCGCGGCGGGGCCGGATGCAGGCGGCGCTGCAGCGGATCGCCGCCGCGCCC
The DNA here is from genome assembly GCA_016716425.1 of Betaproteobacteria bacterium. Classification (GTDB taxonomy): domain Bacteria; phylum Pseudomonadota; class Gammaproteobacteria; order Burkholderiales; family Casimicrobiaceae; genus VBCG01. The sequence continues at coordinate 58,458 of JADJWJ010000007.1, forward strand.
GGCCTGTCGCCTGACGTCACCGAGCTGGTGACGCGCGCGCTGGCCGACTGACGCCTTCGCGCGCCGCCCGTCACTTCCGCCGGGCGTCGGGCTTGCGCGGCGAAGGCCTGGCCCCCCGGAACGCGAGCGCCGTCTCGAACGCCGCCTTGGTGAAGCCTAGCACGGCGTTGAAGTCGTCGTCGGAGAGCCGTCGCGCGGCGTCGCTGCCGCGGTAGATGTTGGCGAACTCGCGCTCGCGGCCGGCCTGCACGGCGAAGCGGCCAATGCCCAGGTTCTCCAGCGTGTGCCAGACGTCCGGGTTGTACGAGCGCGTGAAGCGCATGACGAACGAGATCGGGTCGTTGCGGCCGAGCACCGACGCCAGGCGCAGGATGATCTCGAACGGCAGCGCCACCTTGCCGTTCTCGACCAACTCGAGCAGCGTCGGATCCTTGAGGTTGATCGCCTCGCCGACCTCCTTGACGCTCATGCCGGCCGCCTCGCGCATGCCGCGCAGCACGTTGCCGGCCTTCTCCAGCGCCACGCGTTGCTCGGGGCGCACCAGCAGCGCCTTCGCCGCGCCGATCGAAACGTCGGCCGCCGCGCCCGCGATGCCCAGCACGGAGTCCGACCACGACCGCACCTGCCGCGCGACGCCGACCAGCGGCAAGTCGCCTGCGGCCGTCGCGGCTGCCGCTTCCACTGCGGCGCCTTGCGGCGCCGTGCGCGTCCGTTTGCCTGCCCGCTTGCGTGGCGCGTTCATCGCGGTCTCCCTGGTTCGAGTCAGCTGCCTAGCATAGCGCGTCAGGCGGGCACGGGCCGCAGGCTCGTGCGGCGCAGCAGCCACGTGACGATCGTCAGGTTGGCAAGGTTCCACACGATGCCGTTGACGAACGCCGCCCGGTACGAGCCCGTCAGGTCGAAGATCGCGCCAGACAGCCACCCGCCGAGCGCCATCCCCACCAGCGTGGCGGTGATGACCACGCCGACGCGCGAGCCCGCCTCGCGGCCGGGGAAATACTCGCGGACGATGATCGCGTACGACGGCACGATGCCGCCCTGGAACAGGCCGAACAGCGCCGAGATCACGTACAGCGACACGAGCCCGTCGAACGGCAGGAACAGCACCAGCGCCACGCCCTGCAGCGCCGACCCCAGCAGCAGCGTGCGCAGGCCGCCGATGCGGTCGCAGATCACGCCGAACGTCAGGCGGCTCACGATGCCACAGGCCAGCATCAGCGACAGCATCTGCGCCCCGCGCGCCGCGCCGTAGCCCAGGTCGCCGCAGTAGGCGACGAGGTGCACCTGCGGCATCGCCATCGCGACGCAGCAGGCCACACCCGCCGCCACGAGCAACGCCTGCAGCGCGCGCGGCGAGAGTCCGAGCGCGTCGGCGTGGCCGGGACCGGCCGCGAGGCCCGCGCCGCCCGCGTCGTGGTGCGGCGGCGGGCGCCGGAGCGCGAGCGCGAGCGGGAGCATCGTGACGACGCAGAACGCGCCGATGCCGAGAAACGTCTCGCGCCAGCCGGCAGTCTCGATGAAGTGCTGGACGACCGGCGGCCAGACGGCGCCGGCGAGGTAGTTGCCGCTGGCGAAGATCCCGACCGCGATGCCGCGGCGGCGCGCGAACCACAGCGACATGTGCGCGAGCAGCGGCGCGAACGTGGCCGCGCTGCCGAAGCCGATCAGCAGGCCGTGCGCCAGCGCGTACTGCCAGAGGCTCGCCGACGATGCGGCGGCGGCGTAACCGGCGCCGAGCGCCAGCGTACCGCCGATGACCGGCACCATGATGCCGAAGCGGTCGGACATGCGTCCCATCAGCATGCTGCCGGCGCCGAAGCCCAGCATCGCCAGCGTGTACGGCAACGACGCGTCGCCGCGCGCGACGCCGAACGCCGCCTGCGCCGCCGGCAGCGCGACCACCACCGACCACATGCCGACACCTCCGACCGTCGAGAGCGTCAGCGCGACGACGAGGCGGAACCACGCGTACGGCGAGTCGACGACGCCGCGGGCGCGCGGCGTGCGGCGGCGGCGCGAATCAGGCGCTACGGGCTCCGCTTCCTCGGTTGATGTCATCGGCTCCGCATCCGCGTTGGTGGACACGCCAGCATCGCGTTGCCGGCGGCGGCCGCATCTCCCGGGCCGTCCGCGTTAACCGGCGCAATGCGCCGGTTCAACGCGGACAGATATTCCGTCGTCGCGACGAAGCACAACCATGGCCACGGACCGCGACCGCGACGACGGAATATCACCAATAGGTCTCCACCGTCACGTGTCCCGGTTCCTTCCGCCGGTGCCGCCGCATCCCGCGCGCCGCGAGCACCTGCTGCGTGTCGTCGACCATCGCCGGATTGCCGCACAGCATCGCGTGCGCATTCTCCGCGGACAGCGCGATGCCGACGGCCGCCTCGAGCCGGCCGTCGGCGATCGCCGCCGGAATCCGGCCCGCGAGCGCGCCCGGTTGCGCTTCCCGGCTCACCATCGGCACGTACGCGAACGCGCCGGGCTGCGCGCGGCCGATGCCCGCGATCTCGTCGCGATACGTCAGTTCCTCGGCGCGCCGCACCGCGTGGACGAGCACGACGCGCTGGAAGCGCGACCACGGCTCGGGCGTGCGCAGCATCGACAGGAACGGCCCGAGTCCCGTCCCCGTCGCCAGGCACCACAGCACGTCGGCGGGCGGCACCTCCCCCACGCAGAAGAAGCCGTTGGCGCGCGGCGCGAGCCACACCGGGTCGCCGACCGCGAGCGCGGCCAGCCGCGGCGTCAGCGGCCCGCCCGGCACCACGATGAAGTAGAACTCGTGCGGCTGCGCGTCGGGCGGATTCACGAACGAATAGGGCCGGCCGATCATCGGCTCGTTGTGCCCCGGCGGCGCCGGGAGCGCGAGCCGGCCGAACTGCCCGGCGGCGAACGTCACCTCCGGGGCCGCGACCTGCAGCGAGACGAGCGCCTGCGTCCAGTGCCGCTTGCCGGCGACCCTTCCTTCCACCCAAGCCGCCATAACCGGTCGTCCCCGCGCGTCAAGTAAAATCGCCATTATGCCTACGCGCCCTCCTGCCGCGACGATCACGGGGCCGCAGGTCTACCTGCGACCGCCGCGGCGGGCCGACGCGCCCGCGTTCCTCGCGGCGGCGCGGGCGAGCCGCGTTCTGCACGGCCGCTGGACGCGGGCGCCGGAGACCGCGGTCCGGTTCATGGCCTACGTCGAGCGGTTCGCGCCTCGCGGCGGGTTCGGCACGCACGCGGGCTTTCTCGTGTTCCGGCGCAGCGACGACGCGCTGGTCGGCGTGTTCAACTTCTCCGAGATCGTCCGCGGCGCGTTCTGCAGTGCGTATCTCGGCTACTTCGGATTCGCGCCGCACGCCGGCCGCGGCCTCATGACCGAGGGTATGGCGCTCGCCCTCGACGTGGCGTACCGCCGGTTCGGACTGCACCGGGTCGAGGTGAACATCCAGCCGACCAACGCGCGCTCGCTCGCGCTCGCGCAGCGTGTCGGCTTCACGCGCGAAGGCTACTCGCGCCGCTACGTGAAGATCGCCGGGCGCTGGCGCGATCACGTCCGCTTCGCGATGCTGGCCGAGGACTGGCGGACGCTGCGGCGCGCGCACCTCGGCCGGCGGCCGCGCGGCGCGTGAGCCCCAGGGCCGCCCGAGGGCCGAGGTGGCCAATGAGCCGGAGCGCGCAGCGCGAAGGTAGCCCAATCAGCCCGAAGGGCCGCCCCGAGGGCCGAGGTGGCCAATGCGCCGGAGCGCGCAGCGCGAAGGTGGCCCGGTGACCATGCGGCGGGCGGTGGCGGCAGTCGCGCTGCTCGCAGCGGGCTGCGCCACCGAGACGATTCCGCCCGACGTCCCGAAGTCGGTCCGGGAGTTCGCGATCGCGCCGTACGAAATTCACGAGGAGTGCGCGGACATGGCGGTCGGCGACCGGCTCGACTACCGGTTCGAGGCGCAGGCACCGGTAGCGTTTCACCTCTACTATCGCGAAGGACTCGCGTTCGTGTCCCCGGTATCGCGCGAGAGCGTGCAGGAGTTCGCAGGGGTGTTCGCGGCCAAGGCGGGCCGCCGGTATTGCCTGCAGTGGGAGGCCGGTCAGCGGGGCGCGCTCATCGACTACCGGCTGCGGCTGCTGCGCGAGGGGACCGCACCGTGACGCACGCCGCACCCGTACTGCTGTTCGACCTCGACGGCACGCTCACCGACAACTTCCTCGGCATCGCGCGCTCGATCGCGCACGCGCTCGAGCGTCTCGGCGCGGAAGTGCCCGGCCACGCGGTGTTGCGCCGCTGCATGGGCCCGCCGCTGCGCGAGTCGTTCGCGTGGCTGCTCGACACGACGGACCCCGCGCTGATCGAGCAGGCGATCGCGCACTATCGCGAGCGCTATGCCGACGTCGGCTGGCGCGAGAATGCCGTCTACGACGGCGTCGACGACACGCTGGCCGCGCTCGCGGCGACCCACGCCCGCATGTACCTGTGCACGGCGAAGCCCGCGCCCTACGCCCGGCGCATCGTGCAGCTGTTCGGCCTGTCGCTGCACCTGTCCGGCATCTACGGCGCCGACCTCGCCGGCCGCCTCGACGACAAGGTGAAGCTGCTCGCGCACATCGCCGCGACCGAGGGCTTCGACCCCGGCGACGCGATCATGATCGGCGACCGTGAACACGACCTGCGCGCCGCGCGGATGAACGGCGCGCGCTGCGTGGGCGTGCTGTGGGGGTTCGGCTCGCGCGAGGAACTCGCCGGCGCGGACGCGATCGCGGAGACGCCCGCCGGGCTGCCGGCAGCGATCGCGGGCATCGTGCGGAAGTGATGGTCAGTCTCGAATTTCCCGGCCGCGGCATCGCCGATGCGAAAGCCCTGCGCGGAAATTCGGGCCTGGTCCTCGCCTCCGGACAGGCTGCCGAGATTCTCGCAGTGTCATCCCGACGAGCGCAGCGAAGAGAATATCGCTTTCGCGCACGCCACTGATTCGCCGGCAAAGCAGATCCCCCGCTGTGCTCGGGATGACACCGGCAATCGGATGCCGACGCGAATCTCGAAAGCCAGCTAACGCCCGCCGGTGGCCGACAGCACGACGACGACGACGACGAACAGAACGAGCACGGCGAACGCGATCTTCCACGGGCTCTTCGGATACTCGCCCCGGATCGCGCCGGTGACGCCGTTCTGCACGACCTGGAACGCACGCGCGCCGTACGTGTAGGACATGAGCCACACCGGCGCGAGGATGTGCTTGAACGTCTGTCGCGAGTACACGGTGTGCACGTCGAGGTTGCGGTACGTGTCGCCCGGCACCTCGCGCGCGCACATCGCGGCGACCTTGGCGTCCATGGCGGTGCGCGCGGCCTGCGCGGCGGCGATGAGGTCGATCTGGTAGCGCTCGACCACCCAGCCCGCGACGTAGGCGGCGTCGTAGGGCTTGAGCGACGCCGTGGGGAACGGCTCGATCCCGCGCAGCAGCCCCGGGTGTACGCCGACCGACGCGCAGACGAGGTCGTCGTCGAAGAAGTGCGACAGCTGCCCGGCCGCGGGCACCCATCGCACGTGTCGGACCTGCCGCGTGCGCGTCTGGCCGCCCTCCGAGTAGGTTTCGGTCGTGTAGTAGTAGTGGCCGGCCTCGGCCGTCCACCGCGCGTCGGCGTGCGCGTCGAACGTCCAGTACGGCAGGTACACGCCCTTGACCGTGTCGGTCAGCGCCCGCCGCTTGAGCGCGTTCGGCGCGAACCACAGCTTGCCGTACCACTGCCGGATACGGTCGCGCGCACCCGGTTCGGCGACGACGAAGGGCAGCACGCTCTCCGGTCGGAAGGCGGGCTTCGCCTCCTCGTAGGCCGCGAGCTGCGCCGAGCCGCAGAACTCGCAGTTCTGCGCCTGCCGCTTCGGATCGAACACCGAGATCGCGTTGCAGCTCACGCACTTGACCTGCCGCCTGTCGGCCTTCCACCCGCGCGCGTCGTCGCCGATGCCCCGCAGCGCGGCGACGAGGTCGTGCTCGACGATCGCGCCGGTCGCGGCGTCGATCTTCGCCGGAGATTCGGTCCCGCAGAAAGGGCAGATCAGCTTCTGCTTCGCGGCATTCCAGTGGGCCTCGCCACCGCACGCGGGGCAGGCGAACTTGGGCAGCGCCGCGGTCTCGACCATGCTCCGCTAGCGGATCAGGTAGCCGACGACGCGCCACTTGCCGTCGGCCTCGCGCTCCATCGTCAACGTCTCGACCCCCTGCGGTTTCAGCGCGAACTCGGTGCGGAAGACCACGACCAGGAACTCGCCCGGCGGGGTGCCCTTGCCCGGCCCGGGCGGCTGCACTCCCACCTTCGCGCGCTGCAATGCGGCGCCGAACTTGCCCCGTGCCGACTTGAGCGACGCCGCCCACGCGTCCTGCGTGATCGCTTCGCGGAACCGTGCCGAGCTCTGCCGCCACGTCGCGGCAGCATCGTTGGCATCGGCGAGCGCGAGCCACGCGAGTGCCGCCGCCTGCGCTTCGGTCGCGCGTGGGTCCTGTGCGGCGGCGGGCAGCGTCCACGCGAGCGCCGATGTCAGGAGGGCGGCCAGCGCCGCGCGCCGGCCGATGCTGCTGTTTCCCATGTTCAGTCCTTGAGGAAATTGTCGACTGCGGCGCGCGTCACGCGCCATTGCGTCCCGATCCGGCGGCCCTTGAGGTCGCCGGCGTCGAGGCTCGCGATGACGTCGGACTCGGCCACGCCCAGCATCTGCGCGACCTGCGCGGGTGTCATCAGATCGGGCATCGCGGCCGCGGCCGCCGGCGCGGCAGGCGCCTGGATGCCGGGCGTCGCCTGGCCCATGAGGCCGCCGCTCTGGTTCATCATCTGCTGCGCCATCGCCATGCCGACGGCCATCTCGGCCGCCATGCCGCCCGGGCCCCCGCCGCCGCTGGCGAGCCCCTGCGCCATCTGGAACTTGACGTAGTCGTTGAGGTTGCCGACCGCGGCCATGCTGGAGCGCTTGTCGATCGCCTGCTCGACCTCGGGCGGCACCGACACGTTCTCGACGACGAACGTCGTCATCTCGAGCCCGTACTTGGCGCCGATCGCCGGGTTGATGAGCGGCAGCAGCGCCTCGCCCAGCTCGCCGTAGCGCGATGCGACGTCGAGGGCCGGGATCTTCGAGCCCGCCAGCGCGTCGGTGAACACGCTGACGATCCGCGAGCGCATCGTGTCGTTGAACTCGTCCAGACGGAAGTGGTTGTCGGTGCCGGCGACCTCCTTCAGGAACTTCTTCACGTCCACGATCCGGAAGTCGTAGGTGCCGTACGCGCGCAGCCGCACGATGCCGAAGTCGTTGTCGCGCATCATCACCGGGTTGGCGGTGCCCCACTTGTTGCCGGTGAACAGGCGCGTGACGACGAAGTAGACGTCGGCCTTGAACGGGCTCTCGAGCGCGTACTTCCAGCTCCTGAGATTGGTGAGGATCGGGATGTTGTCGGTGGTCAGCGTGTGCTTGCCCGGGCCGAACGAATCGCCGAACTCGCCCAGGTAGACGAACTGCGCGACCTGCGACTCGCGCACGATGAGCTGCGCGCCGTTCTTGATTTCCTTGTCCTCGTCGGGAAAGCGGAACGACAGCGTGTCGCGCGAGTCGTCCGTCCACTCGATGATGTCGATGAACTGCTTCTTGATGAAATCGAGGATCGCCATGGTGGCCTCCAGCGGAATGAAACCGGCCGCCTCGGGGGGCGGCCGGACGCGCGGTACGGGCGCAGCGCTTGCGGGTTACGACTTCCTGGCTGCGGCGAGCTTCTTCGCCTCGGCCTCGGCGGTCTTCAATTCGGACTCGAGCCGCGCCGCGGGCAGCGCGCCCGGGACGATCGAGCCGTCGGCGAACACGAGCGTGGGCGTTGCGTTCACCTTGAACTTCGCGCCCAGCTCCGCCGTCTTCGCGACGGGGTTGTCGCAGTCGCCCTTGTTGTCGGGCAGCGCGCCGGTCGCGAAGAACGCGTCCCACGCCTTCTGCCGGTCGGGCGCGCACCAGATCATCCGCGACTTGCGCGCGGCGTCCGGGTGGAGGCTGTCGATCGGATAGAGAAACGTGTAGATCGTCACGTTGTCGACGCCCTTCAGTTCCTCCTCGAGCTTGTGGCAGAACGGGCAGTCGGCGTCGGAGAAGACGACGAGCGTGCGCTCGCCGGTCCCCTTGACCTTCTTGATCGCCAGGTCGAGCGGGAGCGACGCGACGTCGACGCGGTTCAGCTTGCGCTGCCGCTCCTCGGTCAGGTTGACCTTGGTCTCGGTGTCGTACACGGCGCCGACGACGATGTACTTCGCCTTGGCGTCGGTGTAGACGATGCGGTCGTCGAACTGGACCTCGAAGAGACCGAAGTACGGCGTCTTGACGACGCCGCGGACTTCGGCGCCGGGGAACTTCTGCTCGATGGCCTTCTTGACGCCGGCGGCCTCCGCCGTCAGCGGCGCGGGCTTGTCCGCGGCGAGCCCGGGCGCGGGGATCGCCAGCGCGAGTGCCAATGCGGCCAGTGCGGCCATGCCGGCCGCGCGGACGCGGGGCCTGGCGGGTGAACGGTGCATCGTGGTCTCCAGTGGATCGGTGGTTTGCAGCCGGAATTGGACAGTCTAGCGCAGCGCCGGTTGCGCCAGCGCGCGCTTGAGCAACGGGAGCCGATCGACGGCGGTCATCCCGGCGTTGCGCAGCGACGACAGCCACGGCGTCGACGGCCCGAAGAGCCGGGCGAGGCCGTCGGTCGCCGCCTGCATCGCGAGCACCGGCTCGGCCCGCCGCCGCGCGTAGCGGTCGAGGAGCACCGGGGCGCCGGGGTCCGCGACCGGGCCGCGCGCGGCTACCACCTGCGCCAGCGCCCGCGCGTCGCCGAAACCCAGGTTGACGCCCTGGCCGGCCAGCGGGTGCACGCCGTGCGCCGCGTCGCCGACCAGCGCCAGCCGGTGCGCGATCGCCGCCGGCAACTTGAGCAGGGCCAGCGGAAATGCGGCCGGCGGGGTCAGCGGCGTGAGTTCGCCCAGCGCGCGGTCGCCCGCAGCGGCCACGCGCTCGGCCAGCGTCGCCGGTGACAGAGCGAGAAGCTCGGCGGCCAGCGCCTCCGGCGCCGACCACACGATCGAGATCCGGCGCCCCGGCAGCGGCAGCCACGCGAGGACGCTTCCATCCGCACGGAACCACTGGCGGGCGATCCCGTGGTGGGCGAGCCCGCACGCGAAGTTCGCCACCACCGCGGTCTGCCCGTACGGGCGCGGCTCCGCCACGATGCCGGCCGCCGTCCGCACCCACGAACGAAGGCCGTCCGCCCCGACCAGCAGGCGGGCGGACAGTTCCCGCGCCTCCTCGCCATCCGGCGCGAGCGTGAGCCGCGCCTCGTCGGCCCCCCAGATCAATCCGACGAACGGTGCCCCGCCGACGACCGTGACCCCCGCCTCGAACACGCCGGGCAGCAGTGCCGCACGCAGCGCCCGCTCCTCGGCGATCCACGCCAGCGCGCGCTCACCGAAGTCGAATGCCGAGAACGTCAGCGTCGCGCCGGCATCCCCGGCCACGCGCATGGCCTCGATCGGCGCCACCCGGTCGGCGGGCAGCCGCTGCCACGCGCCGAGCGCCCTCAGGAACGTGGCGCTCCCGGGGCTGATCGCATACACGCGCGAGTCCCACGTGGCGGGGTCGGGCTCGGGTGCGGCGATCGGCGCGCGGTCCACCAGCGCCACCGAAAGACCGGTGCGTGCCAGCGCGGGGGCGAGCGCCAGGCCCACCAGCCCGGCACCCGCGATCACGACGTCGTAGCGCTGCGCTTCCACCGCGGCCTACGGGGCCGGCGCCAGCACTTCGATGACGTGGTGCTGGTTCGTGTAGATGCACAGGTCGCCGGCGATCGTCAGCGCCTGCTTGACGATGTCCGGCGCAGGCAGCGCCGAGTGTTCGAGCAGCGCGCGCGCGGCGGCCTGGGCGAACGCGCCGCCGGAGCCGATCGCCACGATCCCGAGCTCGGGCTCGAGCACGTCGCCGGTGCCGGTCAGCACCAGCGACGCGGTGCGGTCGGCCACCGCGAGCATCGCTTCCAGCCGGCGCAGCACGCGGTCGGAGCGCCAGTCCTTCGCCAGTTCCACCGCCGAGCGCGTCAAGTGCCCCTGATGCTTCTCGAGCTTCGCCTCGAAGCGCTCGAACAGCGTGAAGGCATCGGCGGTCGCACCCGCGAAGCCCGCGAGCACGCGATCGTTGTACAGGCGCCGCACCTTGCGCGCGGTCGCCTTGACGACGACGTTGCCGAGCGTGACCTGCCCGTCGCCGCCGAGCGCGACGGTGCCGTCGCGGCGAACGCAGAGAATCGTGGTGCCGTGGAAGGGTTCCATGGGAGGGCGTTCGAGTCGTGCGGGCGCCGCGCCGGCGGAGCGCCGTTCGCGGACGGCGCCGCCTACTGCGGCTTCTTCAGGAAATGCCGTGGCGAAATGCCGATCAGCAGCAGCAGCGCACGGATGATCGGCGACGCGCCGACGATCTGCACGGCCTTGCGCTGCCCCTCGATGCGACCGATCGCGTTGAGCAGCGAGCCCGCGCAGACGAAATCGACGCGCTCGACGGCGGACATGTCGATCGGCACGACCTGGTGGTGGTGCGCGTACTCGGCGATCTCCGCCATCGGCTGCGTGGCCGAGCCGGTGAGCACGCCCGCGAGGCGGATCGACTCGATCCCGGCGCGGGCCGTGCGTGGCTCGCTGCCGTCGTCCGCGGCCGGCGCCGCGGCGTCCGCCGCGGGCGCCTCGGACGGCGGGGCCGGCGGCGGCTCCCACGACGGAGGCGATTGCTCGAACGCGATCGCGTATTCGATCGCGCGGTCGTCGAACGCCTCCTGCTTGTGCTCGAACTGCAGGAGCTCGAGCGAGAGCAGCCAAGCGCCCTCGCCCGCCTCGCGCCCGCGCCGCAGCAGGATGTCCAGCGCCGCGCGGACCTTGTCGGGCTTGGTGATGGTCAGCGCCACGCGCTGGCGGCGCGCGTCGGCCAGCGCGTCGGCGAGCAGGCGGGCGCCGGCATCGTCGAAGCCGGCCACCGATGCGAGATCGAGGCGCGCGCCGGGCGCGGATTTGGCTAGCCCGCGTCGGAACGCCTCGATCTGCGGCGCCGCCGCGGCGGACAGCTTCCCGGTAAGGAGCACGTAGCCGCCGGCGGGCTTTGGCGCGGCCGTCGGCGGCCTGATGCCGGCGGCGGGCGCCTTGGCCTCCTCGTCCCACGGGGGCGGCGAACGCTCGAACTGCATCACGTATTGGAGCGCCAGCTGGTCGAACGCGGCGCGGTCGTTCGCGCGCTGCTGCAGGTCGAACAGCGCGAGCCACGCGAGCGGCGAGGCCTTCGCGTCGGGGTCCTGCTGCACGCCCTGCTCGAGAAGGTCGCGCGCCGGCTGCGCCTGACCGCTCGCGAACAGCAGCGCGGCGTTCTCGAGCACCGCGCAGAGGCCGGGATTCGCCTGCGCGACCTCGATCGACGTGCGCATCGGGGACCACTCGATGAGGCTCGACCCGGTGACGGAGATGTCGGCGACCGGCTCGGCCCGCGGCCGTTCCGCAGTGCCGCGCCGGCCCTGTGCCGCCGCTGCGACGTCGCGCGCGGACACGGGCGCACGCGGCACCGCCGCCGGCGCCTTGACGTTCGGCTTCGATGCCTCGGGCTTCTTCGCAGGCGGCTTATGGAAAAGTGCCATCAACTCGGCAGAATATGCCGTTGGAATGAATGCGCCCGATTATGTGCCCAAGCGTGCGCTCGGACAAGGCGCGGGCCACGCGGGCTGCGTCCATCCGCATGCGCAGCGGCCGGACGTGCCGGCCGTTGCAGGGGACCGGACTCGCGCCGCGGGGGTGCGCAACCGCCGGGTCAGGGCAGGTTCTGGTTCGCGAATTCCCAGTTGAGCAACCTGTCGATCACAGCGTCGACGTACGCGGCCCGCTTGTTCTGGTGGTCGAGGTAGTAGGCGTGCTCCCACACGTCGATCGTCAGGAGCGGCTTCTGGCCCTTGGTGAACGGAACCTCGGCATTGCCGGTCTTGACGACCTTGAGGGCGCCGCCGTCGACCACGAGCCAGCCCCAGCCGGAGCCGAACTGCGACACGGTGGTCGCCGACAGCTCCTTCCGGAAGTTGTCGTAGCCGCCAAAGGACGCCTCGATCATCTGCGCGACCTTGCCGGTCGGCTTGCCGCCGCCGTTGGCGCGCAGGCTGTGCCAGTAGAACGTGTGGTTCCAGATCTGCGCGGCGTTGTTGAAGATCGCCGCGCGGTCGGCCTTGCCCGCCGTCTCGGCGATGATCTTCTCGAGCGCCGCACCCTCGAACTCGGTGCCCTTGACGAGATTGTTGAGGTTGTCGACGTACGTCCTGTGGTGCTTGCCGTAATGGAACGAGATCGTGTTCGCCGAGATCACGGGCTCGAGCGCGTTGTCGGCGTAGGGCAGGGGCGGTAACGTGAACATTCGCGATTCTCCTTCGTCGAATTGCTCATTGTAGACAAGTCAGATGGGGTCGCAAGGCTTCCGCCGCGACCCCATGGAAAAATCACCATGCCGCGTGCCTGACGACAAGCTGGTCAGACGGAAATCGCGGGCAAAGCCCGACGATTTCCGGAACAACGACTGGAAGGGGACGGTGGCCAGGCGCCGCCGTGTGCAGGTGCGAGTTGCCCGCAATGCGCTCGGGGTTATCAACCTGAAGCGAATCGTCCGGCTCTGCCGGCGATTCGCCCCTGATCAGCTTCTCGCGCGGCAGTCAGCTTGGTGATTTTTCCATGGAGTCGCGGCGGTAGCCTTGCGACCCCATCTGACTGCAGTCGTACGGCGATGTCAGTCGCCGTAGTCCACTCCGTCGTCCGGCTCTGCCGGCGATTCGCCCCTGATCAGCTTCTCGCGCGGCAGTCAGCTTGGTGATTTTTCCATGGGGTCGCGGCGGTAGCCTTGCGACCCCATCTGACTGCAGTCGTACGGCGACGTCAGTCGCCGTACAACTTCTGGACCCTTTCCCTGCGCTCCTGGGCTTCGAGGGAGAGCGTCGCGGTCGGGCGGGCGATGAGGCGCGGGACGCCGATCGGCTCGCCGGTCTCCTCGCACCAGCCATAGGATCCGTCGTCGATCATGCGCAACGACTTTTCGACCTTCTTCAGGAGCTTGCGCTCGCGGTCGCGCGTGCGCAGCTCGAGCGTGTACTCCTCTTCGAGCGTCGCCCGGTCGGACGGGTCGGTCGTGATTTCGTTTTCGCGAAGGTGTTCGCCCGTGTCGTCGGCGTTCTGCAGCAGCTGGTCGCGCAGCTCGATCAGCTTCTTCTTGAAGAAGGCGAGTTGCGCCTCGTTCATGTAGTCCTTCTCGGGCGCCTTGAGGATCTCCTCCTCGGTCAGCTCGCGGACTTTCTTGACGGCGGTTGCGGTCTTGGCTGCCATGCTTGAGTTCACCTTGCGAGTGCCATCCCGGCCACTAAATTTGCCATTATAGCCCGGCATTCCTCCGCGCCGCCACCTCGGCTGCCGGGGTCGGGCAGGCCCGCGGAGTCCGGGGCGCCGGCCCCGTATAATTCCGGAAAAACAAGGCCTTCCGATGCCCCAAGCACCGTCCACCCTGACCCTCGTCCGCCCGGACGACTGGCATCTCCACCTGCGCGACGGCGACGCCCTCGCGGCGGTGGTGGGCGCGACGGCGCGCGTGTTCGGGCGTGCAATGGTCATGCCAAACCTGAATCCCCCGGTGACCACGGTCGCGGCGGCCGCCCGGTATCGCGAGCGCATCCTCGCCGCGCTGCCGGAAGGCACGCCGTTTGCGCCGCTGATGACGCTGTACCTGACCGACAACACGCCGCCCGAGGAGATCGCGCGCGCGAAGGCGTCCGGGTTCGTGCAGGCGGTCAAGTACTACCCGGCGGGCGCGACGACGAACTCCGACTCCGGGGTCACCGATCTCGCGCGCGTGTACCCGGTGCTCTCCGCGATGGAGCGCCACGGCGTCGTGCTGTCGCTGCACGGCGAGGTCACCGGCCCGGGCGTGGACATGTTCGACCGCGAGCGCCTGTTCGTCGACTCGCTGCTCACGGCGATCGTCCGCGACTTCCCGGGGCTGCCCGTCGTGCTCGAGCACATCACGACGCGCGAAGCCGCCGCGTTCGTGCGCGAGTCGGAGGCGCACATCGCCGCGACGATTACGCCGCAGCACCTGCTCTGGTCGCGCAACGCGCTGTTCGCCGGCGGCATCCGCCCGCACTACTATTGCCTGCCGATCCTGAAGCGCGAAACGCACCGGCAGGCGCTCGTCGCCGCGGCGACGTCCGGCAACCCCCGCTTCTTCCTCGGCACCGATTCGGCACCGCACGCGAAGGGTACCAAGGAGAACGCGTGCGGCTGCGCCGGCTGCTACTCCGCACCCCTGGCACTCGAGCTGTACGCCGAAGCCTTCGAGGACGCGGGGGCGCTCGAGCGGCTAGAAGGATTCGCGAGCCGGTTCGGCGCGGACTTCTATGGGGTGCCGCGCAACGTCGGCACGGTGACGCTGGCGCGCCAGGCGTGGGACGTGCCCGCCGATTACGCGTTCGGCGCGGAGCGGATCGTCCCCCTGCGCGCCGGCGAGTCCGTGCGGTGGCGGCTCGCGGGCTGACGGCGTAGAATCGCAACTTCGAAGCCAGCCAGACCGTCGCTGCCCGCGCCAGGCGCAAGCCGAAGGCGGGGAGAGGAAAGTCCGGGCTCCGCAGAGCAGGATGCCGGGTAACGCCCGGCCGCTATAAGTCGCCGTTAGCGCGGCCGATGAAGGCGAGGAACAGGGCCACAGAGACGAGTCGCCCCCGGTCACACGGGAGCGGGTGAAACGCGGCAACCTCCATCCGGAGCAACACCAAGTAAGCGGACGCGCATTTGGCATCACAGGCTGCTCGTCTAGTCCGCGGGTAGGTGGCTTGAGCGCGGCGGAGACGCCGCGCCTAGAGGAATGACGGCCATAGCGCACTTTCGGGTGCGCCGTAACAGAACCCGGCTTACCGGCTGACTTCGCCAAACTCGTCGGAACGAAAACGGGCCGCGCTTCGCGCGGCCCGTTTTCGCTCGGGGCCGGCCTCCGCGCCCGGCTCGTGCCGCGACGCCGGTCCCGACCGCCGCCACCCGTGCGTGCGAACGCATCGGAGTCGCTCGCCCTGCGCCCCGACGGAAAGCCCCACGGCGCACGGCGCGTCAGCCGACGATGTCCCGCAGTTCGGTCTTGAGCACCTTGCCGGTGTTGTTCTTCGGCAGTTCGGCGACGAACACGTAGGTCTTCGGCCGCTTGAAGCGCGCGATCCGCTCGAGGCACACGGCGTCGAGCGTGGCTTCCAGCGCGCGCGCCGCGGCGGCGTCGGGCAGCGGCATGCGCGGCACGACGCAGGCGACGACCTCCTCGCCCCACTCGGCGTGCCGGCGGCCGACCACGGCGACCTCCGCGACGCCAGGGTGCGCGAGCAGCGCCTCCTCGACCTCGCGCGGGTAGATGTTCGAGCCGCCGCTGATGATGAGGTCCTTCGAGCGGTCCTTCAGTGTGAGGAATCCGTCGGCGTCGAGCGCGCCCAGGTCGCCGGTGTGCAGCCAGCCGCCGGCCAGCGTCGCCGCGGTCGCGGCCGGATTGCGCCAATAGCCGCGCATCACCGTGGGTCCGCGCACCAGCACCTCGCCGACCTCCCCCGTGGCCGACGCCGCCTCCGCGCCGCCGATGCGGACCTCGATGCCCGTCTGCGCGACGCCGACCGACGCGATCCGCGCGTCGTCGCCCTGCGCGAGCGCGTCGGCGAGCAGCGCGCGGTCCATCGCGGTGATCGTCATCGGCGACTCTCCCTGCCCGTAGATCTGCGCGAGGCGCGGCCCGATCGCGGCGAATGCCGCCTTGCAGTCCTCGACGTACATCGGTCCTCCGCCATACACGAGCGCCTTCAGCCGGTCGAGGCGCGCCGCGCGGAAGTCCGGCGCGTCGACGAGGCGCTTGACCATCGTCGGCGCTGCGAAGAAGAGGCTGCGGCTCCAGCGTCCGAGCAGCGTCGCGATTTCCGCCGCATCGAAGCCGCCCGACGCCGGCACCACGCTGACGGCGCCGCGCGCGACGTGCGGTACCACGTAGAGCCCCGAGCCGTGCGACAGCGGTGCCGGGTGCAGCAGCGCGTCGCCTGGCTCGATGCCCTCGACGTCGGACAGGAAGCACTGCCCCATGGCCGCGAGGTTCGCGTGCGTGATCTCCACACCCTTCGGCCGCCCGGTCGTGCCGCTCGTGTAGAACAGCCACGCCGGCGCGTCCGGCGCGACCGCCACCGGGTCGCCTTCCGGCGGGCGCGCGACCAGCGACCGGTACTCGGCGTCTCCCCACGCGACGACGCGCGCGAGCGACGGTACATCGGCCGCGACAGCGGCGAGTGCCGCCCGCCACGCGTCGTCGACGAGCGCCCAGCGCGCGCCACAGTCCGCGAGCACGAACGCCATCTCCTTCGCGTGCAGCTTCGCGTTGACCGGCACGGCGACGATCCCCGCCCACCAGCAGCCGTACAGCGCCTCGACGTACTCGGGGACGTTGCGCGACGCGAGCACCACCCGGTCGCCGGCGGACAATCCCGCGGCGCGCAGCCCGGCGGCGAGGCCGGCCGCGCGCCGCGCGAGCGCGGCGTAGTCGTGCCGCACCGCATCACCGTGCGCGACCGCGGGCAGCCGTGGCCAGCACCGCGCGGTGCGCACGAGCTGCGAGGCAATGTTGCATGCGGTCGACCGCACGTCAGCCCCGCGAGGCCGTCCGCAAGGGCCGACCCGCCGCGGCCGCCGCGACCGCGCGCGGATGGCCGGCGGCAGCGCATCGGGCGTCGCCCATGTGCGCGGGCGCGCTCCGCGAGTTCGGGCGCCGTTGCATCCTAATGGCGGCGTCTGCGCGCGTCCCGGACGATCTCGCGCGCCGCGTTGCGCCCGGGAATGCCGGTGACGCCGCCGCCCGGATGCGCACCCGCCCCGCACAGGTAGAGGCCGCGCACCGGCATCCGGTAGTCGGCGTGGCCGAGCACGGGCCGGGCGCTGAAGAGCTGGTCGAGCGACAGCGCGCCGTGGAAGATGTCGCCGCCCACGAGCCCGAACTCGCGCTCGAGGTCGAGCGGCGACAGCACGCGGCGCCCGATCACGCTCGCGGCGAAGTTCGGCGCGTGGCGGTTCACCGTCGCGATCATCAGGTCGGCCACTTCGTCGCGCGCGTCGTCCCACGTGCGGCCCGGCAGCACCGACGGCAGGTCGGGGTGCGCGTGCTGGCAGAAGAGGCTCGCGACGTGGGCGCCGGGAGGCGCCAGCGTGGCGTCGACCGTCGACGGAATCAGCACCTCGACGATCGGCGCGCGCGACCACCCGTGCGTGCGCGCGTCGAAGAACGCCTGCTCCATGTACGCGAGCGACGGCGCCACGACGATTCCGCTCGCGTGGTGCGGCTGCGCGTGCGCGCCGGGCAGGCAGGTGAAGTCGGGCAGCGCGGCCAGCGCGACGTTCATCCGGAACGTGCCCGACCCGCAGCGGTAGCCGGCGATGCGGGCGCGGAAGTCCTCGGGCAGGTGCTCGGGCGCGACGAGGCGTTCGCACAGGAGCTTCGGATTGACGTTGGCGACGACGCGCCGGGCTTCGACGACTTCGCCCGACGCGAGCTCGACGCCCGCCGCCCGGCCCGCCTTCACCAGCACACGCGCGACCGGCGAGCGCGTGCGCAGCAGGACGCCGCGTGCCGCGCACTCGGCCGCCATCGCCTGCGTGATCGCGCCCATGCCGCCGACCGCGTGCCCCCACTGGCCGGGCTTGCCGTTGACCTCGCCGAACACGTGGTGCAGCAGCACGTACGCGGATCCGGGCGTGTACGGACTCGCGAAGTTGCCGACGACGGCGTCGAAGCCGAAGGCCGCCTTGATCGGCGCGCTCTCGAACCAGCGGTCGAGTACGTCGCCCGCGCTCTTCGTGAAGAGTTCGACGAGGTCGCGCCGCTCGGGCAGCGACAGTCCGCGCAAGCGGCCGCCGGTGCGCGCGAGGTCGACGAGCATCGCCGCGTCGCGCACGACGCCGGCGCGGATGTTGGGCGGCGTGACGCCGAGCATCCGCCGCAACACGGCGGCGACGCGGTCGAGCATCGCGTAGTAGCCCGGCAACGCATCGGCGTCGCGGCGGGAGAACCTGGCGACTTCCGCCTGCGTCGCCGCGATGCCGCCGCCGACCTTGAGGTACCCGCCGTCCGGCAGCGGCAGGAAATTCGCAAACGTGCGCTCGCGCACGACGAGCCCGTGCGCGGCGAGGTTGAGGTCGCGCACGACATGCGGGTCGAGCAGGCTCACCGTGTAGCTGGCGGTGGAGTTGCGGAAGCCGGGGTGGAACTCCTCGGTGACCGCGGCGCCGCCCAGCACGGCGCGGCGCTCGACGACGCAGACCGAGAGCCCGGCGGCGGCGAGGTACGCGGCGCAGACGAGGCCGTTGTGGCCGCCGCCGACGACGACGGCGTCGAAGCGCGACGCGCTACTCTTCGACAAGCCCGGCCGCGACGTTCGAGAAGCCGCAATCGACGTACGTGATCTCCCCGGTGATGGCGGAGGCGAGCGGCGACAGCAGGAACGCCGCGACGTTTCCGACCTCCTCGATCGTGACGTTGCGGCGCAGCGGCGCGTTCGTCTCCACGAAGCGCAGGATCCGCGTGAAGCCGCCGATACCGGCGGCGGCGAGTGTCTTGATCGGCCCTGCCGAGATCCCGTTCACGCGTATCTGCTCGGGTCCGAGGCACGCCGCGAGGTAGCGGACGTTCGCCTCGAGGCTCGCCTTCGCGAGCCCCATTACGTTGTAGTTGGCGAGCGCGCGCACGGCACCGAGGTACGACAGCGTCACCAGCGCGCCGCCGCGGGCCTTCAGCAGCGGCCGCGCACCCTTCGCGAGGGCGGCCAGGCTGTAGCTCGAGATGTCGTGCGCGGTCGCGAACGCGGTGCGCGAGATGCTTTCCAGAAAATCGCCCGACAGCGCTTCGCGCGGCGCGTAGGCGATCGAGTGCAGCATGCCGTCGAGTCCGTCCCACTCGCGTCCGAGCGCCGCGAACAGCGCGTCGACCTCGTCGTCACGCGTGACGTCGCAGGGAAGGACGGGCACCGTGCCGAACTCGGCGGCGAGCTTGACCACGCGGTCCTTCAGCTCGTCGTTGACGTAGGTGAATGCGAGCGTCGCGCCCTCGCGCTGGCACGCGCGGGCGACCCCGTAGGCGATGGAGCGGTTCGACAGGACACCGGTGATCAGGATCTTGTGGTCGGCGAGGAAGCCCATGCGTGCGCTTGTCCGTGGATTGGCGGAAGTGGGACGGCGTGCCGCGCTGGTTCGGCGTTGCCTGCGCTCACAGGCGCAGGGTCGTGCCACGCTCGAGGACGCCGCACGCCATGCGGTTGTTCGGCTGGCCGGGAAACGCCTCGCCGACCGTGCTTCCCCAGTGGAGCACGACCGAGCGGCCGAGGAGCGACGCCGGCCCGTCGACGCGGGCGCCGGCGACGAAGGCGACGAACGAGGCCTCGGTGCCCTCCGAATTCGTCACGAACGGCGGCAGGAGTTCGCCCGGAGGCTTCGTGAAACCGGGCGGCGCCCACGGCGACCCGGCGGAAAACAGGTTCGGCGACGTGCAGTTGCCGCGCTCGTGCAGCGCGACGCGGTAGGTGCCCGGCATCAGGTTGCTGAAGAACGCCTGGATGGAAACGCCGTCGCGCGCGTCGAACACGCGCACGGTGCCGACAACGGCGGACGACGAGCCGCGCATGTTCGCCTCGAGACCGGGCTCCCGCGCCTTCACCTCGCCGTCCGCGTTGCGGCCCGCGGCGCAGCCGGCGCACAGCGCGGCGGCAGCCATCAGCGTCGCCAGCGATCGCACGCGCGCCAACGGGGCCCCTACGACCGGGCGATCACGCCGCATGCGACGCGCGCGCCGGAGTTGCCGGTGGGCTGGGTCGTGAAGTCGTCCGGATCCTTGTGCACGATGAGACCGCGGCCGACGATGTCGGCGTCGCCGCTGCCGATCGTGACGACGTCGATCTCGACGACGAGCGTCGCATTGCCCGCCGCATCCGCGACCAGCATCGGCAGGTCGCCGGCGTGGCGATCGGGTGTGGCCGGCGCCGCGTGCGGCTTGCCGCGCGGGTTGAAGTGGCCCCCGGCGCTCATGCCGTCACCGGAACTGCAGTCGCCCTTCTCGTGGATGTGGAACCCGTGGCCGCCCGGCGCGAGGCCGGCCACACGCGCCTCGACCAGGACCTTGCCGCCCTTCGGCGTGAAGGTCACCGTGCCGTTGGCGGAGTTGCCCCGGGTCGGCTCGAGCTTCGCCGTCGCCCTCGGTCCCGGGGGCGCCATGGAGGCGCAGCCTGCGGCGAACGCGGCAACGGCGATGCAGGCGATCGCGGTCTTCATGATTTCCTCCGGGGAGCGAATGATCGTGTCGGCGCGGCGTGCGGCACGCCGACGAAGCGCCCCATGATAGAGCATCGGCACGTCGTTGCCAAAAAAGCTGCCTGAACCGGGCGAACTTCCCGCTTGCGCCGCGGTAGAATTTCGGCGGCGGCGGAGACCGCGCTGCATTCCACCGGGGAGAGTTCAACATGGCATTGCATCATCGCGCGGGGCCCGTCGTGCTCGCAGCCACCGTTTCCGCGCTGCTCGCCGGCTGTTCCGGCGACAACGTCACGCCGCCCGACGTGAACCCGAAACCCGGATTCGTCGGCACGATCACCAAGTCGAGCTACGACGGCAACCTCGACGACCTCCTGACCGCGGGCCTCGGCAAGACCGGACTCGCGGGCGCGGCACCGACTTACGCCGACCCGCTGAATCCGACCGCCGCCGAACTGCGCAAGCTCGCCATCTACAACAACTACCGCGCGATCGTCGACATCGCGGCCAACGGCGGCTACGGCTCGCTGTACGGGCCGAACATCGACGTCAACGGCAATCCGACGCTCGGCGAAGGCAAGGTCGCCGGCACCGAGTACCTGGCCTACGCCGACGACGGCGGCGGCCGCCAGAACGTAACGATGATGGTGCAGATCCCGGCGTCGTTCAGCAAGGCGTCCCCGTGCATGGTCACCGCGACGTCGTCGGGCTCGCGCGGCGTCTATGGCGCGATCGGCAGCGCGGGCGAGTGGGGCCTGAAGCGCGGTTGCATCGTCGCCTACACCGACAAGGGCACGGGCACCGGCTTCCACGACCTCGCCACCAACACGGTGACGCAGCAGAACGGCGTGCGCGCCGGCGCTGCGGCCGCCGGCAAGAACTCGAACTTCACGGCCGACCTCGCGGCCGCCGATCTCGCCGCGTTCAACGCCGCCACGCCGAACCGCGTCGCGGTCAAGCACGCGCACTCGCAGCAGAATCCGGAGAAGGACTGGGGACGCGACACGCTGAACGCGGTCCGCTTCGCGTTCTACGTGGTCAACGAGGAGCGCGGCGACAGGAACAGCGACGGGACGGCGCGGAACACGTTCCGGCCGGACAACACGATCGTCATCGCATCGTCGGTGTCCAACGGCGCGGGTGCTGCCGTGGCTGCGCTCGAGCAGGACGCCGAAGGCCTGCTCGACGGCCTCGCCGTGACCGAGCCCAACGTCGTCATGCCGCCGGGCGGCAACCTCGTCGTGCGGCGGGGCAACGTCACGACCAACGGCTCCGGCCGCGCGCTGTACGACTACTTCACGCTGGCCAACCTGTTGCAGCCGTGCGCGGCGCTGTCGGCGGCGGCGCAGGGCTCGCCGGGCGCGGGCTTCGTGAACACGACGATCGCCACCAACCGCTGCGCGTCGCTGAAGGCAAAGGGGTATCTGACCGGAAACACGACCGCGGAGCTCGCGGCCGACGCGATGAACCAGTTGCAGGCGTACGGCTGGCAGCCCGAGTCGAACCTGCTGCACGCGTCGCACTACGCGTTCGCGACGTTCTCGATCACGATGACGTACTCGAACACCTACGGTCGCTTCAGCGTCAGGGACAACCTGTGCGGGCTGTCCTTCGCCGCGACCGACGCCGCGACGTTCAAACCGGTCCCGCTGTCGGCGACGGCGCTGGCGCAGAGCTTCGGCGGCAGCAACGGCGTGCCGCCGTCGGTCGGCGTCAACATCGTCAACAACGACGCCCCGGGCGGGCCGGTCAACACGTCGGCGTCCGTCTCGCCGTCGACGGGCCTGCTCGACTACAACATCGACGCCGCCAAGTGCCAGCGCGACCTGTGGCTGGCCGGCGACGCCTTCGGGACGCGCGTGCAGAACGGCGTCAAGGAGACGCACCGGACCGCCAACCTGCGCGGCCGGCCCGCGATCATCGTGCACGGCCGCGCCGACGCGCTGGTGCCGGTTGCATTCTCGTCGCGGCCGTACTACGGCATGAACCGGATCGTCGAGGGCGCCGCGTCGAAGCTCACGTACGTCGAGGTGACCAACGCGCAGCACTTCGACGCGTTCATCGACAATGCGGCGCTGCCCGGCTACGACACGATGTTCGTCCCGCTGCACTACTACTTCGTCAAGGCGATGGACGCGATGTGGGCACACCTGACGCTGAACGTGCCGCTGCCGCCGGCGCAGGTCGTGCGCACGGTGCCGCGCGGCGGCACGCCTGGCCAGGCGCCCGCGATCACCGCCGCGAACGTGCCGCCGATCCTCGCCGCGCCGCCCGCAGCGAACCAGATCACGTTCGCCGGCAACACGCTCACCATTCCGGATTGATCCCGCGGCCGCAGGCCGCGGGATCATCCCGAGGATCCGGGCGACGAGGGGCCGCGCGTGCCTCGGCCGCCGCGCCATCCGGTACAATGCGACGGTCGTCCCGCTCGGGGCGGCCGTCGTAGTTTTCCGCCCCGCCCGAGAGCGATGCCATGTCGTTCCGCATGACCCCCGAGGAGATCGTTTCCGAGCTCGACAAGCACATCGTCGGGCAGGAAGCGGCCAAGCGGGCCGTCGCGATCGCGCTGCGCAATCGCTGGCGGCGGCAGCAGGTGCCGGAGCCGCTGCGGCACGAGATCACGCCGAAGAACATCCTGATGATCGGCCCGACCGGCGTGGGCAAGACCGAGATCGCGCGCCGCCTCGCGCGGCTCGCCGATGCCCCGTTCGTGAAGGTGGAGGCCACCAAGTTCACCGAGGTCGGCTACGTCGGCCGCGACGTCGACACGATCGTCCGCGACCTGGTCGAGGTCGCGATCAAGGACGCCCGCGAGACCGAGGCGCGCAAGGTGCGCGATCGCGCCGCCGACAACGCGGAGGAGCGGCTGCTCGACGTGCTGCTGCCGCCTGCGCGCGAGGTGAACTTCTCCGATCTCAAGCCGACGGATTCGGCCACGCGGCAGAAATTCCGCAAGATGCTGCGCGAAGGCGCGCTCGACGAGCGCGAGGTCGAGATCGAAGTCGCAGCGATGCCGGCGCAGATGGAGATCATGGCGCCGCCCGGCATGGAGGAGCTCACCAGCCAGATCCAGGGGATGTTCCGTGAGATGGGCGCGGGCCGGCGCAAGGTCAAGAAGCTGACCGTCGCCGAGGCGATGAAGGTGCTGACCGACGAGGAGGCCGCGCGCCTCGTCAACGACGACGAGATCCGCGCGAAGGCGCTCGCGGCGGCCGAGCAGAACGGCATCGTGTTCCTGGACGAGATGGACAAGATCGCGTCGCGCTCCGACATGCACGGTGCGGACGTCTCGCGACAGGGCGTGCAGCGCGATCTCCTGCCGATCGTCGAGGGCACGACGGTATCGACCAAGTACGGGATGGTGAAGACCGACCACATCCTGTTCATCGCGTCCGGCGCGTTCCACCTGTCGAAGCCGTCCGACCTGATCCCCGAGCTGCAGGGCCGGTTCCCGATCCGCGTCGAACTCGCCTCGCTGTCGGTGTCGGACTTCGAGAAGATCCTGACGGCGACCGACGCGTGCCTCACGCGCCAGTACGCCGCGCTGCTCGCCACCGAGCAGGTGCACCTCGAATTCCGGGAGGACGGCATCCGGCGGCTGGCCGAGATCGCGTTCGCCGTGAACGAACGCCAGGAGAACATCGGCGCCCGGCGGCTCCACACGGTGATGGAGCGCCTGCTCGACGACGTGTCGTTCCACGCGGCGCGGCGCACCGGCGAGCACATCGCGATCGACGCGGAGTTCGTCGACGCCACGCTCGCCGGCATCGCCGGCGACGACAACCTCGCGCGGTACATCCTGTGACGCGGACGCCGCGCGGCGCGCGGCATCGCCGCGGAGTGCCGGTGCAGGACTAGGATGAAACGACCCCCACGCTCGCTGCGCCCTCGGGGGCGCCGGGCCGGGCGGCAGGCGCTTGCTGCGCTCGCTGCCGGGGGCAGGCCCCCTCGGGACGACCCTTCGGGACGGAACACGGCCCCCACGCTCGCTGCGCTCGCTGCCCCCGGCGGGGGCAGGTCAGCCCCTCGGGACGACCCTTCGGGACGGAACACGGCCCCCACGCTCGCTGCGCTCGCTGCCCCCGGCGGGGGCAGGTCAGTCCCTCGGGACGGCCCTTCGGGACTGACATGATCGAGCGCGTCCTCGGGATCTTCCTGCCCGTGCTGCTGGTGGTCGCGGTCGGTTACTTCTTCGCGCGCCGCGTGAAGCCCGACATGGCGATGGTCAACCGGATCTCGATGACCATCCTCGCGCCGGCGCTCATCTTCTCGGCGCTCGCCAGCAAGGACTTCGACGTCGGCGCCTACGGCATGCTGATGGTGGGCAGCATCGGCGTCGTGCTGGGCTCGGGGCTGCTCGCGTGGCCGTTCGCCCGGCTGCTGCACGCGGACGCCCGCACGTTCGTGCCGCCGATGATGTTCAACAACTGCGGCAACATGGGCCTGCCGCTGGCCGTGCTCGCCTACGGTGCGTCGGGATTCTCGGCGATGGTCGCGCTGTTCACGATCTCCAACCTGATCCACTTCACGCTCGGCCAGTGGATCGTCGACCACCACGCGCGCTTCGGCAGCCTGCTGCGCAACCCGATGGTGTGGTCGACGTTCCTGGGCTTCCTGTTCGCGCTGACGCACCCGCCGATGCCCGAGTGGGCGTCGGTCGCCATCCGCATGGTCGGCGACGCGCTGGTGCCGATGATGCTGCTGTCGCTGGGCGTGCGGCTGTACGAGGTCCGCTGGGACGACTGGCACATTGGCGTCATCGGCGGGCTCGTCTGCCCGCTGACCGGCATCGCCATGGCCGCGCTGCTCGCGCCCGTGCTCGGCCTCGACCGCGAGCAGACGGGCCTGCTGCTGATCTTCGGCAGCCTGCCGCCCGCCGTGCTCAACTTCATGGTGGCCGAGCAGTTCCGGCAGGAGCCCGCCAAGGTCGCGTCGATCGTGCTGATCGGCAACGTGCTGTCGATCGTCTTCGTGCCGCTGGGCCTCGTGCTGGCGCTGCACTGACCGCGATGAAGAGCGCCGATATCGACGCGATCCTGTTCGACCTGGGCGGCGTCGTCGTCGAGCTCGCCGGTGTCGAGAAGATGCTCGAGTGGTCGGCCGGCATCGACACGACCGACGAGCTGTGGCGGCGCTGGCTGCACTCGGACGCCGTGCGCCGCTTCGAGACCGGCGCGACCGGCCGCGACGCGTTCGCGCGCGACGTGATCGCCGAGTTCGGCGTCCCCGTCCCACCCGAGGAATTTCTCGCCGCGTTCACGTGGTGGCCGCGCGCGGTGCTTCCGGGCGCGTTCGAGCTGCTGGCCGCGCTGCGCGGCCGTTACCGACTGGCGAGCGTGTCGAACACCAACGAGATCCACTGGCAGCGGTTCGCGGAGGCGTGGTCGCTGCCCGCCGCGTTCGACCACAACTTCCCGTCCCACCTCGTCGGCCGGCTCAAGCCCGATGCCGACTACTTCGCGCACGTCGTCGACGCGATCGGCGTGCCCGTGCGGAGGGTGCTGTTCGTCGACGACAACGCGATCAACGTCGAGGCCGCGGCGCGGTTCGGCCTCCACGCACGCAGGGTCGTCGGCGTGGACGGCGCGCGGCATGCGTTGCGCGAGATCGGATTGCTCGACAACCGCTGACTCCCCGCGCGCCATGGGTCATTTCCTGCTTCTCCCGCACGGAACGTCCGGAAGCATCTACCCGTTCGTGTGGCTCGGCCGCCAGCTGCAGCGGCACGGCCACCGCGCGACGCTGGTCACCGCCGACGCCTACCGCGAAACTGCGGCCAGCGCCGGGCTCGGGTTCGAAGGCGTGGGCAACGACGAGCTCGCGGCTCTGCTCGCGGACCCGCAGCTGTGGACGCAGGAGGACGGCGCCCGCGTGTCCTACGAGCGCGCGGCGGGCTCGACCCGCGGCTTCGTCGACGCGATCGAGGCCATCGTCGCGCGCGACGGCCTGCCCGACCTCATGCTCGCGCCGATGATCAACTTCGGTGCGCGGCTCGTGCGCGAGAAGCGCGGCATTCCGCTGATCAGCGTTCACCTCTACCCGATGCTGTTCGTCAGCGCGCACGACCTGCCGCTGTTCGCGCCGGTGGCGCACCGGCTGCGCCGGCTGCCGCTGTGGCTGCGCCGCGCGCTCCTGCTGCTGCCGAATCCGCTCGACCGCAGCGCGCTGCCGGCCGTGCGGACGTGTTGCGAAGCGCACGGCGTCGAGCCGCCCTACAGTCTGTGGAAGCAGTGGTGGCACTCGCCGGACGGCGTGCTGGCGCTCTTCCCCGAGTGGTTCGCCGCGCCGCAGCCGGACTGGCCGCACAACATGCTGCAATGGGACTTTCCGCTCGAGGACATGGCGGCCGAGCAGCCGCTCGAACCCGCGCTGCGGCAATTCCTCGAGACCGGGGAAAGCCGGTGGTGTTCACCGCGGGCACCGGCCAGTTGCATGCCGAGTCGTTCTTCGCCGAAGCGACGGAGCTCGCCCGGCAGTGCGGCTGCCGCGCGGTGTTCCTGACGCGCAAGCTCGAGCAGCTGCCGCGCGCGCTGCCCGAGACAATCTTCGCCTCCGCCTACGCGCCGTTCTCCGCGCTGCTGCCGCACGCGCGCGCATTCGTCCACCACGGCGGCATCGGCACCGTTTCGCAGTCGCTGGCCGCCGGGGTGCCGCAGCTCGTCGTCGCGATGGCGCTCGACCAGCCCGACAACGCCGAGCGCGTCGAGCGGCTCGGCGCGGGCGTGGCGACGACGGCGGACCGGTTCACCGCCGCGCACGCGCTGCCGCTGCTGCAGCGCTGCCTGCACGACGAAGCGATCCGCCGCGCAGCCGCCGCGTGCGCGGAGCGCCTGCGCACGCGGCCGGCCACCGACAGGCTGGTCGCCTGGGTGGAGTCCCGCCAGGTGCCGAGCAGGCGCTTCGCGCAGGCCGCGCGTGCGCCGGCCGGCGACACCCCGCCGGTCTACCTGATCCCCGGCCTCGGCGCCGACAGCCGCACCTACCGCGAGCCGTGGGACGAGGTTCCCGGCGCCGTCTACGTGGAGTGGCCCGAGTACCACGGGGAGGCCACGATCCCGGCGGTGGCGCGTTTCGTCGTCGACGCGTGGCAGATCCCCGACGGCGCGATCGTCGTCGCTCCGTCGTTCGCCGGCGCCGTCGCGTGCGAGATCGCGAACATCCGTGCGCTCGCGGCGGTCGTGCTGGTCGCCAGCAGTCCGGACCCGGCGGACTACGTCGCGCTGGCGCGATCGCGGCGCCTGCGGCCGTTCATTCCGGAGGCGTGGCTGCAGCGCTTCCTGCGCCGGCGCGAAGGCATCCGGCGGCAGCGCTACGGCCACACGCCGACGCCGTTCATGCTGGCCTTGCTCAACGGCATCGAGCAGTTCAGCGTGTGCCAGCTCTCGTTCCACCGGGACATGTACGAGGCGATGGTCGCCTGGCCGGGCGGCATCGCACCCCACGCCCGGGTGCTGCGCATCCATGGCCGGCACGACTCCACCGTGCGGCCGCCCGCGACGGCCGACCTGATGCTCGACGGCGGGCACCTCGTCATCATGACGCATGCGCGCGAGTGTGTGGACTTCGTCCGGTCCGGACTCGCGGACGGCTTCGAGGCGATGGTCCGGCGGCGCGACGCCGCGTGACGCGCCGCGTGCCGCGTCTGCGCGGTCGAGCTAGAACTTCCAGTTGTAGTACGCGGCGAGGAAGACCGACCCGGCCTGGTTGTACGCGCCGACCAGGTCACCGCGTCCGCCGGCCGCGACCGGCAGGTCGCTCTTCAGGTTGACGTCGAGCCCGCCGCCGTAGGCGTACTCCGCGGCGAAGCCCCAGAACCGGTTGCGCTCGAGCTGCTGCTGCGCGCCGGCGCCGAAGCGCCACGCGTTGTTCGCGGGCAGGAGCGGCGAGATGCTGCCGGTCTGGAATTTCGAATCGTACGCGATGCCGAAGTTCACGAGCCACGGCTCCGAGAGCCGGTACTGCGCGCCGGCGGAGACGTGCCACGTGTCCTTGTACTCGAGGTTCTTGACGACGCCGGTCGGGTCGTTCACGTTGTCGAGACCGAACTGGACCTGGCCGAACTTCGACCACTGCTGCCAGCCGACGCTGCCCAGCAACGCCCAGCGGTCGGTCGTCTCGGAGTAGACGGAGAGCATCACCCCCTGCGGCACCTTGATGCCCACCCCCAGCGACGCCGACAGCAGGCCGCGGCTGTCGAGCAGCGTCCGGAGGCCTGGCGCGAGGTTCGACCACTCCAGCGCGGCGTTGAAATCGAGGTTGACCTGCGAGTTCCAGACGAGCCCCCAGCGCGTGCGCGCATCGGGCTGGTACAGGACGCCGACGTTGGCGCCGAAGCCCCAGACCTCGTCGTCCATCTTGAGCTGGCCGTCGCCATAGCTCGGGAGAACGTTGTTGATGGCGACCTGGTTCTTGTAGAGGCCGTACATCGCGTTGAGCGCGACGCCGACCGACAGCTTGTCGTTGACCTTGTAGGCGATCGACGGCAGGAACGAAAGACCGAGCAGCGTGGCCTCCTGGACGTAATAGCGGCCGACCCAGTTTTCGTCGTAGTTGAGCGGCATGCCGAAGTTGCCGGTGGCCGCGAAGCCCAGCGTCAGGTCCGGCGTGACGCGGTAGGTCGTGAAGCCGCCGCCGCCCAGGAACCAGCCGTCCTGCCCGACCGGATAGCCACCGTTGTTGCCGCCCAGCGCAGGCGACGTGCCGCCGCCGATCGAGTACCGGACGTCGCCCCACAGCAACTGGCCCGCGGCCAGCACCTGCGTGCCGTCCAGGCGCGACATGCCCGCCGGATTGGTGAGCACCGTCGACGCGTCCTGTGCCCGGGCGCCATAGCCGGCCGCGGCCAGGCCGACGTCCGCCGTGCCGACTTCGTACAGGATGATGCCGCCGGCGAACGCAGGGACGCAGGCAACCCCGATCACTGCGATCGCGGCCGCGCGAAGCAGCCAACCGGTGCAGGTTGTCGTACGAATCACTCCGGACATGGACTCCCCCATTTCGTCATGCGCTTGCCAACAGGGCGCGTTCGGCGCCACCGCGCGGAATCCCGAACGGGTGCGGACCGACCCGCTGCGCCTCGGACTCCGGGTGCGGCGCCGTGCGCCAACCTCGTCAAGTGTATTCCCGTCATCCGCGGTCGGCCATGCCGAACTGGACAGCGGATCACGCGCGGCATCGGCGCGAGCCATTGGCCGCACGGGCCGCGTCCGGCATCATGCGCGGATGAACCTCCATCGCATGCTGCTGCAGCGCGCGGCCGAAGGGCGCCCGCTGCGCGTCGCGCTGATCGGCGCCGGCAAGTTCGGCACGATGTACCTGGCGCAGGCGAAGCACACGCCGGGCATTCACGTCGTCGCGATCGCGGACCTGGCCCCCGCCCGCGCCCGCGCGTCGCTCGAGCGCGCGGGCTGGGCGCCGGAGCGCCTGACGGCGCGGTCGTGCGCCGAGGCGGCAAAATCCGGCGGGACGTTCGTGACCGACGACGCGGCGGCCGCGATCGCGACACCGGAGGTCGAAGTCGTCATCGACGCCACCGGCAATCCCGCGGCCGGCATCCGCCACGCGCTCGCATGCTGCGCGCACGGCAAGCACGTCGTGATGGTCAACGTGGAGGCGGACGCGCTGGCGGGGCCGCTGCTCGCGCAGCGCGCGCGCGCGGCGGGCGTCGTGTACTCGCTCGCGTACGGCGACCAGCCGGCGCTGATCTGCGAGATGGTCGACTGGTGCCGCACCGCGGGCTTCGAGGTCATCGCGGCCGGCAAGGGCACCAAGTACCTGCCCGAGTACCACGCGTCCACGCCCGCCACCGTCTGGCCGTATTACGGCTTCACGCCCGAGGTGGTCGCCGCCGGCGACTTCAACGCCCAGATGTTCAACTCGTTCCTCGACGGCACCAAGAGCGCCATCGAGATGGCGGCGGTCGCCAATGCGACGGACCTCGTCCCGGCGCCGGAGGGACTGGCGTTCCCGCCCTGCGGCGTGGACGACCTGCCGCGCGTGCTGCGCCCGCGCGACGAGGGCGGACACCTGCACCACGCGGGCCAGGTCGAGGTGATCTCGAGCCTCGAGCGCGACGGCCGGCCGGTGTTCCGCGACCTGCGCTGGGGCGTGTACGTGACGTTCCGCGCCGGCGACGCTGCCGGCGAGGACTACGTGCGCCGCTGCTTCCGCGAGTACGGCTTCTCGACCGATCCGTCCGGCCGCTACAGCGCGATGTACAAGCCATACCACGCGATCGGGCTCGAACTCGGCATCAGCGTCGCGTCGGCCGGGCTGCGCGGCGAGCCCACCGGGCAGGCGCTGGCTTGGCAGGGCGACGTGGTGGCCACGGCGAAGCGCGACCTCGCGGCCGGGGAGACGCTCGACGGCGAGGGCGGCTACACCGTGTACGGCAGGCTGATGCCGGCCGCGGCGTCGCGCGCGCTCGGCGGGCTGCCGCTCGGGCTCGCACACGGCGTGACGTTGAAGCGCGCGATCGCGGCAAACGCGCCGGTGCGCTGGGACGACGTCGGGATCGACGCGGGCAGCGACGCGGTGAAGTTCAGGCGAGAGATGGAATCGGTGTTCGGCGGTGGCGGTGGCTCGGGCGATTGACGCCCCTCACCCCAACCCTCTCCCCGCCGCGCGGGGCGAGGGAGCGCCCCTGTGCTGCCGGTTGCACCGTCGGCCGCACGCGAGGCGCGCGGTCTGCCGCGCTCGGGCCAGCGCAGGCGCCACGTATTCACTCTCCCTCTCCCCGCGTAGCGGGGAGAGGGTTGGGGTGAGGGGCGCGCGCGCTTCGCCCAACCGGTCGACACACCGATGACGACGTCCGCCGCGCATCCCCTCGACAACCCCTTCTGGTCCGCGCTGACGACGCGGCAGGCGCACTTCGCGCTGGGTGGCGCGCTCGCCCGCCGCTACGCGCCCGACGTTTCGCCGATCGCCGCGCTCCCGGCGGCAGGGCCGGACAACGTCGCCGCGCTGCGCGATCTGGTCGCGATCGGCGACGACGCAGGGCTGGTCGGCCCCCACGCGCCGGCGCTGCCCGATGACTGGGAGATCCTCTACGAGTCGACGATCGTGCAGATGTTCCGCCCCGACCCGGCGCCGCTGCCGGAAGGTGACGCGGACGTCGTGCGTCTCACCGCGACGGACGTGGACGAGATGCTTGCGCTGGTCGACTTGACGCAGCCCGGACCCTTCCGGACGCGCACGATCGAGCTCGGCACGTACATCGGCATTCGTGACGGCGGCCGCCTGATCGCGATGGCCGGCGAGCGCTCGTGCACCGGCGCGTTCCACGAAGTGAGCGCGGTCTGCACGCATCCGGACGCGCGGGGCCGCGGCCTCGCGCGCGGCCTGATCGGGCGCGTCGTCAACCGGATGCTGCGCGCGGGGGAGACGCCCTACCTGCACGTCGACTGCCGCAATCCGCGGGCGATCGACCTGTACCTCGCGCTGGGATTCGTCCGCCGCGCGGAGTTTCCGCTGCTCCACGCGCAGCGCGCGCGGTGACGCCCTGGCGCGTGCGCGTCAGAGGCCTTCGATGATGCGGATCTCGCGGTCGGCGCCGTCGTCCAGCGCCGCCAGCGCCGCCTGGTAGGCGGGCGAGTCGTGCGCGGCGACCGCCTGCGCGAGGCTGTCGAACTCGACCAGCACTGTCCGCTGCTTCATGCCCAGCTCATAGACCTGCGCCGGCTCGCCGCGCGCGAGGAAGCGCCCGCCGGCGGCGACGAGCGCGGGGCCGGCGAGCGTCGCGTACGCGGCGAGCTTGTCGGGATTCTTCACGGCGCGATACGCGCTGATCCAATAGGCCTTCGGCATGGTGCGTCCTCCGCGGTGGCGGCAAGGGAAGGGGCGTGCTCGCGGCCGGCCGGCGCTACGCCGCGCGCTTGAACGTGGCGAGCAGCGCGCCCATCGTCATCAGCAGCCCGCCGAACGTCCGGTTCAGCGCGCGGATCTCGCGCGGCCGGCGCAGCAGCCGCAGCGCCTTCGCGGCGAAGGCGGCGTAGCCGCTCATCACGACGAAGTCCGTGAACGCGAGCGTAGCGCCGCAGATCGCGTACTGGACGAACTGCGGTCGCGCGGGGTCGATGAACTGCGGCAAGACTGCCAGCATGAACACGATGCCCTTGGGGTTGGTCGCATTGACCAGCAGGCCGCGGACGAAGAGCTGGCGGCGCGTGCCGCCGAGCGTGCTCGCCGCGGCGTCGGCGTCGACGGCGAGGGCCGGCGCGCGCCACTGCTCGATGCCGAGCCAGACGAGGTAGGCCACCCCCAGCCACTTCACGACGGTGAACGCGACAGTGGACGCGGCCAGCAGCGCGCCCAGTCCCGCGCCGACGAGCGCAAGCACGAACAGGATTCCGGCGATGAGGCCGGCGATGTTCGCCATCGCGCGCGCGAGCCCGAAGCGCAGCCCCGCGGCCATCGCGGAGATCGCGCCCGCGCCCGGCGAGGCGCTGATGAGCCAGGAGGCCGCGAAGAACGCGAGCCAGGTCTCGACCGTCATGCGGACGCGGTCAGTACTTGACCGAGCACCCGTACGGCGTCGTGCTGGCGAGCGTGACGGGCTTGCCGGCCGTCGCTTCGGCCAACGCCGCGCGCACGTAGTTGTTGGCGATCTTGCGGTCGGACTCGCGTGCGCTGCGCTTGTCGTCGATGGCGCCCGCGTACACGACCTTGCCGGCCGGGTCGATCACGAACATGTGCGGCGTGGTCTTGGCCGCGTACGCGCGGCCCGCGGCGCTGGCGTCGTCCAGCAGCACGGCCTTCGGCGCCGCACCCTTCTCCGCCATCCACGCGCCCATCTGCGCGGGCGTCTTGTACTCGCCATGGCTGCGGTTGGTCGAATTGATGGCGAGCCACACGACGTCCTTCGCGCCCCACTCCTTCTGCAGCGGCTGCATGCCGTTGCCGTTGTACTGCGCCTGCACGAACGGGCATTCGGGGTTCGTCCACTCCAGCACGACGAATTTGCCCTTGTAGTCCGACAGCCTGACGACCTTCCCCGTCGTGTCGGTGAGCGTGAAATCGGGCGCGGCTGTTCCGGGTGCGGCCGCGAGCGCGGCTCCGGCGGCGAAGGCGAGGGGAAGTGTCAGCAGGCGCAGCGTCGTCATCGTCATGGCGTCCTCGTGCGGTTGTCGAGAGCGGCCGCCCTCGGCGCGCCGGCCATCGCCAGCGCGTCGAGCACGACCTGAGTCTGCAAGACCTCCGGCAGCAGCATCGGTTCCCTTCCGGGGATGTACAGCACGTAGACCGGGACGCCCTGCCGGCCGAGCGCCGCCAGCGCCTGCGTGATCACCGGGTCCCGGCGCGTCCAGTCGGCGCGGACGAGCTCGATGCCGCTCTTCGCGAACGCGTCCTTCACCGCGCGATCGTTGAGGACGAGCCGCTTGTTGACCTGGCAGGTGACGCACCACGCCGCGGTGAAGTCGACGAACACCGGGCGGCCGGCGGCGGTCAGCTCCGCGACCAGCGCCGGCGAAAACGGCTGCCACGGGTCGCCCGCGGTCGCCTTCCCGCCGCCGGGCGCGGCCGCGGCCGCATCCTGCTCGGCACCGCCGGAGAAGAGCGGCCACGCGACGGCCGCCGCCGCCACGAACCCTGCGACCGCGACCGCTGAGTACGCGCGCGCGGCGCCCATCCGGTAGGTGCGCCACGCCCACAGCGCGAACGCGACGGCCACCAGCGTGATCAGCAGCCGCACGACGGCGTCGTTGTCGACCTGCGCCCCCAGCACCCACGCGAGCCAGGCGACGGTGGCGTACAGCGGGAACGCGAGCATCTGCTTCAAGTGCACCATCCACGCGCCCGGCTTGGGCAGCATGCGCCGCCAGCCCGGGAACCACGACAGCAGCAGGAACGGCAACGCCATGCCGAGGCCGAGCGCCACGAAGACGATGAGCGTCAGCACGGCCGGCTGCGCGAG
This sequence comes from Betaproteobacteria bacterium, assembly GCA_016716425.1. Lineage (GTDB taxonomy): Bacteria > Pseudomonadota > Gammaproteobacteria > Burkholderiales > Casimicrobiaceae > VBCG01. The sequence continues at coordinate 92,707 of JADJWJ010000007.1, forward strand.
TGCTGCGCCCAGCGCCGCGCCCATGAACGGCGCCGTGCACGGCGAGGCGATGACGACCGCGAGCACGCCGGACAGCGCGGCGTCCGCGTACTTGTTGCGCGCGCTCCAGCCGGCCGCCTCGGAGGGCACGAGCGAGCCGAACTCGAACGCCCCCGACATGTTGAGCGCGAGCACGAAGAACAGGAGGGCCAGGCCGGTGACGACCGCCGGCGACTGCAGCTGGAAGCCCCAGCCGAACTGCTCGCCGGCGGCGCGGAACGCGAGCAGCAGGCCCGCCAGCGCGACGAACGTCGCGATCACGCCGCCGGAGAACGCAAGCCCCTCCAGCCGCAGCTTCTGCTTGTTGCCGTGGCCGGGTGCGGCCAGCGCGAGCGCCTTGATCGAGAGCACCGGAAACACGCACGGCATCAGGTTCAGTACGACGCCGCCGACGAACGCGAACAATATCGCCGCCAGCAGCGACAGGCCCTCGCCTGCGGGCGCGGCAACGTCGAGCGCCGGCACCGGCGCCGTGACGGGCTTCGGTCCGGCCACCACGGTCCCGGTCAGCGGCGTGTCGATCACGATCGCCTTCGGCGCGGCGGCGCCGCTCGCGAAGCCGCCGGTCGCCGTCAGCACGCCGGCCACGCGCGTGAACCCGGGCGCCAGCTGGTTGGCGACCGGCAGCGTCAGCGTGAACGTGCCGTTCGCGTCGCGCGCGAACGCCTGCTTCGCCGACGGCTCGATGCGACCCTCGTCGAACGGGAAGAAGTGCACGCCGGCGGGTGCGACCGCGCCGGCCGGCCCGGTCAGCGTGACGATCACCTTCTGGCCGTCGCCGCGCGCCGCGGCGAGCCAGCCCGGCGCGGGCGCGGGCAACGCGCCGCGCGTCGCGGCGATCGCCTGGCCCCACTGCGGGTACGGGTCGGCGCGATCGGACACCGGCAGCATCAACTCGAGCTGCGCCTCCTCGGGGATGCAGGTCTCGCGGCAGACGAGCCACTCGGCCTTCGCGGCGAGTGCGAGCGTGTCGCCCGGGCGCGCATCGGCCGCCACCTTCACGTCGGTGAGCAGCAGTACCTCGCCCTCGTAGCCGAAATTGACCAGCGGGCCGGCCGGCAGCGCGTGTGGCGCCGGCCACTGGATGTCGCCGGCGGCGACCCCGGCGGGCAGCTTCCACGCGAGCGTCGTGGGCAAGCCCGAGTCCCCGGGGTTGCGCCAGTACGTGTGCCAGCCGTCGGCCATCTTCAGGCGCAGCGCGACGGTCGTCGCCTGGCCCGGCACGAACGCCGTGCGCTCGGACACGAGCTCGGCCTCGACGTGCGGGGTCTTCACCGGCGCGGCCGCAACCGCGCCCGCGAAGGCGGCGGCGAGCAAGGCGACGGCGAGGGCGGCGGTGCGCGGCATGCGTTTCTCTGGGTCGGGACGAACGGCCAACAGTCGTTGGTGCGCCGGCCTTCCGGTTCGGTTCCGTGCGAGGGCTAGAATTATCCTCTTTTCCCGGCGAACGGCTTCTCGCGCGACAGGCAGACTTATGACATTAGCATAAGTTGGCGTGGCGGGGGTTGTGCCACCCCCCGATGCTCGAAGCCCTCCTGGTGTCCACCGCCGTCGTCGCCGTCGGCGAACTCGGCGACAAGACGCAACTCCTCACGCTGGTGCTCGCGGCGCGCTACGGCAAGCCGTGGCCGATCATCGCCGGGATCGCGGTCGCGACGCTCGCCAACCACGCGATCGCCGGCTGGGTCGGCAACTGGGCGCGCACGGTCGTGCCCGAGGACGTGCTGCGCTGGCTGCTGGCGCTGTCGTTCTTCGCCGTCGCCGCGTGGGCGCTGAAACCGGACAAGCTTGACGAGGGCGCCACGCCTCCGGCGTCGCGCACGAGCGTGTTCCTCGTGACCACGTGGACGTTCTTCCTGGTCGAAATCGGCGACAAGACGCAGGTCGCCACGGTGATGCTGGCCGCGCAATACCCGTCGCTCGTCGCGGTGGTCGCCGGCACCACGCTCGGCATGCTGCTGGTCAACGCGCCCACCGCCTTCGCCGGCAAGGCCGCCGCCGAACGCATTCCGTTCCGCGCGGTGCGCATCGTCGCGGCGGTGCTGTTCGCGGGGCTGGGCGTGTGGGTGCTGCTGGCGCCCCACCTCGAGCGGTGAAGCGCGCACCCGCCGGTATAATCAACGGCTTAGCGAAAGAGCCGCCATGAAACCGTTCGATCCCCGCGCCATCGAGGCCGCCGCGCAGTCCGCGTGGCGGGCCGCCGACGCCTACCGTGCCGTCGAGCGCGCGGACCGCCCGAAGTACTACTGCGTGTCGATGCTGCCGTATCCGTCGGGCGTGCTGCACATGGGGCACGTGCGCAACTACACGATCAACGACATGATGTACCGGCAGTTGCGGATGCGCGGCTTCAACCCGCTGATGCCGATGGGCTGGGACGCGTTCGGACTGCCCGCCGAGAACGCGGCGATCAAGGCCGGCGAGGCCCCGGACAAGTGGACCCGCGACAACATCGCGACGATGAAGGGGCAGATGCGCTCGCTCGGGCTCGCGATCGACTGGTCGCGCGAGTTCGCGACCTGCGACCCCGCCTACTATCGCTGGAACCAGTGGTTCTTCCTGCGGATGCTGGAGAAGGGCATCGCGTACCGCAAGACGCAGGTCGTCAACTGGGACCCGGTCGACCAGACCGTCCTCGCCAACGAGCAGGTGATCGACGGCCGCGGCTGGCGCACCGGGGCGCCGGTCGAGAAGCGCGAGATCCCCGGCTACTACCTGCGCATCACCGCCTACGCCGAGGAGCTTTTGAGCTGCCTCGACCGGCTGCCCGGCTGGCCCGAGCGCGTGAAGACGATGCAGGCCAACTGGATCGGCAAGAGTCTGGGCGTGCGCTTCGCGTTCCCGCACGCGATCAAGGATGACGCGGGTCGCCTGGTCGGCGACGGCCGCATGTACGTGTTCACGACGCGCGCCGACACGATCATGGGCGTCACGTTCTGCGCGGTCGCGCCCGAGCATCCGCTGGCGCTGCACGCGGCGAAGGGCGACCCGAAGCTCGCCGCGTTCGTCGACGAGTGCCGGCGCGGGTCGGTCATCGAGGCCGATCTCGCCACGATGGAAAAGAAGGGGATGCCGACGGGGCTCTACGTGCATCACCCGCTGACCGGCGAGTCGGTCGAGGTGTGGATCGGCAACTACGTGCTGATGGCCTACGGCGACGGCGCGGTCATGGGCGTGCCCGCGCACGACGAGCGCGACTTCGCATTCGCGAAGAAGTACGGGCTGCCGATCAAGCAGGTCGTCGCGGTGGCGGACGAGGCGTTCTCGACCGACGGGTGGCAGCCGTGGTACGCCGACAAGGAGCGCGGCCGGTGCGTCTACTCCGGCAAGTACGACGAGCTGCCGTATGCGCAAGCCGTCGACGCGATCGCCGCCGACCTCGCGGCGAAGGGCCTGGGCGAGAAGAAGGTCACGTACCGGCTGCGCGACTGGGGCGTGTCGCGCCAGCGCTACTGGGGCACGCCGATCCCGATCATCCACTGCGCCGCGTGCGGCGCCGTGCCCGTGCCGGAGCGCGACCTGCCCGTCGTGCTGCCCGAGGACTGCGTGCCCGACGGCAGCGGCAATCCGCTCACCAAACGCGCGGACTTCCTCGACGTGCCGTGCCCGAAGTGCGGCGCCGCCGCGAAGCGCGAGACCGACACGATGGACACGTTCGTCGACTCGTCGTGGTACTACATGCGCTACACGTGCGCGGACGCGACGGCGATGGTCGACGCGCGCAACGACTACTGGATGCCGATGGACCAGTACATCGGCGGCATCGAGCACGCGATCCTGCACCTGCTCTACGCGCGGTTCTGGACCAAGGTGATGCGCGACCTGGGTCTGGTGAAGATCGACGAGCCGTTCACCCGGCTGCTGACGCAGGGCATGGTGCTCAACCACATCTTCTTCCGGCGCAACGCGAAGGGCGGCATCGAGTACTACCCGCCCGAGGAGGTCGACATGCGCTACGACGGCGCGGGCAACGTCAGCGGTGCGACGTGGCGCCAGGACGGAGAGCCGGTCGAGTACGGCGGCGTGGGCAAGATGGGCAAGTCCGAGCGCAACGGCGTGGATCCGCAGACGATGATCGACCGCTACGGCGCGGACACGGCGCGGCTGTACGCGATGTTCGCCGCCAAGCCCGAGGACTCCATGACGTGGTCGGATGCGGGCGTGGAGGGCTCGGCGCGGTTCCTGAAACGCCTGTGGAACTTCGCGCAGGCGAACTCGGAGGCCGTGCGCGCCGCCGCCGGCGACTTCGACTGGCGCGACGCCGACGACGCGGTGCGCAAGGCCCGCCGCGAGCTGCACGTGACGCTGAAGCAGGCGAACGACGACTACGAGCGGCTGCACTACAACACCGTGGTGTCGGCCGGCATGATCATGCTCAACACGCTGGAGGCGCTGCCCGCCGGCGCGCGTGGCGCGGAGGCGTTGAAGCGCGAAGGGCTGTCGCTGGCGTTGCGCGTGCTCTATCCGGTCGTGCCGCACACGGCGTGGGTGCTGTGGAACGACCTGGGATTCGCGGCCGCGATGGGCGACCTGATCGACGCGCCGTGGCCGCACGTGGATGCCGCCGCACTCGTGCAGGACGAGATCGAGCTCGTGCTGCAGGTCAACGGCAAGCTGCGCGGCAAGCTGCGCGTCCCCGCCGCCGCGGACCGCGCCGCGATCGAGGCGGCCGCGCGTGCGAGCCCCGAGGTCGCGAAGCACGCGGCGGGCTCCACCGTGAAGAAGGTCATCGTCGTGCCGGGACGCCTTGTCAATGTGGTCGTCTAGGCTCGCCGCGGTCGTCTGCGCCGGCGCGCTGTCCGCGTGCGGCTTCCACCTGCGCGGCGACGCGAGCTTCCCGTTCTCGTCGGTCTACGTGAACGCGCCGACAGCCAAGCCGTTCGCGCAGGAGATGACCCGGGCGATCGGCGCCGGCAGGGGTGCTGCGGTCGTCGACGAGGCCGGTACTGCCGAGGTCGTGCTGGCAATCCCGTCCGTCGTCGACGACAAGGACGTGCTGTCGCTGTCGTCGGGCGGCTCGGTGCGCGAGTACGCGCTCGCCAAGCGCGTGCAGTTCCGGCTGCACGACAAGAACGGCAACGACTGGATGCCGGCCGGCGAGATCGTCGTGCGCCGGTCGTACACGTTCAACGAGACGCAGGTGCTCGCGCGCGACCTGCAGGAGCAGCGGCTGCTGCGCGAGATGCAGACCGACGCCGTGCAGCAGATCGTGCGCCGGCTGCAGAGTGCGCGGAAGCCGACGTAAATCGCGCGCTTGGCGCTGCGCGCCGGCGGCGCGATTTGCGCGCGGGCAGCGCAAAGCTTCGGGGCGGCCGGGCGTTTCGCGTTAAGGGCCAAGAAGCCAGGCTCGGTTCGCTTCCGGTCGGTAGCGCGCATGCCCTGAGGGCCCTCGGCGCTACCAACAGATGCAACTCAAGCACGACGATCTCGCGGAACACCTCGCGCGCGGCGTGAAGCCGCTGTACGTCGTCCACGGCGACGAGCCGCTGCTCGCGCTGGAGGCGGGCGACGCGATCCGCGCGGCGGCACGGGCGGCGGGCGCGGCCGAGCGGGAGGTGCTCGTCGTCGAGCCCGGCTTCAAATGGGACGCGTTCCTCGCGGCCAACGCCAACGCGAGCCTCTTCGGCGACCGCAAGTTCGTCGACCTGCGCATCCCGTCGGGCAAGCCCGGCGTCGAAGGCGGCAAGGCGCTGGAGGCCTATGCCGCGCAACCCAATCCCGACAACGTGACGCTGGTCACGCTGCCGCGCCTCGACCGTGCGACGCAGGCGTCGGCGTGGTTCGCAGCGCTCGCCGCCGCCGGCGTGACGGTCGCCGTCTACCCGGTCGAGCGCGACGCGTTGCCCGGCTGGATCGCCGACCGGCTCGCCCGCCAGCGCCAGCGCGCATCGCGGGAAACGCTCGCGTTCCTCGCCGACAACTGCGAGGGCAACCTGCTGGCGGCGCGGCAGGAGATCGAGAAGCTCGCATTGCTGCTGCCGGAGGGCGAGCTCGATCACGCGACGGTCGAGGCCGCGGTCGCCGACGTCGCCCGTTACGACGTCTTCGAACTGTCCGAGGCGTGGCTCGCCGGCGACGCCGCACGCGCGGTGCGCGTGCTGCGGGCGCTCGCGGCGGAGGGCGAGGCTGCCACGCTGGCGGTGTGGCAGCTCTCCGAGGACATCCACGCGCTCGCCGCGGTCACGACGATGATGCGCAATGGCACGCCCGCCGCGGCCGCGGTTCGCACCGCGCGCGTCTGGGGCCGGCGGCAGTCGGCCATGGCGCGCGCCGTGCAGCGCGTGCCCCCATCGCTGATCGCGCCGCTGCTGGTCGCGACCGCATCGCTCGACGCGCTCGCGAAGGGCATCGGGCGCGGCAACGTGTGGGACGAACTCGAGTCCGCCGCGCTGACGCTGGCCGGGAAGCCGGCGGTGAAATCGGGATCAGAGCTGCGATAGCGCCGGGCCCCGCCCCCGGCAACCTCGCGGCCGTCGTCCGGCAACGACGCGGTGCGGACCCCGGTCCGGAGGGCGCGAGCCGCGCGGAAAGCGCGGCATCTGGCCGTCACTTCGCCTTGTGGGCGTGGTGATCGGCGCCGTGATTGTCGTCGTCGACGTCGAGCACGAGGTCGGCGGCGCCGGCTTCCTTGTGTCGCTTCTCGAGGTCGGCGAAGAGGCCCTCGTCGGTCAGGTCGAGCGCCTCCGAGCGGTCCCAGTCGTGCTTCGCGACCTTCTCCAGCGGACCGACCACGTGCGCGTCGTCGACCTCGATCGCGAGCTCGCGCCGCGCGTCGAAGCTGCCCGGTGCCAGGTTCACCGACCCGACGATCGCGCGCGCGCCGTCGGCCAGCATCATCTTGCCGTGCAGCCGGATGTGCTTCAGCTTGTGCACCTTGCAGCCGACGTCGGCCATGATGCGCAGGCCGCCTACGCCTTCGATCAGCTTGTCCTTCTTCAGCGTGTGTGGCGGCCGGGCGACGATGTGCACGTTGACGCCGCGCCCGGCCGCGCGCACGACGCGTTCGATGATCACGGCGTCCTGGTAGCGCTCGTTCTGCAGCCACAGCGAGTGCCTGGCGCGGTCGATGAAGTGCGCGAACCGCTCGCGGCCGTTCTTGTTGCACCAGATGAGCGCCGAGCCCGCGTGCGGCGCGAAGTCCTTCCGCATCCAGTCCGCGTCGAAGCACTCGATGGCCTCGCCGACCTCCTTCGCGTGCTTCGTGACGACGGCGTAGTCGCGCGTCTCGGAGACGTTGCGCGTCTCCCAGTTGAGCGACATCACCCAGGCTTCCGCGTCGTCGACGACCATCGACTTCTCGTGCGTGAGGTCGAAGGCGGGATTGCTGTCGAGCACCGACACCCCGGCCTCCACCAGCTTCCGCCGCGACGCCTCGTTCTCGGTCTCGCCGCTGCGGCGCGCCGGATTGAGCATGACGCGCACGTCCACGCCGCGCCTCTTCGCCGCGATCACGGCGTCGAGCAGACCCGGATCGGAAAACACGAACATCTTCACGCGCAGCGACGTTTTCGCCGACGCGATGGCGGCGAGCAGCGGCTGCGCCGTGGCTTCGGGCAGGACGATCAGCGAGCGGGACATGGGAGCTCGTTCACTTGTCGGGTTGTGCGTGCGGCGCCTGCGCGTCCGCATCGCCGAACTGCACATGGTACAGGTCGGCGTAGTGGCCGTTGCGCGCCAGCAGCTCCTCGTGCGTCCCCTGCTCGGCGACCACGCCGTTGGCGAGCACGATGATGTTGTCGGCGTCGCGGATCGTGGAGAGCCGGTGCGCGATCGTGATCACGGTGCGGCCCTTCATCAGCCGCTCCAGCCCCTGCATCACCAGCCGCTCGGACTCCGTGTCGAGCGCGGCGGTCGGCTCGTCGAGGATCAGGATCGGGTTGTCGCGGATCACGGCCCGCGCGATGCCGATGCGCTGCCGCTGGCCGCCCGACAGCGTGTCGCCGCGCTCGCCGACGACCGTGTCGTAGCCCTTCGCCATCTTCGCGATGAACTCGTCGGCGTTGGCGAGCTTCGCCGCCGCCACGATCTCCTCGTCCGTGGCGCCGCCGGGCCGGCCATACGCGATGTTGTCGCGGATCGTGCCGTGGAACAGGATGGTCTCCTGCAGCACGAAGCCGATCTGCCGGCGCAGCGGGTGCAGCTCGAAGTCGCGCACGTCGGTGCCGTCGATCCGCACCGCCCCTGCGGCCACGTCGTAGAAGCGCGGAATCAGGCTCACGATCGTCGACTTGCCGCTGCCGGTGCCGCCGACCACGCCGACGACCTGTCCCGGCTTGACGATGAAGCTCACGTCCTTCAGCACCGGCGTGTCGCTGTCGTAGGCGAACGCGACGCGCTCGAACGCGACCTCGCCGCGGATCTTCGGCGGCGCGACCGCGTCCGGCTTCTGGTGGATGACGTCGTCGGCGGACAGGATCGTCTGGATGCGCTCCAGCCCGACCGCCGTCTGCGCGATCGTGTTGGTCATCTTGGCCAGGTCCTGCACCGGCTTGAAGAACTTCGCGAGGTAGGCGAGGAAGACGGTAAGCGCGCCGACGGTCATCGCGTCCGCGAGGATCAGCGCGGTGCCGCGCCAGAGCACGAACGCCGTGCACAGCGCGACGACGATCGACACCACCGGGCCCAGCAGCGACTTGATCCGCCGCGCCTTGAGCGCCGCCTGCACCGTTGCCTGGCTCGCCTCGTCCATCCGTTGTGCTTCGAGGTCCTGCCGGTCGAACGCCTCGACCGACCGCACCGAGCCCAGCCCCTGCTCGGCCACCGCCACGATTTCGCTCTGCCGGCGGCGCACGTCGCGCGTGGCGTCCTTCACCGCCTTCTTGAACCGCATGACGAACAACAGCAGGAACGGCGTCACGCCGACGGCGATCAGCGCGAAGTCCCACTCGAGCCAGAACATGATGCCCAGCATGCCGACGATCGTCATCATGTCGACGACGATCGACAGCGTCGCCGACGACGCGAAGTCCTGCACGGTCGCGACGTCGGAAGTCAGCGTGGACAGCATCGAGCCGGTCTGGTGGGTGGCGTAGTAGCCGAGCGACAGCCGGTGCAGGTGGTCGTAGATGCGGATGCGCAGGTCGTGCGCGACCCACTGCCCGACGCTCTCGGTGTAGTAGTTGTCGACGTAGTCGGCGATCGAGTCCAGCAGCGCGATCACGATCGTGGCGAGCGCGGCGAAGAGCGCGAGGCCCATCGTGTTCCGGTCGATCCCGAGGTCGTGGATCCACGCGAGCCACGCGGGCAGCTTGTCGTGTCCGAGCGCGTTGTCGAGGACGACCTTGAGCGGCCACGGCGCCGCGAGGCTCGCCAGCGTCTCGACCAGCATCGCGGCGAACACGACGAGCACCCACCCGCGGTAGGGCCGGATCAGCGAGCGGACGAGCCCCGCCATCCACGCCTTGGGTTCGGCGGCCGGCGCGGCGGCGGTGGGTGCGATGTCGGGCATGGCGGCAGGCGAAGGCGCGATGGTGGGCGCGCTGGCCGCGATCCGTCAAGGCTTCGCGTCGGCCGCGGCGAGCGGCGTGCACTGCGCGCGGCGCTCGCCGAGCGTGCACGACGTCAGCGGCTGCCCCGCGGCATCCCACGCCTGCATCCGCCAGCCGGCGCCGTTGCGCTCCATCGTCATGAAGCCGAACTGCGTCGTCGTGACAATCTCGGCGACGACGGCGCCGGGTGCCGGTTGCGCGCTGGCCGGAAACGGCACCGGGAACGGCTCGTCGAGATACGTGCCGCCGTTCCCGGTGAGGACCTGCGGCGGATGGGGTGTCGCGAACGAGATGACCTCGAGCGTGTGCGAGTGGCCCGACAGCAGCGCCTCGATGGTCGGCGGAAACAGCACGGTCGGATACATCGGGCTCAGCACCGACTGCAGCCCGGCGTTGCCGGGAAACGGCGACTGCGGATTGCCCGGATTGGCTGCAAACCCGAGCACCGGATGATGGCTCATGAAGAACGCGCGCGGCGTGCGGGAAGAAAGCGCGAACAGCGCTTCGAGCTGTGCGCGGTAGTTCCGGTACATGAGGTCCGTGGGCGGCAATGGCGTCAGGCCCACCCACGACGAGTCGAACACGAGGAACTGGGTGTCCGCGTCACGGCCGAGCGGCACCGCGTACGGCTCGCTGTAGTTGCCGATGTCGTCGTCCGCGGCGACGTTGCAGTCCTGCCGCGGCGCGACCGCTCGCGGGTCGAGGAAGCGGTACCAGCCCTGCCCCGCACGGTTGCACGATTCGTGGTTGCCGCGCAGCACGATCCACGGCGCGGCGGCGAGCAGGCTGCGGGCGGGATCGAAGAGGTCGGCCTGCCACGCGTCCCAGCCGTAGCCCCACGGGCTGCCGGCACAGCCCGCGTTGCCCGGCGCGCAGGCGCTCTCGCGGTAGTGGAAGTCGCCGACGTGGATGACGAGGTCGGGGCGGGTCGCCGCCGCCGCGTCGGCCACCCGCTTGAACGGCCACTGCGCCGGGTCGTTGCACGCCTGGTACGCGTTGAAGCTGCCGACGATCCGGCAGCCGGTGTCGCCGAGCAGCACGATGCGCTGCGGATGGGCGACCGGCAACGGCAGCGGGAACCCGTCGATCGCAGCGTTGCGCGTCCCGGGAGGGACGACCGCCTCGCAGGTCAGCACGGGAAACGCGGTCGGCTGCGCCGGAGGCTCCGACCGCGACGGGCGGCCGGGGACCGTCGCCGGCGGCATGCGCACCGTCATCGGCAGCGTCTGTCCGTCGAGGTCGATGCGCGGGCATTCGCCCGCCGCCGTGATCGCGCGCGCGATCGCCACGCCCTCGGGACCGAGCACGACGAACCGGTAGTCGGAGGTCGGCGGCGTCTGCGTCGACGACGACACGCAGCCGGCGAGGAGCGCGACGGCGCCCATCCAAAGCGTCCTCATCGGAAGTCGCCCCACAGGCTGTTGAGCGCGGCGAGCGCGGCGAGCGCCGCGGTCTCCGCGCGCAGGATGCGCGGGCCCAGCCGCACCGGCGCCATGCCCGCGCGCACGGCGCGTGCCACCTCATCGGCCGACAGGCCGCCTTCCGGGCCGATCAGCAGGTCCAGCGCATCGGACGGCGCCGCCAGCGCGCCGACGCCCGCCGCGGCCGCGGGATCGGACACGATCCCCATGCGCGCCGGCGGGCGCGCACGCAGCCAGTCGTCGAGCGTCACGACGTCGTGCACGGCCGGCACGCGGTTGCGGCCGCACTGCTCGCACGCGGCGATCGCGATCTGCCGCCAGTGCTCGAGGCGCCGCACGCCGCGCTCCGCGGAAGGAAACCGGAATCCATGCTGCGAGACGACCGGCTGGATCGCCGCGGCGCCCAGTTCCGTCGCGTGGCGGACGATGCCGTCGACGGTGTCGGTCGCGGCGATCGCCTGCACCAGCGTGATCGCCAGCGCCGATTCCCGCTCGACCGGCGCGAACGCGTCGAGCCGCACCGACGCGCCGTGCTTGCTCGCGCGCGCGAGCGTGGCCGCGAATTCGCCCCCGGCGCCGGTGAACAGCGTGACCGGTGCGCCGACCGCGAGCCGGAGCACGCGCAGAACGTGGTGCGCGGCGGCGGCGGGCAGCGCGACCTCGGTGCCGACGTCGGCGGGGCCGAGCGGCGAGGTCACGTGGAAGCGCGGCGAGCCCATCGGCGGGTACGGTGAGCGGTGGGAAGCCGGTGTGCGCGGTACATCGAAAGGAGGTGCGACGCGGTGCTACGATTCTGCCACAGGCATCCCGTCAGGAGACCGCGATGGTCAGCACCACGACTCCGCCCGGCGCCGCCGGTTGGCCGGCCGCGCCGTTCGACCTGCCCGGCACCGACGGCCGGCGGCACACGCTCGACTCCGTGCGCGGCCCGCACGGCCTCGTCGTGATGTTCATCTGCAATCACTGCCCGTACGTGAAGGCCGTGATCGACAAGATCGCCCGCGACATGGCGGATCTGGCAGCACTGGGCGTGGGCAGCGTCGCGATCATGAGCAACGATCCGGCCGCGTACGAGGAGGACTCGTTCGAGAACATGAAGGTCGTCGCGGCACGCCACCGGTTCGGCTTCCCTTACGTTCTCGACGAGACCCAGGAGGTTGCGAAGGCGTACGGCGCCGTGTGCACGCCCGACTTCTTCGGCTTCGACCGCGACCTGAAGCTCGCCTACCGCGGCCGCCTCGACGCCTCGGGCCGCTCGCCGAACCCCGACGCCCCACGCGAGCTGTACCCGGCCATGGCCGCCGTCGCGCGCGGCGAGCCGGCGCCCCCGACGCAGCATCCGTCGATCGGGTGCTCGATCAAATGGCGCAGCGAAGCCGGAACGTGACCCGATCCGCGCACCCACGGAACGCTCCACGCGCTTCGAACCGGGGTGCCGCCCGCCGGCCGCACCGCGAAGGTGCGGCGACGCCGGTGGGGTTTGTCGTGGGTCATGACGCGCCCGCCGCGACGGTACTACGCTGACGGGACTTTCCGAAGCGGCGCGCAACGCGACGCCCCGAACTCATGGACAAACACTACCTGACCTCCCTGCTGGCGCCCGGGTCGATCGCCGTGTTTGCCGGCCGATCCGACGATCCGGCAGGCCAGACGGCGGACGCCCGTGCGCTGCACGCGGCGCTGCGCGCGCAGCGCTACGCCGGCAAGCTCTGGTTCCTCGACATCCACACCAGCGGCACGCTGGGCGACCTCGCGCAGTCGCGCGCCGACCTCGCCATCATCGCGCTGCCGCCGCGCGACGCGGTGGCGGCGCTCGAGCTTGCCGGGCGCGTGGCCTGCCGCTCGGCGCTCGTGGTCGGCAGCGGCATCGACGCCGAGCACGCGGCCGAGCTGAAGCGCATCGCACGGCGCGAGGGCATCCACCTGCTCGGCCCGAACAGTCTCGGCTTCCAGCGCCCGCAACTGCAGCTCAACGCCAGCGTGATCGGCCCGCTCGCCAACGCCGGTCCGCTTGCGCTGGTCTCGCAGTCGGGCGCGCTGACGTCATCGATGCTGGACTGGGCCGCGGCCAACGCCGTGGGCTTTTCCCTCGTCGCGTCGCTCGGGCGCGGCACGGCCGTGGACATCGCGCAGGTGCTCGACTTCCTGGCGCACGACGCGCAGACGCAGAGCATCGTCGTCTACCTCGAGGGCATCTCCAGCGCGCGCTCGTTCATGAGCGCGCTGCGCTCGGCCGCCATCGCCAAGCCGGTGGTCATCCTCAAGTCGGGGCGCAAGCCGGCGGGCAACGAGGCGGCGCAGACGCACAGCGGAGCCATCGTCGGCAGCGACGACGTGTTCGACGCCGCGCTGCGCCGCGCAGGCGCGGTGCGCGTGCGGTCGTTCGTCGAGCTCTTCTCGGCGGCGAAGTGCCTCGCCTCCCGCTATCGCCCGGTCGGCCGCCGCCTGGCGATCGTCACCAATGGCGGCGGGCCCGGCGTGCTGGCGGCCGACTGGGTGAACGAGCTCGGCCTCGATCTCGGCAAGCTGTCGGCCGAAACGGCGGGTGCGCTGCAGCCGCTGCTGCCGGAGTCCGCCTCGCTGTCCGATCTCGTCGATCTGTCCGAGCACGCGACGCCGGAGCACTTCCGCGCCGCCGTCGCTGCGGCGGACCAGGACTCCGCCGTCGACGGCGTGCTGGCGATCTATTCGCCGAAGGCGACCGACGGCGCCGAGGCGGTGGCGCGCACGCTGGTCGAGAGCCGGCGCGCGATGGGCAAGCCGCTGCTGACCTGCATGATGGGCGATGCCTCGGTGGGCGCGTCCCGCAGCGTCCTCAACGACGCGGCGATTCCCAGCTTCCGCACGCCCGAAGCCGCGGTCGGCGCCTTCGGCAACATCGCGTCGTACTACCGGAACCAGCAGCTGCTGCAGCAGACGCCGCCGCCGCTGTCCGCACTCGCGAAGCCGGACATCGACGCGGCGCGCCTCGTCATCGAGAGCGTCCTCGCGGAGCGGCGCCACGTGCTGACGGAGATGGAGTCCAAGGCGCTGCTGTCGGCGTTCAACGTTCCGGTGACCAACACGATGCTCGCGCGCAGCGCCAACGAGGCGATGATGATCGCGACGCAATTGGGCTTTCCGGTCGCGCTCAAGATCGATTCCCCCGACATCACGCACAAGTCGGACGCGCAGGGCGTGGCGCTCAACATCATCAACGGCACCGGCGCGCGCGACACCTACGGCGACATGGTGGAGCGCGTGCGGCGCCTGCACCCGGAGGCGCGCATCAACGGCGTGACCGTGCAGAAGATGGCGGGCGCGCGGCGCGGGCGCGAGATCTGCATCGGTCTCGTGACCGACGATCCGTTCGGCCCGGTGATCGTGTTCGGCGCCGGCGGCACGATGATCGAGCTGCTGAACGACCGCGCGATGGAGCTGCCGCCGCTCAACCAGTTTCTCGCGCGCCGCCTGATCGAGCGCTCGCGCGTCGCCGAGACGCTCGGCGAGTGGCGCGGCGCCCCGGCCGTCGCCATGGACGCGCTGGAGCAGGTGCTGCTGCGCGTCTCGGAGATGGTGTGCGAGCTGCCGCAGCTGCGCGAGATGGACATCAACCCGATCATCGTGGACGAGCACGGCGCGGTCGCGGTCGACGCGCGCATCGTGATCGACAACGCGCCGCAGTCCGCCGTCGGCCGCTCGAACAGCTACCAGCACCTGGCGATCCTGCCCTACCCGGCGCGCCACGAGCAGGTGTGGCCGCTGCGCGGCGGCGGCCAGTACACGGTGCGGCCCATCCATCCGAACGACGCGCAGATGCTGCAGGGACTGATCCAGCACCTGTCGCCGGAGAGCCGGTACTCGCGGTTCGTGTCGTCGCTGCGCGAACTGCCGCCGTCGATGCTGGCCCGCTTTACGCTGATCGACTACGACCGCGAGATGGCGCTCGTGGCGGTGGTCAGGGAACGGCGCGCGAACGCCGACGGCGAGATGGTGGAAACCGAGCGCATCGTGGGCATCTCGCAGTACGTGACCAACGTCGACCAGACGAGCTGCGAGTTCTCGCTGGTCGTCGCCGACGATTTCAGCGGCAAGGGCCTGGGCTCGCGTCTGATGGAGAGCATCATGGACGTCGCCCGGGAGAAGGGCCTCGCGGAGATCGAGGGCCTGGTGCTGGCGAGGAACCCCGGCATGCTGAAGCTCATGAAGAGCCTGGGCTTCGCGATCAAGCCGTTCGCCGAGGACCACGACTTCATGCTGGTGACGCACGCGCTGTGAGGCCCGACCCGGCGGCGGCCGCCCCGGGCGGTCCCCGCCGTCGCAGACCGCCGCGCGCCGACCCGGTCCGCGCACGCGTCGATGCGCCGCGGCCCGTGCCCGCCGGAGCGCGTTGCCGGGACGTTGTCGCTCAGTCCTGCCCGGCAAGCTCGCCGACGACGGCGCCTTGCGGCCGGAACGGCCCACCCCGACGGAAGCCGTCGCTATCCGCCGCAGCGCTCCGGGCGGCAAGCGCCGCGGCCTCCGGATACGGCAGCGGCTCCTTCGTCTTGCCGACGGCGAGCCGCTGCGTCGCGCCGTCGACGCGTACGGCGTACCGACCCATGTTGTAGAGCAGGTACATCGCGTACAGGTTGTCGACGTCCTCGTACTCTCCCTGCTCCCGGCGGAAGTCGCGCGACAGCACCGAGGGGAACCGGTTGGGGAGGTCGCGGAACGCCACCTTCTCGTCGTCGTGCGGGTCGACGAAGGTCGAGCCGTCGTACTTGCGGTACAGCACCACGTCCATCCGGTAGCCGCGCGCATGCCACTCGGCGACGAGCTTCATCGCCATCTCGGTCGGCACGTTGGAGTTGGCCGCCGCCACCACCCGCCGCCGGGAAAACAGCTTCGCGCTCGCGACGTCGAGGTCCGTGTAGCCGGCGCCGGTCTTGAACGCCGCGCCGATGGTCTTCGCGCAGTTGAGGCGCAGGTAGTCGTACCGGACCTCGCCGTCGTGGTAGTCGGTGTTCCGCGCACGGCGGCGGAAGTCGTCGTTGACGCGCGCGAAGAACGCCACCAGCGCCGCCTTTTCCGCGGCCGGCACGCCGTAGACCCGGACACCGACGACCGAGCGCTTGTAGACTTCGCCGAAGTCGAGTCCGAACGACGCCTTCGGGCTCAGCGTCGACACGGTCCCGTACAGGTACTCCATCTTCGGGATCCGCACCATGAGCTCGTCGGTGTAGAAGTCGGCCGCATGCCCGGGGTCGCGGTCGGCGTAGAAGTTGGCCGAGTAGACGTGGTCGTCGCGGGGCGCATCGCCGCGAACGGCAAGCGCCAGGTGGCCGGCCGAGCCGCCCTTGGACGTGCCGAAGCTGATCAGCAGCTCGAGGTCCCACGGGTCCTGCCGCAGGTAGTCGGCGGCCTCGTCGAGGTTGCCTGGGACCGGCCCGCCGGGGCTGCCGAAATCGGCGGCGCCCGCCGCCACCGAAATCGCAAGCGCCGCCAGCGCGCACAGGGCCGCCGCCCGCGTCCGGCGAAAGTTCGCCGAGCGAGCGGCGCTCATTCGATCAACGCGCGGTACGCGTGCCACGTCGCGTGCCCGATGACCGGCACCGCGACGACGAGCCCGACGAACCACGTCGCGAAGCCCAGCCCCACCAGCACGACGATCGCGAGGCCCCAGACGACCATCGCCGGCACGTTGGCCGAGAACGCCTTGAGGCTGGTCAGCACGGCGACGATGCCGTCGATGTTGCGGTCGAGCATCATCGGCACCGACACGACCGAGATCGCGAAGACGAGGACCGCGAAGAAGCCGCCGACGGCGAGGTAGGCCAGCAGGAATTCGAGGTTGTCGAGCGCGAAGATGCGCGCGGTGAAGTCCTCGACCGTCGGGATGTCCTGCGTGAAGAACAGCGCGAACACGATGAGCGACGCGCGCGCCCAGACGAGCAGGATCACGGCGAGCACCAGCGCGAACAGGCCGATCGCGCTCTTGTTCGGGCCCCACGCGTCGAGCGTGGGCGCGAGCCACGGCGGCTCGCCTCGCTCCCGCCGCCGCGACAGCGCGTAGAGGCCGATCGCGAAGAACGGTCCGACCAGGAAGAAGCCGGTGACGAGCGCCGATACGTACTGGTACGCGTGCCGGAACACGATGACGATCAGGAAGCCCATCAGCGCGAAGCACGCGCCATAGAACATGGAGGGCAGCGGGTGCTCGCGAAAATCGCGCCAGCCGGCGGCGAGCCACGCGAACGGCGCGCCCGCGCCGACCGTCCGGACGGCCGGCAGCGTGGAATGCGGTGCTTCGACTTCGGTCAAGGCGTCCTCCCGCCGTAATCGCAGCGCCGTTTCCGGCGCCGCGCACAATCTATCCCGTGTCATCCCGAGCGCAGCGAGGGATCTGCATCACGGTCGCCAGCCAGCTCCTCCGGCGCGCGAAATTACAGGAACGCGCGCAGCGCGTCGAGCACCGCGTCGGGCTGCTCGGTCATCAGCGCGTGCCCGGTGCCCGGCAGCGTCACGGCGCGCTTGTCCGCGAGCGCGCCGAGCAGCGCCTGCGCGCCCTTCGGCGGCGCCATGAGGTCGCGTGCGCCCATGACGACGAGCGCCGGACAGCGGACGTCCGCGGCCGCCGCGAGTCCTCCGTCCCACGCATGGCACGCCATGAGGTCCGTGTGCAGCACGCCGGGCCGCGTGCGCTCCATGAGGCGCAGCGCGGCGCCGGTCATCCACATCCCGGGCACCTGGTTGCCGCCCAACTGCTTGCCCGCGCTGTGCGACCAGCCGTTGATGAGCTCGAACGCGACGTGGTCGTCGGCCTGCGCCGCCGCCAGCAGCGCGTCACTGACCGGCATCGGCACCGCAGGGCCGAGCAGCGCGATCCTCGTCACGCGCTGCGGATGGCACGCGGCGCACGCGAGCGCGGCAAGCGACCCCAGCGAGTGCCCGACCAGCGCCGCCGCCGCGATGCCCGCGGCGTCGAGCACGCGCGGCACCCAGCCGGCGATCGCGTCGACCGTCGGCAGCGCAGTGCCCCCGGAGCGCCCGTGGCCCGGGAGGTCGACGGCGAGGACGTTCGCTCCGTGGTGCGCGAAGTAGCGCGACTGCAGCGCCCACACGCTGTGGTCGTGCGCGGCGCCGTGGACGAAGACGACCGTGGGCTGCGCAGCGACCAGCGCGCGCGTGCCGGTGTACGCGTAGACGTCGTGGCCGTCGACGGTCAGGCGCATCGGCGGCTCACTGGTGTCGCGCGCGCGGCGGCCTGGCCCGGGTCGACAGGTCCGGCTGCGGCCCCCGGGTCGACAGGATGACCTTCGCGCTGCGCGCTCCGGCATTCGCCCTCGGGGCGGCCCTTCGGGCTCATGCGGCGGCGACCGGCGCGTACGTCGCGGCCGAACCCGTAACGGGGGTCGGCACCGGGTTGCCGGAGACGAAGGCGTCGATGTTCGCGGACACCATGCGCTCCATCGCGGCCTGCGCTTCCAGCGTGCCGCCGCCGATGTGCGGCGTCAGGACGGCGTTCGGCAGCGCCAGCAGCTCCGGCGGCACGGCCGGCTCGCGCTCGAACACGTCGAGGCCGGCGCCCGCGATGACGCCGTCGCGCAGCGCGGCGATCAGCGCGGCCTCGTCGATCACCGACCCGCGCGCGATGTTGACGACGTGGCCGTCGCGGCCGAGTGCGGCCAGCACCGACGCGTCGACCGTGTGGCGGTTGCTCGCGTCCGCACGCACGGCGACGACCAGCACGTCCGCCCACTGTGCGAGCGCGTGCAACGTCGGGAAGTACCGGTAATCGACGTCGGTTCGCGGCTTGCGGTTGTGGTAGCCGATCTCGGTTTCGAACGCCGCGGCACGGCGCGCGATCTTCTCGCCGATTGCCCCCAGACCGTAGATGCCCACACGCCGGCCCGTGAGCCCGCGCACCAGCGGCAGGTACAGCGGCGGCCGGACCGCCCAGTCGCCGCGGTGCAGGTATTCGGTGGCCGCGTACATGCGGCGAACGCTCGCGATCATCAGGCCCAGCGCGAGGTCGGCCACGGTCGCCGCGTTGGCGGCCGGGCTGTGCGTGACCACGATCCCGCGCTCGCGCGCCGCGGCGACGTCGACCCCCTCGTAGCCGCTGCCGAGGCAGCAGACCAGGCCCAGCGCGGGCAACCGGTCCAGTTGGTCAGCGCCGACGTGGATCGTACCGAGCGAGACCAGCACGCGCACGCGCGCCGCGTCGGCCGCCGGCAGCGCGGCAATCGACTCGCGCAATGGTGAGGGCAGCGGCCCCAGCACGTCGAACCGCGGCGCCAGCGCATCGCGCATCCCGCCGAGCATCGGCGTGGCGAGCAGGACAGCGGTCCGGGCGTCGGGTACGCTCACTGGAGTGCCTTCGCGCTCATGCCTTGCCCGCCGCGTACAGCGCGCGCGACAGGTCCTCGATCAGGTCGTCGGGGTCCTCGAGGCCGATCGACAGGCGGATCGTCCCCTCGGTGATGCCCGCCTTGACGAGGTCCTCCGCCGACATCCGGAAATGCGTCGTGGAGGCGGGGTGGATCACCAGCGACTTCGCGTCGCCGACGTTGGCGAGGTGCGAGAAGAGGTTGAGCGACTCGATGAGTTTGCGGCCCTGCGCACGCGTGCCCCGGATCGCGAAGCTGAACACGGCGCCGCAGCCGCGCGGCAGCAGTTCCTGCGCCAGCGCGTGGTCCGGGTGCTGCGGCAGCTCCGGGTAGCCGACGGAGGCCACGAACGGATGCTCGGCCAGGAACGCGACGACCTTCCGCGCGTTGGCCACGTGTTTCTCCATCCGCAGCGGCAGCGTCTCGATCCCCTGCAGGATCTGAAACGCGGTGAACGGCGCCATGCAGGCGCCGAAGTCGCGGATGCCTTCGCGCCGCGCGCGCAGCAGGAACGCCGCCGTCGTCGACTCCTCGGCGAACACCATGTCGTGGAAGCCGTGGTACGGCTCGGTCAGTGTCGGGAACTTTCCGCGCGCCGCGCCCGCGTCCCAGTCGAACCTGCCGGAGTCGACCAGCAGCCCGCCGATCACGACACCGTGGCCGGACAGGAACTTGGTCGCCGAGTGGAAGACCAGGTCGGCGCCCAGGTCGAACGGGCGCACGAGGTACGGCGTGGTGAACGTCGAGTCGACGAGCAGCGGCAGCCCGTGCTCGTGCGCGAGGGCGGACACCTTCGGGATGTCGAGCACCTCGAGGCCCGGGTTGCCGAGCGTCTCGCCGAACAGCAGGCGCGTTTCCGGCCGGATCGCCGCGCGCCACGCGGCCAGGTCGCGCGGGTCGACGAACGTCGTGGTCACGCCGAAGCGCGGCAACGTGTAATCGAGCAGGTTGTGCGAGCCGCCGTAGAGCGACCGCGACGCGACGACGTGCGCGCCGGCACCCAGCAGCGTGACGATGGCCAGGTGCAGCGCCGCCTGCCCGCTGGCGGTGGCGATCGCGCCCACGCCGCCTTCCAGCGCCGCGATGCGCTCCTCCAGCACCGCCACCGTCGGATTCGAGATCCGCGAGTAGACGTGGCCGGCGCGCTCCATGTTGAAGAGCGCCGCCGCGTGGTCGCTGTCCGGAAACACGAACGACGCCGTCTGGTAGATCGGCGTCGCGCGCGCGCCCGTCGCCGGGTCGGGCACGGCGCCCGCGTGCAGCGAAAGCGTGTCGAACTTGTGCGTCTTCGGCTTGGTCATTGGAGGGCAGGTGCGGGCCCATCGGCATTCTAGGCGGATTCGCGCGCGGGCGTAAAATCGCGCGATGAAGACGCGCCACCCGCCCACGAGGGCGAGTCCCGCTGCCCGACCGTGCACCGGGCGCGGCAGAGCGCGGCCGGGGTGCCACGTTCAACCCCGGCAACCGGTTCCGCCGCGAAGAGCGCGAGGCGGTCGACGACGGCTGGGCGCCCTCGGTCGACGACGATGCCGACGCACCGCCGAAGCTCAAGACCATCGTCACCATCCAGCGCGCACGGACGATCATCGCGCGCAACGACTCGCCCGACATCCCGTTCACGCAGTCGATCAACCCCTACCAGGGCTGCGAGCACGGCTGCGTCTACTGCTACGCGCGGCCGTCGCACGCGTACCTCGACCTGTCGCCGGGCCTCGACTTCGAGAGCCGGCTGTTCGCGAAGCCCGACGCCGCCGCGCTGCTGCGCGCGGAGCTCGGCAAGCCCCGCTACGTCTGCGACCCGATCGCGCTCGGCAGCAACACCGACCCGTACCAGCCGATCGAGCGCGAGTGGCGGGTCACGCGGCAGATCCTCGAGGTGCTCGCCGAGCACCAGCACCCGTTCACAATCGTCACCAAGTCGGCGCTGGTCGAGCGCGACGTCGACCTGATCGCGCCGATGGCCGCGAAGAACATGGCGCGCGTCTACGTGTCGATCACCACCCTCGACCGCGACCTCGCGCGCACGCTGGAGCCGCGCGCGCCGGCCCCGCCGCGGAGGCTGCAGGCGATCCGCACGCTCGCCGACGCGGGCATCCCGGTCGGCGTGCTGACCGCACCGGTGATCCCCGCGCTGAACGACCGCGATCTGGAGGCGATCCTCGAGGCCGCGGCCGCGCACGGCGCGACTTCCGCCGGCTGGATCCTGCTGCGGCTGCCGCACGAGATCGCGCCGCTCTTCCGCGCGTGGCTCGACGCGCACGTGCCGCTGCGCGCCGCGCACGTGATGAGCCTCGTCCGCCAGTTGCGCGGCGGCCGCGACAACGACCCGCGGTTCGGTGCGCGGATGCGCGGGTCGGGCATCTATTACGAGCTGATCGAGCAGCGCTTCGCGCTGGCGTGCAAGCGTCTTGGCCTCGGCCGCGACCGGACCGCGTCGCTCGACACGTCGCGGTTCCGGCCACCGCGCGCGCGGGCACGGCCCGCGCGGCCTTGGCCCTCCCGAACCCGATGCAGACTGACGGCCGGCCCGTGCCGCCGGCGATCCCGGCGCGCGCACTGCGCAATCGGAGGAGACCATGAAATCGACGAACCACGTCGCCGTCGTCGTCGCCGCCATCGCGTTCTTCGCGCTCGGCGCGGTCTGGTACAACGTGTTCTCCAGCCGTGGCTCGACGGCATCGGCAAGACCGTCGAGCAGCTCGCGAAGGACGGCGGCGGCACGCCGATGGCGTTCGCGGTCGGCTTTCTCGCGATCCTCGTCATGTGCTACACGCTCGCGTGGATCGTCCAGCGCGGCATGGAGCCCACGGTCGGCAGCGGCGCGCTGACCGGCGCGACCGTCGCGTTCGGCATCGTCGGCGCGACGCTGGCGCTCAACTACGGATTCGAGGTCCGCGGCCTGACGCTGTGGCTCATCAACGCCGGCTACGTGCTGGTCGGGCTCGTGCTGGCGGGTGCCATCATCGGCGGCTGGAAGCCGCGCCGGAAGGCGCGTGCGCATCCCGCGAGCGCCTTAGCGCCTGCGCGACGTCGGAGCGACACGCGGCCTTCGCCATGTCCGAGTACGCCGTCCGCTGGGTCTTCAGGCTCGACGCCGACTGTGACTACGACGTCCGCCGGCACTTGCCACCGGACTGGAACGAGGAGGCCACCTTCGTGGACGCGGGCGGGAAGCCGCGACTCGTGATCCGCGCGAATGGCGCCGCGCGCGTGCTGGCCGGCTACGCGTGGGACGGGTGCACGCCCAAGGTCGTCGTGTGCGACGTCGTCCTCGGCACGCCGGACGGCGCGACGCACGCGCTCACGGGCAAGCCCAAGGCGTACTACGCGTCGCTGCTGCACGACGCGCTGTACCAGTTCCTCGACGCGGACCTGCCGATGTCCCGCAAGGACGCGGACCAGGTCTTCCTCGAGCTGCTGACGCGCGAAAGCTTCGCGCCGCGCGGCGTCTACTACGCGGCCGTGCGCGCGTTCGGCGGCCTGTCCCGCCTGTTCACGCGGTGGAAGCGCGGATATCGCGGCGCCGCGGCGCTGCCGGTCGCCGGCCCCGTCGTCGCCAACGGCGCCGTGATCGCCGTGCGACCGGACGTCCTGCCGCCGTCGCCGCGCGCGGCCGTCGAGTGGTACCTGCGCGCCAAGGACGAGAACCGCCCGTGGAAGATGGAGCGTGCGTTCGCGCCGGACGCCGTGCTGGAGGTGGTCGCCGCCGAGGGCACGATCGCGTTTCCGCCGGTCACCCGCGGGCGTGACGGCATCGCCGACGTCCTCGTGCGCCGCTTCGCAATGCCGTACGAGAACGTCCGCACGTTCTGCCTCGCCGGTGCACCGCCCGACGATGCGCCGGAACTCTCCTGCGACTGGCTCGTGGGCATGTCCGAGAAGGAGACGCGGCGCGTGCGCGTAGGCTGCGGCCCGTTACGTCACCGGCGCTCGGAGCACTGCGAGGGCGCGACCCGACCGCCTGGCACCGATCACGAGTTCGCGCCGACGGTGTCGATCGAGCCCGGACTTCCTCGCGCCGGTGATGGCGTGGCTGTCGCCGCTGCCGTATCCCATGGTGCCCGGCGGACGCGGCGCTCGCCGGCATGCCCGCGCGGCGCACTCGACCCCGTGCGCGCGTGCCTCGCGACCCCTCACTTCGCCGGAGGCGCCCATGCTGGAGTTGAGACCGAACTGTGAAAACTGCAACAAGCCGCTGCCGCCGGCCGCCACCGACGCGCGGATCTGCTCGTACGAGTGCACGTTCTGCGCCGACTGCGTCGAGCGCGTGCTGCTCGACGTGTGCCCGAACTGCGGCGGCGGCTTCGCGCCCCGGCCGATCCGGCCGGCGACGGACCGGAAGGGCGGCAATTTCCTCGGCAAGGATCCGGCGAGCACCACGGTGCGTCACCGGCCCCTCGACGGCGCCGCGCACGCTCGGTTCGCGTCGGCGCTGAAGTCGATCCCGCCCGCGCTGCGGGCTTCGACCCCCCCCGGTCGCTGCGCTGGACGGGGTGGTCCGACCCGGCATCCGATGTCATCGTAGAACAGGAAGTGCCGTCATGACCACCCGCGGCTTCGTCGCCACCCACGCGCGCGACGCGCGCTTCGAGCGCGGGCTGCGCTCGTTCTTCGAGTACCGCGACCTCGGCATCCGGGTGGCCACCGAAGGGCGCGTCGTCGCCCACGTGATCCGCGCGGTGCCGGGCGCGCACTTCGCCGGCGCACCGCACCGGCACGACACCACGTTCCAGCTGGTCTACGTGCTCAAGGGCTGGATCGAGTTCGAGTACGAGGGACAGGGTGTGGTCCGCCTCGAGGCGGGCTCGTGCGTGCACCAGCCGCCGTCGATCCGCCATCGCGAGGTCGCGCACAGCGACGACGTGGAGATGCTCGAGATCGTGATGCCGGCGGACTTCCGGACCGAGGAAGTCGCGTCCGTCGCGCCCTGAGCGCGGACAGGGAGCGGCACGCACAGCGCATCCTGGGCCGACGCGTTGACGGCGATCAAGCACAGGGCAACAGGTCGCCTCGGCCGGTCGGGTACACTTCGCATTGCGCAGTGCAGCAATCGCGCCCGTTCACCGACTCCCGATGCGAGGCAGCATGGCCACCCCCAGGAAGAAACCCGTCGCGCGCGCGAAGCCGGTCAAGCGCGCCAAGCGTGCCAGTCGCAAGCCGGTGCTCGTCGACTTCGCGCTGCAGGGCGGCGGCGCGCACGGCGCGTTCGCATGGGGCGTGCTCGACCGCGCGCTGGAAGAGCCGCGGATGCAGATCGAGGGCATCTCCGGCACCTCGGCGGGCGCGATGAACGCCGCCGTGCTCGCCGACGGCTACACCGAAGGCGGCGCGGACGGCGCGCGCGCCGCGCTCGAACGCTTCTGGAAGCGGGTGTCGGACGCGGCGGCGATGAGCCCGTTCCGCCGCGGCCCGCTCGACGTGCTGATGGGCCGCTGGACGCTCGACACGTCGCCGACGTTCATCGCGATGGACCTGGCATCGCGCCTCTTCTCGCCGTACGACCTCGGCATGGCCGCGCTCAATCCGCTGCGCGACATCCTCGCGCAGTCCGTCGACTTCGCACGGCTGCAGCGCTCGCCGATCAAGGTCTATGTGACTGCGACCAACGTGCACACGGGCAAGGGCCGCGTCTTCCGCAACGCCGAGCTGTCCGTCGACGCGCTGCTCGCGTCGGCCTGCCTGCCGACGATGTTCCAGGCGATCGAGATCGACGGCGAGCCGTACTGGGACGGCGGCTACTCGGGCAACCCGACGATCACGCCGCTGGTGCTCGAATGCAACGCGAGCGACACGATCCTCGTCCAGATCAACCCGGTCGAGCGCCCCGGCACGCCGAAGTCGGCGCGCGACATCCTGAACCGCCTGAACGAGATCTCGTTCAATGCGCCGCTCCTGAAGGAGCTCGGCATGATCGCGCTGCTGCGGCAGGCGACCGACCCCGGCCGTGGCGAGGGCCGGCAGTGGGCGCGCATGCGCATCCACCGTATCGCGAGCGAGGGGATGCTGGACCTGGGCTACTCGTCGAAGCTGAACGCCGAATGGGCGTTCTTCCGCATGCTGCGCGACGAGGGCCGCAGGTGCGCCGACGAGTTCATCGCCGCGCACGGCCCCGACCTCGGCAAGCGCTCCACGCTCGACCTCGACACGATGCTGCCCGCGGTCTGACCGCGCGCGCGACGGCGCATACCATCGCGCGATGCGTCGCGTCCGCCGCCCCCTGCTCGTCGCCGCGCTGCTTGCCGCCGCAACCGCCGCGTACGCGCAGTCGCTCCCCGCGGAGTTCGGCTGGTTCGCCACCCTCGCCGGGTCGTGCTGGACCGGGAAGTTCCCGGACGGCGCGACCGAGCACACGCCGCGCTACACGACGCAGTTCGGCAGGCTCCTGCGCGGCACCGCAACGCTCGCGGCGACGAAGGACGGCCGCCGCGAGGTGCGGTTCGAGGGCGACTCGGTGTTCGCGTGGGACGGCAGCGCGATGCGCATCGCGTACACGATCTGGGGCTCCGACGGCAGCCTGCGCACGCTGGCCGCGCACTACGACGGCGACGAGCTCGTGTTCCCGGTGCCGGACCGCACGAGGCCGGCGAACGTCGCGTTCCGTTCAGTGTGGCGCCGCGTCGACGATGCGTCGTTCGAGGTGCGGCGCGAGCGCCCGCACGGGGACGGCTGGAACCGTGAGCGGACGGTCGTCTACCGGAAGGCGCCGCCAGTCGCGGGCGTTCCGGGCAACTGACGGCGCGACGTCGTGCCGATTGCGCGGCCCCACGCGGGCGCGCTATCGTAGCGCCGCCGCGCATCCAGCCGCATCCGGAGTGCCCCGACCCATGAGCCGCATCCTGTCGACCATCGGCATCCTCGCGACACTCGCGTACGTCGCCTTCCTCGCCTGGGCGTTCGGCGGCCGCCTCGCGGAGCTGCGCTCGCTCGAGCCCAACCACATCGGCGACTTCCTCGCCGGCGCGTTCGGCCCGCTCGCGATCCTGTGGCTGATCCTCGGCTTCTTCCAGCAGGGCATGGAGCTGCGAGAGAACTCGCGCGCGCTCGACCTGCAGGCAGCGGAACTCAAGAGTGCCACGCGCGAGCAGCGCGAGCTCCTGCAGATCCTGCGCGGGCAACTCGAGGCCACGCGCGCGGAGGTCGCGATCGCGAGCCGGATCGCCAGCGCCGAAGCGCAACGCACGGACGCGTCGTAGCCGCTGTTCGCGATCGCAAGGTACTCGCGAAAGGAGTCCCGCATGGCACGCATGTCCTCGCCGCGGATCGACCGCGTCGGCGTCCGCGCGATCCGCCTGCCGATGCGCGAGCCGCACCAGACGGCGAGCGGCGTGATCACCGAGTCCCCGCTGGTGCTGACCGACGTCGTGTGCGACGACGGCACCATCGGCCACAGTCTGGTGTTCGCCTACACGCCGATGGCGTTGCAGCCGACGGCGGAGCTGGTGCGCAACCTCGAACCGCTGGTGAAGGGCGACCCGCTCGCGCCCGACGGACACCGAGCAAAAGCTCGCGCGCCGGTTTCGCCTGCTCGGCCCGCAGGGGCTGGTCGGCATGGCGCTGGCCGCCATCGACATGGCGCTGTGGGACGCGCAGGCGCGGCTCCTCGGCGTCTCGCTCGCGCAACTTCTCGGCGGCACGGCGAAGCCCGTGCCGGCGTACGGGGCCGTCGGCTACGACGGCGAGGCGAAGTCCGCGCGCGTGGCCGAGGGCTGGGCGAGGCGCGGCTTCACCGGCGTGAAGGCCAAGATCGGCTATCCGTCCATCGCCGAGGACGTCGCGGTGATCCGCGCGATGCGCGCGGCAGTCGGCCCGGACGTCGCGATCATGGTCGACTACAACCAGAGCCTCACGCCGGAGGAGGCCGTGCAACGGATGCGCGTGCTCGACGGCGAGGGCCTGGCGTGGGTCGAGGAGCCCACGCTCGCCAACGACTTCGCGGGGCACGCGCGGGTCGCGCGCGAGGCGGCGACACCCATCCAGGCCGGCGAGAACTGGTGGGGCCCGATCGAGCTGCAGCACGCGCTCGACGTGCACGCATCGGACTACGTGATGCCCGACGTCATGAAGATCGGCGGCGTCACGGGCTGGCTGCGCGCGACGTCCGTCGCGGCGACGCGCGGCGTGCGCATCTCCAACCACCTGTGGCCCGAGGTCAGCGCGCAGCTTCTCTCGGTCACGCCGAACGCGCACTGGCTGGAATACGTCGACTGGTGGAGCGACGCGCTGCGTGAGCCGCTTTCGATCCGCGCCGGCATGACCGACGCGGGCGGCGTCACCGGCTCGGGTATCGAGTGGAACGAGGCCGCGATCGCGCCGTTCGTCCGCTGACGTGGCGGCGGTTGCCGGGGATCTTCACGCACGAAAGGGAGGCGATGGGCAGAACCGCGACGACGTGGCAGCTGATGAAGGACTCGTGGGGCGTGCTGATGCGCGACAAGGAACTGCTCGCGTTTCCGCTGGCATCGGGTGTGGCGTGCCTGCTGGTGCTGGTCATGTTCGCGGTGCCGGTGCTGGGCGTGGGCGTGGCCGGCGCGAGCGGCGCGCTGCGCGGCGGCGGCGGCGAGCTCGCGGGCTACGCGCTGCTGTTCTGCTGGTACCTCGCCAACTTCTTCGTCGTGTTCTACTTCAACGCGGCGCTCGTGGACTTCGTGCTGACGCGGATCGCCGGCGAGGAACCGACGCTGCGCGGCAGCCTGCGCGCGGCGGCGGCGTGCCTGCCGCAGATCGCGGCGTGGGCCTTCCTGTCGGCGACGGTGGGCGTCGTCCTCAACGCGCTGCAGTCGCGCGCGGGGTTCGTCGGCCGGCTCGTCGTTTCGCTCATCGGGTTCGCGTGGGCGCTCGTCACCTACTTCGTCGTGCCCGTGATCGTCGTCGAGCGCAAGGGCGCCCTCGAGGCCGTAGGCGAATCGAAGGAACTGCTGGGAAGGACGTGGGGCAGGCAGATCGTGAGCGGGCTCGCCTACGGACTCATCTGGTTCCTGCTGGCGCTGCCCGCCATCGCCGCGATCTTCGTCGCCATCGTCGGCGCAATCGCGTCGCACGGCCAGAGTGCGGGAGGCTGGGGCTCGCTGGCCGTGCTCGCCGTCGTGTACCTGATCGCGCTCGGCATCGTGCTGTCCGCGCTGCGCTCGATCTTCGGCGCCGTGCTTTACCGCTTCGCGAAGACCGGTCACGCGCCGTACGGCTTCGCCGAGAGCGACCTGCGCGCCGCGATGCGGCCGGCCTGAAGGCGCAGCGGTCAGGCCAGCGGCGCCTCGAGCAGGCAGCCGAACTCGCGCGCAAAGTCGATCGACACGCGCGCGTGAACGGCACCCTGCCGGTCGAAAAAGCGCTGCGTGCCGGCGAGTGCAAACACGCCTTCGTGCCAGACGTTCGGGTGGATGTAGAGCCCCCGCGTGCCGTCGAAACGGAAGCAGACGAACTGCTCGGGCTCGACGTCGTCGCCCGGAAGCGCAAGCGGCACGAGGAACGGCGCGTGGTCGAGCGGGAAGAAGAGCTGCCCGCCGTCCGGGTGATAGTTGCAGTGCCACAGCAGCATCCGCTCGGGCGGGCGCCGGTGCGTCTCGTCGGCGCGCGACGGCTCGTCGGCGTACGCGAGGATGTAGTGGCCGGCGACCGCCTCGTTGCGCCCGTACAGCACGTCGCCGCGCCACTCGCTGACGAACACGCCCTGCGTCGTGCCGCCCTCGTCGCCCGAGTCCTCGTCGACCGGGCGCCAGCCTTGCGCGGGCCAGCGCACGATCTCGATCCGGTGGCCGTACGGCTCGTCGATGAGAAGCCCATAGCCGGCGAGCGCCGCGTCGGTCGCGGCGACGACCGGCATGCGGACGCGGCGCAGCCCGTCCGGAAGGCCGGGGTTGAGGTAGTCGGGGGCCGGCATAAGGGTCAGACCCCGATTTCCCGAAGCCGATCAGCCACTTGCAGAGGGTCTGACCCTCAGTGGCTGACGCGGCCGACCTTGGCGCCGGACTTGCCGACCATGAAGTCGCAGTCGACGCCTTTGTCGGCCTGCTGCACCGTGTCGCAGTAGAGCTTGACCCAGCCGCGCGTCGCGTGCGGCGGCAGCGGCTTCCACTTCGCCTTGCGGCGCGCGAGCTCGTCGGCGGTGACGTGCAGCTGGATCTTCCGCTTCGCGACGTCGATCTCCACGAGGTCGCCGTTGCGCACCAGCGCCAGCGGTCCCCCGGCGGCGGCCTCCGGTGACGTGTGCAGCACGACCGTGCCGTACGCGGTGCCCGACATCCGCGCGTCCGAGATGCGCACCATGTCGGTCACGCCCTGCTTCAGGATCTTCGCCGGCAGCGCGAAGTTGCCGACCTCGGGGAACCCCGGGTACCCCTTCGGCCCGCAGTTCTTGAGCACGAGGACGCAGGACGGGTCGACGTCGAGCTTCGGGTCGTCGATGCGCCTGTGCAGGTCGTCGACGTCCTCGAACACGACGGCGCGGCCCTTGTGCTTCATGAGCTTCGGCGTGGCGGCCGACGGCTTGATCACGCAGCCGTCGGGTGCCAGGTTGCCGCGCAGCACGGCGATGCCACCCTGCGGCTTGAACGGCTTCGCGATCGGCGTGATGACGTCGGTGTTGTAGTTGACGGCGTCCTTGCAGTTGTCCCACATGGTCCTGCCGTTCACCGTCAGCGCCTTCCGGTGGATGTACTTGCCGATCTCGCGGATGACGACCGGCAGCCCGCCCGCGTAGTAGAAGTCCTCCATCAGGTACTTGCCGGACGGCATCAGGTTGACGAGGCACGGCATGTCGCGGCCGAGCC
Organism: Betaproteobacteria bacterium; assembly: GCA_016716425.1. GTDB lineage: Bacteria > Pseudomonadota > Gammaproteobacteria > Burkholderiales > Casimicrobiaceae > VBCG01. The sequence continues at coordinate 122,772 of JADJWJ010000007.1, forward strand.
GGTCCCAGTCGTCGAGCGTCAGGTCCACACCGATGCGCCCGGCGATCGCCAGCAGGTGCACGACGGCGTTGGTCGAGCCGCCGATGGCGCCGTTCACCATGATCGCGTTCTCGAACGCTTCCCTGGTGAGGATCTGCGACATCCGGAGGTCCTCGTGCACCATCTCGACGATGCGGCGGCCGGCCATGCGGGCCAGCACGCGTCGGCGCGAATCGACCGCCGGAATCGCCGCATTGGTCGGCAGCCCCATGCCGAGCGCCTCGACCATCGACGCCATCGTCGAGGCGGTGCCCATCGTCATGCAGTGCCCGGCCGAGCGCGACATGCACGACTCGACCTCGACCATGTCCGACATTTTCATCTCACCGGTCTTGAGCATCTCCGTGAACTTCCACACGTGCGTGCCCGAGCCGATGTCCTCGCCACGGAACTTGCCGTTCAGCATCGGGCCGCCCGACACGCCGATCGCGGGCAGGTCGCAGGACGCGGCGCCCATCAGCAGCGCGGGCGTGGTCTTGTCGCAACCCATCAGCAGCACGACGCCGTCGAACGGATTGGCGCGGATCGACTCCTCGACGTCCATCGCCGCCTGGTTGCGGAAGAGCATCGTCGTCGGCCGCATCAGCGTCTCGCCGAGGCTCATCACCGGGAACTCGAGCGGAAAGCCGCCGGCGTCGAGGATGCCGTCGCGCACGTGCGCCGCGAGCTCGCGGAAGTGCGCGTTGCAGGGCGTGACCTGCGACCACGTGTTGCAGATGCCGATGACGGGGCGGCCGTCGAACTGGTCGTGCGGAATGCCCTGGTTCTTCATCCACGACCGGTGGACGAGCGCGTCACGGTCGTGGCTCGCGAACCAGGTGCGGGAGCGCAGCGGGGCCTTCTTCTTCGTGGGCTTCTTGCTCATGATCGGTGTGGGTGTGGGTGTGGGTGTGGGTGTGGGTGTGGGTGTGGGTGTGGGTGTGGGTGTGTGGGTGTGGGTGTGGGTGTGGGTGTGGGTGGGATGGACCGGGTTGACCGGCGAAGTGCGGCAAAGCGGTCGCGTACCCGGCTGACCGGCGACGGGCCCGCGCCGCGCGACGGCGGCGCAGCCGGCCTCCGCCCGGACGCAGCACGCGGTAGGACACTACATCACGGCGCCCAGGTACCACGGCACGAACTCGCTCTGTCCGTAGCCGTGCTGTTCGCTCTTCGACTTGGCGCCCGACGCGGTGGCGAGCATCAACTCGAACAGCCGCTCGCCGGTCGCGTCGATTGACGCGGTACCGTCGGCGATCTCGCCGCAATTGAGGTCGATGTCCTCTTCCTGCTTCACCCACAGCGGCGTGTTCGTCGACAGCTTGAGCGATGGCGCCGGCGCGCAGCCATACGCCGAACCGCGCCCGGTCGTGAACACGATCATGTTCGCGCCGCCGGCCACCTGGCCGGTCGCCGACACCGGGTCGTAGCCGGGCGTGTCCATGTAGACGAAGCCCTTGGCCGTCACGGCTTCCGCATACTCGTAGACCGCGACGAGGTTGGTGGTGCCGCCCTTGGCGACGGCGCCGAGCGACTTCTCGAGGATCGTGGTGAGTCCGCCCGCCTTGTTGCCGGGCGACGGGTTGTTGTTCATCTCGCCCTTTTCGCGCGCCGTGTAGTCCTCCCACCACTTGATGCGCGCGACGAGCTTCTCGCCGACGTCGCGCGCGACGGCGCGCCGCGTCAGCAGGTGCTCGGCGCCGTAGATCTCCGGCGTCTCGGACAGGATCGCCGAGCCGCCGTGCCGCACGAGGAGGTCCACCGCCGCGCCGAGCGCCGGATTGGCCGTGATGCCGGAGTAGCCGTCGGAGCCGCCGCACTGCAACCCGACGACGATGTTCGAGGCAGGCACCGGCTGCCGCGTCACCGCGTTCGCATGCGGCAGCATCGCCTCGACGAGGCCGATGCCGTGCCGGATCGTCTTCGCCGTGCCGCCGGTGTCCTGGATGCTGAACGTCTGCAGCAGCGGCCCTTCCTCCAATTTCTCGGCCCCCAGCAGCGCGCTGATCTGGTTGGCCTCGCAGCCCAGCCCGATCATCAGGACGCCGGCGAAGTTCGCGTGCTTCGCGTAGCCGCCGAGCGTGCGCCGGAGCACGGCCATGCCCTCGCCGTGCGTGTCCATGCCGCAGCCGGAGCCGTGCGTCAGCGCGACCACGCCGTCGACGTGGGGAAATTCCGCCAGCCGCTCGCGCGTGAAGTGGTCGGCGATGCCGCGCGCGACGGTGGCCGAGCAGTTCACCGTCGACAGGATGCCGATGTAGTTGCGCGTCGCCACTCTTCCGTCGGGCCGAACGATGCCCATGAACGTCGCCGGCTCCGCGACGTACCGCGTCGGCTTGACGTCGGCGCCGAACGCGTAGTCGCGGTCGAACGCGCCCATCGCCAGATTGTGCAGGTGCACGTGCTCGCCGGCCGCGATGTCGCGGCTCGCGAAGCCGATGATCTGGTCGTAGCGGCGCACCGGCTCGCCGGACCGGATCGCCCGGGTGGCGACCTTGTGCCCCGGCGGCACGAGCCCCGACACCGTGACCTTCTCGTCGATGAGTTCCGTGCCGCCGACGAGCTGCGCGCGGGCGATCACGACGTCGTCGTGCGGGTGCAGGCGGATGGTGAGCGAGGTCTTCGTCAACATGGTGATCTGCTCCGCACAACTGCTTTCACAAAGAGGCGCACAGACGCAGAGTGCGGCACCGCACGTCGACGTTCCCTGCGCCTCTGCGTCTCATTGTGAATCCCCCGCCGGCTACTTCACCGTCGCCCGCGCGACGGCAAGCCGTTCGATGGCGGCCCAGTCCCAGTCGATGCCGAGGCCGGGCGTCGCCGGCGGGATCGCGCAGCCGTCGCGCATCTCCATCCGCGACGTCGTCACGTCGTCGAGCTGGGGAATGTACTCCACCCACGCGCCATTGGGGACGGCCGCCGACAGCGACACGTGCAGCTCCATCAGGAAGTGCGGGCACACGGGCGCGTTGAACGTCTCGGCCAGGTGCGCAACCTTGAGCCACGGCGTGATGCCGCCGATGCGTGCGCAGTCCACCTGCACGACCGAGCACGCGCGCCGCTCCAGGTATTCCCTGAAGTGCGCGGGGTGATAGAGCGACTCGCCGACGGCGATCGGCATCGTCGCTTTCGCGGCCAGCTCCACGTGCCCGGCCAGGTCCTCGGCCGGCAACGGCTCCTCGAACCAGTCGAGCATGAGATCGCGGTACGCGAACGCGCGGCGTGACGCCTCCGCAACCGTGAACGCCTGGTTGGCGTCGATCATCAGCGCGAACGCATCGCCCAAGGCCCCGCGCACGGCGGCGAGCCGCGCGACGTCTTCGGCGATCGACGGCCGGCCCACCTTGACCTTGGCGCCGCGGAAGCCCTGCGCCTTCGCCGCAGCGGCCTCGTCGACCAGCTGCTGCGGCGAATGGTGGAGCCAGCCGCCCTCGGTCGTGTACACGGGCACCCGCGCCTGCGCACCGCCCGCGACCTTCCACAGCGGCTGCCCGGCGCGGCGGCACTTCAGGTCCCACAGCGCGGTGTCGATCGCCGCGAGCGCGAGGCTCGTGATCGCCCCGACCGCCGTCGCGTGCGTGGCGAAGAAGAGGTCTTTCCAGATCGCCTCGACCTCGTCCGCGTCGCGGCCGACGAGGCGCGGCGCAAGGTGGTCGCGCAGCAGCGCGACGACCGACGAGCCGCCGGTGCCGATCGTGTACGTGTAGCCGGTGCCGACGGCGCCATCGGCGCAGGTGACGCGCACCATCGGCGTCTCCTGCGTGACGAACGACTGGATCGCATCGGTGCGCCGCACCTTCGGCGGCAGGTTCACCTGCATGACCTCGACGCGCTCGACCCTGCTCACTTTGGAAACAGCACCGATGGCAGCCACATGACGCCGGCCGGCCAATACGTGATGATCGCGAGCGTCCCGATCAGCGGGATCATCCAGGGAACGATCGCGCGCACCGTCGCCTCGAACGAGAGCCGCGAGACCTTCTGCAGCACGAACAGCACCATGCCCACCGGCGGCGTCAGCAGGCCGATCATCAGGTTGAGCACCATGACGAGGCCGAAGTGCACCGGATCGATGCCCAGCTTCGCGATGATCGGCATGAACACCGGCACGAGAATCGTGATCGCGGCGATCGTCTCCATGAAGCAGCCGACGAACAGCAGGAACACGTTGGCGAGCAGCAGGAACACGTAGGGGTTGTCGGAAATCGACAGCACCCAGACGCCGATCGCGTCGGTGACGCGCGTCGTCGTCAGCACCCAGGCGAAAATCGAAGCGGACGCGACGATGAACAGCACGACCGCGGTGGTCTCGATCGTGTCCATCGACACCTTGACGAACATCCGCCACGACAGCGTCCGGTACCACGCGAAGCCGAGAAACAGCGCCCACGCGACGGCGGCCACCGCAGCCTCGGTCGGCGTGAACAGCCCCGACGCCATGCCGCCGATCAGGATCACCGGTGTGAGCAGCGCCATGAAGGCCTCGAAGCGGAACACGCGGTCGGCGACGCAGACGGCGACCAGCGGCAGCCCGAAGCGCACGAGCCCGCCGAACGTCTCCGGTTCCGCCGACCACAGGAAGTACAGCCCGACGGCGGCGAGCGCGACCGCGCCCAGCTCGAAGAACGCGCGGCCCATCCGCGGCCACGAGAACGCGATGTCGCGGCCGTACTTCCGCACGTGCGCGTAGTACGCGACCATCAGCATCATCAGCAGCGCCATCAGCGCGCCGGGCAGGAACCCGGCCGCGAACAACTGGCCGATCGACGCGTTCGCCTGGACGCCGTAGATCACCATCGGCAGCGACGGCGGGATGATCGGGCCGAGCGTCGACGACGCGGCCGTGATGCCGACGGCGAATTCCGCCGGATAGCCGTGGTCCTGCATCGCCTTGATCTCGATGGTGCCGAGGCCGCCCGCGTCCGCCACCGCGGTGCCCGACATCCCGGCGAACACCACGCTGCCGACGACGTTGACGTGGCCGAGGCCGCCCTTCAGCCAGCCCGACCAGCGCGAGCGCGAAGTTGTAGATGCGGTTGGTGATGCCGGCCGAGTTCATCAGGTTGCCGGCGAGGATGAAGAACGGCACCGCGAGCAGCGGGAAGCTGTCCACACCCCCGACCATCCGGTGCACGACAGTCAGCGGCGGGATCGTGCCGGAGATCCAGATGTACAGCAGCGAGGCGATGCACATCGCGATCGCGATGGGCAGGCCGGTCACCATCAGGGCGAGGAAGCCGCCGAGCAGCACGCCGTTCATCGCGAGCCTCCGTCAGTCCCGACGGGCCGTCCCGAGGGACTGACCTGCCCCCTCGGGGGGCAGCGAGCGAAGCGAGCGTGGGGGTCGTCCACCGTCCCGACGGGCCGTCCCGAGGACTGACGGGGGGCAGCGAGCGAAGCGAGCCCCCTCGGGGGGCAGCGAGCGAAGCGAGCGTGGAGACCCATCGCTACACCTCGGCCTCGCCCGGGCGCTCGAGCACGCTCCAACCCTGCCGCCAGTGGCGGACTGCCACCTGCACGGCGCGGATCGTCATCAGCACGAAGCCGGCCATGACAAAGCTGTAGATGACGCTCACCGGCACGTCGATCATCGTCATCTTGAGATTGTTCATCCGGGGGATGAGCAGGCTCGACAGGTACGTCGCGTACGCGAAGAACGCGACGCGCACGACGTCGACGAACGTCGACATCACCCGCCCAACGGCCGCGGGCACGTACCGGTAGAGGAACTCGACGTGGATGTGAGTGTTGCGACGAACGCCCATCGACGCGCCGACGAACACGACGACGATCAGCAGGTAGCGCGCGATCTCCTCGGTCCACGCCGCCGAGTCCTGCAGCACGTAGCGCGTGAAGAACTGGTAGAAGACATCGAGCGCGAGCAGCCAGAACACGACGAACGTGAACCAGTCCTCCCATGCGTAGTGCGAGATGTCGATCGGCGCGTCGACCGCGTGGAAGTGCCCATCCGCGTCGAGGACGGGCTCGAGTTCGGGAGCGGTTTCGCGCTGGTCGGTCGGAGTCTGCATGGCGGCTGCCGTTCGCGGTTCAGGCCACGCGTGGCCTCATCGTGTCATCCCGGTCGACACGCGACACCGCCACGTGTCATCCCGAGCGGAGCGAGGGATCTGCTGGTCGTGCCCGTCCATGGGAACAGCAGATCCCCCTTCCGTCGCTCGTCGGGAGAACTTCGCGCGCGCTCGCGCGCGCGAAGTCACTTGATCGCGACGATCTTGTCGTAGTCCGCGCGCGAGAAGCCCAGCGACTCGACCGGGACGTTCTTCAGCACGGCGTCGACGAACGTCTGGCGGTTCACCGGGACGATCTGCAGCCCCTTCTTCTTGAACTCGTCGGCGAGCTCGGCTTCGCGCTTCTTGATCTGCGCGGTCGCGCGCGCCGCCGCCTCGCGGGTGACGTCGGTGAAGATCTTCTGCTCCGCCGGCGTCAGCTTGTTCCACACGTGCGGCGCGATCTGCGTGGTCAGGCCGTCGACGATGTGCGACGTCATCATGATCGCCTTCTGCACTTCGTAGAATTTCTTGGCCTCGATCGTCGTGAGCGGGTTCTCCTGCGCCTCGACCGTGCCGTTCTGCAGCGCGAGGTAGACCTCGGCGAACGCGATCGGCGTCGGGTTGGCGCCGCAGGCCTTCGGCGTGGCCGTGTACGTCGGGACGTCGGGCACGCGGATCTTGAGACCCTTCATGCCGGCGCAGTCGGTGAACGGCCGGTTCGACGTCGTCTGCCGCGCGCCGTAGTACGTGTACGCGGTGATCTGGATGCCGGTCTTCTTGCGGAACTCCTCGACCATTTCGGCGAACACCGGGCTCTTCGAGTACGCGAGCAGGTGGTCGGCGTCGCGGAAGATGAACGGGTAGTACGCGATGCCGAGCCGCGGGTAGCTGCGCGCCGCGAACGACGGGCCGCTGATGATCATGTCGACGGTGCCGAGCTGCATGCCCTGGTTGATGTCGGTCTCCTTGCCGAGCGACGACGCCGGGAACACCTCGATGTCGAACTTGCCGTTCGTGCGCTTCTTGATCTCCTGCGCGGCCCACACCGACTCGGTGTGGTAAGGCTCGCTGGTCTCGTACACGTGGGCCCACTTCAGCTTCTGCTGCGCGAGCGCGGGACCGCCGGCGACCAACGCGGCGGCGGCCGCGGCCGCCATTGCGAACTTCGAGATGAGACGCATGATTCCTCCTTGAGACGCACGGTGCGGCGCGGGCTTTCGGGTCCCGCTGCCGCGTGAAAACGTGACTTATGCCACAACTTGCACCTTGGTGCTCCTGTTTTTGTCCGCGGCGGCGGCAAACGCCGCCACCGCGTCCTGCAACGGATACTGGCCGGACAGCAGCGGCCGCACGTCGACGCGCCGCGTCGACAGGTAGTCGACCGCCCAGTCGAACTCGATGCCCCAGCGGAAAGCGCCGCGCAGGTCGAGCTCCTTCGCCATCAGCTCGTTGACGACGAACGGCAGCGGCTCGTGCGGCAGCGTGCCCACCTGCACGATCACGCCGCCGCGCTTCGTCGCCGCCACGCAGGCCTCGAGCGCGTTGAAGTTGCCCGAGACCTCGTACGACACGTCGAACTGCGGCTCCGCCAGCGCGGCGGGCTCGCGGTCCGCGCGCAGAGTCACGTCGGCGCCGACCTTCTTCGCCTGCGCGAGCGGCCGGTCGAGCACGTCGGTCACGGTGACCTTGCGCGCGCCGGCCAGCCGGGCCGCCATCACGGTGACGCAGCCGATCGTGCCCGCGCCGGTGATCAGCACCGACTTGCCGAGCAGGTCGCCGCCACGGTTCACGCCGTGCAGGCCGACCGCCAGCGGCTCGGCGAACGCGAGTTCGCCGAGCGAGATGTCGCCGTCGACCGGGTAGCATTGGCGCTCGCCCATCACGAAGTACTCCTGGAACATCCCCTGCACGTGCGGAAAGCGGCTGGCGCTGCCGAGGAAACGCATCTCGCGGCACAGGTGCTCGCGACCTTCGCGGCAGTAGTCGCAGCGGCCGCACGCATGCGACGGCGACACCGCCACCTTGTCGCCGACCTTCACGCGCGTGACGCCGGGTCCGACGGCCGCGACGACGGCGGAGGCCTCGTGCCCCGGGATCAGCGGCTCGCGCACGACGAAGTTGCCGTTGCGCCCCTCGTAGTAGTAGTGCAGGTCGGAGCCGCAGATGCCGCCGGCGCCCAGGCGCAGCAGCACGTCGCCGGGACCGGCTTCGGGAATGTCGACCGGCTCGATGCGCAGGTCTTCCTTGGCGTGGATGCGGCAGGCAAGCATGGCGCCTCCTCCTTCAATGCACTTTCTACAGCGAATCGTCCGGCTCCGCCGGCGATTCGCCCCTGACCAGCTTCTCGTGCGGCACTGCCGCGTTCCGATGTTTCCAAGGGGTTGCGGGCGGCAGCCCTGCAACCCCTTCTGACCTGCCTTTCCCCGCCTGCAGCGAGTCGTCCGGCTCGGCCGGCGATTCGCCCCTGACCAGCTTCTCGTGCGGCACCGGCGCGTACTGATTCTTCCAAGGGGTTGCGGGCGGCAGCCCTGCAACCCCTTCTGACCTGCCTTTCCCCACCTGCAGCGAATCGTCCGGCTCCGCCGGCGATTCGCCCCTGACCAGCTTCTCGTGCGGTACTGCCGCGTTCCGATTTTTCCAAGGGGTTGCGGGCGGCAGCCCTGCAACCCCTTCTGATCTGAATCTAACTCACTGCAACGTGTCCCAGCCCGTCGAAAAGCGCTTGTACGCCTGGTTCAGGTGCCGCTGCATTGCCGTGCGCGCGGCCTTCGGGTCGCGTGCGGCGATCGCCAGGAACACCGTCCGATGCTCGGCGATCGCGCTCTCCCACAGCGCCGGCGAGTCGTAGTGGTCCTCCAGCTGCTTGTACAGCGGCCCAGTGCGCTCGTCCCAGAGCATCTTGACCACGGCGACCAGCGCGCCGTTGCCGGTCGCTTCCGCGATGCGCAGGTGGAAGAGCCGGTCGCCGTTGAGCGGCTGGCGCTCGCTCTCCTGCAACTCGTGCTGCATCTCGTCGAGCGCCTCGGCGATCGCGTCGAGCTGCGCCTTCTTCGCCGATTTCGCGGCGAGCGCCGCGCATTCCGATTCGATGATGTAGCGCGCGCGCAGCAACTCGAACGGGCCTGCCTCGGCCTCGTGCGGCGCCGCCACGGTCTTGTCGTCGCCAACCGGCCGCACGTAGATGCCCGAGCCGATCCGCACTTCGACCAGTCCCTCGACCTCCAGCGCGATCAACGCCTCGCGCACCGACGGCCGGGAGACGCCGAGCTGCTTCGCCAGGTCGCGTTCGGGCGGCAACCGCGCGCCGGCCGAGAACTCGCCGCTCTTGATGAGCAGGCGGATCTGGTCCGCGATCTGGCGGTACAGCCGGCGGGGTTCGATGCTGTGGAACGGCATGGGAAGGCTGGCGGAAACGCCACGGCACGTCCCGTGACCGTGGATCGGGCGGAAGGCTAACGCCCACCCGGGCACTGGTCAAGTGGCATGACCAATTGACAATCGGGCGATTGCTTGTATGCTAGCATACAAGTAACACCATGCCCTGCGAAGCCCGGACTCCCCTGCTCGATCCATGGCCGCCGCCCTCGCCCTGCCCGAACGCCGCCGCGGCTCCGCGGGGATGGTCTATGCGTGGCTGCGCGACGAGATTCTCGCCGGACGCCTGCGCCCGGGACAGGCGCTGTCGGAGAACGAGGTCGCGCAGCGGCTTTCCGTCAGCCGCACGCCCGTGCGCGAGGCGATCATCCGGCTCGAAGGGGAAGGGCTCCTGGCGGTGCGGCCGCAGGTCGGCACGTCCGTCGCGCCGATCGACGTCGACGCGGTCGCCGACGTGCAGTTCCTGCGCGAGTCGATCGAGTGCCGGACGGTCGCGCTCGCCGCACAGCGGGTGACGCCGGCCGACGTCAGGGATCTGCGCGCGCAACTGAAGGAGCAGGCGCGCGTGGCCGCGCGCGGCGACCACGCGGCGTTCGTCCCGCTCGACGACCGGATGCACCAGAAGCTCGTCGCGATGGCGGGCCGTCCACGCGTCTGGCACGCCATCGAGGATGCGAAGGCGCAGCTCGACCGGGTCCGCTTCCTTTCGCTGGAAGACCCGGCGTGGCTCGCCACGATCCACCGCCAGCACGAGGACATCGTCGGGCGCGTGATTGCCGGCGATGCCGACGGCGCGTCCGCAGCGATGTCGCAGCACCTGCGCGCCGTGTTCGCGTCGATCGCGACGATCGCGCAGCAGAGCCCCGAATACTTCCGCGGCGCGCCGGTCCCGCCGGTCGATCGCGCCGCGGTCAACGAACCCTGACCGGCCCGGAGGAATCCCCATGAAGCTTCTGTACAGGCTGCTCGCGCTCGCCTCGCTCTGCGTCGCCGCGGCGCTACCCGCCGCTGCGCAGACCGTGCTCAACGTCAACACGGCGCTGACCACCGACGATCCGATGTACGCGGGGCTCGAGCGGATGAAGGCCAACGTCGAGAAGCGCACTGCAGGCAAGCTCACGATCCGCATCTATCCGGGCTCGCAGCTCGGCAAGGACGAGGACGTGCTCGAACAGGCGCGCGCCGGCGCCAACGTCGCCGTGCTGGTCGACGGCGGGCGGCTCGCGCCGTTCGTGAAGGAGTTCGGGATCATGGGCGCGCCGTACCTCGTCGACAACTTCGACCAGGTGCTGCGGCTGACCGGCTCGCCGCTGTTCCGCGGCTGGGTCGACAAACTGCGCAACGCGGCCAATCTGCAGGTGCTCGCCTTCGACTGGTTCCAGGGCCACCGCCACGTGCTGACCAATGTCGCGGTCAAGACGCCGGCCGACCTCAAGGGCATCCGGATGCGCACGCCCGGCGCGCCGGTGTGGCTCGAGACCGTCCGCGCGATGGGCGCGACGCCGACGGGCATGCCGTGGTCCGAGGTGTACTCGGCGCTGCAGACCAAGGTGATCGACGGTGCCGAGGCGCAGCACCCGGCCGTCTACGGCGCGCGCCTGTACGAGGTGGTCAAGATCATCACCAAGACCGAGCACATCTACCTCATCACCGGCATCGTCACGTCGCGCACGTGGTTCGACAAGCTGCCGGCCGACCAGCAGGCGATCCTGCTGGAGGAGACCGTCGCCGCCGGCAAGTGGGCGTCGGAGAAGACGATCGAGTCGCTCGCCGATTACGAGAAGAAGCTGCGCGAGAAGGGCGTGTCGGTGGTCGAAATCGACAAGACGCCGTTCCGGAACGCGACGGCCGGCGTGTACGCGACGCTGGGCTACACGGACCTGCGCAAGGAAGTCGACAGGGCCCTCGGGAAGTGACACCAGGCATTTCCGTGTCATCCCGACGAGCGCAGCGGCGAGGGATTTCGTGCGCCACCGACGCCGCCTCACCCCGACGAGCGCAGCGGCGAGGGATCGCGTGAGCCACAGCAGAACCCTCCCTTCGGTCGGGATGACACGCGCGGAGAAATCTGCATCTTCCCGGCACGCATGGACCCCGGAGGCTCGCCGATGACGATGCGCCTGCTCAACCGCCTCGCGCACGCCGAGGAGATCGTCGCCCGCGCCTGCCTGGGCGCGTGCGCGGCGCTCGTGTTCGTCGCAGCGGTGAGCCGGGCGCTCGGCGCCCCGGTGCTGTGGGCGATCGACATCGCGATGCTGCTGTTCATCTGGTGCGCGTTCCTGGGCTCCGACGCCGCGCTGCGCAAGCACCAGCACCTCATCATCGACATCGTCGTGCGTCTGCTGCCGCAGCCCGCGCAGCGCGCGCTGCTGATCGCGCACTGGACGATCATGGTCGTGTTCCTGCTGACGCTCGTCGTGCTCGGCACCCAGTTGACGCTGCTCAACGTGCAGCGGCCGATGGGCGACACCGAGATTTCCTACGCGTACGTCACCGCGGCGGTCCCGGTCGGTTCGCTGCTGATGGCGATCACCGCGGCGGCGCAGCTCGTCGCGTTCTGGCGCAACCGCGAGCTGACGTTCGGCGGCGGCGAGAGCCCGCTGTGACCTTCGCACTCTCCGGGCTCTTCCTCGCGCTGATGTTTCTCGGCATGCCGGTCGCGTTCGCGGTCGGCGTGGCCAGCCTCGTGTTCTTCCTGACCTCCGACACGATCCCGGCGCAGATCGGCGTGCAGCGGATCGCGTCGGCGACGCAGTCGTTTCCGCTGCTCGCCGTTCCGCTGTTCGTGCTCGCCGGCAACCTGATGAACGTGTCGGGCATCACCGACCGGATCATCTCGCTCGCCAAGGTGATGACCGGCTGGATCACGGGCGGCCTCGCGCAGGTGGCGATCGTCGTGTCGGCGCTGATGGGCGGCGTGTCCGGCTCGGCGGTGGCCGACGCCGCGATGGAGGCGCGCATCCTGGGGCCGGCGATGCTGAAGCAGGGATTCTCGCGCGGCTTCTCGTGCGCGGTGATCGCCGTCGGCTCGCTGATCACCGCGACGATCCCGCCGTCGATCGGGCTCATCCTGTACGGCTTCCTGGGCAACGTGTCGATCGGCAAGCTCTTCATCGGCGGCATCGTGCCGGGGCTGCTGATGACGCTGATCCTCATGACGACCACGTGGTCGATCGCCCGGCGACGCGGCTACAAGCCGGACGCGCCGTTCCCCGGCCTCCGGGAACTGCTGCGCGAGCTGAACCACAGCAAGTGGGCGCTGTTGTTCCCCGTGTTCCTGGTGATCGGCATCCGCTTCGGCATCTTCACGCCGTCGGAGGTCGGCGCCTTCGCCGTCGCCTACGCGCTTGCCGTCGGCGTGTTCGCGTACCGGCAGCTCGACTGGAAGCGCGTCAACGAGGCGTTGCGGCACAGCGTCCACGACATCGGGATGATCATGCTGATCATCATGCTCTCCGCGATGATCGGCTACGTGATCTCGCTGGAGCAGGTGCCCGCCAGGGCCGCCGAGTGGATCGTCGGCGTCACGCAGAACCGCCACCTGCTGCTGACGATGCTGGTGATCTTCGTCCTGCTCCTCGGCATGGTTCTCGAGAGCACGGTGATCACGCTGCTGCTCACCCCCATCCTGGTGCCCATCGTGGTCAAGGCCGGCATCGACCCCGTCCACTTCGGCCTCGTGATGATGAGCGCGACCACGCTCGGCAGCATGACACCGCCGGTGGGTGTCGCGATGTTCACCGTGTGCGGGCTCCTGAAGACGCCGCTCGACCAGTACACGAAGGAGGCGATCCCGCTGATACTCGCGGTGATCACGCTGATCTTCACGATGGCATACTTTCCCGGCATCGTGATGTTCCTGCCCAACCTGCTGATGCCCTAGCATGGAACGGCCCCCACGCTCGCTTCGCTCGCTGCCCCCCGAGGGGGAAGATCATTCCCTCGGGACGGCCCTTCGGGAATGATGACATGAGCTCCACCACGATCGCCGCGATCCGCGCCACCCCCGTCACCGTCCCGCTGGAGGCGCCGATCCTGCACAGCAACGGCGCGCACTGGGGCCGCTTCGTGCGCACGATCGTCGAGGTCGAGACCGCCGACGGCTACCTGGGCCTGGGCGAGATGGGCGGCGGCGGCGAGGACGCCACCCGCGCATTCGCCGGCCTCGTCCCCTACCTCTCCGGTCACGACGTGTTCGCGCTGGAGGCGCTCAAGCTCAAGATCTGCAACCCGACCGCGAGCCTCTACAACAACCGGACCCAGCTGCACGCGGCGATCGAGTTCGCGTGCCTCGACATCATGGGCCAGAAGCTCGGCGTGCCGGTGCACGCGCTGCTGGGCGGGAAGCTGCGCGACACCGTGGAATTCGCGAGCTACCTCTTCTTCCGCTACGCGGACGCCGCGACCGGCCGGGGCGAAGTGCGCACGGCGGACCAGCTGGTCGCGCACGCGGCCGCGCTCAAGGCCGCACACGGCTTCACGTCGCACAAGTTGAAGGGCGGCGTCTACCCGCCCGCGCACGAGCTCGCGTGCTACCGGGCGCTCGCCGCGTCGCTTCCGGGCGAGCGCTTCCGCTACGACCCCAACTCCGCGCTGTCGCTGGCCGACGCCATCGAGTTCGGCCGCAGCATCCTCGACCTCCGCAACGACTACTACGAGGACCCGGTCTGGGGCATGCCGCAGATGAAGCGGCTGAAGGACTTCGTGCCGCTGCCGACGGCGACCAACAGCGTGGTCGTGAACTTCGAGCAGCTCGCGCAGAACGTGCAGACCGGCGCCGTCGACGTGATCCTGCTCGACACGACGTTCTGGGGCGGCATCCGGCCCTGCCTCAAGGCCGCCGGCGTCTGCGAGACGATGGGTCTCGGCGTGGCCGTGCACAGCTCGGGCGAACTGGGCGTGCAGCTCGCGACGATGCTGCACATGGGCGCGGTCGTGCCGAACCTCGGCTACGCGGCCGACGCGCACTACCACCACCTGACCGACGACGTGATCGCCGGCGGCCTCATGCGCTACGAGAACGGCGCGATCCGCGTGCCGGACGCGCCCGGCCTGGGCGTCACGCTCGACCGCGACCGCCTCGCCCGCTACCACGAACTCTTCCGCGAGCTCGGCGGCTATCCGTACGACCGCGATCCCGGCCGCCCCGGGTGGTTCGCCCACGTGCCCAACAGCGCCTGGGCGGATCCGGCCGCTTCGCTGCGCCCTGCGCTAAGATAGCCGGGCAACGCCATTATTTGCACAGAGGCGCAGAGGCGCGGAGAGAAGCTCTCTCGGCGTGTCTGCGCCTCTTCGTGGAAGCTGTTCCTACTACCGGGAGGAAACACCATGGCGGGACGACTCGCCGGCAAGACGGCGCTGGTGACGGCCGCCGGTCAGGGCATGGGGTTCGCGTGCGCGATGCAGATGGCCGCCGAAGGGGCGACCGTGCACGCGACCGACGTGAACCCGCAGCTGCTCGACGCGTTCCGCGGCGTGGCCAACGTGACCACGCGCCCGCTCGACGTGCTCGACGACGACGCCGTGCGCCGCGTGATCGGCGAACTGCCCCCGCTCGACGTGCTGTTCAATTGCGCGGGCTACGTGCACCACGGGTCGATCCTCGAGTGCGCGGCGAAGGACTGGGACTTCAGCATGAACCTCAATGTCCGGTCGATGTACGTCGCGATCCAGGCGGCAGCGCCGAAGATGCTCGACCTGCACCAGAAGACCGGCAAGTGGGCGTCGATCATCAACATGGCGTCCGTCGCAGGCTCGATCAAGGGCCTGCCGAACCGCTTCGTCTACGGGACCAGCAAGGCGGCGGTCATCGGTCTCACCAAGTCAGTCGCGGCCGACTTCGTGCAGAAGGGCATCCGCTGCAACGCGATCGCCCCGGGCACCGTCGACACGCCGTCGCTGACCGACCGCATCAACGCGTTCGCCGACCCGGTCGAGGCGCGCAGGATGTTCGTCGCGCGACAGCCGATGGGGCGGCTCGCGAAGGCCGAGGAGATCGCGCCGGTCGTGATCTTCCTCGCGTCCGACGAGTCCGCGTTCGCGACGGGGCAGGTGTTTTCCGTCGACGGCGGCATGACGATATGAAAACGTCTGATGGACCCGGGGCGGCGCGGCCGCCCCGTCTTTGAGATTTTCTATCGGGAGGACTTATGAAGCTGGTACGTTACGGACCCGCGGGCAAGGAGAAGCCCGGCCTCATCGACGCCGACGGCAAGCTGCGCGACCTGTCGAAGAAGGTCAAGGACATCGACGGCGCGACGCTTGCGCCGGCCGAACTCGCCAAGCTCGCGAAGCTGGATCCGAAGAAGCTGCCGCTGGTCAAGGGCAAGCCCCGGCTCGGATCCTGCGTGGCCAAGCCGTCGCAGTTCGTCGCGATCGGGCTGAACTACATCGACCACGCGAAGGAGACCGGCTCGCCGATCCCGGAGAACCCGGTCGTGTTCTTCAAGTCGCCGGGGTGCATCGTGGGGCCAAACGACAACGTGATGGTGCCGCGGAATTCGACGCAGCTCGACTGGGAGGTCGAGCTCGGCATCGTGATCGGCCGCAAGGCGAGCTACGTCGACCGGAAGGACGCGATGAAGCACGTCGCCGGCTACTGCCTGGTCAACGACGTGTCCGAGCGGGACTTCCAGTTGAAGAAGGGCGCGTCGCAGTGGAGCAAGGGCAAGGGCTGCGACACGTTCGGCCCGCTCGGGCCCTGGCTGGTGACGAAAGACGAGATCAAGGACGTGCAGAACCTCGGCATGTGGCTCGACGTCAATGGCGAAAGGCGACAGCGCGGCAACACGAAGACGATGATCTTCGGCGTCGCCGATCTCGTCGCCGACGTCTCGCAATACATGACGCTGGTGCCGGGCGACGTGATCACGACCGGCACGCCGCCGGGTGTCGGCATGGGCATGAAGCCGCAGCAGTGGCTGAAGGCCGGCGACGTCGTCACGCTCGGCATAGAGGGGCTGGGCGAGCAGCGGCAGAAGGTGGTGCCGTTCAAGGGGCGCAAGTAGCCGGACGCCCCTCACCCCGACCCTCTCCCCGCTGCACGAGGAGAGGGAGGGCCGTGGAAGCGGCGCGCCGAGCCGCCGTGGTGGCGCAGTTTGCCCGAGCGGCGCCCGATTGCCCGAGCGGCGGCCAATGCCACCCCCCTCTCCCCGCGTCAGCGGGGAGAGGGCTGGGGTGAGGGGCCGCCGCGCGCGAAGAACAGGAGCCCGAGCGCGCCGGCGACCGCCAGCGCCGCGCCGGCCCGCGGTCGAACGCGAGGCTGATGCAGACGAGGCCCCCCGGTCACCGTCAGCATGCCGCGCACGTCGATGTGGCGGTCAGCCTGGTCGTCGCGCGACTCCTGTGCGTAGCGCAGCATCAGCCAGATCGCGGCCGCGCAGAACGGGATGTTGACGAAGTACACGCCGCGCCAGCTGGCGTACTCGGCAACGGTGCCGCCGACGAACGGCCCCAGCGTCTGGCCGATCGCGGACACGCCGAGCACGACGCCGATCGCACGCGCCTGCCGTGCGCCCGAGAACGTGCCCGACACGATCGCGATGGCCACGGGGAAGATCAGCACCGCGCCTGCGCCGTGCACGACGCGCCACGCGATCAGCCAGAGCTCGTGCGTTGCCATGCCGCACAGCGCGGAAACGACGCCGAACGCCGCGAGCCCGATCACGATGATCCGCCGGCGTCCGTAGACGTCGGCGAGCCTTCCTGCCGTCACCATCAGCGCGCCGATCGACAGCATGTAGCCGCTGACGACCCACTGCAGGTCGGTGGCGGGCACGCCGAAGTGCCGCGCGATTGCCGGCAGCGCGAGGTTGAGCGCGAACCAGTCCATCTGCACGATCAGCATCGCGAGCGCGCACGCGGCGATCGCGAGCTTCTCGTCGCGAGAGAACGCGAGCGCGGCGTCAGGCGCTTCGTTCACGGGATCGCTTCACAAAGGGACGCGGTGGCGCCGAGTACCTGCGGGAAATTGCTTCCTCGGCGTCTCTGCGCCTCTTTGCGAAGGGTTCTACGCCGCCGTGTACGCCGTCTTGACCGTCGTGAAGAACTCGGCGGCGTAGCGCCCCTGCTCGCGCGGGCCGTAGCTCGAGCCCTTGCGGCCGCCGAAGGGCACGTGGTAGTCCACGCCCGCCGTCGGCACGTTCACCATCACCATGCCCGCCTGCGAGTGGCGCTTGAAGTGCGTCGCGTACTTGAGCGACGTCGTCACGATGCCGGCGGACAGGCCGAACTCGGTATCGTTGGCGAGCGCGAGTGCCTCGTCGTAGTCCTTCGCGCGGATCACGCACGCGACCGGGCCGAAGATCTCCTCGCGCGCGATGCGCATCGCGTTGCTTGCCTCGGTGAAGAGCGCCGGCGACAGGTAATAGCCGTCGGTCGCCCGCTGCAGCCGCTCGCCGCCGGTCAGCAGGCGCGCACCCTCGGCCTGGCCGACCTCGAGGTACTTGCAGTCGACGTCGAGCTGGCTCTCGTCTACGACCGGGCCGATGTCGGTGCCGGCGAGCAGCGCGTTGTCGACGCGCAGCGTCTTCAGCTTGTCGGCGACGGCGGCGACGAAGCGGTCGTGGATGCCGGCGGTCACGATGAGCCGCGACGACGCCGTGCACCGCTGGCCGGTCGAGTAGTACGAGCCCTGCACCGCGCAGTTGACCGCCGTGGGCAGGTCGGCATCGTCGAGCACGACCAGCGGGTTCTTGCCGCCCATTTCCAGCTGCACCTTGGCCATCCGTGCGATCGCCTTCGCGGCGATGCCACGGCCGGTGGCGACGCTGCCGGTGAAGCTGATCGCGGTGACGTCCGGATCGTCGACGAGCGCCTCGCCGACGACGGAGCCGCGGCCCATCGCGAGGTTGAACACGCCCGGCGGCAGGCCGGCGCGCGACAGGATCTCGGCGATCGCCCACGCGCAGCCGGGCGCCAGGTCGGCCGGCTTGCACACGACGGTGTTGCCGTACGCCAGCGCCGGCGCGATCTTCCACGCGGGAATCGCGATCGGGAAGTTCCACGGCGTGATGAGGCCGATGACGCCGAGCGGTTCGCGCGTGACCTCGACGTCCACGCCCGGGCGGACGGACGCGAGCTTCTCGCCCGCCATGCGCACGACCTCGCCGGCGAAGAAGCGGAAGATCTGCCCGGCGCGCGCCGCCTCGCCGATGCCTTCCGGCAGCGTCTTGCCTTCCTCGCGCGACAGCAGCGTGCCGAGCTCGTCGCGGCGGGCGAGGATCTCGGCGCCGACCTTGTCGAGGATGTTCGCCCGCTCCTGGATCGATCCGGTCGCCCACGCGGGAAACGCGCGCTTCGCGGCGGCAATCGCGGCCTTCGCCTGCGCCGCGTCGGCCTGCGCGTACTCGCCGACGACGTCGGCGGTGTCCGACGGATTGCGATTGACCGACGCCGTCGCGCCCGCGACCCATTCGCCTGCGATGTAATTCCTGAACTGTTCGGCCATGATGATCGTTTCCGGGAGAGCGGTCCGCCGGCGGGCACCGCGCCCGCACGGCGCCGTGGTTAGGATGCGGCCGGCAGCGCGCCGCGGCGCGCGAGGCTCGCCATCAGCGCGCCCGTGCCGTACGTCCACGGCGCGATCCGGTCGGACGTGTTCACGCGA
Source organism: Betaproteobacteria bacterium (assembly GCA_016716425.1). Taxonomy (GTDB): domain Bacteria; phylum Pseudomonadota; class Gammaproteobacteria; order Burkholderiales; family Casimicrobiaceae; genus VBCG01. Next base: position 141,780 of record JADJWJ010000007.1, read on the forward strand.
TTGACGAGCGCGCCCAGCTTCGGCGTGGCGACCGTGACGACGTCGCCGACGACGTGCGTGAAGCCCAGGCCCGGGCCGTGGCGGTCCCGCGTAGGCGCGAACATCGTGCCCAGGAACAGCACGAAGCCGTCCGGATACTGGTGGTTGGGACCGATCGCCTGCGCGACGAGGTCGAGCGGGTCGCGGCTGATCAGTGCGAGCGCGCTCGTGCCGTCGAGAACGAATCCCTCGGGCCCCTCGACGCGCATCGCGAGCTCGCAGCGGCGCACGTCGTCGATGCCGAAGCGGTCGTCGAACAGTCGGATGAACGGGCCGATCGCGCACGACGCGTTGTTGTCCTTCGCCTTGCCGAGCAGGAGCGCGCTGCGGCCCTCGAAGTCGCGCAGGTTGACGTCGTTGCCGAGCGTGGCGCCGACCGTGCGGCCGTGGCTGCCGACGACGAGCACGATCTCGGGCTCCGGGTTGTTCCACTCGGACTTCGGATGGATGCCGATCTCGGCGCCCGTGCCGACCGCCGACATCGGCTGCGACTTGGTGAAGATCTCGGCGTCCGGCCCGATGCCCACCTCGAGGTACTGCGACCAGGCGTGCTGCGCGATCAGCGCGTCCTTGAGCCGCGCGGCCTCCGGCGACCCCGGCCGCACGCGGGAGAGATCGTCGCCGATGATCGCGACGATCGCCTGCCGCACGCTCTGCGCTCTGGCCGGGTCGCCGCGCGCCTGCTCCTCGATCACGCGCTCGAGCATGCTGGCGACGAACGTGACGCCCGCCGCCTTGATCGCCTGCAGGTCGCACGGCGCGAGCAGCCACGGCAGCGCGGGATCGCGCGCTTCCTCGGCCGAATTGATGAGTACCGGCGCGAGCGGCGCGATCACCGGCAGCGCGCCGGCGGCGCGGATCGCCGCCGCCGGATCGGGCAGGTTGGCGAGCGCGCTCGCGGTCGGCGCGACCGCCGTCAGGTCGACGAGGTCCTCGCCGCGCACGCCGACGAGCACCGCGCCTGCGACGGCAGGCACCCACGCGCGCCCGACCAGCGTCGCGGCGCCGCGGTCGACGGGAAGGGACGAGGCGATGGTGAGACGTTGCTGCATCGAAAGGGTGCGGCAGCAGGCGGTGCCCGGAGGACCGACAGCATACCCGACGCGGGCGCCGCGAAGCTATGCCAAAATGGCGCGGCCACCCCCCGCGCACGATTCACCATCCGATGACTCAAGACACCCCTGCGCACGAAGCGGCCGCCCAAGCGCTGTACGATGCGCGCGTCGGCGGACACCTGCTGGCCGGACTGCCCGCTGCGTGCCGCCCGGCGACCGTTGACGACGCCCTGGCGATCCAGCGCCGCGTAAGTGAACTCGTCGCGCAGCCCGTCGGCGGCTGGAAGTGCTCGGTGCCGACCGGGCCGCGCCCCGTCGCGGCCGCGCCGATCTTCGCGCCGGCGATCCGGACGGCGTCGCCGTGCCAGCTCGAAGGCAGCGGCACGCTCGCGAAAGTCGAGCCGGAGGTCGCGTTCGTCCTGGGGCGCGACCTTCCCGCGCGGACGACGCCGTACGCCGACGACGAGATCCGCGCCGCCGTGCGCGAGGCGCGGCTCGTGCTCGAGTTGATCGGCGCACGCTACGTCGACCCCGCAGCGGTCACGTTTCCCGAACTGCTGGCGGACGGCATCGCCAACCTAGGCCTCTTCGTCGGACCCGTCCTGCCGGAGCCGTGGCAGCGCGCGCTCGAGGAATTCCCCGTCACCGTGACGCGCAACGGCGCGGCCTTCGCCACGCGCGACGGCAGGCATCCGGACGGCCATCCGCTGCGGCCGCTCGTCTGGCTGGCCAACTACCTCGCCGCGCGCGGCGACCCCCTGCGCGCCGGCCAGATCGTCACGACGGGATCGTATTGCGGCGTGATCGAGGTACCGGTCGGCGAGCCGCTCGCGTTCGCGTTCGGCGATCTCCCCTCGCTCGCGGTCACGTTGACGCGTCCCGCATGACGGGCACGCCGCACGCGCCGGAAGTGCGCGTCCGATGAGCCTCGCCGGCATGGGCTGTGTCGCGATCTGGCACGACATCGAGCCGGCGGCGCGCGACGACTTTCACGAGTGGCACAACCGCGAGCACATGCCGGAGCGCGTCGGCATCCCCGGCTTCCGGCGCGGCCGCCGCTACGTCGCGCTGCGCGGCGCGCCCGAGTACTTCAACCTGTACGAGGCGGACAGCCCCGAGACGCTCGCCGGGCAGGATTACCTCAACCGGCTGAACGCGCCCACCGCGTGGACGCAGCGCGTCATCCCGTCGTTCCGCAACGTTGCGCGCGCGATCTGCCGCGTCGCGTTCACCAACGGCGTGGGCAGCGGCGGCATCGTGCTGACGCTGCGCTTCGCGATTCCCGACGGGCAGCGCGACGGCACGGTCGACGCGCTGCGTCGCCGCCTGCTGCCGCCACTGCTGTACCGCGTCGGCGTGACCGGCGTGCACCTGCTGCTCGCCGACGACGCGGCGAGCCGCGTCGAGACGGCCGAGCGGCGCACGCGCGGCAACGCCACCGACGTGCCCGCGTGGATCGTGCTGGTCGAGGGCATCGGCGTGCCCGAGGTCGACGCCGCGGCCGACGACTTGGCACCCGCGCTGGGCGCCCACGGCGCGGCGGGCGTCGACCGCGCGATCTACCGCCTCGAGAACACGCGTCTCAAGACGCCGTGGGCCGCGGGCTGAACGCCTGGCAGGAGACCCCGATGGCCATCGTACCCCCGATCGAATACGCCGACGCGTCGCCCGCCGTGCGCGCCGTCTACGACGACATCATGACCACGCGCCGCGTGGACTCGGTCAACAACTTCTGGAAGGTGCTCGCCAACGATCCGGCGAACCTGCAGCGCGTCTGGGAGAGTGTGAAGTCGGTCATGGCGCCCGGCGCGCTCGACGCGCTGACGAAGGAGCTCCTGTACGTCGCGGTGTCGGTCACCAACAACTGCGAGTACTGCATCCTGTCGCACACGGCCGGCGCGCGTGCGAAGGGCATGACGACGGCGATGTTCAACGAGCTGATGGCGGTCGTCGCGCTCGCCAACGAGACCAACCGGCTGTCCAACGGCTACCGCATCGACGTCGACGACCGGTTCCGCGACCCGCTGCCGCCCTGACGCCCGTGCCACCGACCGACGCCGCCCGGCGCGGCGCCTCCGACGCCGCGCTCTTCCCCGAGATCACGCCGCATGCCACGGGCCGGCTGGCGCTCGACGCCGTGCACACGCTGCACTGGGAGGCGTGCGGCAATCCCGCCGGCGTGCCGCTCGTGTTCCTGCACGGCGGCCCCGGCGGCGGCTGCATGCCGCACCACCGCCGCTACTACGACCCGGCGTTCTGGAACATCGTCCTGTACGACCAGCGCGGCGCCGGGCGCTCGACGCCCGTCGCGTCGCTCACCGACAACACGACGCCACACCTCGTCGCGGACCTGGAGCGGTTGCGCGAGGCGCTTCGCGTCGAGCGCTGGCTGGTGTTCGGCGGCTCGTGGGGCGCCACGCTCGCGCTCGCGTACGCGCAGGCGCACCCGCAGCGCGTGCTGGGGCTCGTGCTGCGCGGTGTGTTCCTCGCGACCACGCGCGAGATCGACTGGTTCATGCACGGCATCCGGACGATTTTTCCGGAAGCATGGGGCGCGTTCGCCGGGTTCCTCCCGGCGGACGAGCGCGCGGACCTTCTCCGCAGCTACCACCGCCGCCTCACCGATCCCGACCCCGCCGTCCACCTGCCGGCGGCGCATGCGTGGGACCGCTACGAAAGCGCGTGCTCGACGCTGCTGCCGCAGCCCGACGCCGCCGCGAAGTTCGACGGCGATGCGGCGGCGCTCGCGATCGCGCGGATCGAGGCCCACTACTTCGTCCACGAGGGATTCCTCGCGCCAGACCAGCTTCTGCACGGCGTGCCGCGGATCCGGCACCTGCCCTGCACGATCGTGCAGGGCCGCTACGACATCGTGTGCCCGCCGGTGACCGCCGACGCGCTCGCGCGCGCGTGGCCGGAGGCGGAGTACGTCGTCGTGCCCGATGCCGGCCACTCGGTGCGCGAGCCCGGCATCACGCGCGAGCTGATCGCGGCGGTGCGCCGGATGCAGGCGCGGCTCGGGTAGCGCTGCATTGCGAGCGGGAGCTTCCGTCCCCGGCGCGGGCGCCCCGGGCACGTTGCGGCTGCACCGACCCGGCGACATCGGCCGGGTCGTCATGGCGCACGGCGAGTTCTACGCGCGCGAGTGCGGCCGGGACGGGCGGCTCGAGGCACTGGTGGCGAAGGTCGCCGCGGAGTTCGTCGCGCGCTGCGACGCGCGTCGCGAGCGCTGCCGGATCGCCGAGCGTGACGGCGAGCGCGTCGGCTCCGTGTGCCTCGTGCGCGAATCGGATGCGCAGCTCGACTTCGTCGCCGAGCGGCGGCCACGCGAAGTCCATGGCAATGTCGCGGGGTGGGATTGCCGCGGCTGGAAGGCGAACTCGGCACGGGCCGGCGCGACCGCGGCGCACGGCAGCGCGCCGGCCCGCCGCATGGCGCTACTCCCGGACGGCCTCGACCGGGATGACGATCCGTACCTCGTCGCCAGCCACGTTCGGGACGCCGAAGGTCATGCCGAAGTCGGACCGGCGGATCGTCGCCGTCGCTTCCGCGCCGCACATCGGCCGCCGCGTGAACGGCTGCGTGCCACACTTGAAATCGGCGATCTGCAGCGTCACCGGCCGCGTGACGTCGAGCAGCGTCAGCTCGCCGCGGGCGGCGACCGGGACGTCGCCTGCGAACGCGACGTCGCGCGACGCGAAGCTCATCGTCGGAAACCGGTCGCTGGCGAAGAAGTCGTCGCGCTTCAGGACATCGGTGAGCACGCGTGAACCCGTGACGATCGAGCCGGTGCCGATCACCACGTCGATCGAGCCCGTCCTCGCGGCGCGGTCGAGCGTGATCCGGCCGGACGTGTTCGTGAAGAACCCGCGCTGCCGCGAGATGCCGCCGTTGTGCGCGATCTCGAACATCGGCGTCGTGTGCGTGCCGTCGATGACGTAGACCTCCTGCGCCACCGCGGGCAGCGTCGGCGCGAGCGCGAAAGCGGCGAGGATGAGCAGCGGCGGCATCGGCGGCCTGCGGCGCTCGTCAGCCGGCGCGCGGCAGTACCATCCGCACGCGCACGAGCACGTCGTCCGCGACGACCGCGGGATCCGACCACGGGCCGCTGCCGACGCCGAAATCGAGGCGCCGGAGCGTGAACTGCCCCTCCGCCACCGAAAGTCCCGCGGCGTCCCTGCGCAGCTGCACGGGAATGACGATGTCGCGCGTGGCGCCCTTGAGCGTCAGGCGGCCCGCGATCTCGTAGCGGTCGGCGCCCAGGTCCTTCAGCGCCGACGAGCGGAACGTCGCCTGCGGGAACCGGGCCGTGTCGAACCAGACCGGCCGCCGCACCTCGGCCTCGGATTCCTCGCTCGCAAGGTCGATGCTCGCGAGGTCGATCTCGAAGTCGGCACGCGAGCGCGCGAGGTCCTGCGGCCGGAAGTCGACGCTCGCCTTCCACTTGCGGAAGCGGCCCTCGACGGTCGCACCCAGCTGCTTGGACACGAAGCGGATCTCGCTCCTCTCGACCAGCACGCCCTGTGCAGCCGCGCCCGTGGCCGCGAGCAGCAGCACGGCGAGCGAAGGGACGAACGGGTGAAGGATGCGCATGGCTGGCAGTGGGGCCCCTGGCGGCCGCGGGTCGCGAATCGTAACGGTCTGACCCTCGTCCTGGTCGTGAATCGAAGCGCCGTCGGCGCGATTGCAGCGGATCGTCAGCGCCGCCACGGCAGCATGCGTTCGAGCACGCCGTCGCGCGCGACGAGCCGATGCCGCAGCGCCGCCGCGACATGGACTGTGACCGCGACGGCAAGCGTGAAGTTCAGCGACTGGTGCAGGAGCAGCAGCCACCGCGCGACCTCGCGGTCCTTGCCGATCAGGTTCGGCAACGGCACCGCGCCGAGGTAGACGACCGACACGCCGGTGGCCGAGCTGTACAGCCAGCCGGAAACGGGAATGGCGAGCAGCAGCGCGTACAGCAGCCGATGGACCGCCGTGGCGGCGTGTCGCTGCCACGGCGGCACGCCGTCCGGCAGCGGCGGCGGCGGCACCGCCGCGCGCCACGCGAGCCGGGCGGCAGCGACGACGAAGACCGTGATGCCGATCCACTTGTGCCACGCGAAGTACTCGAGCCTGGCCGGCGAGAAGTCGAGGCCGGTCATGTAGAGCCCGAGCGCGAACCCGCCGACGACCAGCGCCGCGGTCGTCCAGTGCAGTGCGATCGCCACACCTCCGTACCGGGCCGCTCCAGCCGTCATCGTCCGTCATTGTCGTGTCGGCGCGTGCGCGCGGCAAATCCCGCGGCGACGGCGCGGCCGGCACGCGCCGCTATAATCGCGCCACCTCCGCCGCCCCACGATCGAGCGCCCTTGCGCGAATTCCCGCCCCGCCCTCTGTACGCGCGCCGCGATCCTTCGCCGGCGACCGTCCAGGAAGGAGGCAACCGCGCGGCACCGCGTGTTGTTTCGGCGCTGTGGGCGACGGCATTCGCCGTCGCACTGGCCTGCGCATCGCCGGCGCTCGCGCAACCGGATCGCCAGGCACCGGCGGCCGAGGCCCCGGCCCCGGCGCCCGCCAAGCCGCGTCCGAAGGTCGGCCTCGTTCTCTCCGGGGGCGGCGCGCGCGGCCTCACGCACGTCGGTGTGCTCGAAGTGCTGCACGAGATGCGCATCCCGATCGACTACATCGCGGCGACGTCGATGGGCGCGATCGTCGGCGGCTTGTATGCGAGCGGCATGACGCCCGACGCGATGCAGCGGCACCTGGGCGCGGTCAGCTGGCCGACGCTGCTGTCCGACAGCCCGCCGCGGCAGGACGTCGCGTTCCGGCGCAAGGAGGAGGTGTCGGCGTTCCCGCTCGGCTTCGAACTCGGCTACAGCGACGGCCAGATACTGTGGTTCAAGGGCGCGCTCTCCGGCAGCAACCTCGAGCTCTTCCTGCACGAGCTCACCCGCAGCGTCGACACGATCAACGACTTCGACAAGTTGCCGATCCCGTTCCGGGCCGTGGCCACGAACATGGTGAACGGCAAGGAGGTCGTGTTCGACCGCGGCCGGCTCTACCACGCGATGCGCGCGAGCATGTCGGTGCCGGGAATGTTCGCGCCGCTGGAGCTCGACGGGAAGATCTACGGCGACGGCGGCCTCGTCAACAACCTGCCGGTGGACGTCGTGCGCGCGATGGGCGCCGAAGTCGTCATTGCGGTCAACATCGGCACGCCGCTCATGTCGCGCGACCAGCTGCAGTCGGTCGCGGGCTACGCGACGCAGATGATCAACATCCTGACCGAGCAGAACGTGCGCGCGCAGCTCGCGCAGTTGCGACCCGGCGACATCCTGATCTCGCCGGACCTGGGCAACCTGACATTCATCGACTTCGCCGCGGCACCGCGCTTCGTCGAGCTCGGCCGGGAAGCGGCAGAGGCGATGCGGCCGCAGCTGGCAGCGCTGGCCGACACACCCGCGTCGTTCGCCGCCCGCGGGAAGCGTGACGTCGCGCCGCCGCTGCCCGAGCGGCTGGACTTCGTGACCATCGAGGGCACGAAGTACGCGAACCCGGACGTGCTGGAAGAGCAGATGCGCACCCGGGAAGGCGGCCCGCTCGACATTAAGGTACTGGAAGGCGACCTCGCCCGGCTGCACGGGCGCGGCGAGTTCGAGGAGATCGACTACGAGGTCGTCACCATCGGCAGGCAGCAGGGACTCGTCGTCAAGGTGACCGAGAAGTCGTGGGGGCCGAACTTCCTGCGCTTCGGGCTCTCGCTGTCGACGGACCTGCAGGGGGAGACCTGGTTCAACCTGATGGCCGGCCACAAGCGCGTCTGGGTAAACCGGCTCGGCGCCGAGTGGACGAACGAGATCATTCTCGGTTCCACGCGCCGCTACGCGACCGAGTTCTACCAGCCGCTGACGCTCTCCAACCGCGTGTTCACCGCCGCCTACGGGCTCGTCCAGCGCGCGCCCGAGTATGCGTTCGACGGCGCGACCCGCGAGGCCGAGTACGACGTGCTGACGCAGACCGCCGGGCTGGACCTCGGGGTCCCGTTCGGCACCGCCGGCGAGCTGCGCGTCGGCTTCAAGTGGGAGCACAAGCGCGAGGACCCGGTCATCGCGCCCGCGGTCGTCGATCCGAACCTGCTGATTCCCAACTTCACGGTCAAGTCCGACGAGACCGGCGCCCGCGTGCTGTTCCGCTGGGACACCCTCGACAACCCGTACTTCCCGCGCCAGGGCGTCCGCGTCAACGCCGAGGGGTTCTTCGGCAACCGTTCGGTCTCGCTGCCGACGTGCCCGGTCGACGTCTGCAGCCTGCCCCGCGAGCCGTCGTCCCGCGCCGGCGTGTACGCCAACGTGGCCGTGCCGCTCGGCCGGCGCGACTTCCTCAACGTGGCCGGGCAGGTCGGCGCGATCACGCGCACGCGCGTGTACGATCCGTTCTCCGACTTCAACCTGGGCGGTTTCCTGCAGCTCTCCGGTCTGCGCACCGGGCAGCTGTCCGGCGACTACCTGGGCTTCGCGCGCGCCGTGTACTACCACCAGATCGGCAACCTGCCGCTGCTGGGCCGCGGCGTGTACGTCGGCGGCTCGCTCGAAGCGGGCGACGTCTGGGCCGAGCGCAGCGACGTCTCGCTGAAAGGCATCTACACGGCCGGCAGCGTGTTCGTCGCCGCCGACACCTGGATCGGGCCGTTCTATTTCGCATGGGGCCGTGCGAGCGGCGGCGCCACCAGCTTCTACATCTACCTTGGCCGCCTCTGAGTCCCTGCCGCGTCGCAATGCCGAGTGGCTGGCGCGCAGCCTCGCCGCCGTCTGGCACCCGTGCACGCAGATGAAGCAGCACGAGACGCTGCCGCTGGTGCCGATCGCGCGCGGCGACGGCGCATGGCTCGTCGACTTCGACGGCAACCGCTACCTCGACGCGGTCGGCTCGTGGTGGGTCAACCTGTTCGGACACGCCAACCCGCGGATCAACGCCGCGCTGCGCGCGCAGCTCGACACGCTCGACCACGTGATGCTCGCGGGCTTCACGCACGCGCCGGTGGTGGAACTCTCGGAGCGACTCGCCGCACTCGCGCCACCGGGCCTGGGCCACGCGTTCTACGGCTCCGACGGCGCGTCGGCGACCGAGATCGCGCTCAAGATGAGCTACCACTACTGGCGCAACCGCGGCTTCCCCGACAAGCGCGGTTACGTGAGCCTCGCCGGCAGCTATCACGGCGAGACGCTCGGTGCGCTCGCGGTGACCGACATCGCGCTGTTCCGCGACACCTACGCGCCGTTGCTCAACCGCAACGCGGTCGTGCCTTGCCCCGACGCGCGGACCGGCACCACGGTCGACGCGGCGGCAGCCGCGCTGGACGCGCACCTCGCGCGCCACCACGCGACGACGGCGGCGCTGATCGTCGAACCGCTGGTGCAGGGCGCCTCCGGCATGACGATGTACGACGCCGCGTACCTCGCGCGGGCGCGCGCGATCGCCACCCGCCACGGCGTCCACGTGATCGCCGACGAGATCATGACCGGCTTCGGGCGCACCGGCACGCTCTTCGCGTGGGAGCAGGCGGCGGCACCCGCGCCCGACTTCCTGTGCCTGTCGAAGGGCATCACCGGCGGCACCCTGCCGCTGTCGTGCGTACTGGCGACCGACGACGTCTATGCCGCGTTCTACGCCGACGACGTCGCCCGCGGCTTCCTCCACTCGCACTCGTACACCGGCAACCCGCTGGCGTGCCGCGCGGCGCTCGCCGTGCTCGACATCTTCCGCGACGACGACGTGATCGCCGGGAACCGCGCCCGCGCGCGACGCTGGGCCGAACTGCTGGCGCCACTCGCCGCGCGGCCCAACGTGCGCGATTTCCGGCAGTGCGGCATGATCTTCGCTTGGGAAGTCGACACGCAGCGGCCGGACTTCGCCCGCTGGTGCTTCGCCGAAGCGCTGGCGGCCGGGCTGCTGCTGCGCCCGATCGGCCGCACGGTCTATTTGATGCCGCCCTACATCCTTACCGACGACGAAATGGCCCTGCTCGCGACGCGGACGCAGGCGATCGTCGACCGGGCATGAGCGCGAAGGGCCACACCCCGAGGGCCGAGGTGTCCAATGAGCCGGAGCGCGCCGGTCGAAGGTACTCGATGAAGCGCGCGCTCCGTACGGCGGCCACCGCTCTGGCGACGCTGGCCGCCCTCGCCGCGACGCCCGCGTGGGCCACGCTGCCCCGCGGCGTCGCGCGCGCCTTTCTCGACGCCGGCGTGCCGCTCGCGAACGTCGCCGTCGTCGTGCGCGAGGTCGGGCACCCGCAGCCGATCTTCGCCCACGACGCCGACCGCCCGCTGAATCCGGCATCCGTGATGAAGCTCGTCACCACCTTCGCGGCGCTCGACCTGCTCGGCCCCGGCTACCGGTGGAAGACCGAGGCCTACCTCGGGGGCCGACTCAACGGCAACGGCACGCTCGCCGGCAACCTGATCCTCAAGGGCTACGGCGACCCGAAGGTCACGATCGAGCAGTGGCAGGCGTTCATGGCCGACCTGCGCGCGCGCGGTTTGCAGCGCGTGACCGGCGACCTCGTCCTCGACCGGACGCACTTCAAGCTGCCCGACCACGATCCGGCCGCGTTCGACCAGGAGCCGCTCAAGCCCTACAACGTCGGTCCGGACGCGCTGCTCGTCAACTTCAAGGCTGTCCGTTTCGCCTTCGCGCCCGACGCCGCGCGCCGCGCGGTGGCCGTGCGCGTGGATCCGCCGCTGCCCGACGTGACGCTGGACGCGCTGCCGCAGCTGTCGAACGGCGACTGCGGCGACTGGCGTTCGTCGCTCGGCGCCACGTGGGCCGACCAGGGCGGTTCGGCGGCGGCCGCGTTCGCCGGCCGCTATCCGCAGTCGTGCGGCGAGCGCGACTGGTACGTCGCGCTCCTCGACCACCCGCACTACGTGCACGGGATGTTCGCCGCGTACTTCCGCGCCGCGGGCGGCCAGTTCGACGGCGGCGTGCAGGACGGCCGCGCCCCGCGCAACGCCGCGCCGTTCGCCGTCATGGAATCGGCGCCGCTGTACGACATCGTGCGCGACGTCAACAAGCTCTCCAACAACGTGATGGCGCGGCAGATGTTCCTGACGCTCGCCACGACCCGCCATCCGCCGCCCGCCACACCCGCGCTCGCGGCGAGCGTCGTCGGGCAGTGGCTGAAGGAGCGCAAGTTGCCGATACCGGGCCTCGTGCTCGAGAACGGTTCGGGGCTGTCGCGGAAGGAACGGGCGACCGCCGGCGGCATCGCGCGCCTGCTCGCGGCTGCCGACGCGAGCCCGTTGCGCGAGGAGTTTGCGAGCTCGCTCGCGGTCGCCGCGCTGGACGGCACCGTGCAGAAGCGCTTCCGCGACGGAAACGTCGCCGGACAGGCGCTGCTCAAGACCGGATCGCTCGAGGGCGTGCGCGCGCTGGCTGGCTACGTGATCGACGCGTCCGGTCGGCGGTTCATCGTCGTCGCGATCGTCAACCACGCGAACGCCGCGCGCACGACGCCTGCGCTCGACTACCTGGTCCAGTGGGTCTACCAGGAGGCGGCGCACTGGGACTCGCCGCTGCACCGGTGAGCACGCGTCCGGACATCGGCGCCGTCGCGGCGATGAGCGGTTGGGACGCGCTCGTCGAGGCGAAGATCGCCGAAGCGCAGCGCGCCGGCGCGTTCGACGACCTGCCGGGCGCCGGCCGTCCGCTCGAACTCGACGACGACCGGCTGGTGCCGGAGGACGTCCGGATGGCGCATCGGATCCTGCGCAACGCGGGCTTCGTGCCGCCCGAGATCGAGGCCCGCAGGGAAGCCGCCGACCTGCGCCAGCTGATCGCCGCTACGACCGAGGACCCGGAGAAGCGGCGCGCGCTCGCCAGGCTCGCGCTGTTGGAAGCGCGGCTCGACGCCCGCGGGGCGGCCGCCCCGCGGACGTCGGGCTACTACGCGGCACTGCTGGCGCGGTTCGACCGCGCCGGGTAGTCAGACGCCGGGAATCGCCTTGCTGTCCTTGAACAGCAGGTAACCGCGCACGAGCCGGTAGATCACCCAGACGTCGGTCGCCAGCCAGAGCGCGATCGCGAACGGGATGCCGATCAGAGTCACGAACAGGATGATGCCGACCACCGCCCACAGCAGCGACCACCAGAAGGTGCGGATCAGCCACGTGAGGTGCGACGCGACCCAGGTGCCGGCCGCGTCGTCGCGCTTCACGTAGCAGACGATGATGGCGACGATGCCCAGCACGCCGACCAGGGGTCCCATCACCGGCAGGCCATGCGACGCGATCGCGACGATCGCGGCGATGGCGAACAGCGCGTAGGCGATCACGCCTGCGGTGACCGGGACGTTGCTGCTGCCGGAAGCGGACTGCGGAGCGGGGAATTCGGCCACGGCCTTGCCCTCGGGACGATGCACGCCGCACGTCGGCGCCCGTGACGGAAACGATGGGGCCGGCCGGTTTCCGCGTCAATAGCGGCGGCGACGAACGGCGCCACGGGGCGACCGCACCGCCCGCGGGGGCGACGGGACGCTGCCGCGGCCGGCCGGACCACGCCGGAACTCCTACCCGCACGGACGGCGGCGCTGGCTATAATACAAGCTCGCGGTGCCGGCCATGCACCGTGCTGTTCATCCACCAGGGACCGACTGCCATGAGTACCGATAGCGCACGCGACAAGCTCGTCGACGAATTCTCGTCCGTACTGTCCGAAGCCGAAACGCTGCTCGACAAGGCCGCCAAGGAAACCGGCGACAAGGCGAAGGACCTTCGCTCGCAGGTGGAGGCCCGGCTGCTGTCTGCGAAGCTCAAGCTGCAGGAACTCGAGGGTGAAGCGGTCGACCGCGCCAAGGCGGCGGCCCGCGCCACCGACGATTACGTGCACGACCATCCGTGGCAGGCGATCGGCCTCGCGGCGGGCCTGGGCTTCGCGCTCGGGCTGCTGATGAACCGCCGTTGAGCCCGCGGCCTCCGCGGCGGCACGCGCGATGAGCGACGCCCCGGAACGCGACGCGGCGGGCAGCACGCTGCGCGGCGCGCTCGCGCGACTCGCGGACGCGTTGCTCGGCCTCGCACGCACCCGGCTCGAGCTCGCGACGGTCGAGTACACCGAGGAACGACGACGCGTCGCCACGCAGCTCGCGCTGCTGCTCGCGGGAATCGGCTGCGTGCTGTTCGCGCTGCTGTTCGCGGCGGCCGCGGTGGTCATCGTGTTCTGGGACAGCTACCGGATGGCGGCGGTCGTCGGTGTCGTCATCTTTTTCGCGGCCGCGGGCGCCGTTCTGCTCTGGCGGCGCGCGGAGATCGCGCACACGTCGCCCACGCCGTTCGGGGCCACGGTCGCGGAGCTCGAGAAGGACCGCGCCGCGCTCGCGCGCACGCTCCAGTCGCCGCCGTCGTAAGATGAAACAGCCCCCACGCTCGCTGCCCCCCGAGCCGCCCTCGCGCGCGGGGCGAAGCCCAGGCTCGCAGAGCGCGTCCGCGCGCGAGGGCGACGGCCGACACGCGGACTTTCGCATATCGTGCCTGTCCAACGAGGCCGTGGCAGGTCAGTCCCTCGGACGGCAGGTCAGTCCCTCGGGGCGGCCCTTCGGGACGGAACACCGCCCCCACGCTCGCTGCGCTCGCTGCCCCCCGGGGGGGCAGGTCAGTCCCTCGGGGCGGCCCTTCGGGACGGAACACCGCCCCCACGCTCGCTGCGCTCGCTGCCCCCCGGGGGGGCAGGTCAGTCCCTCGGGGCGGCCCTTCGGGACTGACATGCACACCGACGACCTCGCCGAGCGCAAGGCGCGCCTCATCGCGCAGTCGGACCTGCAGCGGATGCAGGCGCTGCTCGCGTGGCACACGGCGCGCCGGATCGTCGCGCCGCCGGGCGCCGGCGAGCGCAGTTCGACATCGCGTTCGATCGCGGCAACGCTGATCGGCATCGCCCTTCCGCTCGCCGGCGCCGGCCGCCTGCGCGGCGTACTGCGGACGCTGTCGGTCGCCGCGACGGTACTGCGGATCTGGCGGGCCTGGCGGGTGCGGTAGGGGTCTGACCCTCAACATGCACTGGAGTGCATGTTGAGGGTCAGACCCCCAGACCGAGTTCGCGGTACAGCGCGTCGACGCGCGCCTTAACCGCCGCATCCATCGCGATCGGACGTCCCCATTCGCGGTTCGATTCGCCCGGCCACTTGTTGGTCGCGTCGATGCCCATCTTGCTGCCGAGCCCGGCGACCGGCGACGCGAAGTCGAGGTAGTCGATGGGGGTGGACGGCACGATCAGCGTGTCGCGCGCCGGGTCGACGCGCGTCGTCAGCGCCCACACGACCTCCTTCCAGTCGCGGATGTCGACGTCGTCGTCGGTGACGATGATGAACTTCGTGTACATGAACTGGCGCAGGAAGCTCCAGATGCCGAACATCACGCGCTTCGCGTGCCCCGGATACTGCTTGCGCATCGAGACGACCGCCAGCCGGTACGAGCAGCCCTCGGGCGGCAGGTAGAAGTCGACGATCTCGGGGAACTGCCGCGTCAGCAACGGCACGAACACCTCGTTCAGCGCGACGCCGAGCATCGCCGGCTCGTCGGGCGGCTTGCCCGTGTACGTCGAGTGGTAGATCGGATCGCGCCGCAGCGTGATGCGCTCGACGGTCAGCACCGGGAAGCGCTCGACCTCGTTGTAGTAGCCGGTGTGGTCGCCGAAGGGCCCCTCGGCCGCGGTCTCGTAGCCGGTCGGGTCCGCGGGATCGGGCCGCAGGAAGCCTTCGAGCACGATCTCGGCCGTCGCCGGCACCCAGAGGTCGTGCGTCCGACAACGGACGATCTCGGTGCGGCCGCCGCGCAGGAGCCCTGCGAACTGGTACTCGGACAGCGAATCCGGCACCGGCGTCACGGCGCCGAGGATCGTCGCCGGGTCGGCGCCGAGCGCGACGGCGACCGGAAATGGCGTGCCCGGGTGCGCCTGCGCGTGGTCCCGGAAGTCGAGCGCGCCGCCGCGGTGGGCGAGCCAGCGCATGATCACCTTGTCGCGCGCAATCACCTGCTGCCGGTAAATGCCGAGGTTCTGCCGCTTCTTGCGCGGGCCGCGGGTGACGGTCAGCCCCCACGTAATGAGCGGCCCCGCGTCGCCCGGCCAGCACGTCTGCACCGGCAGCCGCGCGAGGTCGACGTCGGCGCCTTCCCAGACGACCTCCTGGCACGGCCCGCTCGCACGCTCCTTCGGCGCCATGTCGAGCACCTTCATGAACACCGGCCGCGTGTTCTGCCACGCGTCCTTCAGGCTCTTCGGCGGCTCGGGCTCCTTGAGATACGCGAGCAGGCGGCCGATCTCGCGCAGCGCCCCGCGCCAGTCGGCGTCCTCGACGCCCATCGCGCGCGCGATCCGCTGCGGCGTGCCGAACAGGTTGCCCAGCACCGGGATCGGCGCGCCGGAAGGCCCGCGCCGGTCGCCGACCGGGTGCTCGAACAGCAGCGCGGGACCGCCGGCCTTGAGCACGCGGTCGCACAACTCGGTCATCTCGAGCTTCGGGTCGACCGGCGCCGCCACGCGCTTCAGCTCGCCGCGCGCCTCGAGCTGCGCCAGGAAGTCGCGGAGGTCGCGGTAACCCATGGCCTATTGTAGCGAAGGCTAGAATGCCGGGATGGCGACGAGGACCGGTGCCGGCGACGGTGCACGCTTCCTGCGCGCGCGGCGCGTGGTCTTCGGCATCGTGCTCGCGAGCTTCGTGCTGTCGTTCTTCCACCGGACCGCGCCCGCCGCGATCGCGGCCGAGCTGACGCGCGCGTTCACCATCAACGCAGCCACGCTCGGCACGCTGGCCGCCACCTACTTCTACGTCTACACGCTGCTGCAGATCCCGGTCGGCGTCCTCGCCGACACGCTGGGACCGCGGCGGATCCTCGCCGCCGGATCGCTGGTCGCCGGCGCGGGGTCGTTCGCGTTCGCGCTGGCACCGACGTGGGAGATCGCCGCCGCGGGCCGCACGCTGGTCGGCATCGGCGTGGCGGTTGCGTTCATCGCGATCCTCAAGGTCAGCGCCGTCTGGTTTCCGGCCAACCGTTTCGCGACGCTGAACGGCGTCACGATGTTCGCCGGCAACACCGGCGCGGTGATCGCGGGGGCGCCGCTCGCGTGGCTCGTTACCGTCGCGCCGTGGCGGGCCGTGTTCGTCGGGCTTGCCGTGTTGTCGGTGGCGCTCGGCATCGCGACGTGGCGGTACGTGCGCGACCGTCCCGAAGCACTGGGCTTCCCACCGGTGAACCCGGCCCCCTCGGCGAGCCTGGCGGGCGCGCACTGGACGCAGGCGCTGCGCACGGTGCTCGCCAACCCGGCGACGTGGCCCGGCTTCTTCGTCAACATGGGCATCGGCGGCAGCTACCTCGCGTTCGCCGGGCTGTGGGCGGTCCCGTTCCTGGTCGACGTCCACGCGATGTCGCGCGTCACCGCGGCGCAGCACGCGAGCCTGCTGCTGCTCGGCGTGGCGATCGGTTCCGTCGCGATCGGGATGCTCTCCGACCGGCTCGGCAGCCGGCGCGGCGTCATGCGCGCGTGCACGGCCGCCTACGCGCTGGCGTGGCTGCCGTGGATCGCGCAGGCGCCGTGGCCGCTGGCCGCGACCCTTGCTTGGGCGTTCCTGATGGGACTCCTGATCCCCGGATTCACGCTTTCCTGGGCGGTCGCGAAGGAAGTGAACCGGCCCGAGCACTCGGGCATGGCGACCTCCGTCGTCAACCTCGGCATCTTTCTCGGCGCAGGGATCCTGCAGCCGCTGGTGGGCTGGCTCGTCGACCGCGCCCGCGCGGCCGGAGCCGCCGACCCGTGGCAAGACGCGATGCTGCTGCTCGCGGGCAGCGCCGCCTTCGGCGCGGCCGCGACGTGGTTCGTGCGCGAGCGCAGCGTCAGATGACCGCGGCGGCGCCGCCGTCCATCGGCACGATCGCGCCGGTGACGTAGCTCGCGGCGTCGGATGCTAGAAAGAGCACGACCTGCGCCACCTCCTCGGGCGTTCCCAGCCGGCGCAACGGAATCTTCGCCTGCTGTTGCGCGAGCAGTGCGGACTCCGTCGTGCCGGTCATCTTCGCCTCGACGGCGAGGCCTTCCTGCACGCGGCCGGTCAGAGTGCCGCCCGGGCTCACCGCGTTGATGCGCACGCCCCGCGGGCCGTACGCTGCGGCGAGTCCGGTCGTCGCAAGCATCAGCGCCGCGTTGGCCGCGCCCCCCGGCAGGTGGATCGGATTGGCGACCTTGCCGCCCATGCCGATGACGTTGACGATCGCACCGCGGCCGCGCGCCGCCATCGCCTTGACGACGATGTCCAGCGGATGAACGTAGCTGAAGAACTTGGCGTCCATCGCGTCGTGCCACGCCTGCGCCGACAGGTCGTCCGGGGCGTAGCGCTTCGCGGCGCCGGCGGAATTGACGAGGACGTCGATCGGTCCGAGCGCCGCCTCGGCCTCCGCAACCGCGCGTGCCGCTTCGGACGCGTCGCGCAGGTCGGCGACAACGGGCAGCGGCGCGTGCGGCGCACCCGCGATCCGCGCGAGCGCGGCATCGAGATTCGCCCGGCTGCGCGACACCAGCGCGACGCGCGCGCCGGCGCGCGCGAACGCGTCGGCGCACGCGAAGCCGATGCCCTTCGACGCACCGGTGACGACGACGACCCTGTCGTTGAACGTGCCGTTCATGCGTGGCTCCTCGGAGTGTTGCAAGGCCGTGCGCTCATCGCCCGGACGGCGCGGCAAACCGCTCGCGCAGAAACGCGCGCACGGCGTCCGTCGCCGCCGCGCGGGCCGCGGGATCCGGGCCGACGTGAACGCCACGGTCGGGCCAGGCGCCCGTCGTCACGTCCCGCCACAGCTTGACCTTGCCGCTGGGCGCGTCGAACCCGTGGTGCGCGCCGCGGTGGACGGTGACCGTCATCGGCGCGCCGCTTGCGTGGGCGGCGTCGCCGAGCTGCACGCACGCGCCGGGCGGCGACCAGTCGTCGAGCTCGGCAACGTGCAACGCCAGCGGGACCGCCGGCCGCCAGTGCGCGCCCTGCCGCAGCGAGACGACGCAGCCCGGATAGAACGCGACCGCGGCACGGAACGGCGGCGGCGCCCCCGGCGCCGCGAGCCACGCGGCGACCGCCGCGTCGCGGCCATTGGTGGCCGCAAGGGCGGTGCTGCCACCGTGCGACCAGCCGACGAGTGCCATGCGCGTGCGATCCACGCCCGGATCGTCCGCCGCGAACGCGAGGGCGCCGATGACGTCGAGGCGGCGCGTCATCGGCGAGATGGTCGCCTCGCCGCGCTTGGCGAGACACACCGAGCGGCGTCCGCGCGAATTGAAACTGTCCGGCCACAGCACCGCGTAGCCTTCGGCGAGGAACTGCTCCGTCCATGCGGCGAAGCGCTCCGACAGCTGGTCGCGGCGCTTCGCGTTCGCGCTGAACATGCCGCCGCAACCGTGCGCGGCGACGATCAGCGGCACCGCAACGTCGGGGGCTGCCTGCGGCGGCCGGAAGTAGAGCGCCGAAACCGCCACGGGGTTGCCGGACGCGTCGCGGTCGAGCGACGGAAAGCTCACGCGCGCCGGCGCAGGCAGCGCTGCGTGCGCGCCGAGGGAAGCCGCGAGCGCGACGCCGGCCAGCGCGCCGCGGTACACCCGGCGCCGCGCGGCGCTCATGCCGGGCCGGGGCCGCGGGGGCGGGCGGGCAGATGGTCGGCGAGCGCACGCCAGGCGGCGAGCTTCTCCGCGAACGGCCGCGTGTACGCCGGACTGGTCGACGGCAGCACGAGCGTCGCATAGCCCGCCTCGCGCCAGACAGGCGCCGCGCGCGCGGCCGTCCTGCCGTTGAAGCAGACGATGGCCACCTTCG
Source organism: Betaproteobacteria bacterium (assembly GCA_016716425.1). GTDB lineage: Bacteria > Pseudomonadota > Gammaproteobacteria > Burkholderiales > Casimicrobiaceae > VBCG01. Next base: position 160,701 of record JADJWJ010000007.1, read on the forward strand.
GCGCGGCACGGTGCACCCGCGCCGTCTCGGCGCGCGTCGCGGCGCGGATCGCGGCGTCGAGGCTGCCCGGCCGCTCGCAGGCGACGATCGCGTCCCAGACGCCGATCCCGTGCGCCTTGAGACAGGCGAGTCGGCGCTCGTACGGCATGCCGGGCAGCGGCTCGCCCACGATGGCCGCCAGCAGCGGCCAGAAGTGGTTGCGCGGGTGCGCGTAGTACTGGCGGGCGGCGAGCGATGCCTCGCCCGGAAAGCTGCCGAGGATCAGCACGCGGGTGTCGGCCGCCAGCACCGGCGGCAGCCCGCGGCGGCGGCGCACCCGCGGCGCCGTAGCAGCGGGACGCGATCGCGCGCGCGTCACCACCCGCGCGGCCACGCGTGCGCGCGCACTGCGTAGTCCGTCACGACTCCCGCGACGACCGCGAAGCCGAGCCAGTGGTTGCCGAGGAAGGCGCGGAAGCACGCGTCGCGATCGCGCGCGCGAATCAGCCACAGATGCCAGCCGGCCAGCGCGGCCGCGACGGCAAGGCCCGCGAAGTACGTCGCGCCGAACTCGAGGCCGGCACCGATCCACGCCATGCCGGCAAGATAGATCGCGTAGCACGCGGCGACCGCCGCGATGTCGAAGCGGCCGAACGTCAGCGCCGACGTGCGGATGCCGAGCTTCATGTCGTCGTCGCGGTCGACCATCGCGTACTCGGTGTCGTACGCGACGACCCAGAGCAGGTTGGCGGCAAACAGCTGCCAGCCGAGCAGCGGCACGGTCTCCTGCACGGCGGTGAACGCCATCGGGATCCCGAACGAGAACGCCACGCCGAGGAACGCCTGCGGCAGCGCGAAGAAGCGCTTGAAGAACGGGTAGGCCATCGCGATGGCCAGCGCCACGACCGACAGCAGCACCGTCGTCAGGTTGGTCGCGAGCAACGTCAGCGCGAAGCCGGCGAGCGCGAAGGCACTGGCCACGACCAGCGCTTCCCACGGTGCGATGTCGCCGCGCGCGAGCGGTCGGTTGGCGGTACGCTTGACGAACGCGTCGAACCTGCGGTCCGCCCAGTCGTTGAACGCGCAGCCGGCGCAGCGCATCACGATCGTGCCGAGCGTGAACACGAGCACGAGCTGCCACGTCGGGCGGCCGTTCGCGGCGATCCACAGCGCCGACAGCGTCGGCCACAGGAGCAGCAGGATGCCGATCGGCTTGTCGAGCCTGACCAGGCGCTCGTACGCGTCGAGCCGCTGCCGCAGCGTGAGTCGCGGCGGCTCCGGCGCCGCGCCGTTCGAGGGGCCGACGATGCCCGCCGCGGGCGGGAATTGCGCTGGCGCGGGCTCGGTCACAGCGCCAGCGGAAGCTGCTTCTTGAGCTCGCGCGGCGCGACGGCGGCGAGCAGCACGTGCGGTGTCGGAAACGCGAGGCGCACGCGCAGTTCGCGTTTCATGCGCGCGTTGACGAGGCGGCGCGACTCGCTCATGAACGAGAGCAGGAGCGGCGCGATCCGCTGCTCCGCCTCGTCCCACGTCACGCGCGGCGGCCGCGGCAGGTGAAACGCGTCCGCGACCGCGTCGAACCAGCCGCCCATCTTCATCTCGGCGTCGTCCGCGACGTTGTACGCGCGGTTCGGCAGGCCGCGGAAGATCGCCGCCACCGCCGCGCGCGCGAGGTCGTCGGCGTGGATGTGGTTCGTGAACACGTCGTCTTCGGGCGCCAGCACCGGCGTTCCCTGGCGGATCCGGTCGAGCGGCAGCCGCGTCTCGGCGTAGATGCCCGGCGCGCGCAGGATCGTCATGCGCACGCCGCGGCGCGCGGCCCACGCGCGCAGCCGGTCCTCCGCCGCGACGCGGCGCCTCGCCCGCGGCGTCTGCGCGCGTCGCGCGCGGGTCTCGGGGACGCGCGCGCCGGCGCAGTCGCCGTAGACGCCCGACGTCGAGATGTAGACCAGTCGCTGCGGTATAATCTGCGCTCTCGCCAATGCCGCCAGGAGCCTGCGGGTGCGCGGATCGTCGCGGCCATCGGAAGGCGGCGGCGCGCAGTGGAGCACCGCGAACGGCGCCGTGGGGAGCCGGCGCAGGGTGCGTGCGTCATCGAGGTCGGCCACGATGGGAACGACGCCCTGCGCGCGCAGCTTCGGCACGTCGTCGGGGCGGCGGGTGACGCCGTACACGCGTGCGCGCCCGCGCAGCAGCGACGCGGCGCGCAGCGCGATATCACCGCTACCAATCAACAGAACCCTGATCACGCCTCGGACTCATCGACGCGTCGTGGCGACGCGCGGCACGGAACCAGTGCAATGACATTCCAGATTACCATAAAGGGCAGCGAGCACTCGTTCGCCTGCGCCGGGGACGAGACGGTGCTGGCCGCCGCGATGCGCGCCGACCTGATGCTGCCGTACGGCTGCCGCAACGGCGCGTGCGGCACGTGCAAGGGCACGCTGGTTTCGGGCGACGTCGACTACGGGCCGCATCAGACGTCGACGCTGACGGACGACGAAAAGCTCGCCGGATTCGCCCTCTTCTGCTGCGCGAGGCCGCGCACCGACCTCGTGATCGAGGTCCGCGAGGTGCGCCGGGCCGGCGACCTGCAGATCAAGCGGCTGCCGTGCCGCATCGAGTCGATCGAAAAGGCCGCACCCGACGTCGCGATCGTCCGCTTCAAGCTGCCGGCCAACGAGCGGCTGCAATACCTGCCGGGCCAGTACGTCGACTTCCTGCTGAAGGACGGCAAGCGGCGCAGCTTCTCGCTGGCGACCCCGCCGCACGACGACAAGCTGCTCGAGCTGCACATCCGCCACGTGCCGGGCGGCCTGTTCACCGACGCGCTGTTCACCCAGTACAAGGGCCGCGAGATCCTGCGCCTCGAGGGGCCGCTCGGCTCGTTCTACCTGCGCGAGGACACCGACAAGCCGATCGTGTTCGTCGCCGGCGGCACCGGGTTCGCGCCGATCAAGGCGATGATCGAGCACGCGCTCCACCACGACCTGCCGCGCGAGATGGTGCTCTACTGGGGCGCGCGCGCGCAGGCCGACCTCTACCTGCCCGACCTGCCGGGGACGTGGCAGTCCGCGCACCGCAACTTCACGTTCATTCCGGTGCTGTCGGAGCCGCGGCCCGAGGACGCCTGGCAGGGGCGCACGGGCCTCGTCCACGAAGCGGTGATGGCGGATTTTCCGGACCTGTCGGGCTACGTCGTCTATGCGTGCGGCGCGCCGGCCATGATCGACGCCGCCCGGCGCGACTTCGGGGCACGCTGCGGCCTGCCCGCCGACCAGTTCTACGCGGACAGCTTCACGTATGCCGCAGTGACGGAGCCCGGCGTGCAGGAATAAGGGTCCGAATCGAGTCTGCCTGAAACCGGCCCCGGACGCACGGGCGGCAGTTGCGGAAAATTCGAATCTGACCCTCGTTACCCGCTATCATCTGCGGTCCTCGGGGGAGGGAGTCGCGGCCACGGCCGCGGGCGCACAAAGATGCTGCACGGCCAACGCGTGGTCGTCGTGATGCCGGCGTTCCGGGCGGAGAAGACGCTCGACGCCTGCTACCGCGCCATTCCGCACGACGTCGTCGACATGGTGCTGCTGGTCGACGACGCCAGCGACGACGCCACGCTCGCCGTGGCGGAGCGGCTCGGCATTCCGACCGTTCGCCACGCGATCAACGCCGGCTACGGCGCCAACCAGAAGACGTGCTACATGGAGGCGCTGAAGGCCGGCGCCGACATCGTCGTCATGGTGCACCCGGACTACCAGTACGAGCCGCGGCTCATCACGGCGCTGGTGTCGCTGGTCGCGTCCGGGGTCTACGACGTCGCGATCGGCTCGCGCATGCTCGGCAAGACGGCGCTCGCCGGCGGCATGCCGCGCTACAAGTACATCGCGAACCGCCTGCTCACGGGCATACAGAACGTCATGTGCGGCGCCCGCCTGTCCGAGTACCACACGGGCTTCCGTGCGTTCTCGCGCCGCGTCCTGGAGACGCTGCCGCTCGGCGCCAACTCGTCGGACTTCCTGTTCGACAACCAGATGCTGGTGCAGGCGCTGGCGTTCGGGATGCGCATCGGCGAAGTGTCGTGCCCGGCGCGCTACTTCGAAGGCGCGAGCCAGATCAGCTTCCGCCGCTCGGTCGTCTACGGACTTGGCGTCCTGCGCACGAGCGTTGCCTACCGGCTCTGGCGCTGGCGGCTCGCCGCGCCGCGCATCTTCTCCGCGCAGCCCGAGTTGAAGCTCACGCACCCGGCGATCGTCGGCACCGCGCGCGTCGCGCCATGAGCCCGAAGGGCCGCCCCGAGGGCGAATACCGGAGCGAGAAGCGCGAAGGTAGCCCGGTGAGCCTGCGCGCCCGCGTCGGGAGCGACGCGCTCCCGTGGCTCGCGCTGGCCGCCGTCGCGCTCGTCGCCGGCGCGTGGCTGCGCGCGCGCGGCCTGTCCGCGCAGATCGTCATCGACGACGAGTGGCACGCGCTGCACAAGCTGCTGCGTGCCGACATGCTCGACGTCGTCACCCACCTCGACTACGCCGACTACAGCATCCCGCTCACCGTCTACTTTCGCTGGCTGCACGACACGGTCGGCGTGACCGAGTGGGGCATGCGCGCGCCGATGCTCGCCGCCGGGATCGTGCTGGTGGTCGCGGCGCCCGCGCTCGCACGAGCGTGGGCGCCGCCGCCCGTGCGCGCGGCGTGGACGGTGCTGCTCGCGGTGTCGCCGCTGCTCGTCTACTTCAGTCGCACGGCGCGTCCCTACGCGCTGACGGCGCTGCTGGCCACCGTCGCGCTGATCGCGTTCGAGCGCTGGTATCGCGGCGACCGGCGGCGGGACGCGTGGGGCGCTCTCTACGTCGCCGCGACGTTCGTCGCGGGATGGCTGCACATGACTTCGCTGGCGTTCGTGCTGCTGCCGTTCGCGTACTTCGGCGTGCGGGCACTGCGCGCAGGCGGCGGCGAGCCGCTGCGGCGGCTCGTGCGCATGGGTATCGCCACCGCGCTGCCGCTGCTGCTCGCGCTCGCGCCGCCGGTCGTCAACGACTGGTTCATGTTCACGGCCAAGGCCGGCGTCGACTCGGTAACGCCGGCGAGCGCGGGGCGGACCGCGCTGATGCTCGCCGGCAGCGCGCACGCGATCGTCGCGATCCTCATGGGCGCCGCGACCGCCGCGGGCGCGGTGCGCGTCTGGCGCCGCGACCGCGTGCTGGCCGGCTACCTGCTCACCGTGATGATCGGCGGGACGCTCGCGATCCTCGCTGCGCGGCCGAACTGGGTGCAGCACCCGCTGGTCTTCGCGCGTTACCTCGTGCCGGCGCTCCCTCTGTTGCTGCTGCTCGCGGCGGAGGGCGCGCTCGCGCTGGCGCCGCTCCTCGGGCGCGTGCCCGCGCTGGGCGCGACCACGATCGCGGCGGCCGGCCTGGCACTCTGGCACTGGGGCCCGCTGCCGGCACACGCGCCCGGGCCCAACCAGTTCACCGGCCACCTGCGCTACCAGTTCGACTACGACGACGCGCACAATCCGTATGTGCTGAAGGTTCCCGACGAACCGGTGCCGGCGTTCTACCGGGAACTCGCGCAATCGCGGCCGGGATCGCTCACGCTGATCGAGGCGCCGTGGCGGCTGGAGTCGCACCACAACCCGCACGTCTGGTACCAGCAGGTGCACCGGCAGCACGTGCTGATCGGCCTCGTCACGCCGCTGTGCGGCGTACGCAACTTCGGCGAGTACCCCGAGACGCAGGCGGGAATGCGCCTGGCCAATTTCGCACACCTGACGGCGATCCTGCGCGGGCAGTCGTACGGTGCAGACTTCCTGGTGGTGCACGTAAAGCCGTGGTCGACGCCGCCCGAGGCCTCCGTGCCGTGGCCGGACGTCGCGCACTGCCTGCCGGCGATCGAGTCCGCGCTGGGACCGCCCTTCTACGTGGACGAGCGGATCGTCGTGTTCGCGCTGCCCGGCGGCGTCCGGCCGGGTCCGGCGCGCGCGAAGTGACGCGTCAGCCGGCGGGCGCCCCGAGTTCGCGCAGCGTGCGCTTGAGGGCCGCGGCAAGGTGCGCGTTGGCGAGCTCGGTGCGGCCGAGCCGTGCGTGCAGCTCGCCCAGCGCGACGTGCGTGCGCCAGTGGTCGTCGAGCGCGAGGCTCGCCTCGTAGTACGACTGCGCCTTGCCCCACAGCGCCTCGCGTTCGCACAGGCGTCCGAGTGCCTGCAGCAGCGCCGGGTCCTGGCTGTGCGAGCCAAGCCAGCGCTCCGCTGTCTCGAGCTGGCGGGTCGAGTCGGCAGTCCGGCACTCGGCGTAGAGCGCGACGAGATCGGGATCCCACGCGCGCTCGAGGCTGCGCGACACGATCTCCGCGGCCTCGCGGTCGCCGCCGAGCGCGAGAAAGCTCGCCGCGCCGGCGCGCGCGACTTTCGGATTGATGCGATCGGTGTCCGACAGGCGGTTCCAGTACGCGCGCAGCCCGGCGGCATCGTGGCGCAGTCCCGCCAGCGCTTCGGCGTGCGCGGAGGCGCGCAGCAGATCGCCCTGCGTGGGATCGTAGACCTTGCGCTTGACCAGCTGGTCGACGAGCGGCGGGATCTCCGCGCTGCGCCCGGCCGCCGTCAGCGCGCGCACCTCGAGGCGCAGCGCCGCGGTATGCAGCCCCGCCTCGCGCCGGAGCTCCGCGAGCTTCGCCAGCGCCTCGCCCGACTGGCCCTGCGCCAGCGCCATGTCGGCTTCGAGCATCAGGCGTGGCACCGCGAGGCTCGGCGTGGACGCGTCCGGCCGCGCGAGCAGCGCTTCCGCCGCGGCGAATTCGTGCATGTCGATCGCGGCGCGGGCGGCGATCAGCGCGGGCAGTCCCGTCGACTGGGGAATGGCGAGCGCTTCGTCGGCGAACTGCCGGACCTTGCCGTAGCGCCCTTCCAGCAGCGCGACCAGCGCGGCGTCCTGCTTGGCGCGCGCCCGCTCGCGGTTGCGGCGAACCCGGCTCTCGCGCACTTCGCGCGGCATCCGGGCGATCCGTGCCGCCAGCCGCAGCAGCAGGTGCAGCACGACGAATCCGCCGACGACGACGAGCACGAACGCGTTGAGCGACAGCTCGACGCGGTACGGCGGCGCGACGAACAGCGCGTAGCCGGCGTTGAGCCTGAACAGCAGCGCCGCCAGCACGGCGAGCGCGGCGAGCAGCAGAAACGCGAAGAGCAGGCGCATCGCGTCCGCTAGCGGGCCGCAGGCGCGCCGGGCGCTCGCTCGCGCGCCGCCCGGACCGTGCGGATGGCGGTGAGGCTCGCCGCGACATCGGGCAGGTCGGTCGGCATCGGCGTGGCGGCGAGTTGCGTCAACGTCGCCGACACGGCCTGCACCGGCTTCGCTCGCGTGTCGAAGTACTGCTTGATCCACGCGTTCGCGGCAGTGACGTCGGACTTGAACCCGTCGTCGTCGTGCGAGAGCAGCGAGATGCGCGCCGTCAGCAGCCGCAGCCGCAGGTTCTCGCGCAGGAAGTACTGCTGCGGCGGCGGCACCAGCGGCGCGGCCGGCCGGTCCGCGACCTCGACGCGCACGAGCGACTTCACTTCGGCCCACGCGTCGCGCAGAGCGCGCAGCCACGCCGCCTCGTCCCCGGACCGGGCCGGCAGCGCAGGTTGCGGCAGCCGCTCGTCCTTCGCCAGCGGCAGCGAGTCGATCGAGGCGATGACCTGGTCGAGCTTGACCGCGATCCCGGCGACGTCGACGTAGGGCACGGACTTCAGCCGGTCGATGTCGCGCGCGAGCGCGCGTCGCAACGCGACCAACTGCGGGCGATCGAAGCGCGCGAGCTTGGCCTCCGCGAGCTGCAGCGCCGCGAGCGCCGACTGCACGTTGCCCGCGATCGCGAGCTGCTGGCCCGCCAGCAGCAGCACCTGCTCGATCTCGTTCAGCGCGAGCTCGTCGCGCGACGGCGCAAGCTCGCGGTAGAGTGTCTCGAGCGAGGCCTGCTGCGCCTGCGACTCGGACAGGCGCGTTTCCAGCAGCGCGAGCTTTGCCTGCGCGTCGCGCAGGTCGTTGGCGAGGTCGCCCTCGCGCACCTTCGCCTGCGCGAGCGCGGCGTCCGCATCCCCGAGCCGCTTGGCGACGTCCGTGCGCAGCGTGCGCTGCGCGTCGCGCGTGTCGAGCCAGGCGAACGCCGCGGCCAGCGCGAGCACAGCCGCCAGCGCGAGCACGAATCCGCGCGACGCCGGCGCCGTGAGCGGACCCTGCCGCAGCGGCGCGCCGGCGTCGTGCGCAGGTGCGGCACGGTCGCTGGCGGGCGCGGGTTCTTCCATCGATCGATCCGGATCGGCAAGTCGCCCGCGCATTCTAGCAGTCCCCCCTCCGCGCGCTGGCCGCAGGACCCTCCGTCGCATACAATCGAGGCTGTCACAATTCATCGGCGTGCCACGCCCGTGACCCCCACTTATGGAGGATTGCGGCGGGACTCTCCGCGGCCCGGGGGCGTCTTGCGGATACTGTCACTCACATCGGTAATCATCGGTAAGTGAACGGCCTGACCCTGCTCGTGGTGCTCGCGCTGGCGGTGGGCGCATTCGTCCTCTGGCGCGCGGGCGTCGTGCACGGACGGCGGCAGGCCGACGCATCCGCGCGTGCGCCGCTGCGCCCCGCTGCGTCGACCGTCGCCGAGCCCGCGCGCGTCGAGGCGGCGGCCGCCGCGGCCACGCCGATCGCGGCGACGCCGGGGTCGCCGCCCGCGTCCGTCGCGCCGTCCGACGAGCCCGCCGGTGTCGCCGCCGAGCGCGCGCGGCTGCTGCGCAGCCTCGCTGCCGAGAACGAGGCGCTGCGCCGCGCGGCGGCCAGCGCCGACGCCGAGCGCGCGCAGCTGGCCTCGCTCGCCGACGACCGCCGCCGCCTCTTCGCCGAATGCGCGCAGGCCCGAGCCGAGACCGCGCGTTACCGCGACCTCGTCATCGCGCTCGAGGACAACGCGCTGCCGCCGCTGCTCGACGGACCCAGCGCGCCGGACGACCTGAAGCTCATCGTCGGCGTCGGGCCCGTGCTCGAACGCATGCTGCACCAGCTCGGCGTCACGACGTACCGGCAGATCGCGCGCTGGTCCGCCCGCGACATCGACGAGTTCGACGCGAAGCTGCCGGAGTTCCCCGGGCGCATCCGACGCGACGGCTGGGTCACGCAGGCCCGCGCGCTGCATCAATCCAAGTTCGGCGAGGCACTGCCGGCGCGCGAGCGCTGATGGCCGTACCCGCGGCCGGCGGCCATCCGCTCGCGCACGCGTTCGTGCCGATCGCGATCCTGACGCTCGTCTGGGGCTGCAACTGGCCCGTGCTCAAGCTGGGCGTGGCGGAGTTGGCGCCGCTCACGTTCCGCTCGCTGACGCTGCCGTTTGCGGCGCTCGGCATGCTGCTCGTGGCGAAGTTGAGCGGCGACGCGATCCGCGTTCCGCGCGCGTGGTGGGGCCGCGTCGTGGTGCTCGCGTTCTTCAACATCGCCGGCTGGAACGGCTTCGTGCTGTTCGGCGTGCAGCAGCTGCCGGCCGGCCGCAGCGCGATCATCGCGTACACGATGCCGGTCTGGGCGACGCTGATCGCGATGTTCGTGCTCCACGAGCCGCTCAACCGGCGCAAGATCGTCGGCCTGGCGCTGGGCATGCTCGGCATGGTGGTGCTGCTGGGCGACGACATCCGCCACATCCGCTCGACGCCGACCGGCGCGCTGCTGATCCTCGCCGCGGCGATCCTCTGGGCGTGCGGCACCGTCCTGCTGCGCAAGTGGAAGCCGCCGATCGCGCAGAACACGCTTTCGGGCTGGATGATGCTGCTGGGCTGGCTGCCGCTGGTCGTGATGGCGCCATTCTTCGAACCGCACCCGCCGTCCTACCTGCTGCACCTGTCGTGGACCGCGTGGTTCGCGATCCTCTACAACATCTTCCTCGCCGGTACGCTCGCGCACTGGGCCTGGTTCACGCTCGCGCGCACGCTGCCGGTCGCCGTGTCGTCGCTGTCGTCGCTGCCCGTGCCGGTCGTCGGCGTGTTCTCGGGCATGCTGTTCCTGGGCGAGCGGCCGGGCCTGGCGGAGTTCATCGCGCTCGCGCTCGTGCTGGCGTCGCTGTTCGCCGTGCTGTGGCAGCCGGCGGAGAAGAAGAAGAGCGCGCCGGCCGCGGCGACCGACCCCGAGCCGTAGGCAGCGTCCGCGATTCGGATGGCGGTGCGCCGCCCCTCACCCCAACCCTCTCCCCGCAGGCGGGGAGAGGGAGGCTTGAGCGTGGTTCGGCGTCGACTCGCGCTCTCCCCGGGACGGGGAGAGGGTTGGGGTGAGGGGCACCCCGCGCCGATGCGCACCGGCACATCCTGCGCGCACGTGCGCTTGCGTCACGCCAACTCGGGGATGAGCGTGAGGACCTTGCCCGTCGCGAACCACGCGTCGAGGTTGGCCTTGCACAGGTCGCCCATCGCCTTGCGCGTCTCGTGCGTCGCGCTGCCGACGTGCGGCAGCAGCACGACGTTGTCCATCGCGAAGAGCGGCGCGGGGATGTGCGGCTCGTCGGCGAACACGTCGAGGCCGGCACCCTTGATCGTGCCCGCCTGCAGCGCCGCGACCAGCGCCGGCTCGTCGACGATCGAGCCCCTCGCGATGTTGACGAGCGTGCCCTTCGTTCCGAGCGCCGCGAGAACCTCGGCGTTCACGACGTTCTTCGTCGCCGCGCCGCCCGGACACGCGACGACGAGGAAGTCGGATTCGGCGGCAAGCCCCGCGAGGTCCGGCACGAACCGGTACGGCACGTCCTGCGGCTTGCGTCCGGTGTAGGAAACCTCCATCCCCATCGCGCGGACGCGCTGCGCTATCGCCTTGCCGATGCGCCCGAGGCCCAGGATGCCCACGCGCCGGCCGGCGAGCTTCGTCGTGAGCTCCGGCCCGCGCTTCTCCCATTCGCCCGCGTGGACGAACCGGTTCAGGCGCACGAAGCCACGCCCGGTCATCATGATCAGCGCGACGGCGACGTCGGCGACGTCGTCGGTGAGTACGTCGGGCGTGTTGGTGACCTTGATGCCGCGCTGGCGGCAGTAGTCGACCGGCACGCCGTCGTAGCCGACGCCGAACACCGAGATGATTTCGAGCCTGGGCAGCGCGTCGAGCAACGTCGTCGGCGTGACGGTGCCGCCGCCCTGCACGAGCCCGCGGATGCGCGCGCCTTCGGCAGCGAGCAGGCCCGGCTTGTGGCTCGCCGCGTAGTAGTCGTGGCACCGGTAGTCCGCGCGCAGCGGGTCGTACAGGAACGGCGGCAGCGGCGCGGTGACGATGATGTCGGGCTGGGCCATGGCGTCAGGGTTCGGACACGGGATGCGAAGCGAACCATTCTAGCAACCCGGCGACGAGCCCCGCGTCGGCGCCGCCGGTCGCGATGGCGGCGAAGCCCAGCGCCTGCGCGCGCGCGGCGATGCGCGGATGCGGCACGAACGCCGGAAGCGTCTTGAGCAGGCGCAGCGATTCCGCGTCGAGCAGCCCGCACAGGTTGTCGAGCCCTTCGCTCGACGTCAGCGTCAGCGCGTGCAGCCTGCCTTCGCGCAGCGCCTCGACGAGGCCGCCGGCGCCCGACTGCGGTGCCGCCCTTCGGTAGCAGGCGACGTAGTCGACGGTTGCGCCGCGCGCCTTCAACGTGTCACCGAGGTGCTCGCGGCCGCCGTCGCCGCGAAAGATGACGACGCGCGTGCCGGCCGGCTGTGCGAACTCGGGCAGCGCGAGCAGGCCCTCGCTGTCGAACGTCGTGGCGGGAATCGTCGCATTGTTCACGCCAGCGGCCGCAAGCGCGGCAGCCGTGCCCGGCCCCGGCGCGAACGCGCGCAGCGTCGGTGGCCAGCGGTCCGCGGCCGGAACGCCGTACTCGACCGCGTTGGCGGACACGAAGATCGCGACGTCGTAGCGGTCGAGGGCCGCGTGCGCGCGGTCGAGCGCCGCGCGGTCCGCCGGCGGCAGGATCACGATCGCGGGAAACACGACGGGGCGCGCCCCGAGCGCCGCAAGCTGCGCGACCAGCCCCGCGGCCTGCCGCGCCGGCCGCGTGACCAGCACGCCGACACCCGCGAGAGGCCCCGCCGGCGGAACGTCATGCGCGAGCGGATGGACGCTCACCGCGCCACGTCAGCGCCGCCCGGCCGCCCGAAGGTGCTGACGCGCCCCCTCAGGGGGCAGCGAGCAACGCGAGCGTGGGGGTCGTTCATCCGAGCGCCGCCCGGCCGCCCGAAGGTGCTGACGCGCCCCCTCAGGGGGCAGCGAGCAAAGCGAGCGTGGGGGTCGTTCATCCCAGCGCCGCCCGGCCGCCCGAAGGCGCGGACGCGCCCCCTCAGGGGGCAGCGAGCAACGCGAGCGTGGGGGTCGTTCATCCGTCGGTGAGGAAGCGCGCAGCGCCGCGGGCGAGGAAGTCGTCGGCGAGCGCGCCTCCGAGCGCGTCGGCGCCCTCGGCGTCGGCGACCTCGGCATCCACCTCGCCGCGCAGCACGTCGTCGCCGCTGCGCGACGCGAGCAGGCCGCGCAACCACAGCGCGCCCTCTTCCCACTCCGCGTAGCCGGCGAGCGGGGTGTGGCAGCTGCCGCCGAGCGCGCGCGAAAACGAGCGCTCGGCCGTCGTCGCGAGCGTGGTCGCGCGATCGCCCAGGGGCGCCAGCGCCGCCACGAGGTCGGGCCGATCGCTGCGGCATTCGATCGCGAGCGCGCCCTGCCCCGGCGCCGGCAGGCTCTCGTCCGGTTCGAGCAGCGAGGCGATGCGCGAGCCGAACCCGAGTCGCTTCAGCCCCGCCGCGGCGAGGATGATCGCGTCGTACTTGCCTTCGTCGAGCTTGCGCAGCCGCGTGTTCACGTTGCCGCGCAGCGGCTCGATCACGAGCGCGGGGTGGCGCTCGCGCAGCTGCGCCTCGCGGCGCAGGCTCGACGTCCCCACGATCGAGCCCGGTGGCAATTCGGCGAGTTGCGTGCACTTGTCGGAAACGAACGCGTCGCGCGGATCCTCGCGCGCGGCAATCGCCGCCAGCGCGAATCCCGGCGGCATTGCCATCGGCACGTCCTTCAGCGAGTGCACGGCGAGGTCGGCACGGCCTTCGGCCATCGCGACCTCCAGCTCCTTGATGAAGAGCCCCTTGCCGCCGATCGCGGTCAGCGGCTGGTCGAGGATGCGGTCGCCCTGCGTGGTGAGGCCGAGCAGCGTGATGGCGGTGCCCGGATACAGCGCGGCCAGCCGCGCGCGGATGTGCTCGGCCTGCCAGAGCGCGAGGGCGGACTCGCGCGTCGCGATGGTCAGGCGCCGTGGCGCGTGCGGAAGGGGCATCGGATGGGCGAGGCGGTCGGCGCGGACGGGGCGCGAGCGGAGCACGGCGGCACCGTGCAGCGGATCGCCGAAAATTCTAGCATGCGCCATCGCGCGCCTCGGGCGCGGCCGGCGCCCGACGTGCGCCGGCGCGAGCGTTCCGGCCTCGCCGAGCGCGTACGCGCGCGCGACGCTGCGACGGCAGCAGACGCGACCGCGGCGTCCTGGCCGGCGACGTCGCTCAGGTTGCCCGGCCCGTTGCCGCGCGGGGAAGCACGCGCCTTACTTCGCCGCGGCGTCAGCCTGCAGCATCCCGAAGAGGTTGCCCTCGGTGTCCTTGCCGTACGCGAGCCAGCCGACGGTCGGGATCGGCATCTTCGGCAGCGCGACCTGGCCGCCGAGTTCAGTCAGCTTCGTCACCATCGTGTCGAGGTCCCCGACGCCGACGGTGCAGACGAACGCGTTCACCGCCGCCATCGCTGCCGGCGCGTCGCCACGGCGCGGCATGAGGCCGCCGTCGATACCGGGCTCGCTCTTCTCGCCGGTTCCGACCAGCCAGTACGCCTCGCTGCCCCACTGCGTGAACGTCCAGCCGAAGAGCTGCGTGTAGAAGGCGATCGCGCGCTGCGGGTCGCTGGCGTGGATCTCGAAGTGGATCGGGCGTGGCATGGTGGCCTCCGGTTCGCACAAGGGCCGCTATCATAGCGCCGGCATCCACGACGAGAGGGTCCTCCATGCGCATCGTGATCACCGGCGGCGCCGGCTTCCTCGGCAGGCGCCTCGCCCGCAAGCTGCTCGAACGGGGCACGCTCACCGACGCGCGCGGGCAGCCGCGCACGATCGCGTCGATCGTGCTGCTCGACGTCGTGCCGGCGGACTTGCCGGCCGACCCGCGCGTCGCCGCCGTCACCGGCGACCTCGCCGACCCCGCGGTCATCGCGCGCGCGGTGGCGCCTGACACCGACACCGTGTTCCACCTGGCCGCGGTGGTCAGCGGACAGGCCGAGGCCGACTTCGACGTCGGCATGCGCGTGAACCTCGACGCCACGCGATCGCTGCTCGAACGGTGCCGCGCACTCGCCGCGCCGCCGAAGTTCGTGTTCGCGAGTTCGCTCGCCGTTTTCGGCGGTCCGCTGCCCGATCCCGTGCCGGACAACGCGCCGCTGACGCCGCAGGCGTCCTACGGCACGCAGAAGGCCATCGGCGAACTGCTCGTGTACGACATGACGCGCAAGGGCTTCGTCGACGGGCGCTCGCTGCGCCTGCCGACGGTGACGGTCCGGCCCGGCAAGCCGAACAAGGCCGCGTCGTCGTTCGCGAGCGGGATCGTGCGCGAGCCGCTGGCCGGCATCGACGCGCCGTGCCCGGTGGCGCCGACGACGCGGATGTGGGTGACCTCGCCGCGGACGGTGATCGACAACATCGTGCTCGGCCACGAGGCGCCGGCGTCCGCGTTCGCGCACACGCGCTCCGTCAACGTGCCCGGCATCCGGGTCGCGGTCGGCGACATGGTCGCCGCGCTGCGCGCGATCGCCGGCGACGCGGTGGCCGACCGCGTCAAGTGGCAGTTCGACCCTGCGATCGACCGCATCGTGTCGACGTGGCCGGCGAACTTCGCACCGGTGCTGGGTCCGGCGCTCGGCATGCGCGCCGATGCCGACTTCGCGGGCATCGTGCGCGCGTACATGGCCGACGACATGCCGCGCGCGTAGCGCACTTCCCGCATGCGCGCGCCGCCGACGCCGCTCGAGATCGGGCACGCGGTCTTCCGCAATATCGTGCCGCTCGCCGGCATCCTGTTCCTCGGCTGGTCGGCACCGGCCGTGCTCGCGCTCTACTTCGCCGACACGCTGCTCGCGATCGCCGTCATCTTCGCGGGCCTGCTGCGGCACTTCATGCCGCCGCCGAAGGACGACGGCTGGGCGGCGCGCGCGAACGCGGAGGCCGGCTACGTCGGTGTGTCGCTGTTCCTCGTCGTGTTCTTTGCCGTGCCGCTCGGCGTTCCGCTGATCTTCATGCTGGCCGGCACCGACGTGACGGTCCGCTCGCTGTTCGCCGACGACATGTTCCGCGTCGGCCTCGTGCTGCAGGCGATCGCGGCGTTCTGGTCCGGCCGCGACCTCTACCGCGCGCTCAAGGTACACACGCCCGAGGAACTGCGCGTGAAGCGCCGCTTCGCACTGGTGCTGCTGCGCTGGGTCGTCGTCATCATGTCGACGCACCTGGGCGTCGCGTTCCTGCTCGGCCGCTTCGCGCCGATCTTCTTCGTCGCCGTCTACACGGCGGCGACGATCTTCATCGAGGTCGACCCGGACCGGTTCCTGCGGGCGTTCAACGCGGACGCCGACGTCCTCGGGCCGCCGCCGGGAAAGGCGGTGCCGCCGCACGCGCGCCCGCGGCCGTCGCCGCCGGCGCGATCGCCGGAACCGCCACCGGAGCCGTCCGGGTCTCGTGCCGGGCGCTGGCGGCGCAGGCACAAACGCGATCGCTGACGTAACAGGAACGCGACCGGCCCTTCACCCCAACCCTCTCCCCGCTGCGCGGGGCGAGGGAGCCCTGCATGCGGCGTCGGCGCTCATCGAAGCCCTCCCTCTCCCGCTTGCGGGAGAGGGTTGGGGTGAGGGCGACGCCCGGAGTCTGCCGCCTGCGGGTCGCAACGTCAGGCATCCGATTCCTCGACCGCATTTCGGTCGACCTCGGTGAGCGCCTCGGCCAGCAGTTCCGGCCCCGCGTCCTTCAGGCGCGCGGCGTCGGACAGGATCTGCCGGAAGCGCCGCCCACCCGGCATGCCGTGATAGAGGCCGAGCATGTGCCGCGCGATCGAGCGCAGCGGCACGCCGCGGGCCCGCTGCGCGGCCGCGTACGGCATCATCGTGCGCAGCACGTCCGCGCGCGTCGGCGGATTCGCGGTCTCGCCGAAGATGCGCGCATCGACCGGCGCGAGAATCATCGGGTCGTGATAGGCGGCGCGGCCGAGCATGACGCCGTCGGCGCGTTCGAGCTCGCGCTCGATCGCCGGCCATGTCGCGAGTCCGCCGTTGAGCACGAACGCCAGCGCCGGAAAGTCGCGCTTCAGCCGGTGGACGACCTCGTAGCGCAGCCGCGGCACCTCGCGGTTCTCCTTCGGCGACAGGCCCTTCAGCACCGCGTTGCGCGCGTGCACGATGAACACCGTGCAGCCCGCATCCGCGACCGTGCCGACGAAATCGCGGACGAACCCGTAGTCCTCGTTCACGTCGAGGCCGATCCGGTGCTTGACCGTGACCGGCACCGGGACGGCGTCGCGCATCGCGCGCACGCAGTCGGCCACCAGCGCGGGCTCCGCCATCAGGCACGCGCCGAAGCTGCCCGTCTGCACGCGCTCCGACGGGCACCCGCAGTTGAGGTTGATCTCGTCGTAGCCCCAACGGGCACCGAGCCGCGCCGCGTGCGCGAGCGACGCCGGATCGCTGCCGCCCAGCTGCAGCGCGACCGGATGCTCTTCGGGATCGAAGTCGAGGTGCCGCGGCACGTCGCCGTGCACGAGCGCAGGTGCCGTCACCATTTCGGTGTAGAGGCGCGCGTGCCGCGAGATCCGGCGCAGGAAGAACCGGCAGTGCCGGTCCGTCCAGTCCATCATCGGGGCCGTGCAGAGGCGGTGCGATGGCGGGGTCATCCGGCCGACACGATACATCCTCGGCCACTTCCACGTCGGGCGTCCGCGCTCCTTGCGCTCCTTGGAGCGCTCTCTCGATGGGCTGCTACGTTGCCCTCGCGCGGCCGCTTCTGGCCGATTGCCTCCGCCCCCTCGGCTCCGGGTCTCGGCGGGGGAGCCTTCGCCGCAGCCGGTTAGCAACGACGCTAACCGGCACCTTCGCTGACCTTTCGCTTTGCCGTGGCCGGTGGAACGCGATTCCGGGGCACGGATGGGCATCGCCGAAGCCGGTCCCGGGTCGCCTGCGAGCGATTCACGCCCGCCGGTCATCGAGTCCGGCCGGTCGAGCCATACGACGCGCTCGGGGACATGCGCAACGTTCGCCAAGGGGCCCCTGCGCGGAGCGCACGCCGGGCTGCCCGCACAAGACGACCCGCCCCCGTCAGCCGCCCTGCTTGCCGATCGGCTGTTGTCTGCCCAGCTCCTCGATCACGACCCGCCGGATGTCGCGCAGCTCCTGCACGTCGCGCACCTGCGGATTCGTGCGCGTGAGGTAGCCGAGGTTGGTCTCGCCGCCCGAGAGCAGGAAGTCGGTCATCGCGACCGTGTAGCGGCGCGCGGGGTCGATCGGCTTCCCCTGCACGAGCCACGCGCCGTTCTCCCGGCGCGCGCCCCACACGTGCAGGAAGCCGCCCAGGCCCTGGTTGTTCATCCCGGTGTCGAGGACGCGCGCGAGCAGCGCGCCGTCGAGCGTGGCCTGTACGACCCGGCCGCCGAACGGCAGGATGCGGATGATGTCGTACTCGGTGATCGGCCCCGGCGGCACGACGTCGTCGATGCGGACCGACCCGCCGTTGAAGAGCGCCACGTCGGGCGTCTTCGCCTCGTGCGCCATCGCCGCCGCGATCACGTCGGTGAGCCGACCCCCTCGATTGCGCACGGTGGACTCGCGGCCGTCCAGCGGCTCGGTCCCGGTGGCCACCACCGCCTCCGGCTTGAAGCCCTGGCGGCGGAACGCCGCAAAGCCCTGCTCGACCCAGCGCTGCGCGACGGCGTCGACGGCGGGGGCGGAGGGGATGGCATCGTCGATCCGCTGCAACCGCGCCGACACCTCCGGGCGCGCGCCGGGCGCCCGGAAGGTCAGCGTCACGATGGCGAGCGAGCGGACGTTGGCGTCCGCCTTCACGATCGGCACGAACCGCGGCCCGCGGTACATGAGCCAGTTCTCGTGCTCGTGCCCGCCCAGCACGAGATCGACGCCGGGCACGGCGCTGACGAACTGCGCGTCCTGCTCCAGCGAAAGATGCGTGAGCGCGACGATCGCGTCCGTCGTGCCGCGCAGCTTCTCCACCTCCGCCCTCGCGGCCTCGATGGCGTCGCGGTAGCGCACCCAGTCCTTTTTCGTCGCGTCGATCGTCACGCCGACGAGGCCGATCCTGACGGTCCTTCCGTTCGCCGTCACCGGAACGATCGCCGACGTCGGCACACCCGCGAACGGCGCTCCGCGCCCGTCGGTGACGTTGGTGGAGACGATTCCAAACTTCGCTTGCGCGACGTGCGCGCGGAACGCCGCCTCCGACACGTCGAACTCGTGGTTGCCGAGCGTCGCCCAGTCGACGCCGGTCGCGTTCAGGACGTCGACCATCTGGCGCCCTGCCAGCGGCTGCCCGTCGACGATGGCGGTCCCGAGCGCCGACGGCGACAGGTAGTCGCCACCCAGCGTGGTGAGCACCGGCGGCTGGGTGGCCTTCAGCCGCTCGATCACCGTGGCGACGCGCGCGAGACCGCCCGACTTCCCGCCTTCGACCGGCAGGATTTCGTAGACGTCGTTGAGGTGCACCACGGTCACCGTGACCGGTGCCGGCGCAGCCTCCCGTGACGTGGGCTGCGCGGCGACCGCCGGCAGCCCGGCGAGCGCGGCGACCGCGCACGCCAGCACGAACCCCCAGCCTCGTTGCATCGTCACCCCGCCGTTCGCGTTTCCGCCTGACCCGCTCTCCGCCTGATTATGCCCTCTCGAATCGACCCGTGAAGGGTGCGCGCGATCAGCGGTTGTCGATGCAGCGCCTCGACGCGGCGTCGAAAGCGGACGTGGCGTCCGCCCGGGTCCGGTGTCGCAGTTCGCCGGACGCCGGTGATTCCGATCGCTCGACGGTCGTGGCGACCGTCGAGGCGGGCAGCGCCTAGCGCCGCTGGCGCGGGGCGGGTGGCGTGCGGCCCTCGATGTGGCGGAACGTGATGCGCCCCTTGGTGAGATCGTAGGGCGAGAGTTCCAGCGAGACCTTGTCGCCGGCGATGACGCGGATGTGGTGCTTGCGCATCTTGCCGCCGCTGTAGGCGACGAGCTCGTGGCCGTTGTCGAGCGTCACCCGAAAGCGGGAGTCGGGCAGCACTTCGGTCACGAAGCCGTTCATTTCGAGGAGTGCTTCTTTGGCCATGGTCATGCCTTTCGCGGCGGTCGGAACAAAGGCCCGGCGGATGCCGGGCGCGCCGAGCAGGGACTGACGGCGCGGTCAGCCGACCACGCCTGCCCGGTCGCCCTAGTCGGCGGAGCGGATGTTCGACGCCTGCAGTCCCTTGGGGCCGGTGACGACGTCGAAGCTGACCTTCTGGCCTTCCTTCAACGTCTTGAAGCCCTGCTCCTGGATCGCGGAGAAATGCGCGAAGAGATCCTTGCTGCCGTCTTCGGGCGTGACGAAGCCGAAGCCCTTCGCGTCGTTGAACCACTTCACGGTGCCTGTTGCCATGTCTTGGGTATCCTGAAAATGAACGAAATGGGGCGAGCCCCCATGGGCGGGGCGACGGTCAAGACGGCGGGGTGGTGAAAGGAGAAGTACCGCAGGACTGCGGATACCTTAACCGGACAACAACGGCACTGCTTGAAGATCGCTGCCCTACATTATGCACTGCATTGCGCTGCAACACAAACGAATTGTTCTGCCGTGGCGCCGGCGATCGTCGGCGGTTCAGCCGTACGCGAACACGTCGAGCTTGTTGCCATCGAGGTCGCGGAAGTACGCGGCGTAGAAGCCGTCGCCGCCCTCGGCGCGCAGGCCGGGCGGGCCTTCATCCGTGCCACCGAGTTCGAGTGCCTTCGCGTGGATGCGATCGACCATTTCGCGCGAATCGACCGCGATGCCCGCCATCACGCCGTTGCCCACGGTCGCGGGCCGGCCGTCGTAGGGCTGCATGATGCAGAGCATCGGCTTGTCCATGGCGGCCGCCCAGCCGAAACCACGACCGCCGAACTCCATCAACCGCCTGACGCCCATCTCGGCCAGCAGCGCGTCGTAGAACGCCGCGGCGCGAGGCAGGTCGTTGGTGCCCAGGGTGACGTAGCCGATCATTTCCTTCTCCTTCATGGTGGACGCGCGGTGTCGAGCACCGCGACGACCGGGCGCCCATGGTACCCAAGTCCCCGGCCTGACGGCGCTGCCGCCGTCCGCCTGGAAGGACGAGGCGCAGCGACAGGTCTCTCGGGGCGCAGCGGCCCAAGGCGCGGTGCCGAATATTCCGGATATCCGCACTTCACCCCCGCCGGCGCGCATCGTGTCGTGCCGCGCTGGAGGGATGCGGTCCCCTGCCGTAATCTCGCCTTCGGCCAGGCAGACACTTCGAGGACGACAGGATGAGCACCGACCAACGCAGGCCAGACACCGGCAACGCCGCCGGCCGCGGCGAAAGCGGCCCCGCCGCGCCGCCAATGGGATTCCGGCAGGCGCTCGCCGAGATCCGCAAGGGCATCCTCGTGCTGTGGTGGTCGTTCTTCGACTGGCTGGCGGTGATTTCGTGGAAGGCGCTGCTGCTCGTCGCGTTCCTGGGCCTGGTCCTCGGCGGGTTTCTCGGACGGCCGGGGCCGGTCCTGGTGCTCATCATCGTGTCGCTCATCATCAAGGTGGTGGCGCGCGGCAAACGGCGGGCGGAGCTGACCGCCAGCGAGGCCACCAGGCGCGCCGAGTCCGAGCAGCTCGAGCGCGCCGTGCTCGAAGCGCGCATGGCGGCGCTGCAGGCGCAGATCGAGCCGCACTTCCTGTTCAACACGCTCGCCAGCATCGACCAGCTGATCCTGTCCGATCCGCCGCGCGCCTCCCGGATGCAGCAGAGCCTGATTCGCTACCTGCGCTCGGCGCTGCCGCAGATGCGCGAGCCCGGCCGTCCCGCGCTGGGGCAGCAGGTCGCGCTCTCCGTCGCGTTCCTGGACATCATGGGCATGCGGATGGAGGGGCGCCTGCAGTCCGTCGTGAACGTTCCCGACGGCTTGAAATCGGCGGGATTCCCGTCGATGATGCTGCAGACCCTCGTGGAGAACGCCATCAAGCACGGCCTGGAACCGAAGCCGGAAGGCGGCAGGATCGAGATCGGCGCGGAGGTCGTCGACGGCCAGTTGGCGGTCCACGTGCAGGATACCGGCATCGGCTTCATGCCCAAGGGGGAAGTCGGCGTGGGACTCGCCAACGTGCGCGAGCGGCTGCAGGCCCTGTACGGCGGGCGGGCCGAGCTGATCATCAGCGTACCGCCCGCGGGCGGCACCTGTGCCACCATCAAGGTGCCCTACGAGGTCGCAAGCACTTCGGCCGGCACCTGATTCGCCCGGATCCTCCATGCGCCCGTCGCCCTCCCCCACCGCCGTCGTCGCCGACGACGAGCGCCTGATGCGCGAGCAGATCGTCGGCCGCCTGAAGGAAGCGTGGCCCGAGCTCGCGATCGTGGGCGAGGCCGGCAACGGCGCCGAGGCCATCGCGCTCGTGCAGAGCCAGGAACCGGACATCGTCTTCCTCGACATCCGGATGCCCGGGATGGACGGCCTCGAGGCGGCCCGGGCGCTTGCCGGCCGCGTGCATATCGTGTTCATCACCGCGCACGACGAGTACGCGATCCGCGCGTTCGAGCACGGCGCCGTCGATTACCTGCTCAAGCCGGCGGACCCGGAGCGGCTGGCGGTCACCTGCGAGCGCCTGCGCGCACGGCTCGCGCAAGCGCCCGATCCGATGACCGATCTCCTCGCGCAGCTGTCGCAGCGGCTCGGCGCCGGCGGCGTCGCGCCGCGCGAGTACCTGCGCTGGGTCCAGGCCAGCGTGGGCGCCAGCATCCGCATGATCCCGACCGGCGACATCCTGTTCTTCCGCGCCGAGGACAAGTACACGCGCGTGCAGACGGCGGGCTTCGAGGCGCTGATCCGCAAGCCGATCAAGGAGCTGATCGACGAGTTGGACCCGAAGGAATTCTGGCAGATCCATCGCGCCACCGTGGTGCGCGTCGATGCGATCGGTGAGGTCAGCCGCAACCTCCGCGGCAACCAGGTCGTCCACCTGAAGGGCCGCAGCGAGAAGCTCGAGGTGAGTCGCACGTTCAATCACCTGTTCAGGCAGATGTAGGCCGGCCGGCAGCGTCCGGACGCGGGTGGGTCACTGGCGCAAGGCGTGCCTCTCGGGCGTCCCGGAGATCCGTGACGATAACGGCGAAAACGGCGTCGTCCCGGCGAAGGTGGGGACCCAGCGGCTTTCGACGAAAGTCTCCGGATCCCCGCCTTCGCGGGGACGACGAAAGCAAGGGTCGAGGCGTTACCCGCGTTCGCAACGACCGGCAGGTTGACCTGCGTCAGTCCGGCGCCGCAAAACCGCGTGCTAGCATCGACCGACACCGGCAAGGCGGGGTCGCGCCCGCCCGTGCCCCTGTTGCCGGCCCGACGCCGTGACCTACAAGACCACCTCGGCCTCCGCCGACCGGTTCGTGCCGGTGGCGGCGCCTGCCCGGCGATTCTCGTTTACCGGCGACGAGTGGTGGCGCCTCGCGGGGTTCTACGGGTTCATCGTCGCCCTGCACGTCGCGGGCTGGGGGCTGTATCTCTATTACGCCGCCGCCTACCCGGCGCTGGTCGGGCTGGGCTTCGTCGCCTACATGTTCGGACTGCGCCATGCGTTCGACGCCGACCACATCGCGGCGGTCGACGACACGGTCCGCTTCATGCTGCAGAAGGGCAGGAGGCCGCTCGGGATCGGCTTCTTCTTCTCGCTCGGCCACTCGACGATCGTGCTCGGTCTCGCCGTCGCCGTCGCGTTCGCCGCCGAGTGGGTCAAGCACGGGTTGCCGATGATGCAGGACGCGGGCAGCCTCATCGGCGCGACCGTGTCCGGCACGTTCCTGCTCGTCATCGCCGTGCTGAACCTCATCGTGCTGCTCGAAATCCTGAAGGTGTGGGGGATGGCGCGATCCGGGACGCACAGCCACGACCACCTCGAGGAGCTGCTCGCGAAGCGCGGCTTCATGAACCGGCTGTTCGGCGGGCGGTTGACGCGCGTGATGAACCACAGCTGGCAGATGTACCCGCTGGGACTGCTGTTCGGGCTGGGCTTCGACACGGCATCGGAGATCGGCCTGCTCGCCATGACCGCGGGGGCGGCTGCGGGCGACCTGCCGCTCGCGGCGATCCTGTGCCTGCCGATCCTGTTCGCCGCCGGCATGACGGCGATGGACACCACCGACGGCGTGCTGATGGTGAAGGCGTACGACTGGGCGTTCGTGAACCCGCTGCGCAAGATCTACTACAACGTCACGATCACCAGCCTGTCGGTGGGCGTGGCGCTGGTCATCGGCGCCGTTCAGCTCCTGCAGGTGGCGCGCGACGTCTGGCAGCTCACCGGGCCGTTCTTCGACTTCGTCGGCAGCCTCGAGTTCGACCTCATGGGCTACGTCATCGTCGGGGTGTTCGTCGGCGGCTGGCTGCTGTCGCTCCTGCTGTGGAAGGTCGCGCGCCTAGACCAGCGCTACGGCACGCCGCACGCGCACGTCCATCCGCACGCGCACGACGGACGCCAGCACTCGCACCGGCACTACCACTGACGCCGGGCAGGGACTCGTCCCGACCCGGTGTCATCCGGCGACCGGCTCGCCAGGGATCTGAAGTCATCCCGGCGCAAGGCCTCCTGCGCACCGGGCCCGCAGACCCCTCGTCGCAGTCGCTTCTCGGGATGAACCCGGGTCCGGCTTCGCCCGGCCCGGATCAGTCGCCCGTTGCCGCGCGCCCGCGCTGCGCGCCGGCGTCGGCGACGGCAACCGCCGTCATGTTCACGATGCGGCGCACCGTCGACGACGGCGTCATCAGGTGCACGGGCTTGGCGGCGCCCAGCAGGATGCCGCCGACCGTGATCCCGCCGCCCGCCGTGACGCGCAGCGCGTTGTACGTGATGTTCGCCGCGTCGATGTTGGGCATGATCAGCAGGTTCGCGTCCGCGGTGAGCCGCGAATCGGCGAACTCCTGGTCGCGGATGCCGCGCGACAGCGCGGAGTCGGCGCGCATCTCGCCGTCGACCGCGAGGCTGGGCGCGCGCTCGAAGATCGTCTGCAGCGCATCGCGCATCTTCTGTGCCGACGGCGATTCCGAGCTGCCGAAGTTCGAGTGCGAGACCAGCGCGACGCTGGGCTTGATGCCGAAACGCTGCACCTCCTCCGCCGCGAGCAGCGTCATCTCCGCGATCTCGTCCGCCGAGGGATCGACGTTGATGTGCGTGTCGCAGACGAAGAGCTGGCGCCCCGGCAGGATGAGCAGCTGCATCACGGCCAGCGTCTTCACCCCCTCGCGCAGTCCGATCACGTTGCGGATGAAGCGGACGTGGTCGGGCGAGTTGCTCACGGTGCCGCAGAGCATCGCGTCCGCGTCGCCGCGCCGCATCAACAGCGCCGCGACCACCGTCGGCCGCGTGCGCACGTGCTCCTGCGCCTGCTGCCGCGTCACGCCCTTGCGGCGCGTCAGCGCGTAGTACTCGGTCCAGCAATCGCGGTAGCGCGGGTCGTCGAGGATGTTGACGCCGTCGCAGTCGCCGCCCAGCGTGAGGCGCAGCCCCAGCTTCTGGATGCGGCTGGCGATGACGTCGGTGCGGCCCACGAGCACCGGTCGCGCGAGACCTTCGTCGACGGCCGCCTGCGCGGCGCGCAGGACGCGCTCGTCCTCGCCCTCGGCGTAGACGATGCGCTTGGGCGCGCGCTTGGCGGCGGTGAACAAGGGCGCCATCGTCGCGCCGGACTCGTACACGAAGCGCGACAGCTGTTCGCGGTAGCGGTCGAAGTCGGCGATCGGCCGCGTGGCCACACCGCTGTCCATCGCCGCCTTCGCGACCGCCGGCGACATGCCCGTGATGAGTCGCGGGTCGAACGCGCGGGGGATGAGGTAGTCGGGTCCGAACGGCGGCGTGGCCTCGCCGTACGCCTGCGCGACGATCTCCGACGGCTCGGCGCGCGCGAGCTCCGCCAGCGCCCGCACCGCCGCGAGCTTCATTGCCTCGTTGATCGTCGACGCGCCGCAGTCGAGCGCGCCGCGGAACATGAACGGGAAGCACAGCGAGTTGTTGACCTGATTCGGGTAGTCGGAGCGGCCGGTGCCGATCAGGCAGTCCGGCCGCACCTGCTTGGCGAGCTCCGGCCGGATCTCCGGCTCCGGGTTCGCCATCGCGAGGATGATCGGCCGGTCCGCCATCTTCTTCACCATGTCCTGCGTGAGGATGCCGCCGGTCGACAAACCGAGGAACACGTCGCAGCCGCCGATCACGTCGTCCAGTGACCTGGCTTCGGTGTCCTGCGCGTAGCGCGCCTTGTCCGGATCGAGCTTGCCGGGGCGGCGCGTGCTGACCACGCCCTTGCTGTCGAGGATCGTGATGTTCTTCCGGTCGAGGCCGAGGCTCACCTGCAGGTCGAGGCACGCGATCGCGGCAGCGCCCGCGCCCGAGCACACGAGCTTCACCTTCGCGATGTCCTTGCCGACGATCTTGAGTCCGTTCAGCACGGCCGCCGCGGCGACGATCGCCGTGCCGTGCTGGTCGTCGTGAAACACGGGGATCTTCATCCGCTCGCGCAGCTTCTTCTCGATGTAGAAGCACTCGGGCGCCTTGATGTCCTCGAGGTTGATGCCGCCGAACGTCGGCTCCAGCGCAGCGACGACCTCGACGATCCTGTCCGGATCGGACTCGCCGATCTCGATGTCGAACACGTCGATGCCCGCGAATTTCTTGAACAGGCATCCCTTGCCTTCCATCACCGGCTTGCCGGCCAGCGCGCCGATGTTGCCCAGGCCCAGTACCGCCGAGCCGTTCGTGATCACGGCGACGAGGTTCCCGCGCGCCGTGTAGCGCGCCGCCAGCGACGGGTCGTGCTGGATCGCCGTGCACGCGTACGCGACACCCGGCGAGTACGCGAGCGAGAGGTCGCGCTGGTTGGCCAGCGTCTTCGTCGGCGCGATCGAGATCTTGCCCGGCGTCGGGAACTCGTGGTATTCGAGCGCGTCCTTGCGCAGCTGCTCTTCGCCCATGATGACTGCCTCCTATTTCTTCTTCGCCGGGGGCAGGTCGGTGCACACGCCCTCGAACACTTCCGCCGCCATTCCGATCGACTCGGACAGCGTCGGATGCGGATGGATCGTCTTGCCGATGTCGACCGGGTCGGCCCCCATCTCGACGGCGAGGCAGACCTCGCCGATGAGGTCGCCGGCGTGCGTGCCGACGATGCCGCCGCCGATGCAGCGGTGCGTCGCCTCGTCGAACAGCAGCTTGGTGAAGCCTTCGTCGCGGCCGTTGGCGATCGCGCGTCCCGACGCGGTCCACGGGAACACGGCGCGGCCGTACTTGATCCCCTGCGCCTTGCACTGGTCCTCGGTCAGGCCCGCCCACGCGACCTCGGGATCGGTGTAGGCGACCGACGGAATCTGCCGCGCGTCGAAGAACGACTTCTGCCCCGCCGCGGCTTCCGCGGCCACGTGCCCTTCGTGCACGGCCTTGTGCGCGAGCATCGGCTGGCCGACGATGTCGCCGATCGCGAAGACGTGCGCGACGTTCGTGCGCATCTGGTTGTCGACGGGAACGAAGCCGCGGTCGGTGACGGCGACACCGGCATTCGTCGCCTCGATCGCGCGCCCGTTGGGGCTGCGCCCGACGGCGACCAGCACGAGGTCGTACGTCTGGGCTCCGGCCGGCGCCTTCGCCCCCTCGAAGCGGACCTCGATCCCTTCCGGCTTCGCAACGGCGGCGACGGTCTTCGTGCCCAGCATCACGTTGTCGAAGCGCGGCAGGTTCCGCTTCTCCCACACCTTGACGAGGTCGCGGTCGGCGCCGGTCATCATCGTGTCGAGCATCTCGACCACGTCGATGCGCGCGCCGAGCGCCGAGTAGACGGTGGCCATCTCCAGGCCGATGATCCCGGCGCCGACGACCAGCATGCGCTTCGGCACGGACGCCAGTTCGAGCGCGCCGGTCGAGTCGACGACGCGCGGGTCGTCCGGCATGAACGGCAGCGCCACGGACTGGCTGCCCGCGGCGATGATCGCCTTCCGGAACTTCACCACCTTCTTCTCGCCGGTGGTGGCGCGCCCCTGCCCGCTGGTCAGCGCGACCTCCACGTGGTGCGCGTCGAGGAAGCGGCCGACGCCGTGCACGACGGAGACCTTGCGCATCTTCGCCATCGCGGCCAGGCCGGTCGTCAGTTTCTTCACGACGCCGTCCTTGAAGCCGCGCAGTTTGGGCAGGTCGATCTGCGGCGCGCCGTACGTGATGCCGTGCGCGCCCATCCCCTTCACTTCGTCCATGACGCCGGCCGTGTGCAGCAGCGCCTTCGACGGGATGCAGCCGACGTTGAGGCACACGCCGCCCAGCGTGTGGTAGCGCTCGACCAGCACCGTGTTCATCCCGAGGTCGGCGCTGCGAAACGCCGCCGAGTAGCCGCCGGGCCCGGCGCCCAGCACCAGCATCTCGCACTCGACGTCGACCTTGCCGGAGTAGGTCTTCGCCGCCGGTGCCGGTGGCCGGTGCAGCGGCGCCACTCCCTCTCCCGCTTGCGGGAGAGGGTTGGGGTGAGGGTGCGCTTGCGGGCGCGGGCCGGGGTGCCGGGGCCGCAGCGCCCGCTGCCTCCACCGTAGCGACGAGCGTGCCCTCGCCGACCTTGTCGCCGACCTTCACCTTGACGGCGGCGATCGTGCCCGCGACGGGCGACGGCACGTCCATCGTCGCCTTGTCGGATTCGAGCGTCACCAGCGGGTCCTCGACCTTGACGACGTCGCCCGGCTTGACGTGCACCTCGATCACCGGCACGTCGTTGAAGTCGCCGATGTCCGGAACCTTGATCTCGATCGTGCTCATGTGCAGGGTCCTTTGTTCACAAAGAGGCGCAGAGACGCAGAGAAATCTTCTGGCGATCTGCTCTGCGCCTCTGCGTCTCTCTGTGAGATGTCGTTGCTACAGCACCACCCGCCGCATGTCCGCGAGCAGGCCGGCGAAGTGGTTGTTGAAGCGCGCCGCCGAGGCGCCGTCGATGACGCGGTGGTCCCACGACAGCGACAGCGGGAGGATGAAGCGCCACGCCGAGGTCCTGCCGTCGGGCGAGACCTGCCGCCAGAACGACCGGCACACGCCCATGATCGCGACTTCGGGCGCGTTGATGATCGGCGTGAAGTACGTGCCGCCGATGCCGCCCAGGCTCGAGATCGTGAACGTGCCGCCCTGCATCTGGTCGGGTTTGAGCTTTCCCTCGCGGGCGAGTGCGGCCAGTTCGCCCATCTCCTGCGCGATCGCGACCACGCCCTTGCGGTCGGCGTCGCGGATCACCGGCACCACGAGCCCCTGCGGCGTGTCGGCGGCGAAGCCGATGTGCCAGTACTTCTTCAGCACGAGGCTGTCGCCGTCCAGCGAGGCGTTGAACTCGGGGAACTTCTGCAGCGTCGCGACGGCGGCCTTGATCATGAACGCGAGCATCGACACACGCACGCCGCTCTTCTCGTTCTCCTTGTTCAACTGCACGCGGAACGCCTCGAGCTCGGTGATGTCCGCGTCGTCGTGGTTGGTGACGTGCGGGATCATCACCCAGTTGCGGTGCAGGTTGGCGGCCGAGATCTTCTTGATCCGCGACAGCGGCTTCGACTCGACGGGGCCGAACTTCGCGAAGTCCACCTTCGGCCACGGCAGCAACTCGACGCCGACACCGGCACCCGCGGGTGCGGTCGCGGCACGCGCCGCCGCTCCGCCGCCCCTCGCGGCCGCCTCCACGTCCTCGCGCAGGATCCGACCCTTGTCGCCGCTGCCCGTCACGGTCGACAGGTCCACGCCTAGTTCGCGCGCGATCTTGCGCACGCCCGGCCCGGCGTAGGCGAGCCGGAACGCCGCCTCGTCCACGACCATACTCCCTCTCCCGCCTGCGGGAGAGGGCTGGGGTGAGGGTGCGCTTGCGGGAGCGGGCTGGGGTGAGGGTGCGGAGCTTGCCGCCGGTGCGGACTGGCCGCTCGCTGTCCCGCTTGCGGCAGAGGGCTGGGGTGAGGGTGCCGCGCCGTCCGTCGCCAGCGTCAGCACCAGCGATCCCTCCGACAGGCGATCGCCGACCTTGACCGCGACGCTGCGCACGACGCCGGACAACGGCGCGGGCACGTCCAGCGTCGCCTTGTCGGATTCGAGCGTGACCAGCGGATCCTCCGCCTTCACCGCGTCGCCGGGCTTCACCATGACCTCGATCACCGGCACGTCCTTGAAGTCGCCGATATCCGGAACGCGCACTTCGGCGAGGCCGCCGGGCGAACTCGTCGGGGCCGGCGGCGCGGCCACCGAGGTCTTGGGGGCGGCCGCCGGTGCGGCCTCGGCGGTGGCGGAGGACTTGAGCAGCACGATGAGGCTGCCTTCGCCGACCTTGTCGCCCACCTTGACCTTGACGTCGGTCACCGTGCCCGCGGTCGGCGCGGGGACGTCCATCGTCGCCTTGTCCGACTCGAGCGTGACCAGCGCGTCTTCCGGCTTGACGGTATCGCCGACCTTCACCAGCACCTCGATCACCGGCACGTCCTTGAAGTCGCCGATGTCCGGAACCTTGACTTCGATTGTGCTCATGCGGAAGACCTCTTCACAGGAGACGCAGAGGCGCAGCGCAAACCCTTGGCAGTCCTCGGCGCCTCTGCGCCTCTCTAGGAACAAGCCGGCTACACCGTCCACGGATCCGGGCGGTCGGCGTCGAGCCCGTACTTCGCGATCGCCTGCGCGACCACCGCCGGTTTCACCTCGCCGTCGCTGGCCAGCGCGGACAGCGCGGCGACGACGACGTAGTGCCGGTTGACCTCGAAGAACCGGCGCAGCTTCGCGCGGAAATCGCTGCGGCCGAAGCCGTCGGTGCCGAGCGTGACGTAGCGGCGCGGCACGTGGCCGCGGATCTGGTCGGCGTAATTGCGCATGTAGTCGGTCGCCGCGACCACCGGACCCGCGTGGCCCTCGAGCATCGTCTCGACGTGGCTCTTCCGCGGCGGCCGGTCCGGGTGCAGCAGGTTGTGGCGCTCCGCGCTCATGCCGTCGCGGCGCAGCTCGTTGAAGCTCGTCGCGCTCCAGACGTCGGCGTTCACCTTCCACTCGTCGCGCAGCAGCTCCGCCGCGGCCATCACCTCGCGCAGGATCGTGCCGCTGCCCATCAGCTGCACGCGCGGACCCTTGCCTTTGCCGCCCTGCTGCAGCAGGTACATCCCCCTGACGATTCCCGCCGCAGCACCCTCCGGCATCGCCGGGTGTGCGTAGTTCTCGTTCATCAGCGTGATGTAGTAGTAGACGTCCTCCTGCGCCTCGTACATGCGGCGGATGCCCTCACGGACGATCACGACCACCTCGTACGCGAACGTCGGGTCGTACGACACGCAGTTGGGGATCGTCGACGCGAGCACGTGGCTGTGGCCGTCCTCGTGCTGCAGCCCTTCCCCGTTCAGCGTGGTGCGACCGGCCGTGCCGCCCATCAGGAAGCCGCGGGCGCGCATGTCGCCGGCTGCCCACGCGAGGTCGCCGACGCGCTGCAGACCGAACATCGAGTAGTAGATGTAGAACGGGATCATCGGCAGGTTGTTCGTGCTGTAGGACGTTGCCGCCGCGATCCACGAACTCATCGCGCCGGCCTCGTTGATGCCCTCCTGCAGCACCTGCCCCGACTTGTCCTCGCGGTAGTACATGAGCTGGTCGGCGTCCTGCGGCCGGTACAGCTGCCCGACCGCCGAGTAGATGCCGAGCTGGCGGAACATGCCCTCCATGCCGAACGTGCGCGACTCGTCGGGCACGATCGGCACGACGTGCTTGCCGATCGTCTTGTCGCGCACGAGCGTCCCCAGCATCTGCACGAACGCCATCGTCGTCGAGATCTCGCGCTCGCCGGAGCTCGCGAGCAGCCGCTCGAAGTTCGCGAGCGGCGGCGCCGGCAGCGGCGCCGACTTGCGCCGGCGCTGCGGCAGGTAGCCGCCCAGCGCGGCGCGGCGCTCCTGCAGGTACGCGAACTCCGGGCTGTCCTTCGACAGCGAGATGAACGGCAGCGCGGCCAGCTCGTCGTCGGGCACCGGGATGTCGAAGCGGTCGCGGAACTGCTTGAGCGCGTCGACCGTCATCTTCTTCGCCTGGTGCGCGATCATCTGGCCTTCGCCGGACTCGCCCATGCCGTAACCCTTCACCGTCTTGGCGAGGATCAGCGTCGGCTGGTCACGGTGCGCGACCGCCGCGGCGTACGCCGCGTACACCTTGAACGGGTCATGGCCGCCGCGCGAGAGCTTCCAGACCTCGTCGTCGGACAGGTCCGCGACCAGCGCCTTCAGTTCCGGCGTGTCGAAGAAGTGCTCGCGCACGTACGCGCCGTCCTTGCTCTTGAAGTCCTGGTACTGGCCATCGACGCACGCCTCCATCCGCTTCAGCAGGATGCCGTCGCGGTCCTTGGCGAACAGCTTGTCCCACGTCGAGCCCCAGACGACCTTGATCACGTTCCAGCCGGCGCCGCGGAACACGCCCTCGAGCTCCTGGATGATCTTGCCGTTGCCGCGCACCGGGCCGTCGAGCCGCTGCAGGTTGCAGTTGATGACGAAGATCAGGTTGTCGAGGCGCTCGCGTCCGGCGAGCGAGATGGCGCCGAGGGACTCGGGCTCGTCCATCTCGCCGTCGCCCAGGAACGCCCACACCTTGCGCCCTTCCGTCTTGGCAAGGCCCCGCCCCTCGAGGTACTTGAGGAACCGCGCCTGGTAGATCGCCGTCAGCGGCCCCAGGCCCATCGACACCGTCGGAAACTGCCAGAAGTCCGGCATCAGCCACGGGTGCGGATACGACGGGATGCCGCGGCCCTCGGTCTCCTGCCGGAAGTGCAGCAGCTGCTGCTCGGTGAGCCGGCCCTCGACGAACGCGCGCGCGTAGATGCCCGGTGCGACGTGGCCCTGCACGTAGACGAGATCGCCGCCGTGCTGGTCCGTCGGTGCGTGCCAGAAGTGCCCGTAGCCGATGTCGTACAGCAGCGCGGAGGACTGGAAGCTCGCGATGTGGCCGCCCAGCTCGGAGGACTCCTTGTTCGCGCGCAGGATGATCGCGACGGCGTTCCAGCGGATCGCCGAGCGGATCTTGTGCTCGAGCTCGCGGTTCCCCGGCGACCGCGCCTCCTGCTCCGGCGGGATCGTGTTCCGGTAGGGCGTGGTCAGCGCGAATGCGGGGCTCGCGCCGATGCGCGCGGCCTCTTCGCGCAACAGCGTCAACAGGTAGCGCGCGCGGTCGGCGCCCTGATGCTGGACGACCGCGTTGAGTGCGTCGAGCCACTCCCGTGTCTCGACCGGGTCGTGATCGTGCATGATCCCCATTGCTGCTCCTCCTGGCTCGTCGCCGGACGCGCGTGGCGTCGACGCGGATTCTTGTGTTCCAGGGCGTCGGTCCGCGCCGTCGTCACAGCCGATGCGTGCGGTCCGCGGTCCCGCAATACGGCCACACGATACCATCGCCGGCAGTCATTGCCAGCACCTTGAACAGTTCCCCCATCTCGGCCGGGGACAGGAGCTTCTGCACGGCGGCCGCCTCGCGCACGTACGCCGCCCCCGCCGGGTCGCCGCACTCGGCCAGGCGATCGAGGATGCCGGCGCCCAGCAGGAACGCTGCGAGCGGCCCGTAGCCGGCGACCGTCAGGCCGCCGCGCTCGCCAGCCAGCGCCACGCCGGTGAAGTCGACGTGCGCGGTGAGGTCGGCCAGGCCGGGCCACAGGAACGGATCCGCGACCGCCCGGTGCCGGTAGTGGGCGATCAGCGTGCCGTCGCTGCGCTGCGGATGGTAGTACTCGCGGCGCGGAAAGCCGTAGTCGACGACGACGAGCGCGCCGCGGCGGACGCGCCGCGCGACCGTCTCGACCAGCGCCTCGGCCGCGAGGTTCAACTCGCTGACGTAGTCGCCTTCGGGTGGAAACCGCTCCGCCGCCGCCGCGCGCGCCCGCGCGTCGTCGAGCGGGCGCTCGGCGAAGCACAGTGCGCCGTCCCACGCGACGCCGCGTTCGAACCACGCGCCGTCGCGGCGCGCGATCAGCCGGGGCGGCACGGCGTCGAGCACCTCGTTCATCAGCACGACGCCTTCGACCGCCGGCGGCAGGACGCGGATCCACTCGACGCGCGACAGATGTTCGGGAACGCGCTGCGCCAGCGTTTCGCGCTGACGCGCCACGAGGTCCGGGCTGACGTCGAGGATCCGGTAGCGCGCCGGCAGCGCGCCGGCGGCGGCGAGCGCCGCGATGAGGTCGGCCGCGAGCGCGCCGCTGCCGGCGCCGAACTCGACGATCTCGCTGCCGCCGGACGCGGCGAGGACCGCCGCGACCGGGACCGCGAGCGCGCGCGCGAAGAGCGGCGTCATTTCGGGCGCCGTGACGAAATCTCCAGCCGCGCCGAACTTGCGCGTACCCGCCACGTAGTAGCCGAGCCCGGGCGCATAGAGCGCGCACTGCATGTACCGGTCGAACGGGATCCAGCCGCCGGCGGCCGCGATGTCGTCGCGGACGGCCGCGACCACCTGCGCGCTGTGTTCGCGCGCGGCGGGCTGTGGCTCGGGGAGCGTCGCGGACAGGCTCGGTCGCACGCGGCAGGACGTTATGCTAGATTCGTCCGCAGTCTAACGCCGGAGCGTGCGGTGCAGGGAAAAACCGTGTTGATCACCGGCGGCGCCAAGCGGGTCGGCGCGGCGATCTGCCGCCGGTTGCACGCCGCGGGCGCGAACCTCATGCTGCATTACCGCTCGTCCGCGGGCGAAGCACGCCTGCTGTCCGCCGAGTTGAACCACGCACGCGAGAACTCGGTCGCGCTCATCCAGGCGGACCTGCTCGACGTGCCCAAGCTGCCCTCGCTGGTCGAGCAGACGCTGAACACGTTCGGACGGCTGGACGGCCTCGTCAACAACGCATCGTCGTTCTTCGCCACGCCGCTTCCCGACGTCACGCTCGCGCAGTTCGACGACCTCGTCGGGACGAACCTCCGGGCGCCGCTGTTCCTGGCCCAGGCGGCCGCGCCCGCGCTGCGGCGCGCGGGCGGCGCGATCGTCAACATCGCCGACATTCACGCCGAGCGGCCGCTCAAGAACTACGTCGTGTACTCGGTGGCGAAGGCGGCGCTGGTCGGGCTGACCCGCTCGCTCGCGCGCGAGCTGGCCCCCGAGGTCCGCGTCAACGCCGTGGCGCCGGGACCGGTGCTCTGGCCCGAGGACGACTCGTTCGACGAGCTGTCGCGGCAGCGGATCATCTCGCACACGCCGTTGAAGCGCGAAGGCACGCCCGACGACATCGCGGCGACCGTCGCCTTCCTGCTCGCCGACGCGCGCTACGTGACCGGCGAGACGATCAACGTCGACGGCGGGCGGAACATCGCCATCTGAGCGCGCGGGCCGGCGCCCGCGAGCGGCCATGACAACGGCCTAAGGGTCAGACCCCCAGGCCGTTGTCATCACCGCGCTCAACGGCCGTCACGCCCGCGGTCCGCTCCGCGCGTTCCGCAGCGCCGCCACCTTGCCCGCGATCGCCTCGAGGTACGCGTCGACGATGCCGTGCGTGACGAGCGCCACGCGGGTGCGCTCGAGATAGTCGAGCGACGAGCCGAACGCGCCGGCCGCGTTGGCGATGATGCGCGCCACTTCGTCCGGCGAGAGTCGACCGGTGTACTGCGGATGGTCGTGCCGCACGGTGAACGTCAGCGCGACGAGCCGCCGTTCGCCCGCCTGCACGCCGACCCACTTCGGCCGGTACGACCCCACCACCATCTCGCGCCGCCAGAGCAGGTGCAGCTCGTCGAGCGCGACCGGCGCGGGCAGCCGGTAGACGACCCCGGTGCACGCGCCGCCCGGCTCGAGCCCGAGCACCAGCCCCGGCGCGTCAGGGGTGCCGCGCGACGCCATCGAGTACAGGCAGAACCGGCGATGCAGCCCGCGCAGCAGCGCCGGGCGCGCCTCGGCGAACGGGAACAGCGGGTTCCAGAGCAGCGAGCCGTACGCGAACACCCACCAGCCCGCGCCCCGCGGCTTCGCGGCGAGCGTCGTGGTCAACGACTCGGAGAGCTGGACGTCGTCGAGCGCGTGTCCCTTGCCGCCCAGCGCCTCGACGTAGAGCGCGCGCATGCGCCCGGCCTCGAGGTCGTCGCGGCAGAGCGTGCTGCGGTCGGCTTTCGGAATGCGGGTCACGAGCGATCGATCATGACATTGCGGCGGGCCAGGGCAGCCCCGCGAACGGCAGCTCGCGCTCGCACCACGCAGAGCAGGCGATCGTCGCGCCCCTGAGGTGCTGCGAGCTGCAGCCCCACGGGCAGCGTGCCCAGCATTCCTGCGGGCAGGGTCAGCGCGGGAAAGCCGACCAGCGACCACAGCGTGCAGCACGACGGGTCGCCGGTGGTCTCGATGCCGCGCGGCGCCACGCCGGGCGCCGACGGCGCAAGCACCGCGTCGAATGCGTCCGCCCACCGCGTGAAGTAGCCGACCGCGCGCTCCCGCGCCGACATCGCGTCGCGGTAGTCGGCCGCGCCGATCGTGCGGCCTTCGTCCAGCGCCGCATTGAGCGCGGGCGTCAGCCGCCCGCGCTCGCGCGCCTGCAGCTCGGCGAGCGCCCGCGCGCCCTCGTAGAGCATGATCGTGCGCAGGACGCGGTCGGCCTCGCGCCACGGCACGTCGATCGCCACCGGCGTCACCGTGGCCTGGCCGGCGAGCCGTGCGACGGCGGCGTCGACCGCCGCGCTCGCGGCCCGGTCGTGCTGCGTCCACGGGAACTGCCCGAGATACGCAAGATTCGGCGGCCGCGCGAGCGGCGCGACATCGGGCGCGATGCACCCCGGATCGGCGAGCACGCTCGCGAGCCGCGCCGCGTCGGCGACCGAGCGGGCGAAGGTGCCGACCGTGTCGAAGCGCGCGGAGAACGGATGCACACCGGCGGTCGGAATCGCGTCGACCGTCGGCTTGAAACCGACGACGCCGCAGTACGCGGCCGGACGGATCACCGAGCCGTTGGTCTGCGTGCCGATGGCCGCACAGACGTGGCCGGCGGCGACCGCCGCGGCCGAGCCCGACGACGACCCGCCGGGCGAGTGCGCCGGATCCCACGGATTGCGCGTCTTGCCCGGATCCATGAACGCGAACGGCGTGGTCACCGTCTTGCCGAACACGTAGCCGCCCGCCGCGCGCAGGCGCGCGACGCACGCGGCGTCGGCGGCCGGCCGGTGGCCCGCGTGGATCGGCGAGCCCATCGTCGTCGGCAAATCGCGCGTCGCGACGATGTCCTTCACGCCGACGCCGATTCCGCGGAGCAGCCCGCCGGGCGGCGCGGCGTCGCAGCGCGCCGCCTCCGCGCGCACGTGCGCCGGGTCGAGCGCTTCCCACGCGGCAATCGCCGCGTCGGTCGCAGCGACGCGCGCGAGCTGCGCCTCCGCGAGGCCGAGGGCGGTCAGGCGACCCGCGGCCATCGCCGCCAGGGCTTCCGTCAGCGTCAGCGCGGTCGGCGAAGCGGTGGTCGTCATCGTTCGACTCCGGTGGCCTCGACGCGCACCAGCGGCACGGCGGCGCAGCGCGCGCGCCCCTGTGCGGCGAGGAACATCTCCATGAGGTCGTTGAGAAAGCGGCGCCCGAGCGGCGTCGGCCTGATCAGCGCCGGGTCGGGCTCGAGCAGCCCCTTGCGCGTCGCCGCCTCGAGCGGCCGCGCGACCAACGACAGCGGATGGCCGGTGCGCTCGGCGAAGAGCGCCGCGGGCACGCCGTCGGCGAGGCGCAGCGCGTTCAGCATGAACTCGAAGCCGATGTCGGCGCGCGCGACGGCCGCCTCTTCCATCACCGGCTCGCCCGCACCGGCGCGCTCGAGGTACTGGCGCGGCTGCTTCCAGCGTACCTGCCGGACGACGCGGTCGGCGAACGACAGCTTGCTGTGTGCGCCCGCGCCGATGCCGAGGTAGTCGCCGAAGCGCCAGTAGTTGAGGTTGTGCGCGCACGCGCGGCCGGGCTGCGCGTGCGCCGACGTCTCGTAGCGCGCGTACCCCGCGCCCGCGAGCGCCTCGTGGACGGCGTCCTCGATGTCGGCGGCAGCGTCCTCGTCGGGCAGCGGCGGCGGATGCCGGTGGAACAGCGTGTTCGGCTCGAGCGTCAGGTGGTAGAAGGACAGGTGCGGCGGCGCGAACGCGAGCGCCGCGGCGGCGTCCGCGCGCGCGGCCGCGACGGTCTGGCCCGGCAGCGCGTACATGAGGTCGAGGTTCACGTTGCCGAAGATCATCAGCGCCGCCTCGGCCGCGCGCCGCGCCTCGTCCGCGTCGTGAATGCGGCCGAGCGCGCGCAGCGCGCCGGCGTCGAAGCTCTGGACGCCCAGCGACAGCCGGTTGACGCCGGCCGCGAAAAACCCGGCAAACTTCTGCCGCTCGAACGTCCCGGGATTGGCCTCCAGCGTGACTTCCGCATCGGGTGCGAGCGGCAGGCGCGCGCGAACGCCGGCGAGCAGCCGGTCGATCGCCGCCGCCGAGAAGAGGCTCGGCGTGCCGCCGCCGATGAATACGGTGCCGACACGGCGCCCCCACACCGACGGCAGCGCGGACTCGAGATCCGCGAACAACGCATCGACGTACGCGTCCTCGGGCGGCTCGCCGCGCGCCTCGTGCGAGTTGAAGTCGCAGTACGGGCACTTGCGCACGCACCACGGGATGTGGACGTACAGCGAGAGCGGCGGCAGCGCGGCGAACCGCGGCCGGGCGAGGCTGTCGGGCGGGATCGCTGTCGTTCGCCCCGTCATCGTCGCCATCCTCGCGGACGATCAGCCTGCCTGTCGCGCCGAGTCGCCGCGGTCAACCGGTTGCTCCCTCGCCTCCGTGATTTTCGCGAGCAGCGTCCGCATCGCCTTCCCGCGGTGCGACACCTCGTTCTTCCGCGCGAGCGGCAGCTCGGCGCCGGTGAGGCCGGAGGCGGCGTCCTCGAAGTGCGGGTCGTAGCCGAAGCCGCCGGCGCCGCGCGGCGTGTCGACGATCGCGCCGTGCCACACGCCGTCGGCGATGATCGGCTCCGGGTCTTCCGCGTGGCGCACCAGTACGAGCACGCAGTAGTAGTGCGCGCGGCGGTCGGCGACGCCGGCCAGTGCGGCGACCAGCTTCGCGTTGTTGCGCGCGTCGGACCGCGGGTCGCCCGCGTAGCGCGCGGACTGCACGCCCGGCGCGCCGGAGAGCGCGGCGACGCACACGCCCGAGTCGTCCGCGAGGGCGGGCAGCTTGGCGTGCGCGCTCGCGTGCCGCGCCTTCGCGAGCGCGTTCTCGACGAACGTCACGTGGGGCTCGTCGGCTTCGACGATGCCCAACTCCGCCTGCGGTACCACGTCGATTCCGAGCGGCGTCAGCAGGCGGCGGAACTCGCGCAGCTTGCCCTCGTTGTTCGACGCGAGCACGAGGCGGTCGATCATTCAGCGCCCCGCCAGCGCCGCACGCTGCGCGGCGACGAGTTCCCGAATGCCGCCTTCGGCCAGCGCGACCAGCGCCTCCATCTCCGCGCGCGTGAACGGCGCGCCTTCGGCCGTACCCTGCAGCTCGACGAAACCGCCGGACGCGGTCATCACGACGTTCATGTCGGTGTCGCAGCGCGAGTCCTCGCCGTAGTCGAGATCGAGCACCGGCACGCCGTCGACGACGCCGACCGACACGGCCGCGACGAATTCACGCAGAGGCTCGCCCGTGACGAGCCCCTGCGCACGGCACCACGCGATCGCATCCGCGACCGCAACGCATGCCCCGGTGATCGACGCGCAGCGCGTGCCGCCGTCGGCCTGGAGCACGTCGCAGTCGATCTTCAACGTGCGCTCGCCGAGCGCGGCGAGGTCGGCGACCGCGCGCAGGCTGCGGCCGATCAGGCGCTGGATCTCCTGCGTGCGCCCCGACTGCTTGCCTTCCGCCGCCTCGCGCCGCATCCGCGTGTTGGTCGCGCGCGGCAGCATCCCGTACTCGGCGGTGAGCCAGCCCTGCCCCTTGCCCTTGAGGAAGGGCGGCACGCCCTCCTCCACACTCACCGTGCACAGCACGCGCGTGTCGCCCATCGCGACCAGCACCGAGCCCTCGGCGTGCTTCGTGTATCCGCGCGTGATCGCAACGGCGCGCAACTGGTCGGCCCTGCGGCCTTCGGATCGGAGTGGCATCGCGAGCTTCGCTTCGTTCGGGGCGTCGATTATAGCGGCGCGGCAGGCCCGACCGCGGCGGCGAGTCCGGCGGCGACCGAATGCGGCGGCGACCACGAGAAGCGCGCGCGGAACGCCGAAGTGTCGACTTCGAGCGAACCGACGAGGCGCTCGACCGCCGCGGCGCGGCCCACAAAGGCGCCCACGAAGCGCAGCAGTCCCGGCGGCACGGCGAACAGCCGCGGCGCCACGTCCATCGCGTGCGCCAGCGCGCGCGCGAGTTCCGGTGTCGCCACCGGCGCCGCGTCGGCGACGAAGTACGGTGCGGCGCGGCCGTGCTCGTCGCGCGCGTCGCTCCCGAGCACGGCGGCGATCGCGTCGCACAGGTTGGCGAGACCGAGCACGCTGCGCCGGTTGACGATGCCCGCGAACGGCAGCGGCACGCCGGCGCGGACGGCGCGGGCGAGCGCCGCGAAGTTGCCCCTCGCCCCCGGGCCGTAGGTCAGCGGCAGGCGCAACGCGGTCACGCGCATGCCGGTGTCGGCGGCGATTGCAGCCAGCGCCTGTTCCGCCTCCCACTTGCTCGCCGCGTAGGCGTCGTGCGGATCCGGCGGCTCGCTCTCGCGGAACGGATGGCCCGGCTGCGTGATCTCGCCGTTCACCTTGACCGTGCTCGCGAACACGAAGTGCGCCACACCGGCGGCCGCCGCGGCACGCGCGATCCGCTGCGTCGTGGCGACGTTGCTCCGCCGCATCGCGGCCGCCTCGTCGTCACCCTGCGCGCCCGGCCGGTGCACGCGCGCCGCGAGGTGCACGACCGCCGCGGCGCCACCCAACGCGAGCGCGGCCGTGCGCTCGTCGATCTCGGCCAGGTCGCCGACGGGCAGGAACTCCGCGCGCGCCGCCATGGCCCCGTCGAGCGCGCGCACCAGGCCACGGACGCCGCCACCGCGCGCCGCGAGGAACGCGACCAGCGCACGCCCGGCGAATCCGCCGGCGCCGGTGACGACGACCGTCCCGGCCACGTCCATCAGAACCACTTCCAGCCGTGGCGACGGTAGAACCGGACGCCGCTTTTCACGAACCACACGACGTGGCGCAGGCCCTTGCGCGCGGCGTGGCCGCCGTGGTGCCCGATCTCGACCGAGGGCACGTAGGCGGTCTTGGTGATGCGGTTCAGCCGCACGCTCCAGTCGTAGTCCTCGAAGTAGAGGAAGAAGCGCGGGTCAAAGCCGCCGGTGCGGTCGATGGCGAAGCGCTTGACCAGCATGAACGCGCCCGACAGCGCGGGAATGCCGACCACCTCGCGCGGCGGGTCCACGTCCATCAGGTCGCGCATCTCGTAGCGGTCGAGGCGCCGGCGGAAGAGCCCCCGCATGAACGCGGGCGCGAATCCGCGCAGGAACAGGTCGAAGATTGCCGGATAGCGCTTGCACAGGTATTCGCGCTGACCGTCCGCGCGCCGCGCCAGCGGCGCCAGCGCGCCGACGTCGCCGCGGGTGTCGAGCCAGCGGACGGCATTGGCGAGCGCGTCCGGGGCAAGCTCGACGTCGGGGTTGAGCACGAGGTGGTAGTCGGAGCCCGTGCCGTGCAGCACGAGGTTGTGCGCGGCGCCGTACCCGATGTTCGCGTGGCCGTGCAGGTACGTCACGTGCACGCCGGTGTCCGCGAAGCGCGTCTTGCCGAGCTCGATCACGCGCTCGGCGACCACCGGGTCCTCGCTATTGTCGATCAGCGCCAGGTGCACGGTCTTCATGGCGCCCGCCTCGCGCCCGGCCGCGATCGCGAGTGCGAGCTTGCGCAGGCAGCGCTCGAGCAGCTTCAGGTCCGGGCGATGCGTAACGACGCTGATCTGCAGCGAGGAGGGAAGCACGTTGCGTGTTCGCGGCGGGTGAGGCGTGGCAGCCGTCTTACTCGACCGGCGTCGTCGGGAAGTTCAGAGGACCGCCGTGCGGGCCAATATCAGCCCGTGCGTCGCCGTCGCGGCTCCCCGGATCCGGGCTCGGGATCGCGGCGGCCGGACGGACGGGTGGACAGCGGTCGCATGTGGTGTTCCGCGTAGGCATCGAGGAGGCGACGGATCATCCGCTGATACTGCGTGTGGTGCTTCGTGGCTTCCTGCTTGAAGAACTCGACGCTGCGCTTGGAGAGCGCGAGCGTGACCTTTACGCCCTCCTCCCGGAACACGAGGTCCTTCGGCGCCGGCAGGAAGTCCGGCACGATCCTGGGCCTGCCCAGCGGCTCATCGGTGTATCTGGTTTTCGCGCTCATAGATTCGCTTGCCCTTGCGCCAGTAGCCGGCGCCGAAGATGCGGATGACCCCCTCACGCCAGGTGAAACGCACGGTGAGTATGCCCTCGCCCGCGTTGCCGATACAGAAATATCGCTCCTCCCCGCCACTGTGCACCGTGTCGATGGCGATGACGCGGCGTGGATCGGCAAAGGCGAACTGCGCGTGCGCGAACCCCACACCGTGCTTGCGCCGGTTCTCCCGGTCCTTGGCGGCATTCCACTCGAACCGCGCCTTCGCCATCGGCGCATCGTACACGGTAACCAGACGGCTCGCCATATTTTTGTATGGCACGGAGTTGCGCGGCCGTGCGGTCGAGCGCTACCGACGCCGGCAGCCTCGGGCCCCTTCGGCCGACAAGGAGGTCTGGCCGGGATCGTCGGCTAGAATCGCATGCAAGACTTCGTCGATGATCGGCACTCAGGCCGCCATGACCGCGCCCGCCACCGCACCA
Source organism: Betaproteobacteria bacterium (assembly GCA_016716425.1). Classification (GTDB taxonomy): domain Bacteria; phylum Pseudomonadota; class Gammaproteobacteria; order Burkholderiales; family Casimicrobiaceae; genus VBCG01. The sequence continues at coordinate 202,686 of JADJWJ010000007.1, forward strand.
CGCTACCGCGCCGACGCGCTCGTCGCCTTCGCGCACGCGCTGCTCGCGCGCGCCGGCGTGCGCGACGACATCGCGCGCGACGTCGCCGCCGTGCTCGTCGACGGCGACCTCCTCGGCCACACGACGCACGGGCTCGCGCTGCTCGCGCCCTACCTCGCGGAAATCGAGAAGGGCACGATGGCGAAGGACGGCGCCCCCGCGGTCGTGAGTTCGCGCCCGGCCGTGCAGGCGTGGGACGGGCATCGCCTGCCGGGTCCGTGGCTCACGCTGCGCGCGTTCGACGCCGCGATGGCGATGGCCGCGACGTACGGCACCGGCACCGTCGTCATCCGCCGCGCGCACCACATCGCGTGCCTCGCCGCGTACCTGAAGCGCGTGACCGACCGCGGCCTGATGGCGCTGCTCGTGTGCTCCGACCCGTCCGCGTGCAGCGTCGCGCCGTTCGGCGCGGTGTCGCCGGTGTTCACGCCCAATCCGATGGCGGCCGGCATCCCGACGTCGGGCGATCCCATCCTGCTCGACATCTCCGCGAGCCTCACCACCAACGGCCTGACGGCGCGGCTCTACAAGGCCGGGGCGAAGCTGCCGCACCCGTGGGTGCAGGACGCCGCCGGCAACGCGACCGACGATCCAGCGGTCCTGTTCAACGAGCCGAAAGGCACGCTGCTGCCGCTGGGCGGCCTCGACGCCGGTCACAAGGGCTACGCGCTCGCGCTGCTGATCGAGGCGCTCACCGCCGCGCTCGCGGGTTTCGGGCGTGCGGACCCGTCGGAAGGCTGGGGGGCGACGGTGTTCGTGCAGGTGATGGACCCCGCGGCGTTCGGCGGCGACGATGAATTCGCGCGCCAGACCGACTGGCTGGTCGAGGCGTGCCACACGGCCACGCCGCGGCCCGGCGTGGAGCGCGTGCGCGTACCGGGCGAGAACGGGATGAGGCGCTATCGCGAGCAGCAGGCGAACGGCGTCGTGCTGTTCGAGGGGATCATGCCGGCGCTGGCGCCGTGGGGGGAGAAGCTGGGTGTGGCGATACCGACCGCCAATGATTGAGTTACATTGACATTGAATGGCCCGGAAGCGTGCGGTAGGCCACAAGTGGCAAACACACCAGGTACGAGGAAGAAGCCGATGGGGGGCGTACGCATGATGCGTGGCGTCGCCTTGGCCTTTCCCCCGGGAGGAATTGTCATTCATGGCGACAGTCAACAGCTTGAGGTCAGGCAGTTCAACCTGCGCCTGAATCTGGCAACCGATTGGCTGGAAGTCGCGCTGGAGCAGCTCGAGGTGTCGCGAGCAGCGCACGGAAAATGGCTCGCAATGCACAAGTTGGGCGGGGCGATCGATGACCTGTTCCGCCGCGAGTTCAAGTCCGCCATGCAAGCAACCGTGGCGGCTGCAACCTTCTTCGAGGCGCTCTACGCCGCTGTGCGTTCGACGCTTCCGGCGCGTCTACACGCACAACTTGCATCTGGTCGCGGGAAGAGTCGGCGTTCGGCGTTGGTCGCAGAGCAACTCAAGCGCGCGTTTGGACTGCGCACGAGGGGCTCCGCGAATGTCGCGAGCGTCATCACGGAAATTTATCGTTTCCGAGACGAAGCAGTTCACCCGTCGTCGGCATTCGAACCCCGCTATTCACCCAGATCTCGATCAATACGTTGAAAAGCGACTGGCCATGTTTACGTTCCAAAACGCGAAACTAATTGTTCGCGCCGCACTTGCCTATGCACAAATTCTGCCTACGATCGGCCTGAAACAAGGACCGCGCGAGTGCCATGAACTCTCCAAGCAACTCCTCTCCACCTGTGGGCCTCTCTTTGTCCATTGGGAGAATGAGTACGGCCAGCTGCTCGACCCTGCGGAGTGACCCAACCCGACCGTCAAGCAGTCGTTCCGGTGCGCTAATTCCACTTCGTGAACCCGCGTCGACGTGATCTTCAGGTCGGAATGCTCATCGGGTTCCCGCTAGTGACTTGCACCCGCTTCTCACGCAAGGTGGCCCGTGGCAAGACGAATCACCAAGTCCAGTAGTTCTGCGACCAACGCCGCCACCGTCGGCTACGAAGCCCAGCTCTGGCAGATGGCCGACGCGCTGCGCGGCAGCATGGACGCCGCCGAGTACAAGCACGTCTGCCTCGGCCTGCTGTTCCTCAAGTACATCTCCGACGCCTTCGAGGAGAAGCACGCCGCGCTGCTGGCCGAGAAGGCGCAAGGCGCCGACCCCGAAGACCCCGACGAGTACCGCGCCCAGAGCATCTTCTGGGTGCCGCCCGAGGCGCGCTGGCCGCACCTGAAGGCGCAGGCGCGCCAGAGCACCATCGGCCAGCTCGTCGACGACGCGATGGCCGGCATCGAGCGCGACAACCCGGCGCTCAAGGGCGTGCTGCCCAAGGACTACGCCCGCCCCGCGCTCGACAAGCAGCGCCTCGGCCAGCTGATCGACATGATCAGCAACATCAAGGTCGGCGACGAGGCCAGCCGCGCCAAGGACGTGCTCGGCCGCGTCTACGAATACTTCCTCTCGCAGTTCGCCAGCGCCGAGGGCAAGAAGGGCGGCGAGTTCTACACGCCGCGCTGCGTGGTCAAGCTGCTGGTCGAGATGCTCGAGCCCTACCGCGGCCGGGTGTACGACCCCTGCTGCGGCTCCTCGGGCATGTTCGTGCAGTCGGTGGAGTTCATCCGCGCGCACGCCAAGGGCAACGGCCACGGCGGCAACACCGGCGCCAAGGCCAAGGCCGACATCTCGATCTACGGCCAGGAGTCGAACTACACCACCTGGCGCCTGGCGCGCATGAACCTCGCCATCCGCGGCATCGACAGCGGCCAGATCGCGCAGGGCGACACCTTCCACAACGACCGCCACCCGGACCTGAAGGCCGACTTCATCCTCGCCAACCCGCCCTTCAACATCTCCGACTGGGGCGGCGAGCGCCTGCGCGACGACAAGCGCTGGCAGTACGGCGCGCCGCCGGCGGGCAACGCCAACTTCGCCTGGGTGCAGCACATCGTCCACCACCTGGCGCCCGCGGGCGTGGCCGGCTTCGTGCTGGCCAACGGCTCGATGTCGTCCAACCAGTCCGGCGAGGGCGAGATCCGCAAGAGCCTGATCGAGGCCGACCTCGTGGACTGCATGGTCGCGCTGCCGGGCCAGCTCTTCTACTCGACGCAGATCCCCGCCTGCCTGTGGTTCCTGGCGCGCGACCGCAAGGAACGGCAAGGTTCCGCGACCGCCGCGGCCACGTGCTCTTCATCGACGCCCGCAAGCTCGGCCCCCTGGTGGACCGCACCCACCGCGAGCTGACCGACGAGGACATCGCCCGCATCGCCGACACCTACCACGCCTGGCGCGGCGAGAAGGAGGCGGGCGAGTACGCCGACGTGCCCGGCTTCTGCAAGAGCGCGCCGCTGGACGAGGTGCGCAAGCACGGCCACGTGCTCACGCCCGGCCGCTACGTCGGCGCCGAGGCGCAGGAGGAGGACGGCGAGCCGTTCGAGGAGAAGATGAAGCGGCTCACCGCGACGCTGCGCGAGCAGCAGG
>JADJWJ010000008.1 GCA_016716425.1 Betaproteobacteria bacterium
TTGATTCCCGAGGTCCAACGTGTGTACCGCGAGAACTTCGAGGTTTACGGCGTGCGCAAAGTTTGGCGGCAGCTGCGACGGGAGCGCTTCGACGTGGCTCGCTGCACTGTAGAGCGCCTGATGCAGCGCCTTGGCTTGCAAGGGGTGATCCGCGGCAAGCCGGTGCGCACCACGATCAGCAACCCGGGAGCGCCGTGCCCGCTGGATCATGTCAATCGGCAGTTCAAGGCGTCCCGGCCGAATGAATTGTGGGTATCGGATTTCACCTATGTCTCGACTTGGCAGGGCTTTGTGTACGTGGCCTTCATCATCGACGTATTCGCCCGCCGCATCGTAGGCTGGCGGGTATCGTCGACGCCGCACACGGACTTCGTGCTGGATGCTCTGGAGCAAGCCCTGTACGACCGCCGTCCGCCCGCCGGCCAACGCCTGGTGGCGCATTCGGATAGGGGTAGCCAATACACCAGCATCCGGTACACCGAGCGGCTGGCGGAGGCCGGCATCGAGCCCTCTGTGGGCAGCGTCGGTGACTCGTACGACAACGCGCTTGCCGAAACCATCAACGGGCTCTACAAGGCCGAGGTGATCCACAGCTTCGAAGAATGAACGACGATGACGACTATGTGCCGGAAAAGCCGCCGCCGTGGTTCTGGGATGCACTGGAGAGGATCGCCGACGCGCGGGACCCCAAGTCTCGTTAGGCAGCTCTTGCCGACGCGCAGCATTGTATATACACTCCGTATATGCGCTTCTCGTGGAGCGAAGTCTAGCGCCAGTCCAACCTGGCCGAACATGGACTGGATTTCATCGTCGCTCCGCGCGTCTTTGTAGGCGTGACGTACACCGTTGAAGACGACCGCTTTGACTACGGAGAGCAGCGCTTTGTGACCCTCGGGCTTCTCGATGGAGTCGTCGTCTCGATTGTTCATACCGAGTCGCCTCGAGCCATTCGAATCATTTCCTTTCGAAAAGCGACGAAACGTGAGCAAGCGATCTTCTTCGACAGTACCAAAGACTGACTGGCCCCGCGTACGCGCGATGAAAGATCGAGATATCCGTCGTTCGGCGGAACATCCCGAGGCGGCTGTCAAGCACATCGTCCGTGGGGTAGTGCGTCGTGGTCTCAAGCCAGTCCCACCGAAGGCAGCCATATCGCTGCGTTTGGATGCTGATGTTTTGGCCTGGTTCAAAGCGCAAGGCCCTGGATATCAAACGCGTATCAACGCGGTCCTTCGCGCCTTTAAGGACGAAGCAGCCTAACATTGCGTTGGAGCGGATGCGCCGGCACATGGCTTCTCTCTCGGCGGGCGTCGCGTCGGCGCACCACGCAACTTGGGCGTTGGGCGGCGAAACGGGGCCAAGCGTAGAATCCGAGAGTCCGAACCTGGGAGTTGCCCGTGGACTTCAATTTGGAGTGTGAGCGCGAAGAGGATGGGCGCTGGCTGGCGGAAGTGCCCCAGCTGCCTGGAGTACTTGCCTATGGCGCCACCGCTGATGAAGCCATGGCCAAGGCCGAGGTCTTGGCGCTCCGTGTTCTCGCCGAGCGCCTTGAGCATGGCGAGAGTCGCGCGCATTCCATAAAGATCTCAGTTGCCGCGGCGTGAGCCAGTGGCCGTCAACTAAGGCTCGTCGTGTTCTCGCCGCCCTTGCCGAACTCGGGTGGCGAATCAAACGCCAGTCGGGGTCACATCGGACGCTTGCGCGCGATGGCTGGCCGGACTTTGTCTTCGCATTTCACGACGGCGAAGAAATCGGACCCAAGATGCTTTCACGCATCGCAGGACATGCGGGCCTCCGCCCCAGCGATCTGTAACTCGTGTCGCCCATCGCCGCCTAACCCGGCGGTCGAGCGGACGCGCCAGCACGTGGCCTCTACTTGGCGTATGTGGGCGCGGCGCGCCGCTCACCTAGTGCGTTAGGGGGTGAGTGGCGCGCGGCGTCTTGACGTTTTGACGTCATAGCGCTATCATGAGCGCCATGGAAGACTCCAAGCGAGCTACCGTCTATTTCGACGCCGCGGTTCACCAGGCGCTCCGCCTGAAGGCCGCCGCTACCGATCGGTCGATCTCCGACATGGTTAACGACGCCGTGAAAATCGCGCTGGCGGAAGACGCTGAAGACCTTGTGTCGTTTGATCAGCGCAAGTCCGAGCGCAGTGTTTCCTTCGAGTCGCTGGTTCGCGATCTGAGGAAACGTGGCCGAATATAGGCTGCTGATCAAGCCGTCGGCCGCAAAGGATATCGAGGCGGTCGGTACCAAGCGGGACCGTCAACGAATCGTGGGCCGGATTCAATCGTTGGCGACAGATCCCAAGCCGCCGGGCAGTGAAAGACTCGCAGGGCAGGCTGCCCTCTTTCGGGTTCGCCAAGGCGACTATCGCGTCATCTATGTCGTAGATCACGCGCATCGGACCATCGAGGTCATCAAGGTGGGGCATCGCCGTGAGGTCTATCGCAGCGCCCCCTAACCGGGTGGTCGAGGGGCGTGCCGATACGCGGCTTCTCTGCGGTCAACGTCGGGGCGGCAAGCCCCTCACCTTGCACGTTAGCCGTCACACGAAATCCGGCGACAGGCTGATGGCGTTGGCGCAGGCGTGGCTTTGGGCGTCCGGCTGCACCCGGGCCTGGCTGACGACGGATGTGGACAGGAAGCTGCGCGCGCATGGCTTCTACCGCCATCGTGGTTGGGTCGACTGTAAGGTCGAGGATGGCCTGCGGTGGATGCAATTGTTCCCGCCGGGCGGCGCGAGCCGCCGCAACGGATGATCGACGGCGGCGGACCGGTGGCTTGGAGGCGTCCGGCGACCGCGCCGACCAACGGAACATGACCGCCGTTCGCCGAGCCGAAGCGCGCGACGCAGGCCCACTGGCGCTGCTTGCGGAGCGTACGTTTCGCGCCGCATTCGGCGCCCTCAATGCGCGGGAGAACCTGGACGCGCATTGCGCCGACACCTACAGCGAGGCCCGGCAGGCCTCCGAGATCGCGCATCCGGGGATCGAGACGTTCGTCTGCGAAGACGGGGTCGAACTCGTCGGTTACGCCCAGCTTCGCTGGGGCGCCGCACCCGCGTGCGTCACCGCGGCGAGGCCCGCCGAGATCCAGCGCATCTACGTCGATTCGCGCTGGCACGGCAAAGGCATCGCCCAGGCGCTCATGTCGGAGTTGCTTGCGGCTGCGCTGCGAGGCAACGCCGACCGGGTCTGGCTGGGCGTGTGGGAGCACAATCCCCGGGCGATCGCCTTCTACCGGAAGCAGGGCTTCAGGAGGGTCGGACAGCATGTCTTTCAGCTCGGCCACGATCCGCAGCACGACTGGGTGCTGTGCCGCGAAATCCGGAGCGGGGGATCGGTCGCCTAGTGGGTTGCTGAAATTCTCGCCGTGTCATCCCGATGAGCGTGGCGAAGGGATCTGGCGCGGTTCCTGAATGTGCAGAGCGCTCGGGATGACACCGGGAATTGGATGTTGACGCCAATCGCAACAGCCTGCCGGCCCTGCGCGGAACCTGACCGGTCGGCGCGCGTCTTCATCGGGACAGGCGGCGACACGGCCTGCCCGTTGGCTTGTCACGTCAGCTGCCGCGCGGCGGCGGAAGGAGAACTTCGAGATGAAAGCCCGGTTCGCGTTGCGTGTGCTCGCCCTGATGGCCATCGCCGTCGCCGCTTCCGCGGCGTCGAACCTCAATATGTCCAAGACCAATTTCTACCGGCTGACCTGTTCCGGCGATCTTGCCAGCCCATCGCAAGTGCAGGCGCTCCTGGTCGAACTGGACAGGCTCGGCCCCGCGGACGAGGCGAAGCTTAGGCAGTGGTTGCCGGCCAGCTTCAAACGAGTCGGCATCGCCGGGGAACGGATCAAAAAGCTGGTCATCCTGCCGCGCACCCGCGAGATGAAGGAGGTCGGCATCATTCTCCTGACCCGGCCCGAGGATGAAGCGGCGGCAATCGCGACCACGGTCAAGTCCGGCAAGTCCAACAGTTCCGAATGAGGCCCGGGCGCGGCAAGCGACGGCCGGCGCCCGCATGGCGGCAGACCCGTTGCGCAACCGGCGGCGCGGGCACGCGGCTCGTTTTCCGGACGAAGCCGTGGGGCCGGCTGGCACGTCAGGCCGCTTCGTCCCTGAGTCAGGCCGTCAGGCGCCCGACCACCTTGCGCACCCACGGAGCGACGAGGGTCACGGCGACAAAGGCCACGGGCCACGTCTTCGCGCAACTCTCGAGCCACTGCGCGGCAAACCCCTCGTGGATGCCCTGGCTGATCGCCAGGACGAAGGCCGACACGATGGCGACCATGATGACCGAGAGCAGGGCGCCGAAGAGGATCGGGGCAAAGCGGGCGGGAATGCGCATCGGGTTCTCCTTTCGATAGTGCACGATCGAGCACGTGCGGCGGTGGACACTCGCGCTTACGGTGCGAGCATGAGACTCGCGGCCAGGCCGACCGCATAGAGGCCGAAGCCGAAGATCAGGTGCGTGACAAGACTCTGGACACGGGCCGCGGAAGGACGCGGTGTGCGGCTGGCGGCGATACCCGCGCCCATTCCCGGCTGCATCACGAGGAAGGGCGCCGCCACGGTGCCGATGCCGACGATCAGCGCGGGGCCGAGCGTCGGTTGGCGCAGCCACGCCGGGCCCCACACTGCCGGCAGGAGGGCCGCGAACGCGATGCCGATGGCGTAGTGCGCGGCCCACCCGATCGCGCGCTCGCCGCGGACCGGCGCCGCGACCGCGATCGACGCGTGGGCGAATCGCCCGCGCAGCATGTGGGCAAGCCAGCGGCCGACGAGGCCGTAGTCCGGCGCCGCAATGCCGAGGAGTCGCCGACGGGCGATTCCCCAGACGTCCATCACCGCCGTCGCGCCCACGCCGACGAAAAGTGTGCCTGCCAGATATTCCATCTTCGTTCCCCTGTGGCCAGCCTCCGCGCGCTTGCGTTCGGGCGGCGAATGGCGGCACAGTGCCACTTCAAGTCGACTTGAAGTCAAGGGGGTCCGCGCATGGACATCACGGAAGTTGCGAAGCGCTCCGGCGTGCCGGCCTCGACGCTGCGTTTCTACGAGGAGAAGGGCCTGATCTCCTCGGTGGGGCGGCGCGGCCTGCGCCGCGTGTTCGACGCCGGTGTGCTCGAGCGGCTGGCGCTGGTCGCGCTGGGGCGCTCGGCCGGCTTCTCGCTGGACGAGATCGCGCGCATGTTCACGCCGGATGGGCGCCCGCGGATCGACCGGCGCGCGCTCGCGGCCAAGGCGGACGAACTGGAGCGGACGATCCGCAAGCTCGTCGCCATGCGCGACGGACTGCGCCACGCCGCGGTCTGCCCGGCGCCGAGCCACCTGGAGTGCCCGACGTTCCGCCGCCTGTTGCGGAGCGCGGCGACCGGCGCCATCGGGGCGCGCGACCGGAAGTCGTCGTCGGCGCCACGGCGGCCCGACCCTGCGCCGCGCCGCCGGCGGCCTTGACGGAGCGCACGCCGTCGGACACGCTGGACGGCAACCGGGCAGCAGCGCGCGCGGCCCGCGGGCACCGGACGCCGAGGACATCGAGAAAGGGCAGTCGATGGCAGGTCTGGATACACACTACTCGGCCCGCGACATCGAGACGCGAATCCTCGCGGCCATTCGCGCCGCCGGACTGGATCCCGCGCAGTGCCTGTCGCCCGAGGACCTGGCGCCGCTCGACCACTTCCACACGGGCGGGATGCGCGCGTCGCGCGAGTTGCAGGCGCTCGCGCGCATCCGCGCCGAGGATCGCGTGCTCGACATCGGCGCCGGACTGGCCGGCCCGGCCCGAATGCTCGCCGCCGAACTCGGCTGCCGCGTCGACTGCATCGACTTGTCGGCCGACTTCTGCGTCGGCGCGGCGCTGCTGAATCGGCTGACCGGCCTCGACGACCTGATCCGCGTGCACCGGGGCAGCGCGCTCGACCTGCCCTTTCCCGACCACGCGTTCGACGTCGTGTGGATGCAGAACGTCGGCATGAACATCGAGGACAAGCGCGGGCTCTACGCCGAGCTGCGCCGGGTCTTGCAGCCCGGCGGCCGGTTCGCCTTCCAGGAGATGGCCGCCGGGGCGGCGGCCACGTCCCGCTTTCCGCTGCCGTGGGCCACCGACCCTGCCGACAGCTTCCTCGTCTCCGTCGACGCGATGCGCGCGATGCTTGCCGACGGCGGATTCGTCGCCGAATGCTTCGACGACACCAGCGATGCGCACCTCGGCAGGACGGGCGCGGACGCCGCGCCGAACGCGCTGACGCTGGGCGTGTTCGTCGACAATCTGGCGCAGAAGGCCGCGAACGCGCGGCGCAGCTTGCAGGAAGGCGAGATCCGGCTGGTCAGAGGCGTGTTTCGCGTTCCGTGAACTCGCACGCGATCGCAGTCGCAGCGCCGGAGCGCGACGCGTCGGGTGCGCACGCGCACCACCGTCGGGCCGGCGTTCGCCAGATCCGGAATCGCTCGCCCATCGTGGAATGAGGACCTCGCATGTCCCTGCTCGGCCAAGCCGCCATGCTCCTGACCTTCGACATCGCCGCGGAGGCGATCGCCGAGCACGACGACTGGCACACGCACGAGCACCTGCCGGAGCGGCTCGCGATCCCGGGCTTCCTGCGGGGCACGCGCTGGGTGGCGACGGACGGGGGACCGCGGTACATGGTGCTCTACGAGGTCGAGCGCCTGGAGACATTGGCGTCGGCCGCGTATCGCGAGCGCCTCGACCATCCGTCGCCGTGGACGCGCCGGATGATGCCCCACTACCGCGGCATGACCCGCGGGCTCTGCGCGGTCGCGCGCAGCCTGGGCGCCGGTATGGGTCACTTCGGCCTGCTGCTCCGATTCACGCCTTCGCGCGACGACGCGGACGCGATCGACGCGTGGCTCGGCGACGAAGTTCTGCCGCCACTGCCCAGGCGATCGGGCCTCGGCAGCGCTCACCTGCTCCGCGGCGCGCTGCCGGCGCAGATGACGACGGAGCAGCGCATCCGCGGCGCCGATGCGAGCGTCGATCGCGCGATCCTGGTCACGGGCTATGCGCAGGATGCGTTGTCGAGCCTCGCACAGTCGGACCTCGCCGCCGCCGTACTGGAACGCCGCGGCGCGACGACCGTGTCCTCGAACTCCTACCATGCGGCCTATACTCTGACCGCGCAGGAAGTGTGCAGTTGACCGATTGTCACGGTGGCCCGGCAGCGGAAGTGCCGGTGGTCGACATCTCCGGCACTTCGCGGGCACATGCACTTCGGCGCCGGGAGCGACCGCCGGTCGGTCGTCATCGACTCCTTCCATCGCGCCCGTGATGCCGCTCGAACCCACCGAAGACGACCGCCGCGCGCTGACGCGGCTGGAAGAGGCGATGTGGCGCGAGGAGTCGCGCTTCGACCCCGCGTTCATGGAACGGCACCTGGCGCCGGACTTCTTCGAGTTCGGCCGCTCCGGGCGGACGTACACGCGCGCGCAGTCGCTCGCGGTTCCGCGCCAGCCGACCGACGCGGTGCTGCCCTTGCCGAACCTGTGCATCCGCCTGCTCGACGCGGACACGGCGCACGTCACCTACTTCAGCGCGGTGACCTGCGACGGCGTGGTGGAGCACGCGCGGCGCAGCTCGATCTGGTCGCGCACGCCGCAGGGCTGGCTCCTGCGCTTCCACCAGGGAACGCCGTACGAGCGATGAATTCCGGGGACTGCGCAGCGAGACATGCACGACGGGGCGCGACCGGCGCCGCGAGCGAACGATCGCGCACGCGGCAGCAGCGCCGCGCCCGCGCGCCGGGTCGCACGCGGGCTCCGGCGTTCCCGCAGGGAGGCGCGTCATGCTGAAGACCTACCGTGGCAGTTGTCACTGCGGCGCCGTCCGCTTCGAGGCCGACCTCGACCTCGCGCAGCCGACGTACCGCTGCAACTGCTCGATCTGCCGCAGGACCCGCTTCTGGGCGGCGGTGGTGAGGCCGGACGGCTTTCGCCTGCTGGCGGGCGAAACGGAGTTGACGCAATACCTGTTCAACACGCGGAAGAACCATCACTATTTCTGCCGGCGCTGCGGGGTGCGCGCGTTCGGTGTCGGCAACGAGACGCCGGTCGGCAGGATGTACGGGGTCAACCTCGGCTGCCTCGACGACGTCTCCGACGAGGAGCTCGCGCGCGTTCCGGTCACGTTCGTGGACGGCCGCAACGACCGATGGCAAAGTGCGCCGGAATTCTTCGGCCATTTGTGAGCGCGGCGCCGATGGCACCGGCGCGGCAGCACGACAGCGCGCCCGATCCGTCCGGCACCGGACGGGCGGCGCGCACGAGGGAGGGTCGCCGGCATGGTGCGGGTAATTCTCGCGGGGGCGACGGGCTGGGCCGGCTCCGAGCTTGCCCGCGCGATCGCGAAGACGCCGGACCTGGTCCTGACGGCGGCGGTCGCGCGCAGGCAGGCGGGACGTTCGCTGGGCGAGGTGCTGGGCGAGCCGCGCGTCACCGCGCGCATCCACGCCTGCGCCGCGGACGCGCTCGCCAGCCCGTGCGACGTGTTCGTCGAGTACACGAAGCCGGACAGCGCCAGGGGCAACATCCTGGCCGCGCTGTACCACGGCGCGCACGTCGTGGTGGGAACCTCGGGCCTCACGGAAGCCGACTTCGGAGCGATCGACGCGGCGGCGCGCCAGCGGCAGCGCGGCGTGCTCGCCTGCGGCAACTTCGCGCTGACGGTCGTGCTGCTGCAGAAGTTCGCCGAGGCCGCGGCGCGCCTCATCCCGCAGTGGGAGATCATCGACTACGCGCACGACGACAAGCCGGACGCGCCCAGCGGCACCGCGCGCGAGCTCGCGTTCCGATTGTCGCGGGTGCGCGCCCCGGAGCCCACGATCCCGGTGGCGGACACGGTCGGTACGCGCGAGGCCCGCGGCGCCACGGTGTCCGCGTCGCAGGTCCACTCCATCCGCCTGCCAGGGTACGTGATCAGCGCCGAGGTCGTCTTCGGAATGCCGGACCAGCGGCTGTCGCTTCGCCACGACTCGGGCAACAGCGCCCGCCCGTACTCGGACGGCGCGCTGCTCGCGATCCGGAAGGTGGGCACGCTGGTCGGCCTGCATCGCGGCCTCGACTCGGTGCTCGACCTTTGACCGGGGCGCGATGATGCGTGTTGCCGCGACGACCGCCGGCGCCGGGCGCGGATCGGCGTTGTCCCGATGACGAGCGCGCGATGACCGATCCCATCCTCCTCGACCTGCCGGCGGGTGTCGAGACCGACCGACTGATCCTGCGGTCGCCGCGCGCAGGCGACGGCGAGATGCTGCACGCGGCGATCGCGGAATCGCTGCCCGAGCTTCGCCGCTATCTCGCGTCGCTGCCGTGGGTCGCCGGCGAGCAGACGATTGCGTCGGCGGAGGCGTGGTGCCGCAACTCCGAAGCGAATTTCCTGGCGCGGCGCGACCTGCCGTTTCTCGTGCTGGAGCGGACGACCGGCGAGCTCGTCGGCGCCGCGGGCCTGCACCGGACCGTGTGGAGCACGCCCAAGACGGAGATCGGGTACTGGGGCCGCACGTCGAGGGCGCGCAACGGGTTCATGCGCGAAGCGGTCGCGGCGCTCGCGCGCTACGCCTTTGCCCACTTGCGCGTGGTGCGGATCGAGATCGTCACCGATGAGGACAACGCACCCTCCCGCCGCCTCGCCGAGCGCTGCGGGTTCGCGCTCGAAGGTGTGCTGCGCAACGAGCGTCGGGCGCCGGACGGCACGCTGCGCAACACGTGCATCTACGCGCGCACCAGCCCATGAGCTGGCGCGTCGCGTTCGCCGCCTGACGCGGCGGCATGTGCCGCGCGCGATCGACTCCGCCTCGAAAGCCGCATCGTGCTCCATCGCCTCTCCGCGAACCTCGTGCTGCTGCTGCACTTCGCATTCGTGCTGATCGCCGTGTTCGGCGCGTTCGGCGTGCTGCTCGATCCGCGCTGGGCGTGGATCCACGTGCCGGTCGTCGTCTGGTCGTCGGTCGTGAACCTTGCCGGGTGGACCTGCCCGCTCACGCCCCTCGAGAACCGGTTCCGCGCCGCCGCGCACGGCGCCGGGTACGAAGGCGGATTCGTCCAGCACTACATCGGGTCCGTCGTCTACCCGCAGGGGATGCCGCGCCGGCTCGAACTGGTCGCGGGCGTGTCGGTGGCGGTCTGGAACGCCGTGCTGTACACCGGCCTCTGGGTGTGGCTTTCGCGCGGGACGTCCGGGCACTGACGCGCATGGATATGCCGCTGCAGATCCGGCTCGACGACCTGTCCGGCCCCGAGGTCCGCGCGCTGCTCGACGAGCACCTGCGGAGCATGCACAGCATTTCGCCCCCCGAGAGCGTCCACGCGCTGGACCTCGGCGGCCTGCGCGCGCCGGAGATCTCGTTCTGGACCGCCTGGTCGGGGGCGCGACTGCTGGGCTGCGGCGCGCTCAAGGAACTCGACCCCCGCCACGGCGAGGTCAAGTCGATGCGGACCGCCGTCGCGGATCGCCGCAGCGGGGTCGCACGCGCGCTGCTCACGCACATCGTCGCCGAGGCGCAGCGCCGGCAGTACGCGCGACTGAGCCTCGAGACGGGATCGCAAAGCGCGTTCGCTGCAGCGCGCAGGCTGTACGAGCGCTTCGGCTTCGGTTACTGTCCGCCGTTCGAGGGGTACGTCGAGGATCCCAACAGCGTGTTCATGTCGCGGCGCCTGTGACACTCGCGCCCACCTATCGGAAGGCTCGCACGCAGGCCGCTGCGGCGATCGCCACCGCACCCCGGCCGATGATCGCTCTCATCGCGTGCCACCTGGAGGCGTTCGCCGCGCTCGCCGCCGTCCACCGCGGCAGCGCGGACGACCGCGTCGCGCCCGGCTTCCGGCCAGGACACGAGGCCGCGGCGGGCGCGCGCCCCGTACCGATCCCCGCGCGCCCGCCGCGCCGCGTCTCCGCCTAGCAGGCGCGCGTGTTCGTCGGCCACATTGGCGCCGGGCTCGCCATCGGATCCGTCGAACGCCGCGTCAATGTTGGCGCGTTCGTCGCGGCGGCGCTGCTGCTCGACATCGTGTTGTGGAGCTTCGTTCTGCTCGGCCGGGAGTCCGTCGTCATCCCCGCCGACTTCGCGCGCACGCACCAGCCCGAGTTCGACTTTCCGTTCTCGCACGGGCTCGCCGCCGCCATCGCGTGGTCAACACTCGCGGGGGCATTCGCGTGGATCGCGTCCGCGCGTCTGCCGGCATTGCGCGTTCGGGTCGCGTTGCTCGCGGCGGCGGCCGTGTTCTCGCACTGGCTGCTCGACGTGCTCGTGCACCGGCCGGAGATGCCGGTCGCCGGCGCCGACTCGGCCATGCTCGGCCTCGCGCTGTGGGACAGCATGGCCGTCGCGCTCGCCGTGGAAGCGGCGCTGGTCGTGGCCGGCCTTCTGCTGTACGTGCGCGACAGCGGACTTGCGCGTAGACGCACCGTCGCGCTCGCCGCGCTCGTCCTCGTCACGCTGGCGTTCACGGTCGCCGGCATGACGATCGCTCCGCCGCCGCCGTCCGCGCAGGCGATGGCCGCGACCTCGCTCGTCACCATTGCCGTCGTGGTCGCGCTGATCGGCTGGCTTGCGCGACGCCCGCCCGCCGCGACACGATGAACGTCACGCTGCGCGAGATCACCGCGGACACGGTCCGGCAGGTCAACCGGCTGAACGTGAAGCCGGACCAGCAGGGACTCGTCGCGCGCAATTCGGAGTCTCTCTCGCAGGCATTGTTCTGCCCGGAGGCGTGGTACCGCGCCATCTACGCCGACGGCGAGCCGGTCGGGTTCGTCATGCTCTACGACGAGTCGCTGCGCGCCGCGCCGCCCGCGCAGCCGCAGGCGTACCTCTGGCGCCTCATGGTCGACGCGCGGTTCCAGGGGCGCGGCATCGGTGCCGCGGCGCTGGAGCAGGTGATCGCGCACGTGCGCGCCAGGGGCGTGTTCGCGTCGCTGTTCGTGTCGTACGTCCCGGGCCCGCAGAGCCCCGAAGGGTTCTACCTGCGCGCGGGGTTCCGGCACACCGGCAAGGTCGACGAAGGCGAGGTCGTGCTGGAACTGCCGCTGTCCCCGCCCGCAGGCCCGTAGGCGGCGGGGTCCGGATGGACTCGATGCGCATCCGCGCCGAGCGCCCGGGCGACCACGCGGCGATCGCCGCCGTCATCGAGCGCGCGTTCGCGAACCACCCGTTCAGCGACCACACCGAGCAGCGCATCGTCGCGGCGCTGCGCGACGCCCACGCGCTCGCGGTCTCGCTGGTCGCCGACGAGGCCCACGCAGTCGCGGCACACGCCGCCGCGTCGCGCGTCGCCATCGCCGACGGTACGCCGGACTGGTACGGCCTCGGTCCGGTCGCGGTCGATCCCCCGTACCAGCGGCAAGGGTTCGGCACGGCGCTGGTCGAGGCGACGTTGCGCCGGCTGCGCGACCTCGGCGCGGCGGGCTGCGTGGTGGTCGGCGACGCCGCGTACTACCGGCGCTTCGGCTTCGGCCCCGGCCGCGGACTCGTGCTTGCCGGCGTTCCGCCGGAGCACTTCATGGCGATGTCGTTCGCCGGCGGGTGGCCCGAAGGCGAAGTCGCCTATCACGCCGCGTTCGGCGGCGGCGACTGACGGCGCGGGCGAACCGCTGCGCGGCGTCAGGCCACCCCCGATTGCGCCGGACCCTGCGCCGAACGAGAATGCGCCGATGGCCGATCCCATCACGATCTCGCGCCACGACGACTGCCCCGCGGCCGAGGCAGGCATCGTCGACGCCGGACTGGGCAACGCCAACGACGCCGCCGCGCCGCTGCACGAGGTCAGGCCGATCTCGTGCTTCGCGCGCCTCCCCTCGGGCGAGGTGATCGGCGGCGCCGTAGGCCGCACGTGGGGAGCGTGCTGCGAGCTGCAGCAGTTGTGGGTGAGCCCGCCGCATCGCCGCCGCGGCCTCGGCGCACGGCTGATCGGCGAGTTCGAGGCGCACGCGCGGGCGCGCGGATGCGCGCAGTTCTACCTCGAGACGTTCAGCTTCCAGGCGCCGTCGCTGTATCGCGCGCTGGGCTACGTGACGGCGTACGAGCACGCCGTCTACCCGCACGGCATCGTCAAGTACGTGATGGTGAAGGCCGCGCCGGGAACTACTCCGAGTACTGCATCACCATGAACGGCACGCCCTGCGGCGAAACGATGCCGCAGAAGCGGCCCACGCCCGGCACGTCCATCGGCGGGATGTACACGGTGGCGCCGAGCGCCGGCGCGTCGCGCGCGACCGCGTCTGCGTCGTCGACGGTGAAGTACGTGCCCCAGTGCGGCGAGAGCTCGCCCATGTCCGGCGTGATCGCCATCATGCCGCCGACGTAGGCGTCGCCGAGCTTGAACAGCGTGTACGTGAAGTCGTCCATCGGCATCGGCTCGATGATCCAGCCGAACAGCGCCGAGTAGAACTTCGCCGCGCGGTCGACGTCGGTCGTCATCGACTCGAACCAGCTCGGTGCACCGCGCAGGCTGCTGTCGGCGTCCATGCCCTCGCCTTGCTTCGGCTCCCACACGTCGAATGCCGCGCCGTTGGGGTCGAAGCAGACGGCCATCCGGCCCTGGTCGAAGATATCGAACGCCGGCTGCGCAGTGCCGCCCAGCGCCTTCACGCGCTCGACCGTCGCATCGGCGCTGCCGACCTTCACCATCACGCCGATGTGCGGCGGCGTCCCGGGCGGCGTCTGCGGGCTCGCGAGGTCGAACAGCCCGCCCACGTCGCGCCCGCCCACCTGCACGCGGTGGCCCACACCCGGCATCTCGACGTACGTCCAGCCGAGCAGACGCGCGTAGAACTCGCGTGCCGCGTCCGGCTGCGGCGTGAGCATGTTGATCCAGCAGAACTCCCCAATCTTGCGGATTCCGGTGGCCATCGGCACGTTCTCCTTTCCGGTGTGCGACGCGGCCGCGCGCGCATCGGCACGGTGTCCCGGTGCGCACGGGCGGCGGCGGGCATCGAGTCTCGCACAGCGCGCCGAGGGTGCAAAGGTGTATCGTCGCGCGACGCAACGTCCCGCAGCCGATCCCGTACCTCCATGCCGAAAGCAGTGACCATGCGCACGATCGACGGTGACGGCTTCGCGCTGGAGCCGCAGGTGGCCGCGCACGCCGAAGCGATGTTCGTCGTGCTCGGCGACCCTGCGATCTACGAGCACGAGAACGCCCCGCCGGAGTCGGTCGAGTGGCTGCGCACCCGGTTCCGCCGCCTGGAGACGCGGCGCTCGGCGGACGGGCGCGAGCGGTGGCTGAACTGGGTGGTCCGTCTGCCCGACGGCCGACTCGCCGGGTACGTGCAGGCGACCGTGGGCGAGGACGGGTCGGCGGGCATTGCCTACGAGCTCGCGAGCGCCCACTGGGGCCGCGGGCTCGGCACGCGCTGCGTCCAGGCCATGATCGGCGAACTGCGTGCGCACTACGGCGTGCACACGCTGACCGCCGTGTTGAAGCGCAGCAATGCGCGGTCGCTGCGGCTGCTCGAGCGGCTCGGGTTCGTGCCGGCGCCGGACGCGTTGCGCGCCGTCCACGGCGTCGAGCCGGACGAGCTCATCCTGCAGCGCGCCGCCGCGCCAGGCTGAGCATCGGGTCCCGCGCCGTGGGGTTCCTGATCGCCTTCCCGTGGGCCGCGTTCGTGGTCGCTGCGGCATTTGCCCTGCTGTGGCGATGGCGACGCGCGCGCACCGCCGCCGCCGCCGCGCTCGCGTGGGCCGCGTACGGGGTCTACGAGTGCCTGGTCTACACGCGCGTGCTGTGCAGCGGCGAGTGCAACATCCGCGTCGATCTGCTGCTGTTCTACCCGGTGCTGCTCGCCGTGTCGCTGGTCGCGGTGTGGGCCGGCGTCCGGGCCGCCCGGACGGGTTGAGCGGGGGCCCGGCGGCGGCAGTCGCGCGAACCCGCGGCCCGGGGTGACTCGCCCCGCATTGCTCCCGTCGCGCATCTAACGCGCGTCTAACGGCCCTGCCGCATGCTGGCGCCCTGGTCTCGCAGGAGCGCAAGCCGCCATGCAGCACCACGACGTCTTCATCGTTCATGTCTGGACCGACGAGCTTGCGTCGTGCGCGTTTCGCGCGTCGGCGCAGAGGGCCGGCACCGACGAATCGGCGTGGTTCACCAACAGCGGCGCACTCGTACGCTACCTGGCGACCTGCGGTTGCGCGGCCATGGAGGACACCGATGGTGCACGCGCCGGAGATGCCACGCAGCCGCGGCCGCCGGGATGAGCGGCGCGACCCAAACCCACCACACCGCAAGGAGGCCTGCCATGGTTCCCGCAAGGATCGCCGCCCGCGTCGCTCTCTCCGGAGGTCTCGCCCTCGCCCTCGCTCTGCCCGGGTTGGCTTGCGCCCGTTCACCGCACGACCAGATCCTCGACGAGCTCGCGACGCTCAACGCGAAGATCGACGCGCTGCAGGCCGCCGTCGCCGATGTCGCCGACTTCCGGGGGCTCGCCCAGAGCTGGGACAAGCGCCTGCCCGTCGATGAGCGTTTCACGATTCTCGCCGCGTTCAACAATCAGGCCGTGCGCGACAACAACACGGGGCTCGTGTGGGAGCTGAATGCGGAGTCGTCGCTGTTTCGCACCTGGCTCGACGCCAAGCTCAACGTCTGCGCCGGGAAACTCGTCGCCAATCAGAAGGGCTGGCGCCTGCCCTCGCTGCCGGAGCTCACCAGTCTCATCGACATGTCGGCGCCGCTCGGCAGCGCACGAATCCAGCCCGGACACCCGTTTCTCAACATTCAGCCGTGGGTGTACTGGACGGCCACTACGGACGCCGACGATCCGACGGCCGCCTGGGGCGTATCGTTCGGCACGGGAGGCGTGGACGGCCATCACAAGGTCCTGCATCAGAACGCGACCTGGTGCGTGCGTGGCAGCATGAACGCGGACAGGTATTAGCCGCAGGGCGCTCGGCGCCATCGAGTCCCGCACGGGCGCGTTGCCCCCGCCCGTCGCCGCGCGCGCGCCTTCAGTGCGGGCGCAATCGGCTCACGACGTCGTCGACGATCGCTTCGAAGGGCGCGTCTCCCTGGCGGCGAGCTGTGCGATCTGCTCTTCCTCGCGCGTCAGCGTCAACCGCGCGAGGCCGAGCTCGGCACCCGCCCGCGAGTCGGCGCTGGACAGGGGGTGGCCTGCGACCGCACACCAGAGCGCGGCCGCCTGCGCCCCGTCGCCGCGAGCCGCCAGCGCCTCCGCGCGTACGTTGATCGCCTCCAGCTCGCAGAGCGTGTAGCTCGTCGCCTGCGCCCGGACGAGCGCTTCGAACGTGCATTCGTCGGCGCTCGCGTACTCGCGGCGCGCGATGGCGAGGCGTGCCATTGCCAGCCACGCCATCACCTCGATCTGGGGCTCGCCGTGGCTTCGCGCCTGGTCGAGGCCCAGCCGCGCGTAGTGCGCGCACCGGTCGAGGTCGCCCAACTCGAGCGTGGTCAAGGCCAGGTTGACGAGCAGGAAGACTGCCGGGGCGGCGAGACCGGTCGCCTGGGCAAGCTGCAGCCCTTCCTCGAAGCACCGCAACGCCGCGGCCGGATCGTGCTGCACGCGATGCAGGTTGCCGAGGTTGTTGAGCCGCGTCACCAGGCCGCGTCGATTGCCCACCAGGCGCTCGATCGCGAGTGCTTCCTCGTACAGCGCCGCGGCGCGTGCGTAGTTGCCCTCGGTCTTCTCGACGATGGCGAGATTCGAGCTGAACTGGGCGATGCCCTCACGGTCACGATCCATGCGGGCGCGCGCCAGCCCCTCTTCATAGTGCGTCCTCGCCTCCTCGTAACGGCCCATCTGCCAGAGCGAAAGGCCGATGGTGGTCAACGCGGCCTTGATGCCGCCCGCGTGGTCTTCGCTGCGCGCCAGCGCAAGCGCCGCGCGCGCATGGCGCTCCGCCAGCGCGAAGTCCCCCCGGCGCCAATGCAGCACCGCGAGCGCGTCGAGGACCGCGGTCCGCGTCGACGGCTCGGCGTCCCCGGCGGCGTCGATGGCGGCCAGCGCCGCCGCAAGCAGGTCGATGCCCTCGGCCCAGCGGCCGGTGGCTTCGAAGAAGTGACGCATCGCCGGCGTCATGAGCCCGATGCGCCGGTACGAGCGCTCGGCGATCGCGGCCGTCCAGGCCACCTGGCAGTTCGCGAGCTCCAGTTCGACTTCGGCAATGGCGCGCCGCTGGTCGACGTGCTTGAAATCCGCATGGCGCGCGAGCAGTTGCGCGAAGTATTCCGCGTGCCGCCGCCGTACGCGCGGCGCGTCCTCGAGGCGCTCCGCGGCGCATTGGCGTATCAGCGAATGCAAGGAGAAGCGGCCGCTGCCATCGGCCCGCAACAGGGACTTGTCGACGAGCGAGCCAAGCAGCGGCAGCGAGGCCCCGGCGACCGCGCGCGCCGCCTCCCGCGAGAACCCGCCGGCGAAGACCGTGCAGGCGGTGAGCGCCTCCCGCTCGCGGGGGGCGAGCATCCGCCAGGAATGATCGAAGCTCGCGCGAAGGCTCGCATTGCGCGCGGCACCCGGGGTGGCCGGCTCGAGCAGGTCGATCGATTGGGCCAGCTCGCGTCCGATTTCCGCCACGGGCAGGATCCGCACCCGCGCAGCGGCCAGTTCGAGCGCAAGGGGGAGTCCCTCGGTCGCGCGCGCGATCGCAGCCGCGGCGACAGCTTCCGCGGTCGCGTCGTAGGTCGGATGCTGGGCCGCCGCGCGCGCTTCGAACAGGCGCACGGAGTCGTAGGCCCGCAGCGCGTCGAGCTCCTGTTCATCGGCGTCCGGAACCGGCAGTCCTTCGAGCGGCAACAACCACTCGGCAGCGAGACCCAGACGCATCCGGGACGTGACCAGGAGGCGGGTCCCGCGGCAGCCCGACAGCAGGGCGTCGACCCAGGGGGCCAGTGCTTCGACATGCTCGGCGCCATCGAACACCAGGAGGACGTGCACGTCGCGCAGGTGTCGGGTCAGTTGCCGTACCGGCGAATCGACCCCGCGCAGCTCGACGCCGATGGACGATGCGCATCGCTGTGCGATCTGGTCCGTGTTCGAGAGATCGTCCAGCGCGATCCAGCATGCCCCGTCCGCGAAGCGAGCCGCCAGATCCGGCAACGCGGCACGCGCCACGGCGCTCTTGCCGACGCCGCCGGGTCCGCTGATCGTGAGCAAGCGGCAGTCGTCGCCGGTCAGCAGCGCCTTGATCCGCCGGAGCTCGACGCGGCGGCCCACGAATCCGGCGGCGGCCTCGCGCTTCGCCGGAGCGGCCGGCAGACGATGCTCGACGGCACTGCGCGCATCGAGCTGCCGCGCAACGTCGCGCAGCGCGGCGGGGGGCTCGATGCCGAGCTCGGTCGCCAGCCGTCGGGCAAATTCGCGATATGCGCGGCGCGCCTCGTCGACCTGGCCGAGCGCGGACAGCGCGTGCAGATGGGCGGCGAGCGCCGTTTCATCGAGCGGCTCGGCCTGCAGCGCGCGCAGCGCGAGCGTGCTGCACGCCGGCGGATCGTCGCGCAGTTGCGCCAACCTGGCGGCCAACGCGCCGTGCCAGAGCGCGGCAAGCCGCGCGCGCTCGAACCGCAGCCACTCGGCGAACGGCGTCGGAGCATCGGCCTCGAAGCCGTCGAGCAGCGGGCCGGCGTAGCTGTCCAGCGCCGTGCTCCAATCGGCCGCCGCGACGGCCCCTTCGAGCCGGCGAACGTCGGTGTCGACGGCCCAGCGCAAGGCGTCCGCGCGGACCTCGAACTGCGCAATGCGGGTCAGCCGGCGGATCTGGACCAGGACGAAGCGCAGGTTCGCGCGCGCCGTCGCCGTGTCGCGATCGGGCCACAGCAGCGACGAGGCGACGTCGCGAGTCACCCAGGCGCCGCGAAACGCGAGATACGCGAGCAGCTGGTAGGGCCGCTCGAGCGGAAAGGGATCGGGGCCCGAGCCCGTATCGAGCGCGGGCGCGCCGAACAGGTACGCGCGGGGCGCGGTCATGGTCGTTCAATTGCGACTGTCGCCCGCCCGGGGCGGGCACGACGCGCAACCGCATGCCGGCGGGCGGCGGCACCGTTCGCCAGCGCGAATTGCCAGCCCTCAGTCTACGCTTGGGCACCGCCGCCGCGGTACTGGCGCCGACCGGCGCACCGACGCCCGTTCCGGGACGCCGGCCGTCTAGCGCTGGTCTAACGGCGACTCGCTACCTTGTGTGCAGGCATGGCGAGAGACCCAACACCGGCCGACGTCGCCAGGGCACTGCGCCAGCGCCGCACCCGAAGGAGAGCCGCCATGAAACCGATCGCGTCGACGGATGCCCGCGCGGAATGCGCGCACCAACCGCTCTCGATGGCCGCACCTGTCGATCCGCGTTGCGGCACGAGGTGCACGCTGCGGGCAGCCTTCGTCCTTCTGGCCGTTGCGCTGCTGGGTTCCGGCCACGCGCTCGCGCAGCCGGTCCTCGCCGTCAGTACCGACTACCTGGGGTTCGGCCGCGTGCCGGTCAATGTCACCAGTCCGGTCCAGCCGTTGTTCGTCATGAACACGGGCGACGCCCCGCTGACGCTGCAGGCCCTCACGCTCGGGGGCGCGAGCAGCACGCACTACGCCGTCGGCGGAACCTGTGCGGCCGGCCAGCAGCTCGCTCCCAACGCCCGCTGCCGGATCGACGCGGTGTTGCGGCCGACCGCCGTCGGTAGCCGACTCGCATCGCTTACGATCGAGGCGGACGCGGCTGGCACGCCCGCGGTCGTCGCGCTGGGTGGCCTCGGCGACGGCGGCACGAACTCCGTCGCGCCGCCCAACCCGGACCCCGACTGGATCGACTTCGGCGCGAACGCGGTCGGCACTGCCGCCGCGCCCCGGACGTTGACGTTCAGGAACGACTCCGGCATCGAGCTGCGCATCACCAGCCTCCGGCTGCAAACAGGCGAGTCGCAGGACTTCACGCTCGCGTCGTCCTGCAACGCCGACGACCTGCTGCCGAACGGCTCGACGTGCACGTTCACCTTCGGCTTCACGCCGAGCGGCGCGGGACTGCGCACCACCGTCCTCTACCTCGGGGTCGGATACGCGGAGGTCACCACGGGAGTCGTCTACATCATGGTCACCGGCGTCGGCGGCACGCTGGCGCCGTCACCCTACGTCGAGGCCGCCGAGTACTACCACTCGGCATTCGACCACTACTTCGTCACGGCGATCGCCGACGAGATCCGGATGCTCGACGCCGGAGACTTCGCCGGATGGGCCCGGACCGGCCGCTCGATCAACGTGTACCCCGTCGCCGCCGCGGGTCTCGTAACCGTGTGCCGGTTCTTCAGCACCTCGTTCGGGCCCAGGAGCTCGCACTTCTATACCGCGCTGGCCGACGAGTGCGCGCTGGTCCTGAACAATCCGGACTGGACGTTCGAGGGCCACGTGTTCCCGGTCGGACTGCCGCTGGCCGACGGCACGTGCGAGGGCGCCTCGATCCCCGTTTACCGCCTGTACAACGACGGCATGGGCGGTGCGCCCAACCACCGCTTCACGACCGATCGCGAACTGCAGGAACGGATGCGCGCGCAGGGCTGGATTGCCGAAGGTCAAGGCGTCGGCGTGGCGATGTGCGCCATGCGTTGAGAGCACGGGCCGCGCAGCCCGCCGGGCGTTGCGTCCCCGCAAGTCCCGGAGGGTGCGCCGGCCGGTACGCCCCCGCCTCGGTGGTTGCGTAAATTCGCCCCGACGTGTTTGATACGGGATGGCCTTCGATCCCGTCGTGAGCTACGCGTTCGTCGGTGTCGGCGTCTTCACGCAGGGCGTCGCGCTGCTGCTCGCCCGCCGGCCCCTGCGCATGCTGCGGGCGGGCGGACGCGCCCGCGGCCGGATCGTCGGCAACGACGAGGAGATGGTCGCGAGCACGCGTGGCCCGGGGCGCCTGTTCCACTTCCCGAAGGTCGCCTTCACGACCGCGACGGGCGAGCCGATCGTGTTCCGGTCGCGGATGGGGCGCAGGGTTGCGGAGGCGGTCGACGGCGACGTCGACGTGCGGTACGACCCGGCAACGCCGCACGAGGCCGAGGTCGCGACGTTCCGCAACCTTTGGCTGTTCCCGCTCATCACGTCCGTATGCGGCCTGCCGTTCCTCGTGGCAGGTCTGCTCGCGCTTCGCTAGGCGCTTCGCCGACCCGCCGGCCGCAGGTCTGCCGCTCCCCGTGCCCGACAACTTCATGCACACGCTCCCGGTTCCGCAGGCAGGAGCCGCCGCGGTCGCCGGTGAGCGCCTCGTGCCCGCGCGGCTCGCGAAGGCCGTCGCGGCCGTGCCGTGACCGCGCTCCCGGAACCCGCGTTCGACGGCGGGTGTACCTGTCGCCACGTCCGCTACCGGATGACGGGCAGGCCGCTCTTCGTGCACTGCTGCCACTGCCGCTGGTGCCAGCGCGAGACGGGCTCCGCGTTCGTGCTGAACGCGATGATCGAGGCGGACCGTGTACGGCTCATGCATGGCGACGTCGAGGTCGTCGCCACGCCGTCGGCAAGCGGCCGGGGCCAGAGGATCGCGCGGTGCCCGCAGTGCCGCGTCGCACTGTGGAGCAACTACGGCGGCGGCGGCGACGCCATCCGGTTCGTCCGGGTGGGCACGCTCGACGAGCCCGACCGCCTGCCACCCGACGTCCACATCTTCACGGCGTCGAAGCAGCCGTGGGTCGTGCTGCCGCCGGGAACGCCGGCGTTCGCCGAGTTCTACCGCGCGTCCGAGCTGTGGCCCGCGGAGAGCCTCGCGCGGCGCGAGGCCGTGCGGGCGGCACAGGCGCGCCCGGCGAAGTGAGCGCGGGCGAGGCCGCCGTCGTGCGCGAACTCGGCGCCGCGGACGCCGCGCAGTTCCAGGCGCTGCGACTGCGCGGCCTCGCCGAGTGCCCGGCGGCGTTCGCGTCGAGCGTGGACGAGGAGCGCGTGACGCCGGTCGCCGAGGTGGCCCTGCGGCTGCGCGCGCAACCCGGCCACTGCGTGCTCGGCACGTTCCGGCGCGACACGCTGGTCGGATGCATCGGACTGGAGCGCGAGCGGCACCGCAAGCTCGCGCACAAGGCGTTCGTGTGGGGCATGTACGTCGCGCCGGAGGCGCGCCGCACCGGCGTCGGCCGCGCGCTCCTCGTCGAGGCGCTGCGGCGCGCGCGCGCCATGGCGGGCGTGCGGCAGGTCAACCTCGGCGTCAACGCGGCAAACACGCCCGCCGTCGCGCTCTACGAGCGGCTGGGATTCGTACCGTTCGGCGTCGAGCGCGGCTTCATGCTGGTCGACGGCATAGCGCACGACGAAATCCACATGGTCTGCGCGCTCGGCTGACGCCGCGCGCCACCGCAGGGGGACTGCAATGACGTTCGACGAATTCCTCGCTACCGCATGGAACGACCACGGCGACCGGCCGGACGAGGTCGCGCAACGGCTGGCGACGTCCACGGCCGTGATCGCGGCCGCAGGCCACATCCCGCCCTACGCGCGGATCGTCGCGCACGTCTACGGCGAGCACCTGGGCGCATGGCAGCGCGGCGTCGACCTCCTGCGCTCGCTGCGCGCGTTGCCGGCCGCCGCCGGCGATGCCGGCGCGGAAGCGGCGATTGCGCGGTCGGTGGCCACGCTGCGCGTCGCGGGCGGCGACGAGGCGGCGGCCGCGCCGTTCGCGGGCGAGGATCGCGTAAGCGTCCTCGCGGCCGTCGCCGCCATGCTCGCGGGGCGCGGCGACTTCGGGCGCGCGATCGCCGCCTACCGGGACGCGCTGGCGCTCGCCGAGCGCGGCCTGCCCGACGGCTCGCCGGCGCTGCGCGCGCTCGCCGTCGGCGGCAACCAGGTCGCGGTCGCGCTCGAGGGCAAGCGCGACCGCGATGCCGCCGAAGCCGCGGGCATGGTGGCCGCCGCCCAGGGCGGGCTCACGTACTGGCGGCGCGCGGGCACGTGGCTCGAGGAGGAGCGGGCGCACTACCGGCTCGCGCGCAGCCTGCTCGCCGCGGGCAGAGCAGTGGATGCCGTGCGCCACGCGCAGGCGTGCGTGGCCGTCTGCGCGGGCAACGATGCACCGGCGTTCGAGCGCTTCTTCGCGTTCGCAGTCCTCGCCGTCGCGCAGCGTGCCGCCGGCAACGCGGACGGATTCGCGGCGGCGCGCGGGGAGGCGCGGCGGCACTACGAGCAGGTGCCCGCCGACGAGCGCGCGTGGTGCGCCGACGACCTGGCCGAACTCGGCGCGTAGCGGTGGAGCGCATGAGCGGCGCACGCGCTGTGCCGTGCACGATCGAGCGCTGCGCGGACCCTGCGCACGCGGGCTGGCTCGCGCTGCGGTGCGAGCTGTGGCCGCACAGCGGCCGCGACCTGCACTTGGCCGAGATGGCGGCGCAGTGCGCGGACCCCGCGCGCTTCGTCGCGCTCGTCGCCCGAACCGGCGAGGGGGCCGTCGGCCTGGCCGAGGCGAGCGTGCGGCACGACTACGTCAACGGCACGGACACCTCGCCCGTCGCGTTTCTCGAAGGGCTGTACGTCGCGCCGGCGGCACGGCGTGCCGGCGTCGCACGGGCGCTCGTCGCCGCGGTCGCGCAATGGGGGCGCGCCGCCGGCTGCACGGAACTCGCCTCCGACGCGGCCGCCGGCAACACGGCGAGCCACGCGGTGCACGGCGCGCTGGGCTTCGCCGAGACCGAGCGGGTCGTGTACTTCCGCCGTGCGCTGCGCTGACGGCACCGCTATCATGGCGGTCCGCCGCGCCGCGGCCCTGGTCCACCACGCGAGGAGACCCGCCATGCCCGCCTACCTGGTTGCCGACGTCGAGGTCATCGACCGCGATCTCTACGAGGAGTACCGGAAGGGCGTGCCGGCGACCGTCGCGGCGTTCGGCGGCCGGTTCCTCGTGCGCGGCGGCGCGACGCAGACGCTCGAAGGCGACTGGTCGCCGAAGCGCGCGGTCGTGCTCGAGTTTCCCGACGTCGCCGCGCTCAGGCGCTGGTACGACTCGCCCGAGTACGCGCCGCTGCTCGCGCTGCGCAAGCGCGCGGCGCGGTCGAGCCTCGTCGTGATGGACGGCGTCGCGCCCTGAGGCCGCGGCGGGTGGCGCGCGGCGGCTGGGGACGGTACCGCGGATGAAGGCCGAGGCGTTCTACCACGCCTTCGAGGCCGGGCTCACGGCGGCGCCGTTGCCCGCGGCGATGAAACGCGTGGCCGGACGCGGGTCGAAGTGGAAGTTGCCGCTCGCCGACGGGCACCTGGCACTGGCGTTCGCGACCAATGCCAAGGTCGCGGGGCTCTCCGGGCACTGGCCGGGCGAGTTCCGGCCGACGATCCGCTGGACGACGGGCACGGGCCGGGACGCGCCGGCGCGGGACGTGTCGTTCTTCCAGTACACGCTGCCGGCGGAGAACGACGCGCACGTGCAGCTGATGCAGCAGGCGGTGGCGAAGTTCTTCGCCGGCACGCGCGCCGATCCGGGCCTGCGCGACCTGCTCGACGCCGACGCCCTGCCGAAACCCAACCACGACCGCTGGTTCTACTACTACGATGCCGACGACGCGGACGCGTGGGGACGCTGGTTCGGCGGCGTGCTCCCGGGATGGTTCGCGCGCTTCGCCGCGGCGCCGGAGTCGCGGGAGGATTGGTGCTGGCGCGTGCTGTGGCCGCACCTGCCGCGCGCGCCGCAGTGACGTTCGCCGGCGCTGCCGCCGGGCGACGCGCGGCGCGCACGTCTGCCGTGCACAGCGTATAGTCGGCGCGGTCCCGCTGCCGCACGCGAGCGGCCCTGTGCATGGCCGCAATGCCACGCCGCGCGCCACCGACACCACGCCGTTCGCTCGAAGGAGCCCGCCATGGGAGTGCGCTTTCTCAAGATCGCCGTCGTGTACCTGATGCTCGGAACGCTGCTTGGCCTCTACATGGGCGGCACGGAGAAGTTCGTGCTGGCGCCGGTGCACGCGCACCTGCTGCTGCTGGGCTGGGCATCGCTCGCGCTGGCCGGCCTCATCTATCACCTGCACCCGGCCGCCGGCGAAACGCGACTCGCGCGCATCCACTTCTGGCTGCACAACATCGCGCTGCCGGTGTCGATGGCGGCACTCGCCCTGCTGCTGTCGGGGACCGTGGCGGCCGGCCCGTTCGTCGGCATCGGGTCGACCGCGATGTTCGCGGGCCTCGTGCTGTTCGGCGTCAACGTGTTGGTCAACGTCCGCGCGCCCGCCTGAAGCAACCGGTCGCGCCCGGGCGCCGCCCGCACCTGCGATTGCCCCGCCGGTCGCGTGCCCGGTTGACCGTGCGGCCCGGTCGCAGTCGAATCGAACCTGCCGGCGGCGATGTCGCGCCGGCGCTGCGGTGCGCCTCGCCCGCATCTGCTTCGGAGGGTTCGCCGTGAAGGTGCTGCTGATCGTCGTGGCGTGGTGCCTGCTGCTCGCGGTCGCGTGGCCGCTCGCGCTGCTCGTGCTCCTGCTGGCGCCGCTGGTGCTGCTGGCGGCGCTCGCCTTCCACATCGTCGCCGCCATCCTCGGCGCCGCACTCGCGCTGGTGAAAGGCGTGCTGTTCCTGCCCGCGCGCCTGCTGGGGCAGCGCTGAGGCGCGGCGGCCCGCGCTTGCCGGCCGCGGCGGATACGGCTAACGTAGGTCTTCCGGTGGCGGCGCGCGCGCGACGCGCACGGCCGCCGCCGCGGAGACCACGATGAACGAAGAGACCTTCAACCTGAGCATCCGCAAGTTCCTGAAGATGGTCGGCGTGAGCTCGCAGCGCGAGATCGAGCGCGCGGTCACCGCCGCCGTGGCGGAGGGCCGCATCCGCGGCAGCGAGTCGTTTCCCGCGACGATCACGCTCGACGTCGCCGGGCTCTCGCTGCGCGCGACGTTCGACGGCCGGATCGACCTCGAATAGCGGGCATGGGCGCAGAGCGTCCCGTGGCCGAGGTACGGCTCGTCCTGCAGTTCCGCGGCACGGCCGTGGAGGATGGCGACGAGGTGATGGAGATCGAGGACGCGCTGTTCGAGATGCTCTCCGACGGCGAGACCCTCGACGGCCACGACGTCGGTGCGGGCGCCCGCAATATCTACATCCTCACCACGGCGCCGGAGGCGACGTTCCGGCGGATCGAACCGTTCCTCGTGCGGGCGCGCCTGCTCGACGCGGTCACGGCCGCGTTCCGGGCGCCGGCGTCCGCCGCGTTCACGATCGTCTGGCCGGCCGGCCGCCGCGAGCCGTTCGCGCTCGCGTGAAGTCCCGCACGCCGCGATCGCCGTTCCCGGCCGTGACGCTGCGCGCGCCGCGCCTGACGCTGCGGCCGGTGGCGGATGCGGACGCCCCTGCGCTGTTCGCGATCTTCTCCGACCGCGACGTCATGCGGTACTGGAGCCGCCCGCCGATGGCCGATCCGGAGGAGGCCGTTGCGCTGGTCCGCGACATCCAGGCCGGCTGCGCGCGCGGCGAGGCGCTGCAGCTCGCCGTCGAGCGCAACGGCGAGGGCCGGGCCATCGGGACCTGCACGCTGTTCCACTTCCACCGCGCGAGCCGCCGGGCCGAGCTGGGTTACGCGCTGGCGCGGCCGCACTGGGGGCAGGGGTTGATGCACGAGGCCTTGACGCGGCTCGTCGGCTACGCGTTCGGCGAGCTCGGCCTCAATCGGCTCGAGGCCGACATCGATCCGCGCAACGCCGCGTCCGCCCGGTCGCTCGCGCGCCTGGGCTTCCGCAAGGAAGGCACGCTGCGCGAGCGCTGGATCGTAGGCGACGAGGTCTCCGACTCGGACCTCTACGGGCTGCTGCGCACCGAGTGGCCGCCACGGTGACGGCGCGCGCGAGGTCCTCCCGGCGCGGGCCTGCCGCGCCTTCCTGGCCAAGGCAATGCCGCACGCACGGTCTTCGGCTAAACTCCGCCAGAACGGCGGACCGCTCCGTCCGCTGTCCACGCGCCCGCGTCCATGGCCAACATCCTCGTCACGCTCTTCGCGGTGTTCCTGTGCCTCCTGAACGCGGTCATCTGGGCATTCATTTCCGGTATGCCGCTGGTCGGCATCGCGTGGGTGGGCGCGGCGACGTTCAGCTACCAGTTGCACAAGTGGTCGCGGTACTAGCGCCGCGCGGTGCGGGCGCGCCGAGCGCTCGGCGCGGCCGCACGCGGCGCCGGTGAGCGTCGGCGGCGTCCGCACGGCGCGCATCGCCGCCGCCGGGGCTGCCTACTTTGCGCTCGCCTTCGCCGCGGGCTTCGTGCTGGGGACGATCCGCGTGCTCGCCATCGTGCCGCGCGTCGGCGAGCGTGCCGCCGAACTCGCCGAGGCGCCGCTGATGCTCGCCGTCGTCGTCGCCGCCGCGCGCTTCGTCGTGCGCCGATTCGTGCCGGACGCGCCACCGGGGGCGCGCCTTGCCGTCGGTGCGCTGGGCGTGACGCTGCTGCTGGCGGTCGAGTTCACCGTCGTGCTGTCACTGCGCGGCCTGTCGCCCGCGGAGTACTTCGCGAGCCGCGACCCGGTGTCGGGCGTCGTGTACGTCGCGTTGCTCGTGGCGTTCGCGGCGATGCCGGCCCTCGTGCGCGGCCGCGCGGCGGCGGCCTGAGAGGTCGGGCGTCAGACGATCCGGTTGAACCAGAGCAGCGAGAGCGCCGCCGACAGGACGGCCAGCGTTGCCGCGACTGCGGCGAACAGCGCGCCGACCTCGGTCTCCTTGCGCTCGAGCGCGAACTTCGTGCCGAGGCCCTCGTAGATCTTCTTGAGCTCGGCCGCCGACGTGGCGTGGAAGTACTCGCCGTGCGTGATGCCGGCGATGCCCTTCAGCGTCTCCTCGTCGAAGCGCATGAAGATCGACATGCCGTCGATGTCGACGGTGCTCCCCGCGGCCGAGCCGAAGCCGACGGTGAACACGCGCACGCCGTGGTCCGCCGCGATCCGGGCCGCATCGTAGGGATCCGGGCCGGTGGTGCGCCGCCCGTCGGTGAGCAGGATGATCGCGGCCGACGTGTACGAGCCCGGCGGCACGGGCGTGGCCGCCTTCTTCTCCTTCGGCTTCTCGATCTCCTTCTTCTCCGCGCGTTCGCCCTGCCTGTTCCGCAGGGTGTCGCGCGACCCGAAGCCGCGCCCGAACAGCAGCGACTGCAGGTCGAAGTCCTCGTCGGGGAACAGGGTCGCCAGCGACACGATGATGCCGCTGCCGATCGCCGTGTGCCGCTGCAGCTGGAAGCGGTCGATCGCCGCCGCCAGCTCCTCGCGGTCGAGCGTGGGCGGCTGCACGACGGACGCGGTCCCCGCGAACGTGACGATGCCGGCCTTGATGTCCTGCGGCAGCTCCTGCACGAACGCCTTGGCGGCAGTCTGCGCGGCGACCATCCGGGTGGGCTCGACGTCGGTCGCGCGCATCGACAGCGAGACGTCGATCGCGAGGATCAGCGTCCGCGCATCCGACGGCAGCGTGACCAGCGCGCTCGGCCGCGCGGCTGCCACCAGCGCCGCCGTGATCGCGAGCAGGAACAGCAGCGGCGGCACGTGGCGGCGGAAGCGCTGGGCTGGCCCGAGCGCCGCCTTGACCAGCGGGACGTTCGCATACCGGACCGCGGCCTTCTTCCGGCGCAGCAGGACGACGTAGACGGCGACGAGCGCCGGCACGACGAGCAGCAACCACAGGTACTGCGGCCACAGGAAGTTCATCGCGCACCTTTGGCGGACACCGCGCGCGCCGTCGGCGCGGCGGCCCGGGGCGGCGCTCTCGCCGTGGCGGAGCACCGGAACGAAGTACTTTAGCACCGCCCGGTCGCGGCGCGGCGCGGCGCCGACTGGACGGCAGCGCCCTCCCGGCGCGCGGCGGCCGCGCGTATGCTTGCGTACCTACGTCACGGCGGCGCGGCGACGCGCCGATGCACGCATGCCCATCGTGGACGTCGAACTCGTCGGCCCGGACGCCGCCGCGGGCGGTGGCGCCTTCGCGCAGGCGCTCGCCGACGCGGCGGCCGCGGTCTTCGGCGCGCCGGTCGCGACGACGTGGGTGCGGGTGCGCGTGCTCGCGCCGGAGGCGTATGCCGAGAACGGCGCGGCGGTCGCGGCGTCCGAGCGGCCGGTATTCGTCACCGTGCGCAAGCGGCACGTGCCGGCGCAGGCCGAGCTCGCCGCCGAGGCCCGCGCGCTCACGCTGGCAATCGCCGCGGCGGTGCGGCGGCCGGCCGAGCGCGTCCACGTCGAGTACGCGCCGCCGGCCGCGGGCCGGATGGCCTTCGGCGGCACGCTGGTCGAATGAGCGGGCGCCCGCCCGCGGTCACGCCGAGGGAGGTCTGCATGCACGCGCGAATCGCCATCGTCACCGCCGTCGCGCTCAGCGCGGTGAGCGCGGCCGCACAGGAGCGGCCGGACCCGGCCGCCCTTCTGGCCGCGCAGCGCGAGGCGCTCGCCGCGTTCGCGTTCATGGACGGCGTGTGGCGCGGCGAGGCCACGACGATCCTGCCGTCCGGCGAGAAGCGCACGATCGCGCAGACCGAGCGTGTCGGGCCCCTGCTCGACGGCGCCGTCAGGGTGATCGAGGGTCGCGGCTACGACACCGGCGGCAGGACCGTCTTCAATGCGCTGGGCATCCTGTCCTACGATCCGCGGGCGAAGGCTTTCTCGATGCGCTCGTACGCGATGGGCCACGCAGGCGATTTCGCCGTGCAGCGCACGGCCGACGGCTTCCGCTGGGAGATTCCCGCCGGGCCGACGACGATCCGCTACGACGCGGTGGTCCGCGACGGCACGTGGACGGAAACCGGCGACCGCGTGGCGCCCGGGAAGGACCCGGTGCGGTTCTTCGAGATGAGGCTCGCGCGCGTCGGCCCGTCGGAGTGGCCCGGCGCGGGTGCGATCGCACCGAAGTGATCCGCGCGCGAACCGGCACGCGCTGGCTTTCCGTGCGGATCGCGCTCATCATCGCAGCTTCCCGATACCGGAGTCGTGTCCCATGGTCCTCTGTCCCGTAGCGATCGCCGTCGGCTGCCGAAAGTGCCCGATCTTCTCCGTCTGCCCCCTGAAGGGCGTCATCGGCGACCAGAAGAAGCCCGACGAAGACACGACGCAGCCGCTGCCGAAGGCGGGCAGGAAGGCCGCGAAGCCGAAGAAGCGCTAGGCCCCGCGCCGCGGCTGCGCCATGGCGTACCGCTGGCTGGCCGACGCGACGGTCGCGTTGCATGCCGCGTTCATCGCCTTCGTCGTGCTCGGCGGCTTCCTCGTCTGGCGCGACGTGCGCTGGGCGCTGCTGCACGTGCCCGCGGTCGCGTGGGTCGCGTGGCTCGAATTCACCGGCGCGATCTGTCCGCTCACGCCGCTCGAGAATGCGCTGCGTACGCGGGCGGGCGAGGCGGGCTACGCAGGCGGCTTCATCGACCACTACGTCGTGCCGGTGATCTATCCGGCCGGGCTGACGCCCGGCCTCCAGGTCGCGCTCGGCGCGGCGCTCGTCGTCGGCAACGGCTGGATCTACTGGCACGCGTGGCGCCGCCGCCGCCCCGGCAACGCCGGTTGACCTGTCGCATGCCCCGCGCCGGTCGCATCGCTTAGACTGTGCGCCGACGACCGGGTCGCCGGCGGCAGCACAGGGCCGGCACGGCGCGGCGCGACCACGAGGGGGAATGACGATGACGTTTGCCGCGATCACCGGCTGGGGCAAGTGCATGCCTCCGGCGGTGCTCTCCAACGCCGACCTGGCCACGTTTCTCGACACCGACGACGAGTGGATCACGCAGCGCACGGGCATCCGCGAGCGCCGCGTGTCCCACGTCTGCGGCACGGAGCTCGCGTACGTCGCGTCGGCACGCGCGCTCGCGTGTGCCGGCATCGCCGCCACCGACCTCGACCTCATCGTCTACGGCAGCTGCTCGAACGACGAGCACATTCCCAATTCGGCGTCCGGACTCTCGGTCCGGCTGGGCGCGGGCAACGCCGCCGCGATGGACGTCAACACCGCGTGCACGAGCTTCCTGTACGGACTGTCCACGGCGACCGCGATGATCCGCACCGGCGTCGTGAAGACTGCGCTCGTCGTCGGCGTCGAGTGGATCTCCCCCTTCATGGACTGGCATAACCGCAACGTCGCCGTGCTGTTCGGCGACGGCTGCGCGGCGGTGGTGCTGCAGGCGAGCGACGCCGAATCCGGCGTGCTCGCCGAGAAGCTCGGCTGCTATTCCGACGCGCGCGCGATCCTGCGCGTGCGTGGCAGCGGACTCGCGTACGGGTACAACGGCGACGTCGCCTACGGCGACACGCTGTGGGACTTCGACGGGCAGGAGATCTTCAAGCGCGCCGTGCACGGCATGGGCGAGTCCGCCGCCGAAGCGCTGACGCGTGCGCGCAAATCGCCGGGCGACATCGATCTCATCGTGCCGCACCAGGCGAACCTGCGCATCATCGAGTTCGTGGCGAAGCGCGCGGGCATCGCGATGGACCGCGTGTTCCTGACCGTGCACAAGTACGGCAACATGTCGGCGGCCACCGTGCCGGTCGCGCTGGTCGAGGCGCTGGAGGAGGGCCGCATGCCGGCGGGCGGGCTGCTGCTGACGCCGGCGTTCGGCGGTGGGCTCACGTACTGCTCGCACGTCATCCGCTGGGGCGAGCGCGTGACGCCGCTGGCGACGAGCGACGTCGACCTGCCGCCGTGCGAGCGCTCGGCCCTCGCCATCGTCCGCGACTACATGGCGCGACGCGACCCGCGCGGACGCTCGTTCGCCGGCCTCAACGCGCCGGTGTTTCCCGAGGCGAAGGCCGGGTCCGGCGGATAGGGCATCGCCGGAACCGGCCTTCGCCTCCGGAGAGGCAGTCAGCGCAAGAGACCCGGGGCGGCCCGGCGCTCTCCGTGTTGACTTCACCGTGAACGAAATTCGCGATCGACATCTTCGCGAGTTTCGTTCACGTACTCACCAGCTTCCGGTGCGCCTGCACGCTCATGAGGACGCCGAGGCCGATGAAGAGCGACACCATCGCGGTGCCTCCGTACGACAGCAGCGGCAGCGGCACGCCGACGACCGGCAGGATGCCGCTGACCATCCCCATGTTGACGAACGCGTACGTGAAGAACATCAGCGTGACGGCCCCGGCCAGCAGGCGCGCGAACAGCGTCGACGCGTTGGCGGTGATCACCATCGCGCGCCCGATCAGCAGGACGTAGAGAACCAGCAGCAGCCCGTTGCCGATGAGGCCGAATTCCTCGCCGAACACGGCGAAGATGAAGTCGGTGTGCCGCTCCGGCAGGAAGTCGAGGTGCGTCTGCGTGCCGTTCAGCCAGCCCTTGCCGATCACGCCGCCGGAGCCGATGGCGATCGACGCCTGCGTGGAGTGATACCCGGCGCCCAGCGGATCGCGCCCCGGGTCGAGGAACGTGAGAATCCGCTCGCGCTGGTAGCCGTGCAGGTGCCCCCACAGGAACGGCACGGCGGCGCCCGCGCCGGCGGCGAGCCCCGCGATGACCTTCCACGACAGCCCGGCGAGGAACAGCACGTAGAAGCCGGACGCCGCGATCAGCAGCGAGGTGCCGAGGTCGGGCTGCCGCTTGATCAGGAAGACGGGCACGGCGATCAGCACCGTGGCAATCGCGAAGTCCTTCCAGGCGATCCTCCCTTCGAACTTCTGGAAATACCACGCGAGCATCAGCGGCAGCGCGATCTTCATGAGCTCCGACGGCTGGATGCGCGCAATGCCGATGTTGAGCCAGCGCCGCGACCCGTTCACCGTCACGCCGAACAGGGCGACGCCGATCAGCAGGAGCACGCCGGTCACGTACAGCGGCACGGCGGCGCGCGCGAGCGTCTGCGGCGGGATGTTGGCGACGACCCACATCAGCACCAGCGCCAGGCCGACCGACAGCAGCTGGCTGGTCACGCGCGCCGCGCTCTGGTCGACGGCCGAGAACAGCGTGACGAGGCCGACGCCGACCAGCGCCAGCGCGCACACGAACAGGAAGGTGTCGACGCGCCGCGTCAGTGCTTCCCAGATCCGGCCGAGGAACTCGACGAACGGCATGTCAGTCGCGAAGGGCCGTCCCGAGCGACTGACCCGCCCCCACGGGGGGCAGCGAGCGCAGCGAGCGTGGGGGCCGTTTCACCGAGTCGCGAAGGGCCGTCCCGAGCGACTGACCCGCCCCCACAGGGGGCAGCGAGCGCAGCGAGCGTGGGGGCCGTTTCACCGAGTCGCGAAGGGCCGTCCCGAGCGACTGACCCGCCCCCACGGGGGGCAGCGAGCGCAGCGAGCGTGGGGGCCGTTTCACCGAGTCGCGAAGGGCCGTCCCGAGCGACTGACCTGCCCCCGCAGGAGGAAGCGAGCGTGGAGGCCGTTTCATCCTAGTCGCTCTGGTCCTCGCCGTCGCGCGGCGGCGCGTCCGCCGCCGGGCCGGCGGCCTTCTTGCCGAGCAGGAAGTAGTCGAGCACCGTGCGTGCGATGGGCGCGGCGGCCTGCGCGCCGAAGCCGCCGTTCTCGACGAGCACGGCGAGCGCGATCCGCGGCTGGTCGGCGGGCGCGTACGCGATGAACCACGCGTGGTCGCGCAGCCGCTCGTCGATCTTGTGCGCGACGTACTTCTCGCCCTTCAGCGAGAACACCTGCGCCGTGCCGGTCTTGCCGCCCGACGTGTACTCGGCGCCCGCGAACGCACGCGCGCTGGTGCCTTCCTTGTTCACGCCGACGAACGCATTGCGGATCAGCGCGATGTGCTCGGGTTTCGCCGTGATCCGGTGCGTCGGCTGCGGCGCAACGGCACGCTCTTCGCCGGTCTTCAGGTTCACGATGTTCTTGACGAGGTGCGGGCGGAACGCCACGCCGTCGTTGGCGACGATCGCCGTCGCGTGCGCGAGCTGCATCGGCGTGAACGCGTTGTAGCCCTGTCCGATCCCGGCGGAGATCGAGTCGCCGAGGTACCACTTGCGGTGCTCCTCGCGGTACTTCTCGCCGGCGAAGCGCGCGCGCTTCCACTCGCGCGACGGCAGCACGCCGGTCAGCTCGCCCTCGATGTCGACGCCGGTCTTCCTGCCGAACGAAAGCTGCGACAGGAAGCGCGCCGTGTCGTCGATGTCGGTCTCGCTGGCCAGCACGTAGTAGTAGGTGTCGCACGACACGACGACCGACTTGTGCATGTCCACCGAGCCGTGGCCGCCGGGCTTGTCGTCGCGGAACCGGTACGACGACCCGGGCAGCTGGAAGAACCCGGGGTCGCTGATGGACTGGTGCGGCGTGCGCTTGCCCGACGTCAGCGCGCCGAGCGCCAGGAACGGCTTGATCGTCGACCCCGGCGGATAGGCGCCGCGCAGCGGGCGGTTCAGCAGCGGCTTGTCGGGCGACTCGTTGAGCGCTTCCCAGTTCGCGGTGTCGATGCCTTCGACGAAGAGGTTGGGGTCGTAGCCGGGCCGCGACACGAACGCCAGGATGTCGCCGGTCGCGGGCTCGATGGCAACGAGCGCACCGCGCCGGTTGCCGAACGCGAGTTCCGCGACCTCCTGCAGCCGGATGTCGAGCGACAGCCGCAGGTTGTTGCCGGCCACCGGCGGTGTGCGCGCCAGCGTGCGCACCGCGCGCCCGCCCGCGTCGACCTCGACCTCCTCCACGCCGGTCGTGCCGTGCAGCTCGCGCTCGTAGGAGAGCTCGACGCCGACCTTGCCGATGTAGTCGGACCCCTTGTAGTTGGCCGCCTCGTCCCAGCCCGCGATTCGCTCGAGGTCGCGGTCGGTGATGCGGCCGATGTAGCCGATCACATGCGACGCGACCTCGCCGAACGGGTACTGCCGGAACAGCCGCGCCTTGATGTCCACACCCGGGAAGCGGTAGCGGTTGACCGCGAAGCGCGCGACCTCCTCGTCGGTGAGCCGCGTGCGCAGCGGCAGGCTCTCGAAGTTCTTCGACTCCTCGAGGAGCTTGCGGAAGCGCTTGCGGTCGCGCGGCTGCACGTCGACGATCGTGGCGAGTTCGTCGATCGTCGCGTCGAGGTTGCCGATGCGCGACGGCGTGAGTTCCAGCGTATACGCCGAGTAGCTCTGCGCCAGCACGACGCCGTTGCGGTCGGTGATGACGCCGCGGTTGGGCACGATCGGCACGATGGCGACCCGGTTCGACTCGGCCAGCGTCTTGTAGTGCTCGTGCTTGAAGACCTGCAGGTAGACGAAGCGGCCGAACAGGCCGACAAAGGCGAGCAGCGCAACCGCCCCCGCGAGCACGAGGCGCCGGCGGAACAGGAACAGCTCGCGCTCGGCGTTGCGCATCTCGGGCGCGCCGAAGCTGCGGGCGCCGTCGTAGCCGCTCTTCCGCGACGAGAACAGGCGCCTCCGGATCATTGCGGCCCCATCGCTACAGTTCGCCCGGCGAGCGCGCCGGCCGCTGCGGCCACTGCAGCAGCACGGAGACCAGCGGCCACAGCAGCGCGCCGACGACCGGCGGCACGAAGTACGTCCAGCGCGGCAGAGGCGCGCCGCCGACGAAGCGCACGAGCAGGATCAGCGCCGCGCACGCGAGCAGCAGCACGGCCACCTGCGGCGCCTGCTGCCACAGCGGGAAGCGCAGCACCCGGCGGCGGAAGTATTCGGCCGCGTACGCGAGCACCGCGTACGCGAGCGCGTGCTGGCCGAACACCGTCGCGTCGGCGACATCCATGACGAGACCCAGCAACCACGCGACGCCGACGCCGACGTAGCGCGGCTCCTGGATGCACCAGTAGAGGATCGCGAGCGCCAGGAAGTCGGGGCGCAGCGCGAGCGCGAGGCCGGCGACGGGGACGGCGTTCGCGAGCAGCGCCAGGACGAACGTGAGCAGGATGAACCAGGGGTTCACCTGCCGGAGGATTTCCTCCGGCCGCGCGGGCGTGAACGGGGCGGCGCGCGTGAACATCGGCGTCAGTTCCGGCGGCCCTTGCCGCGTCCGGCCTTCTTGGCGACGTCTGCGGCGCTCGGCTCCTCCGGCCGCGGCGGCAGCGCCGCGGCCTGGCCGAGGACGAGCAGTTGCGTGCTGCGGTCGGCGCCCGCGAGCGGCCGCACGGCGATGCGCGCGAACACCTGCCCGGTGTCGCGCTCGACGTTCTCGACCACGCCGACGGCGAGTCCCGGCGGATACGTGCCGTCGATGCCGGAGGTGACGAGCCGGTCGCCCGGCCGGATGTCGGCGGTCGGCGCCATGAACCGCAGCTCGGGCGGGCGGCCGGCGCCGGCGCCGAAGTAGACGCTGCGCACGCCGCTGCGTTCGACGCGCACCGGCACCGCGTGGTCCTTGTCGGTGACGAGCGTCACTTCCGCCATGTTCGGGAACACCCGCGTGACCTGCCCGACCACGCCCTGCGCGTCGATGACCGCCTCGCCCGCGCGAATGCCGGCGTCCGCGCCGCGGTTGACGAAGACCTTCTGCGTGAACGCGTCGCGCCCGGTGTAGAGGACCTCGACCGCCGTCGCCGAGCCGGAGTAGCGCTGGCCGAGTTCGAGCAGTGCGCGCAGGTTCGCGTTCTCGTCGCGGAGCCGCGCGAACTCCTGCACGGACAGCGCGTGCGCGACCAGGTCGGCGCGCAACGCGGCGTTCTCCTCCGCCAGCGCGCGCTTCGACGCGAAGTAGTCGCCGACCCACGCGACCGCCTCGCCGGGCAGCTGCACGACGCGCTGCAGCGGATACAGCGCGACCGCGGCGACCTGCCGCACGCCCTCGAGGTAGCGGAAGCGCGTGTCGGCGAACATCAGCGCGATCGACAGGAGCCCGAAGAACGCGAGCCGCGCGAACGGAGACGGCCCGCGGTGGAAGAACGGCGGCGGCTCGGCGGGGATGTGGCGCACGGGGTCAGATTCGAATTTCGCGAACGCGACGCGCGCATTCGCCCGGAAGCCACCCGCGAAATTCGAGTCTGACCCCCGTGGCCACCGTCAGTCCGTCGTGAAGATCGTCGAGAGCTTTTCCATGTTCTCGAGCGCCTTGCCGCAGCCGCGCACGACGCAGGTCAGCGGGTCGTCGGCGACGATCACCGGCAGGCCCGTTTCCTCCATCAGCAGCCGGTCGAGGTCGCGCAGCAGCGCGCCGCCGCCGGTCAGCACCATGCCGCGCTCGGCGATGTCGGCGCCCAGCTCGGGCGGCGTGCGCTCGAGCGCGCTCTTCACCGCGGACACGATGCTGTTGAGCGGGTCGGTCAGCGCTTCGAGGATCTCGTTCGACGAGACGGTGAAGCTGCGCGGGATGCCCTCGGCGAGGTTGCGCCCCTTCACCTCCATCTCCTTCACCTCGGAGCCCGGGAACGCGGAGCCGATCGTCTTCTTGATCATCTCGGCGGTCGTCTCGCCGATCAGCATGCCGTAGTTGCGGCGGATGTAGTTGACGATCGCCTCGTCGAACTTGTCGCCGCCGACGCGCACGCTGCCGGAGTACACCATGCCGCCCAGCGAGATCACGCCGACCTCGGTGGTGCCGCCGCCGATGTCGACGACCATCGAGCCGGTCGCGTCCGAGATCGGCAGGTCCGCGCCGATCGCGGCGGCCATCGGCTCCTCGATCAGGTACACCTTCGAGGCGCCGGCGCCCAGCGCCGACTCGCGGATCGCGCGGCGCTCGACCTGCGTCGAGCCGCAGGGCACGCAGATGATGATGCGCGGGGATGGCGAGAACAGGCGCGAGTCGAGCACCTTCTTGATGAACTGCTTCAGCATCTGCTCCGTCACCGTGAAGTCCGCGATGACGCCGTCCTTCATCGGACGGATGGCGGTGATGTTGCCCGGCGTGCGGCCCAGCATCTGCTTCGCCGCGAGGCCCACTTCCTGGATCACCTTCTTGCCGTTGGGCCCGCCTTCCTGGCGGATCGCGACGACCGAGGGCTCGTTCAGCACGATGCCCTTGCCGCGCACGTAGATGAGGGTGTTGGCGGTGCCGAGATCGATCGCGAGGTCGCTGCCGAAGTAGCCTTTGAAAAACTCGAACATGAATGCGTGAACCTGACTTTGAGTGGTGGAACGGGCCGGCGGCAGCGTCGGTTGCGTGCGTCGGCGACGGGGAAGCGGCGCGCGCAGCCGAAAAACCGTCGATTATGATAGCATTCCCCCTTTGTCCGCAGCACCGGCCGGCCGGCATTTTTGACGGTTTTCGCCAGCGGCGGGCCGTCCGCCCCGCGCCAACCGGCCCGGTGGTCGCCGCCCTCCCGCCCGCGCCCTGCTGCCGTCGCCGTCCGCTCGAGCCCCATGGCCCTGACCCTGGAAGACGTCCACCGCATCGCCCACCTGGCGCGCATCGAGATCGACGCGGCCGCGGCGACCGAGGTCCACCGCAAGCTCGAGGCGATCTTCGCGATGATCAACGAGCTGCAGGCGGTCGACACGAACGGGATCGTCCCGATGTCGCACGCGCAGGACGTGATGCTGCCGCTGCGCGACGACGTGGTCACCGAGCGCGACCGGCACGCGCTGTTCCAGAGCGTGGCGCCGGCGGTGGAGGACGGGCTCTACCTGGTCCCGAAGGTCATCGAGTGATCACGGGCACCGTTGCCGAACTCGCCGCCGCGCTGCGGGCGCGGAAGCTGTCCAGCGTCGAGCTGACGCGGGCGCTGCTCGACCGCATCGACCGCGCGCAGGGCCTGCTCAACGCCTTCGTGACGGTGGACGCGGAAGGCGCGCTCGCGCAGGCACGCGCCGCCGACGCCGCGCTGACCGCCGGCGATGCGCCGCCGCTCGCCGGCGTCCCGATCGCGCACAAGGACGTGATCATGACGGCCGGGCTGCGCACGACGTGCAGCTCGCGGATGCTCGCGAACTTCGTCGCCCCGTACGACGCGCACGTCGTGACGGGTCTGCGCGACGCGGGCACCGTCCTCGTCGGCAAGACCAACATGGACGAGTTCGCGATGGGCTCGTCGAACGAGACGTCGTTCTTCGGGCCGGTGCGCAATCCGTGGAACACGGAGTTCGTCCCCGGCGGCAGCTCGGGCGGATCGGCCGCGGCCGTCGCCGCGCGGCTCGTTCCGGCGGCAACCGGCACCGACACCGGCGGGTCCATCCGCCAGCCGGCGTCGCTGTCCGGCATCTGCGGTCTGAAGCCTACCTACGGAGTCTGCTCGCGCTACGGGCTCGTCGCGTTCGCGTCGAGCCTCGACACGCCGGGGATGTTCGCGCGCACCGCGCAGGACTGCGCGCTGCTGCTGAACGC
Source organism: Betaproteobacteria bacterium (assembly GCA_016716425.1). Lineage (GTDB taxonomy): Bacteria > Pseudomonadota > Gammaproteobacteria > Burkholderiales > Casimicrobiaceae > VBCG01. The sequence continues at coordinate 38,987 of JADJWJ010000008.1, forward strand.
GATGGCGGGCCACGACGCGCGCGACTCGACGTCGCTGCCCCGTCCGCGCGAGGACTACGCGCGCGACCTCGACCGGCCGCTCGCGGGCCTGAAGATCGGCATGCCCGCCGAGTACTTCGGCGACGGGATCGACCCCGGCGTCGCGGCCGCGATCGAGGGCGCGCTCGGCCGAGTTCCGCAAGCTGGGCGCCACGACGGTGCCGGTCGCGCTGCCCAACGTCAGGCTGTCGGTGCCCGTCTACTACGTGATCGCGCCGGCCGAGGCGTCGTCGAACCTGTCGCGCTTCGACGGGGTGCGCTACGGCCATCGCGCCGAGCACTACGCCGACCTCACCGACATGTATCGGAAGAGCCGCGCGGAAGGCTTCGGCGCCGAGGTGAAGCGGCGGATCCTCGTCGGCACGTACGTGCTGTCGCACGGCTACTACGACGCGTACTACCTCAAGGCGCAGCAGGTGCGCCGGCTGATCGCCGACGACTTCGCGCGCGCGTACGCGCAGTGCGACGTGATCATGGGGCCGACCGCGCCGTCGCCGGCGTTCCGCATCGGCGCCAAGACCGACGACCCGGTGCAGATGTACCTGAACGACATCTTCACGATCGCGGGCAACCTGACCGGCGCGCCGGCCATCTCGATCCCCTGCGGGTTCGACCGCGACGGCCTGCCGATCGGCCTGCAGATCCAGGCGAACTACTTCGCCGAGGCGAAGCTGCTCAACGTCGCGCACACGTTCCAGCAGGCCACCGACTGGCATTGCAGGGCCCCGGAGTTCGCGGCATGAAGTGGGAAGTCGTCATCGGCCTCGAGACGCACGCGCAGCTCTCGACGGCGTCGAAGATCTTCTCCGGCGCGCCGACGGCGTTTGGCGCGGCGCCGAACACGCAGGCCTCGGCCGTCGACATCGCGCTGCCCGGCGTGCTGCCGGTGGCCAACCGCGGCGCGGTCGAGCGCGCGATCCGCTTCGGCCTCGCGGTCGGCGCGACGATCAACCGGCGCAGCGTGTTCGCGCGCAAGAACTACTTCTACCCGGACCTGCCGAAGGGCTACCAGATCTCGCAGTACGAGATTCCCGTGGTCGCGGGCGGCCACGTCGCCATCGTGTCGCCGACGCGCGGCGAGGTCGAGGTGCGGCTCACGCGCGCGCACCTCGAGGAGGACGCCGGCAAGTCGCTGCACGAGGACTTCCACGGCATGACCGGCATCGACCTGAACCGCGCCGGCACGCCGCTGCTCGAGATCGTCACCGAGCCCGACCTCACGAGCTCCGACGAGGCGGTCGCCTACGCGAAGGCACTGCACGCGCTGGTGCGCTGGATCGGCATCTGCGACGGCAACATGCAGGAAGGCAGCTTCCGCTGCGACGCCAACGTCTCGGTCCGCCGACCCGGCGCGCCGCTCGGCACGCGCTGCGAGATCAAGAACCTCAACAGCTTCCGCTTCATGCAGGACGCGATCGACTTCGAGGTGCGCCGGCAGATCGAGCTGATCGGGGACGGCGGCACCGTCGTGCAGGAGACCCGCCTGTACGACCCCGACCGCCGCGAGACGCGGTCGATGCGCAGCAAGGAAGACGCGCAGGACTACCGCTACTTCCCGGACCCGGACCTGCCGCCGCTCGTGATCGGCGAGGACTGGATCGCGCGCGTGAAGGGTGAGATGCCCGAGCTTCCCGAGGCGATGAAGCACCGGTTCGTTCGCGACTACGCGCTGCCCGCCGCGGACGCCGCGGCGCTCACCACCAGCCGCGAGCTGGCCGCATATTTCGAGGCAGCCGCGGGGGCCGCTGGCGGCGAGGCGAAGGCCGTCGCCAACTGGATGCTGGGCGAACTCGCCGCTGCCCTCAACCGCGCCGAACTCGACATCGCGCACTCGCCGGTGGCGGCCGGGCAACTCGCGGGGCTGCTGAAGCGCATCGCCGACGGCACGATCTCCGGCAAGATCGCCAAGGACGTGTTCGACGCGATGTGGGCGGGCGAAGCGCACGGCGACGACGCGGCGGACGCGATCATCGCGACGAAGGGCCTGCGCCAGATTTCCGACACGGGCGCGATCGAGAGGATCGTCGACGACGCGATCGCTGCGAATCCTGCGATCGTCGCCGAGTACAAGGCCGGCAAGGACAAGGCATTCAACTCGCTGGTCGGCAAGGTGATGGCCGCGTCGAAGGGCAAGGCCAACCCGGCGCAGGTCAACGCGATCCTGAAGAAGAAGCTGGGCTGACCCCCTCACCCCAACCCTCTCCCCGCCGGGGAGATCCCTCTTCGCTACGCTCACGGGATGACACTGGGAGAAATCTCGGCGATGCGCCGAGCAGCGCCGCGCCGTAGCCTCCTTCGAGCTTGCGCGCGCCGATCCCCGGCACGCCGGCCAGTTCGTCCAACGTGCGCGGCCGCCGGCGCGCGAGGTCGGCGAGCGTGCTGTCGTGCAGGATCACGTACGCGGGCAGCGCCTGCGCGCGCGCCTGCCCGAGCCGCCACTGCTTCAGACGCTCGAGCAGGCCGGCATCCGCCGGCGGCAGGTCGACGGCGGACCCGCCGCGCGGCTTCCTCGCGCGCGACGGCGCCGCGACCACGCGGCGCATTTCCACGCGCTGCTCGCCCTTCAGCACCGGCCGCGCCGCCTCGGTGAGCTTGAGCGCCCCGAACCCTTCGTGGTCGACGCGGGCGAAGCCGAGCGTGACGAGCTGCCGGAACACGCCGCGCCACGCGTTGTCGTCGAGGTCGGCGCCGACGCCGAATACCGAGAGGCTGTCGTGGTCCCACTTCGCGATACGCTCGGTCGCCTTGCCGCGCAGCACGTCGATGAGGTGCACCGCGCCGAAGCGCTGGCCCGTGCGGTAGATCGCGGACAGCGCCTTGCGCGCGGCGTCGGTGGCGTCCCACGTCTGCGGCGGATTGAGGCAGGTGTCGCAGTTGCCGCACGGCGTGCTCGCCTCGCCGAAGTAGGCGAGCAGCTGCACGCGCCGGCACTCCGCGGTCTCGCACAGGCCGAGCAGCGCGTCGAGCTTCGCGCTCGACACGCGCTTGTACGCATCGCTCGCCTCCGACGCCTCGATCAGCCGGCGCTGCTGGACGACGTCGGCCAGGCCATAGGTCATCCACGCGTCGGCGGGCGCGCCGTCGCGCCCCGCCCGGCCCGTCTCCTGATAGTAGCCCTCGATGCTCTTCGGCAGGTCGAGGTGCGCGACGAAGCGCACGTCGGGCTTGTCGATGCCCATGCCGAAGGCGATCGTCGCCACGACGACCACCCCCTCCTCGCGCTGGAACCGGTTCTGGTGCTCGCTGCGCGCCGCGTTGTCCATCCCCGCGTGATACGGCAGCGCGTGGACGCCGTGCTTGCCGAGCCACGCCGCGGTCTCGTCGACGCTGCGCCGCGTGAGGCAGTAGACGATGCCCGCCTCACCCGGGTGCTCGTCGCGGACGAACCGCAGCAGTTGCTCGCGCGGCTCGCGCTTCTCGACGATCGTGTAGCGGATGTTCGGACGGTCGAAGCTCGACACGAAGATCCGCGCGCGGTCGAGGGCGAGGCGCGCGACGATCTCCGCGCGCGTCTGCGGGTCGGCGGTGGCGGTGAGCGCGACGCGGGGCACGTCCGGGTAGCGCTCGTGCAGCAGCGAGAGCTCGAGGTACTCGGGTCGGAAGTCGTGGCCCCACTGCGACACGCAGTGCGCCTCGTCGATCGCGAACAGCGCGATCCGGATCGAGTCGAGGAGGTCGAGGCATCGTGGCGTGACGAGCCGCTCGGGCGCGACGTACAGCAGGTCGAGCTCGCCCGCCGCCAGCGCGTGCTCGACGGCGCGCCCCGTCCGCGCGTCCTGCGACGAGTTGAGGAACGCCGCGCGCACGCCGGCCTGCGTCAGCGCCGCCACCTGGTCCTGCATCAATGCGATCAGCGGCGACACGACCACGCCGGTGCCCTCGCGCAGGATCGCCGGCAGCTGGTAGCACAGCGACTTGCCGCCGCCGGTGGGCATCAGCACCAGCGCGTCGCCGCCCGCTGTCACGTGGTCGACGATCTCGCGCTGCGCGCCGCGGAAGGCGGGAAAGCCGAACGTCGCGCGCAGGACGGCGAGCGCGCGGGCGTGCGGCTCGTCGGGGGCGGATACGGCGGTCGCGGCGCGGGGCATCCGCCATTATCGCCTGCGTGAACCGCGCGACTCGCCCCGACTTTCGGACGAGCGCCGCCGACGCCCGCCGCGTCAGCGATCCATCGCGCGGATGGTGGCGGCCGCGGAGCGCAGCCGGGCGGAGGCCTCGCGCGCGAGGTTGAGCAGCAGCAGGCTCGCGAGCGCCGGGTCGTCGTGCCGGATTTCGTCCAGCGCGGCGCGCGTCAACACGTAGACGACCGAAGGCTCGTCGGCCACCCCAGTGGCCGTGCGGCCGCCGCCGTCGAGCATCGCCGCCTCGCCGATGATCACGCCGGGCGCGAAGCTCGCGAGCCGGCGCGCCTCGGCCGCATCGCCGCGCACGTGCGTCAGGATCGACACCGATCCGCGCGCGAGCGCGTACAGCCGGTCGCCCGGCTCGCCTTCGCGAAACAGCACGGCGCCGGCGGCGAGTTCCTGCCGCTCCACCCGTGCGGACAGCGCGGCGAGTTGCGCCGGCGCGAGGTCGCGCGCCAGCGGCAGCGCGGACAGCGGCCGTTCCGCGTCGGCCACGGCAGCGCCGCTGTCGGCGAGAACCATCGCTTCGGCGGCCTCGAGCGCGCGGTCGGCGTCGCCGTAACGCGGCGGCGGCTCGCCGCGCGCGAACGCGCCGAACGCGGCCAGTGCGCGCGCATGCCGCCCGCCGGGTACGACGCCGGCGAGCAGCAGCGGCACGCCGTGCTGCTGCAGCTGGCGCGCGATCGCGTCGAGCGCCAAGGCGCCCGACGCGTCGATCGTCGTCACGCGATGGAGATCGAGGATCACGCAGCGCGCGCCGCGCGCGTGCGCCTCGACCTCGCGCCGCAGGCGCTCGGCCGTCCCGAAGAACACGGCACCGGCGAGCTCGATCAGCCGGGTGCCCGCGCCCGCCTCGCGCAGCCGCTCGGCGACGTCGGGCGGGTAGAGCCGGCGCGACGTGCGCGTCTGCCCGGTCGCCACCGCGTGGATCAGCGACCGGTTCATCGCGACGACGAACAGCGCGACCGAGAGCACGACGCCGGCGACGATCGCGACGACGAAGCCGAACGCCACCGTCGCGGCCGCGACGACGACGACGACGGCGAGGCTCCACACCGCGTCACGGTCGCGCGCGCCGGCGCGCAGTTGTCGCCACAGCTGCCGGCTCCACTGGTCGAACAGGCCCAGCGCGACGAACAGCATGATACCGGCGGTCACCGCGACGGGGATCGCGCCCAGCAGCGGCGCACCCGCCGCCAGCACCAGCCACAGGATGGCGGCGTTTGCGAACGCGGACGCCCGCGAGCGCCCGCCCGCCCGGGCCGCCGAGAACGCGCACACCGCCGAGAACGCGAGCGGCAGGCCGCCGAGTGCGCCGGCGGCGAGGTTGCCGCACCCGTGGGCGATCAGTGTGCGGTTCGCGTCGTGCCGCGTGCCGTGCGCATTGTCGACGGCGGTGGCGGCGAGCAGCCCATCCAGCGCGCCGACCAGCGCGAGCACGACCGCCGTCGTGACGATGGCGCGCCAGTGCGCCGCGGCCGCGGCCGGGACGACGTCTCCGAACAGCGCCGCCAGCACTTCGGGTTGCAGGATGTCGCCGGTGGGAGCGCCGATCCGCGGCCCCAGCGCGGCGTCGGGCACGAGCCCCACGAGCGCGAAGTAGAGCAGCGTGCCGCACGCCATGCCAAACAGCGCGGCGGGCCAGCGCGGCCACCGCCGCACGACCAGCCACGCCGCCGCCAGCGTCGCGAGTCCGACGGCCGCGCTGGCCGAGAAGAGGTGCGACGTCGCCGCGCCGAGATCGCCGGTCGCGTGCCAGGTGCCGACGCCGAGCAGCGGCGGCACCTGCGCCAGCACGATCAGGATCGCGACACCGTCCATGAGGCCGGCGACCACCGGCATGGGCACGAACTTCGCGAGCGACCCGATGCGCATGACGCCGAACGCGACCTGCAGCGCGCCGGCGCCCAGCACGGCCAGCCCGGCGACCGCGAGCACCAGGCGCACGTCGGGCGCGCCGTCGCGTGCGAGCGCGGGATCGCCGGCGAGTACCGCCACCAGTCCGGCATAGATCAGCGTTATCGACGTGCGTGGCTGATAGAACGGCAGCCGCGCGCCGCCGACCGCGCAGGCGATCGCGGCGCCTACGATCGCGGAGACGAACGACGCGCGCACACCCGCGCCGGCCGCCGCGGGCCCGAGCGCCGCCACGGCAAGCAGGCCGAGCGGCAGCAGAATGCCGACGCCGACGGCCGCGGTCGCGGCCCCCGCGCGCAACTCGTCGAGCCGCGCGGCCATGGCTGCTCGAAGCATCGCCTCCCTTGGTTGTCGCACCGTGCTGGCGCGCGTGCTGGCGCGACATCATAAAGGGATCGCAGCCCCGGCGGTGGACCTGCGACGGGGGCGTTCGCGGCGAACCGCCGCGCATGCCAACGGGTGCCCCGGCACGGTGGGTCGTCGAACCGCGCTCGTCGGCCGGACAGCGGCAGTGCGACCGGGCAACGGCAGTGCGACCGGGCAACGGCCGGTACGGCCGCGCGACGCCGTGCCGTTGCAACGCCCCAGTTTCATCCCGGGGCGCGAACGCGACGAGGAACCTGCTTCATGGTTCTCGTCGACTCGCGGCGACAGCCGCTCCCTCACCGCGTTCGGGACGACGCGGAATCGCGTATCGCCAACCGAACACCAACAGTCTGGCGACTGCCCGCTCAGTACAGGCCGGCGAGCACGCGCTCCGGCGTGCGCTCGCGCGCCGCCTCCGCGGCGCGCGCGAGCAGCGACGGCGACGCGCCGATGTCGCGCAGCAGGTGCGCGCCCAGCGTGCCGAGCGCGACGCGCTCGCCGACGTGCGGGTCGTGCGCACGCGCGCAACGGCGCGACCTGGCCGCGGCGCGCCGAAGCGCAACGGCGATGCGCGCGAAGAAGCGGGCGGCGCCGTCGAGCGCCTGCGCCATCGCCGGAATCGACGGCGGCGTCAGCGAAAGTGCGTGGTACGTGGCGATCGGATTCATGGCGGGGCCTCCTCGGATCGATGCTGGTAAGGATAGGTGGCCAGGGCTCCCCGCGGAATCGATTTGTTCCGGCCAGTTTGGTCAGTTATGCTTACCAGCATGCCTCGCCCTGTCCGCCTGCCCCTCAACACGCTGCCCGCGTTCCGCGCCGTGGCCGAGCTCGCGAACCTGCGCGCGGCGGCCGAGGCGCTGCACCTGACGCACAGCGCGGTCAGCCAGCAGATCCGCGGGCTCGAGGAGCAACTGGGCTTCCCGCTGTTCGACCGCCGCGGCCGGCGCGTCGTCCTCAACGCGGGCGGCGAGGCGTTGCTGCGCAGCGTGCAGGCCGCGCTCGCCACGCTCGACGAGGGCGTGCAGGCGGCGGCCGCCGCCGCGGGCGGGGCCGCGCAGCGGCTGCGGGTGACCGTGCTGCCGTCGTTCGCGCAGCGCTGGCTGCTGCCGCGGATCAACCGCTGGCGCGAACGGCACCCGGACATCGCGCTCGAGATCGACGCGTCGCAGCAGGTGGTCGATCTCGGTCGCGAAGGTTTCCACGCGGCCGTGCGCTACGGCGCCGGGCCGTGGCCGGGACTCGTCGCCGAGCGGTTGTTCACCGGCCCCGTGCACATGATCGCCGTCGGCACGCCCGAGGCGGCGCGGCGGCTGGCCGGCGCGGGCCCGGCCGTCCTCGCCCGCGAGCCGCTGCTGGGTGACGCCGAGTGGTGGACGACCTGGCTGCGCGCCGCGGGCGTGCGCGCGGACGTGCGGCCGGTGGCCGTGTTCAACGACGCGGGGCTCATGCTGCAGGCCGCCGAACAGGGCATGGGGATCGCACTCTCGCGCGAGCTGCTCGCCGCCGACGCGCTCGCGGACGGCCGGCTCGTGCGCCTGTCGCCGCTTGCGGTCGAGCTCGAGCCGGCGCACACGTATCAGCTCGTCTACCCGCCCGTCCTGCGCGACTCCCCGCCGCTCGCGGCGCTGCGCCGGTGGCTGCGCGACGAGATCGAGCGCTCGCGCGCGACGCTGCGCTCCGGCAGAACTACAGCGCGAGCGCCAGGAGAAACGCGCCGACCATCGCGAACGCGATCGCGACCTTGACCGCGGTCCCGATCAGCAACCCGAGCCAGGTCGCAACCCCGACCTTCCCCGCGATCAGCGCGTCGCGCTGCGCGACGTACTCGCCGAGCGCCGCGCCGACGAGCGGCAGGAACAGCAGGCCGACGAAGCCGGTGAACACGCCGGCGACCGTTCCGATCATCGCGCCGACGATCGCGAGCCGGCTCGCCCCCGCGCGCTTGGCACCCGCCGCCGCCGCGAAGTAGTCGACCGCCCACGCGATCACCGTCAGCACTGCGCACACGACGACGAGCCACACCGGCACGTGCGCGAAGTCGTCGATCCAGGCGCCGAGTGCGATGCCGGCGAAGACGAACACGACGCCGGGAAGCGCCGGCAGGATCGTGCCGGCGAGGCCGATGAGGATCAGGGCGGCAGCGGCGAGCCAGAGGAGGATCGTCATGAGGGTGCGGTGTTTCCGTGTAGGCGCGGGCAAGGATAGCTGGTCGAGCGCCATGGCGCGCTGCTTGCCATGCATACCGGCGGCTCCGTATTACGCCCCAGTCATTTCCGCTGCGCTGTCAGGTACTTGCCGTTGACGCTCGCCAACTGTGCGACGTAGCCTATTCGCTTATCCGTCATACAGGCAACCTACATCTCATTGGGCCTCACGTCGGTAGGGTGCGCGAATGCCCATCTACAAAGGTAAGAGTGAGATTACCTCGCTCGCCGACTGGGAGGCGTTGGGAGGGCCGAAGTCAAGGGACCAGTGGGTTCCTGACCGTAGTGCGATGGAAGCGGCTCGATCGTGGCTCCACGATGGCGGAAGAACTTTCCCCTACGAGGTGGCGCGTATTCTTGCGACTCATCCAGACTTCGGGCCAACGACGTCGTGGCGTGGCGAGCCTGAGGTGAAGCTACCGTTCGATGCCTTTGCCGGAGAGCCGCGCAATACGGACGACCTAGTGATCGCCCAAGACTCCTTCGGGTCATACGCAATGGCGGTTGAGGCCAAGGCCGACGAACCCTTCAGTGCAACTGTCGCTGAGACGCTGGTTGACGCGGTAGAACGAAAGATGGAGAACCCTAGATCCAACGGGGTCACCCGAGTGGAGCAGTTGGTCATGGCCCTGTTGGGCCCTCGCAAGAGCGGAGAACCGAAGATCGGCGAGCTGCGTTACCAGCTGCTAACCGCTGTAGCTGGTGTGCTCTGCGAGGCAGAGCGTCGCGAGACCGACCGCGCGATTCTGTTGGTTCAAGAGTTCATCACTCGGAAGACTTGCGACGAGAAGCACCGCATGAACGCCGCCGACTTGAATCGGTTTCTGGGTCGACTAAGCCATGGCACAGTCAGCGCGCTGAACAACTCATTGGCCCATTCCTTGTCCCCGGCAGTCCATTGCTGAGCAAGCAAGTCCGCCTGTACGTAGGCAAGGTGACGAAGAATCTGAGGCAATGAGGTGAGGAGCGATTCAAAAGTGACGCCGGTTTCTAACAGGCAGTTGAAATTGCCCAGGTGTCATCCCGAGGAGCGCAGCGACGAGGGATCTGCTGTTGCGCAACCTTTCGATTCGTACCGGTCGCAGATCCCTCGCTGCGCTCGGGATGACACCCATTGGTGGAAATCGACTCGAACTTGAACGGCCTGTCAGGCCTCACATCGCGACGGCCAAGGCGCGCCTGATGCCTGCAGATTCGTTCCCGCTCGACACCGCCTCGCTTCGGCTGCGCCACCTCGTCGTCGAAGAGGCCGTGGTGCTGATGGAACTGAACGGTGAGCCGTCCACCCGGCGCTGGCTTCCGTCCCATGTCTACCCGGACACGGATGCGGCCACCGCTCGCGTGCGCCACCTGATTTCGTGCTATTCGTCGCCTGGCGATCCACGCCTGGGCCCGTACGTGCTGGCCGTCGAACATCTCGCCAGCGGAATGCTGCTTGGCCACGTGGGTTTCAGCCCCTTGCGCAGCGAAGTGGAGGTTTCCTACGCCATCGCCGAGGGCTCACGCGGGCGCGGGTACGGTTCCGAGGCGCTGCTCCACTCGTGCCGGTGGGCGGCAAAGCACTTCAACCTGCCTGGCATCCTGGCCATCACCGAATCCGCGAACGTGCCTTCGCGCCGCACGCTGGAGCGCGCCGCATTCGTTCACGACGAAGACACGGTCATGCGGTTCCAGGGTCGCCTCCAGACCGTCAGTCGCTACTTGTGGCGCCCCGCGGTCGACCCGGCGCGGTGACGCCCCGCAGCCGCCGCAGACTGCGGCGTGACCCCTCGCCCGAGACGTCCCGGCGCGGCAGGCGGCTCGGCGCGAACGTCCGGCCACATCGCCCGCCGCCCGCGCACCCTTCAAGATTCGGGGTCGAACATGATCTCGCGGACTTCCTGCGAGCACCGGCAGCTCTCGGCAATGCGCGCCGCCCAGGCCAGCGCCTCGGCGTGCGTGGGCACTTCGATGACCGAAAACCCTCCCACGACGGCCTTCGTCTCCGGAACGGGCCCGGGCGAGGCGGTGCCGTTCGGCGCAACGATCGTCGCCTGCTGCCGAAGGACTCCGCCACCGAAGATCCAGACGCCCGCGGCCTTCGCCTCCCGAACCACGGCGTGCGAAGCCTCGCCTACCGCCGGCCAGTCGCCCGCGGGAATGTGGTCCATCGAGCCGTCGTCGAAGGAAATCAGGTACCGTGGCATCTTGAAGCTCCTTTGCCTTGGGGCCGCTGCCGGCCCGGCGACCCGAATGATGCAACAAGTGCGTCACCTCGACTCCTCGCCGCGCACGGAAGAAGGCACGGCAAACAACAACCCTGCCGCCGCCGGCGCGGCCGATCCGGCTGTCGAGATTCGTTCCGCTCGTTCCCGCAGGAACTCGAGGTCGCCAGGGCATTGCGCACTCCGATCCCGGGTTGCCCGGGGATCGAGCCGCGTTCTCGTATTGCGTGGTTATCGCTGTCGCGCTTCGCCAGCCGGACCACCCGTCGTTGCGCCCGGCAGCCGCCGGCCGGCTTCGCCACTCGTCTTCCGCGGTCGAACTCCAACGCCCTGCGTCATGCATAGAACCCGTAGCGCCGTGTCGGCAGACATCGGCGAGTTGATCGAAGCGATCGAGTGGGTCAGCGCCGGAGCCGACCTCGGAAACGCCGCGTACGTCCGCCGCGACGATGGCCGCGTCTTCTGGATCGGCGACGGGATCGAACAGGTGGACGACGTTCCTGACGACAGCGAAGACGGGGCGCGCTATCTCGCCCTGCCCGACAAGCGGGACCTCGGTCTGGGCAAGCCGCTCGCCTTGCGCTTCGCCGAGGAGCATCTGCCGTCCGGCCTGGCCGAAGTCAGGGACATCTTCAGCCGGCGCGGGGCGTATCAACGCTTCAAGGATCTTCTCGAACGGCAGAACCGGCTCGAGGATTGGTATCGATTCGAGGCGTCGGCGATCAAGGACGCCGTTGCCGCGTGGGCGCAGGCGCACGGACTCGAGGTTCACGGCCCGGAACAAGGGGCAGCGGACGCCTGAGCTCCGTTGGGCAACGGCAACGGCAGCGCGTATGCTGTTCGATCGCACGCGCCAGGCAGGGGGTGCCATGCAGCTCACCGCCGTGTTTCGCCCCGTTCCCGAAGGCATTGTCGCCTTCGTTCGGGAACCGCCGGGAGCGAACTTTCATCCCCGCGGACGAGCGGGCCCGCGGGCAAGCGGTTGCATTCTTGCCGAGCATTCGTGGCCAGAGGTCGCCCGACGCGCGCGACGGGCACCAGCGGTCAGCGATGCGCACCGCACACCGATGACGTGAACGGGCAATGGACCGGCGGACATTCGTCACCATCGTTGCCGGCACATGCCTGCTGCCGTCGCTCGCGGTTCGCGCACAGCAGGACGGCAAGCCGGTCAGGATCGGATTGCTTGCTCCGGCGACGGAGCCGGGGGCAGGGAGCCGGATCGATCTGGCAGCGCTGCGTACGGGATTGCGGGAGTTGGGCTGGGTTGAAGGGAAGAACCTCTCGATCGAAATCCGTTGGGCGGGCGAGAATTCGCGGCGCCAGCGCGAACTCGCCGCCGACCTCAGGGCGCTTCCGGTGGTGCTGATCCTCGCGTTCGGCACGAGCACGATCCGCGCGGCACACGATGGTGCGCCGGGATTGCCCATCGTCATGGTCAACGCGGGTGACCCCGTGGGCGCGGGGTTCGTGGCCAGCCTGGCCCGCCCAGGCGGCGACCTGACCGGCACCTCGGCCGCGGGCGAGGAAGTGCTGGCCAAGCAGCTGGAGCTGCTGGCCGCCGCCGTGCCGAAAGTGCGCAGGGTCAGCGTGCTGATGAACAGCGCGAACCCTGCCAACGGATTCTTCTTCGACGCGATGTCGCTGCGCGCGAACACCCTTGGCCTGCAGCTGGAGCGCATCGACGTCGAGGCGGAAGGCGATCTGGACAAGGCCATGGCGCGCGCCAAGGGAGGCGCGCTCGTCGTCGTGGGCGACCCGATGTTCCTTCGGCGCCGCGCCAGCATCACCGCGCTGGCGGTCCGCCACCAGGTGCCGTCCGTGTTCGGCGGACGCGAGTATGTCGCTGCCGGCGGCTTGATGTCCTTCCTCTCATCCAACGCGTGGCATTGGCGCACCGCAGCCGGCTTCGTCGACAAGATCATCAAGGGTGCCAAGCCGGCCGACATTCCGGTGGAGCAACCAACCAGGTTCGAGCTGGTGATCAACGCAAGGACGGCGAAGGCGCTCGGCATATCCATGCCGCAAGCGCTGCTCGCGCGCGCAGACGAGGTGATCCAGTGAATCCGGATGCCCGACCCATCGCTCAACCGGACCACGCACGCGCGCCATCCGGTCCCCGGCTCGGCCGCTCTGTGCTTCGTCACCGGCGAGTCGCCCGAGGCGGTCGTCGACCACCTGCGCCAGTGCGACGTCAGGATCGAGGAGCGGTCGGTTCCGCGCACCGGCGCCCTGGGCCCGATCACGTCCGCATACTTTCGCGACCCGGACGGCAATCTCATCGAAGTGTCGGCGTACCAGGCCTGGTCGAAGTGGCAACCTCCCACCACTGGTTGTACGATCGGATGCCCGGCCCTGCGTGTGCCCGGACGCCGCGCGACATCGCCGCGCAGCGCCGGTGATCTTCACATTGCACAAGCCGCCACCCGGTACCACGTTGTCCGCGAGCAACCACAGGACACTGCGCGTCGTCGTCGGCACCGCTGCCATTGCGGCCCCGGTGCTTCACTGCATCACCGACGCCATGGAGTGGTACCTGGGCGGCTTCACGCCGCCGCAACTCTGGTTGAACTACGTCGCCTTCCTGCCGATGCCCTGGCTGCTTCTGGGCATCTGCGCGGTGTGCGCGGAAGAGTTGCGTGCGTCCGCGATCGCCGGCGCGCTGCTGTACGGGGTCGCCTTCACCTATTTCGCGCACACGACGCTCTTCGCGCTGCACTCGCAGCTGCCAGGCTACGAAGCGCTGTGGCGGCAACTCGGCAGCACCTACACGGCGCACGGCGCGGCGATGGTCGTCGGCGGCCTGGTCTTCGCGTGGGCGGCCTTCCGCAGCGCCGCGCTGCCCAAGGTCGCGGTCCTGCTGTTCGGCGCCGGGTTGCTCGTCAACCTCGGCCTCGCCGTGGTTTCGGCGCCGGACATTCTGCAAACGACCGGCACCGCCATCCGCAATGCCGGCCTCGTGGGCATGGGCTACGCGCTGCTGGTCGGTAACCCGGTCAGGGCCGCCTGACCCGTCGCCGCCGCCCATTCGCATCGGGATGACAGCTCGTGCCCCGGTTCAACCGTCGGACATCGAAGGAACCGCAGTCGTGGCCATGAGGCTTTGGACAATCCTGTTGGCATCCGTCCTTTCGGGCACGGCGTTGGCCGACGATCGCGCAGTGGACAGGCCGGACTGGGGTGCGCACTTCGCGAAGCTCGGGGCCACCGGCACGCTGGTGATCGTGGACGAGCGCCGGACGCCCGCCGCCGCGCTCGTGTTCGACCGCGAACGATCCACCCGGCGTTACGCCCCGGCGTCCACCTTCAAGATTCCGCACACGCTCTTTGCGCTGGATGCAGGTGTCGTCGCCGACGAATTCCAGGTGTTCGCGTGGGACGGCGTGAAACGGTCGTTTCCGGGCCACAACCAGGACCAGACGCTGCGCTCGGCCATGCGCTACTCGACGCTGTGGGTCTATCAGGGATTTGCCCGGCAGATCGGCGAAAGCAAGGCGCGCGCGTACCTGCGGGACGCCAACTACGGCAACACCGACCCTTCGACCAGTCGCGGCGACTACTGGGTGGACGGCAACCTGAGGATCTCGGCGGTCGAGCAGGTCGCCTTCCTGCGAAGCCTGTATCGCAACGCCTTGCCGTTCAAGGTGGAGCACCAGCGACTGGTCAAGGACCTGATGGTCCGGCAGGCCACTTCCGAACGGATCCTGCGCGCCAAGACGGGCTGGGAGGGAAGCTACGGCTGGTGGGTGGGCTGGGTCGAGTCGCAGGAGGGTGCCGTCTTCTTCGCGTTGAACGTCGACACGCCGCGGCGCCTGGAGGACCTGCCCAAGAGGGAGCAGATCGTGCGCGCCGTCCTCCGCTCGATGGGAGCGCTCGACTCGGAGTGATGCGACGGCGATTTCATACGGACCCGGGCCGGTCGTTCGCGCCTGTTGGTTCCAGGCAGCGGCGAGCAGGACGGCGTTCCCGTCTCGCTGGACTACGCGGGCCCGGATCAGCGCCGTGTATTGTTCTCGCGCGCCCTGCACGCGCAGAACGACGGCGGCCGACCCGGCGCCCTGCACGGACGATCGTCAGTACTCCCGGGAGACCATTGCGATGAAGCGCCTGCTGCCCGCCCTGCTCCTCGCCGTGCTCGCACCGTTGCCGGCCGCCGCCGCCCCGACCCGCCCGTGCGCCGCCGACACCTTCCGCCAGTTCGACTTCTGGCTCGGGACCTGGAAGGTCCATACGCCGGACGGCAAGCTGGCGGGCGTCAACCAGATCCAGTCCGAGTATGGCGGCTGCGTACTCCACGAGCGGTACGACACGGGCAAGGGTTATGCCGGCGAGAGCCTCAACACGTACGATCCGGGCAGCAAGCGCTGGCATCAGACCTGGGTCGACAATCAGGGCGCCCTGCTGCTCCTCGATGGCGGACTTCGGGGTGCGAGCATGGTGCTGGAAGGCGAGACACGCGACGCGGCCGGCGTGGTCACCCGGCACCGGATCACCTGGACGCCGAATCCGGACGGCAGCGTTCGCCAGCACTGGGAGTCGGCCAGCACCGGCGGCACGTGGTCGACGGCCTTCGACGGCAAGTACACACGAAAGTAGCGGATGCCCGGGCGGTGGCCTTTCCGTCGACGGCGAACGGCTGTTGCGCGATGCTCCCGGCGCCGGCGCCGGGACGCCACTCGCTGCGGTCCGGCGGTCAGGTCGGGTCGCCGCGCCAGGCGCTCCGCTACGAACCCGACGTTCACCGAGCGCCACGGCACGAGCAGCGGGTTGCGCGACGCAGCGCCATGACTATCCCGGCCCGCAAGCTCCACCTGGTGCGCACGCTCACCGCGATGCAGCCGGGCGAGGCAAGCCCGCACGGACTGCGCAGGCTGACGCGCGCGGACATCGAGGCTCTGGGCAGGCTCTTCTACGCAGCGTACGTCGGCACGGTCGACTACGAAGGCGAGACGGAGCCGGAGGCGGTCGCGGTCGTGCGCGCTGCCTTCGACGGCGACTACGGCGCCTTCGTGGAGGACGCGTCGATGGGCATCGAGCGAGACCGGCAGCTGGTCTCCGCCTCGCTCGTCACGATGTGGAACGGCAAGCCGCTGCTCGCGTTCGCGGTCACGGCGCCCGAATGGAAGGGCCGGGGCCTGTCGCGCCAATGCGTTGCCGCGGCGATGCAGACGTTGGCCGCGGCCGGCCAGCCGGAGCTTCACCTGTTCGTCACCGCGAGCAACCTGCCCGCGCTGGCGGTCTACAAGCAACTCGGATTCGCGAATGCCGGTGCCGCCTGAGTCGAGCCGGGCGCCAAAGCCCGCTGGGCGCGCGCAGGCGGCGCGCCGCCTCGCGATGCCGATCGGCGCGTGGCGCGCGTCGCACCGGCCGGCAACGCCGCGATGATCGCGCACGACCCGACGGCGGAGCGCTTCGACCTCACCGCGTGCGTCGTGCGCGCGCTCGTGCTGTACTCGCTGGCCGAGTTCCAGTCCGGCCACGCGACGACCATCCGGGTCACGGTCGACGGTACCGTGTTCAGCGTCGCCGACGACGGGCGTGGACACGCGATCGACCGCGCGGTCGACGGTACCCCCTACATGAGGTTCGTCTACGAGCACCTCGAGTTTCCGCACGCGTCCGGCGTCGCCGCGCCGGTACAACTACAGGGGATCGGACTGTCGCTCGTCAACGCGTTGTGCAGCGAGCTGATCGTCACGGTCCGCAAGGCGGACGCCTCGCTCCGGCTGAGGTTCCGGGAGGGACGGCTCGAACGCAGCGAACCCGGCAGCGCAACGGCGAACGGGACCGGCAACACGATCGCCGGCACCATCAGCCCTCGGCTGTGCCCGGCGCCCGCGGACGGGCGACTGCTCGAAGGCTGGCTGCTGCATGTTCTGGCGGCTTGCCCCTCGCTGCAACTCCACTTCAACGGCCGCAGGCTGCAGGCAAGCCGCGATGGCGGCTGAGACGACGCGGGCGTATCCTCGCCGCAACGGGCCGTGAGGGGAATGCGAAACCGATGGGCATCCGCGAAGCCACGCGCGAGGACTTCGCCCGGATCTGGCCGATCTTCCGCGAAGTCGCGGCGGCCGGCGAGACCTACGCCTACCCACGCGACGTCACGCGCGAGCAGGCCGCGGCGCTCTGGATGGACGATCCGCGCAAGACGTTCGTGTTCGAGGAGGACGGCGAGGTCCTCGGCACGTACTACATCAAGACCAACCACGCGGGCCCGGGCGACCACGTCTGCAATTGCGGCTACATGGTGGCGGCCGCGGCGCGGGGACGCGGGCTCGCCACCGCGATGTGCGAGCACTCGCAGCAGGTCGCGCGCGCGCTCGGGTACCGCGCCATGCAGTTCAACCTCGTGGCGTCCAGCAACGAGGGCGCGGTCCGGCTCTGGAGCAAGCTGGGGTTCGCCACCGTGGGCCGGTTGCCCGGGGCCTTCCACCATCCGTCCCGCGGCCATGTCGACGCGCTCGTCATGTACAAGTGGCTGGATGCGTAACCCGCGCGCCCCGTCGGTCACGGCCCGTCCGCACCGCGCGGCCCGCGGCGGGGTCGCGGCCGCTGCGCGGCGCTGACGCAACGGAGACGCACCGTCGTGCCGTCCACCGCCGCCCCACCCGACCCCTACGCGCTGCAGCGCTTCGTCGATGCCCAGTACGGCACGTACGCGCAGGCGCTCGCCGAGCTGCGCGCCGGGCGCAAGCACTTTCACTGGATCTGGTACGTGTTCCCGCAGATCGCCGGGCTCGGGTTCAGCGCGATGTCGGTCCGCTACGCGATCTCGTCGCTGGACGAGGCGCGCGCCTACCTCGCGCACGACGTCCTCGGCCCGCGGCTGCGCGAGTGCGTGTCAGTGCTCAACGCGCTCCCGACGAACGATGCGACCGGCGTGCTCGGTCACATCGACGCCGTCAAGCTGCGGTCGTGCCTCACGCTCTTCATGGCGGCGGCGCCGGAGGAGGCGGTCTTTCGCGAAGCGCTGGACAAGTTCTTCGGCGGCGGCGCGGACGAGGCCACGCTGGCCCGGCTCGGGCGCGGGGACCGCACATGAGATGCGACGCGTTGCGCCACGGTTCGGGCAGCGGCAGGATGCGCCGGCCCGCTTCGTTCCCCTGGCACGCCAGCCGATGAGGATCGAAGCGATCGACGGGAAGAGCTGGATCGAGATCGTTCGTGTCCCTGCGAACGACTGGCCGTCGTTCTGCATCAATGCCTCCGTGGACATCGGCCATGCCGCGTTCAGCGCCACGAACCCGGACGTCGCGCTGCTGCGGCTGCCGGAGTTCGCGGCCCGGCTCGATGCGTTCGTGCTCGACCGGAAAGTGGCTCCCGTGCTCGAGGGCGCGTACGACACCGAGATCCGGTTCCGCGCCGATGGCCGCACCATTTCGGTCGCGTATCGCATCGGCGGCGCGACGGCACGGCAGGCGCATGCGCTGACCGGCGGTTTCGAGATCGCCGAGGGAGCGCTGCTGTCGCTCGCACAAGCTGCCCGCGCGCTCGCGGACGGTTCGTGAGGGGCAGCCGCAGCGGCCGCCCCCGGGCCGGCCAAGGCCGATCCCGGGAGCCGGATGTCCGCTGCAGGAGTACCACTTCGCTGCCGACTGCCCCACCGCCGCCACGATGACATCCGCGAGCGAGCCTCCCTACGCGCCGTACGCGATCCCCGCGGCCAACGAGGTCTACAACCTCCTCTTCTGCGACAGTCCGGCGGCGTTCGCGGCCGCGCCCGGCGCGCGTCCCGCCGGCTGGCAGGCCACGCTGTTCGCCGAGCCGGCGGCCAGCGCCGCGCTGCGCGCACTGGCGGACGACGCAGCGCAGGAGGGCAGGGTCCGGTATCTCGCTTACCGGCGGCTGCACGCGTTGGGGCGGGACGTGCCCGCGAAGGTCCTGCTCGGCGTCGTCGTCGAGGTCCGGTTGACGGACGGCCTCGACGCGCTCGCCGCGTACGCGGAAGGCGGCGTTCGCTACATCAACCACTCGGGGAGGATCGCGGTGTTCGAGGGCGTGTCGTCGCTCGAGGAGCGCGTGCGCGCACTCTTCGCGGCGGCCGAGCCCGTGGTCGCGCGCATCGGCCCGTGGGAGCACGCGCGCAAGCCGCCGCCCGAGGCAGACAGCGTCCGCCTCACGTTCCTGGTGTCGGACGGCCTGTACTTCGGCGAGGGGCCGATGTCCGTCATGCAGCGCGACGCGATGGCCGGGCCGATCATCGAGCGCGCGACGGAGCTGCTGCGGGCGGTCGCGCCCTTGGCAGGCACATGACGCCGCCTCGGCGGCGCGGCGCGTGACCTCGACCCGAGGACCGAACGATGCTCATCCACGGTAGCTGCCACTGCGGCAACATCGCCTTCGATCTCAGGTGGGAACCCGAGCCCGCCGAGATTCCCGCGCGCGCGTGCGGTTGCTCGTTCTGCGTCAAGCACGCCGGCGTGTGGACGTCGTGCCCGACGGGCAGCGTTGCCGTGACCATCGCCGATCCCGCCCGCGTGACGCGCTACGCGTTCGGCACGAAGACGGCCGTCTTCCACGTCTGCGCGACGTGCGGGGTCACGCCCATCGTCACCTGCGACATCGACGGGACGACCTACGCCGTCGTCAGCGTCAACGCGTTCGACGGCGTCGACCCCGCTCTGATCAGGCGCGCATCGTCTGCCTTCGACGGCGAGGACACGCAAACCCGTCTCGCGCGGCGCAAGCGCAACTGGATTGCGCACGTGGAGTTCCGGGGTGGCGGCGCCTGACCGCCGGGCCGTCGCAGGCACGTTGTCGGAGCCCGGCTGCGCGACGCTCGCTCCGCACCAGCGGCGCGACCGCGATGTGCTCGTGGCGGAATTGGCCGCGCGCCATGTACGCGAACCAGCGGCCACCGAGACCACAGTCGGGCAGAGGAATCGCGAAGTGGCGCGAGCGGGCGGCCGCCCGGACGTCGGTCACCGCCGTCGCACCGGCCCCGATCGGGACCGCGGGCATCAGGGACCGCAGCATCGCTTTCATCGCCGGCGCTCGGGAGGAGGCGCCGCCTCGTTGCCACATCGAGTCCACCCGAAGTCAAGCCGATTCGTGCGGCACCCGGTCACGCCCGCCGCGGGGGTTCGCCGGATTCCGCGCGCGGGAGCATCACGGTATGCTGTCTCGCCGTTGCGCTGCCGAGCGCCGCGACCGGGTGCCGCGATGAACGTCCGCGCGCCGAGCGAACGGCGGGCGACCCCCGCCATAGAGGAGGGAAGGCATGCGGGGAGAGTGGAATGGCGGTTGGCGCGCCGGCGCAATGGCGCTGGCGCTCGTGGGTGCAGCGGCACCTGCCACGGGGGCCGCTCCGGAGAGTGTGACCATCCCGCTCAAGGTCGTGACCATCCCTGGCGTCGGAGTGAAGGTCGGCATCGAGGTCGGCCTGGGCGGCGGACCGCCG
The DNA here is from genome assembly GCA_016716425.1 of Betaproteobacteria bacterium. Lineage (GTDB taxonomy): Bacteria > Pseudomonadota > Gammaproteobacteria > Burkholderiales > Casimicrobiaceae > VBCG01. The sequence continues at coordinate 59,241 of JADJWJ010000008.1, forward strand.
CGCTTGTACACGTTCGACACCGGATCGTCCGGCATGTACGCGGCGTACAACGCCGCGTGGTGGCCGGCGCAGACGCAGCTCGGGGGTCCGACGATCCCGCAGTCGTACGGCAGCGGCCTGCAGCTTCAAGCCAACCGCGTGTCGACCCTCGTCACCATTCCCACCGACCAGGGGCCGATCAGCTACACGGCCGAAGTCGGGCAGATCACGCAGGCGTCGGGCACCTCCGACGGCGAGCAGTGGCTCGCCAACGTGGCCGCGGGCAAGCCGCCGCTGTACGGAATGTTCTTCGGCGATTTCGGCTCCGGGCTCACGAAGCCGACGGAGGGACTGTTCGCGGTGCTGCCGCAGTTGCCCGGCAATCTGTCCAGCGGCTTCTCGGTCCAGCTCGGCTGTGGCGGCGGCGGTCCGGAGTCCAAGGTCGTGGTCGGCCTCACCGATCCCATCCGTTCGCGCGTCACGTCGTGGGTCAAGATGGAAAAGCTCGAGGGTGGGCCGCCATTCCCCAACAGCAACTATCCGACCTACAGGCAGGCGGTGTTCAAAGGCCACTTCTCGCTGGCGATCCCGGGAACGCACTTCGACTTCGTCGTGCCCGCGATCCTCGACACCGGAGGCGGGACGACCAATCTCCATCAGCAGCCGCCGTTCGTCGTTCCCGATCCGCTCGTCCTGCAGCCGGGCGCGACGAACACCCGCGTCGTCTCCGGAGCGCAGTTCCGCGTGACCGCGCCGGGCACGCTGGGCACCAGCGGCTTCGACATGGGATTCATCACCGGCAACGCGTCGACCATCGACGAGGTCAACGTGTCGCAGCCGAAGAGCGCGACGACCATTGCCGAAGTGAACCTCGGCCTGATTCCGTTTTTCCGCTACGACGTGGTCTTCGACGTGCAGAACGGAAACGTCGGTTTCGCGCCGTGCACGGCGGCGACCTCGGCGGTCGCACCGATTCCCGTGCTCTCGGCGTGGGCGATGGGACTGCTTGCCGCGGGCCTGGCGCTGTTCGGCGCGCTCGCGATGCGGGTGCGGGGCGCGCGGCCGTCGGGATACGGCCGCACGTAGGGGACGTGTTGCGGATCGAACTGGCGGCGGCGCACGACGAGGCCTGACGCCGCACCGCGCTTTCGCACCCGGAAGGAGCCCCGATCATGCGCACCGCGTCCTGCACCTGCGGCCAGCTCACGCTGACGACCACCGCGGACCCTGTCCGCGTGTCGATCTGCCACTGCCTCGCCTGCCAGCGGCGAACGGGCAGCGTCTTCGGCGCGCAGGCGCGCTTCCGGCCGATGCCGTCACCATCCGCGGCACGTCGAAGCAGTACGTGCGCAGCGGCGATTCGGGCGGCCGCGCCACGTTCCACTTCTGCCCCGAGTGCGGCGCGACGGTCCACTACACGGTCGCCGGACGCGAGGAGAGCGTGGCCGTGCCCGTCGGGGCGTTCGCGGATCCCGCGTTCCCGGCGCCGACATTCTCGGTCTACGAGACGCGGATGCACCGCTGGGTCCGCCTGCCCGACGGCATCGAGCACATGGACTGACCGCGGCGTGGCACGGATCGCGCGGCTGCTCTCGGCGCTGGCGGCATTCGTCGTGCTCTCGCTGGTGCCGTGGCTGGCCGCGGCCAGCGCGTGGCTGCTCGCCGCCGAGTTCCGGGATGCAGGCCGCGACACGCTGGGGCAGGTTTTCGCGATCGCGGCGGTTGCGATCGCCGCGTTGACGGCGATCGGCACGCTCTGGTTTGCCGGCGTCTGGCTCGTGGCGCTCGTCCGCGGCGACCGAGACGCCGGCGCGTGACCGGCCCGCGCCGATGCCGCGCGCGGCGCCCTTTGCCGCGCGCCGCCGCTCGGGCATGATGGCGCCCGACGCTTCGACGACGGGAAGGAGGCGCGCGGAGATGCTCGAGGGATCCTGTCACTGCGGCGCCGTGCGCTGGCGCTTCGCCGGCGTGCCGGAGGGCGCGACGGCATGCAACTGCACGGTGTGCCGCCGCTACGGCGTGCTGTGGGCCTACGACCACGAGGGCGAAGGGATCACGGTCTCCGGGCCGACACAGAAATACATCCGCGGCAAGTGGATCGAGTTCCACTTCTGCCCGACCTGCGGCTGCGTCGCGTACTGGCGCGGGCAGCAGCCGGACGACCAGGGCCGCCGCCGCATCGCGGTCAACCTGCGGCTGGCCGAGCCCGACGGGGTCGCGCGCATCCCGATCGACCGCTTCGATGGGCTCGACACGTTCAAGGACCTGCCGCGCGACGGGCGCTGCGTGGCCGACTACTGGTACTAGCGCAAGCGCTGCGCGCGGCGCTGGATCCTCGCCGCGCCGCTACATCAGCGCCTTGTAGCGGATCCGGTGCGGCTTCGCGCCCTCCTCGCCCAGACGCTTCCTCTTGTCTTCCTCGTAGTCGTGGTAGTTGCCGGCGTAGAACGTCCACTGCGAGTCGCCTTCCGCCGCGAGGATGTGCGTGGCGATGCGGTCGAGGAACCAGCGGTCGTGCGAGATGACGAGCGCGGTGCCGGCGAACTCCAGCAGCGCCTCCTCCAGCGCGCGCAGCGTCTCGACGTCGAGGTCGTTCGACGGCTCGTCCAGCAGCAGCACGTTGCCGCCCTTGAGCAGCGTCGCCGCGAGGTGCAGGCGTCCGCGCTCCCCACCCGAGAGCGTCCCGACGACCTTCTGCTGGTCGCCGCCCTTGAAGTTGAAGCGGCCGAGGTACGCGCGCGACGGCATCTCGAACTTGCCAACGGTGAGGATGTCCTGACCGTTGGAGATCGCCTCCCACACGGTCTTGTCGTTGGGCAGCGATTCGCGCGTCTGGTCGACTACCGCCATCTGCACGGTGTGGCCGATCGTGATCTTGCCGGCGTCCGGCTGCTCCTTGCCCGCGATCATCCGGAAGATCGTCGACTTGCCGGCGCCGTTGGGTCCGATGATGCCGACGATCGCGCCCGGCGGGATGCGCAGCGAAAGGTCGTCGATCAGCAGCTTGTCGCCGTACGCCTTGCGCACGTGCTCGAACTCGATCACCGCGTCGCCCAGCCGCTCGGCGACCGGGATGAAGATCTCGTTGGTCTCGTTGCGCTGCTGGTGCTCGTAGGACGCGAGCTCGTTGAAGCGCGTGATGCGCGCCTTGCTCTTCGCCTGGCGCCCCTTCGGGTTCTGCCGCACCCACTCCAGCTCCTGCTTCATCGCCTTGATGCGCGCGGCCTCCTGCTTCGACTCGGTCTCGAGGCGCTTCTCCTTCTGCTCGAGCCACGCGCTGTAGTTGCCCTTGTACGGGATTCCGTAGCCGCGGTCGAGCTCGAGAATCCACTCGGCGGCATTGTCGAGGAAGTAGCGGTCGTGCGTGACCGCGATGACCGTGCCCGGGAAGCGCGTCAGGAACTGCTCCAGCCAGTCGACGCTCTCGGCGTCGAGGTGATTGGTCGGCTCGTCGAGCAGCAGCATGTCGGGCTTCGACAGCAGCAGCCGGCACAGCGCGACGCGGCGCTTCTCGCCGCCCGAGAGGTTGGCGATCTTCGCGTCCCACGGCGGCAGCCGCAGTGCGTCGGCGGCAATCTCCATCTGCACGTCGGAGTCCGCGCCCGACGCGGCGATGATGGCCTCGTACTTCGCCTGCTCGGCAGCGAGCGCGTCGAAGTCGGCGTCCGGCTCCGCGTACGCGGCGTAGACGCGGTCGAGCCCTCCTTTGCGGCGAGCACGTCGCCCATGCCTTCCTCGACCGCCTCGCGCACCGTCTGCTCGGGCTTCAGCTGCGGCTCCTGCGGCAGGAAGCCGATGCGCAGGCCGGGCATCGGCACCGCCTCGCCCTCGAACTCCCGGTCCTCCCCGGCCATGATGCGCAGCAGGCTCGACTTGCCGGAGCCGTTCAGGCCCAGCACGCCGATCTTGGCGCCGGGGAAGAACGACAGCGAGATGTCCTTCAGGATGACGCGCTTGGGGGGAACGGTCTTCCCCACGCGGTTCATCGTGTACACGTACTGGGCCATGGCGGGATGCGCTTTGCGGGATGCCGAAAAGCGCGATTATCGCAGGTACGGCCGGGCGGCCCGCGGGTGGGGTCGAACTCGCATCTCCACGGTGAGGCGGCACCTCGTCGTGAGCGCGCCCCTCACCCCAACCCTCTCCCCGTTCCGGGGAGAGAGAGAATGATGGCACGCATCGCGCCGACGCGCTCCCTCGCCCCGCGAAGCGGGGAGAGGGCTGGGGTGAGGGGCGTACGCTACGGCCCGTACAGGTTCACCGGCGCCGTGTTCACCTGACACACCCAGCACCCGCCGGCTGCCGCGGTGCCCTGAATCACCGAGTAGGTGTTCAGATGCGGCGTCGTCGAATCCGTCGCGGCGAAGCTCGCGCTCCCGTCCGCATCGCGCTTCAAGCTGAACGCCCGCACGTACTGCTGCGGCAGCGTACTGAAGTTCATCCAGTTGAGATCGTTGCCGAACAGGTAGATCAGGCCGCCCGCGCTCACGATGTTCGGCGACTCGAAGAACAGGCCCTGGAACGACTGGCCCGACGTCGTCCATCCCTGATTCACCATCACGCCGTTCACATCCAGGTCGCCGCCCGCCTTCAGCACGATCGCGCCCGGAAACACGAAGTCATTGGTGCCGCCATCGATGAGCTTGAGCGATCCGGTCGCCTGCAGAATCATGCTGCCGCCGCCGTACGCGGGCTGAGGCACGCCGGCCGGGCGCACGCCGCCGGGCGGTATCACCGCGTTGTTGGCGGGCAGCGTCCACCCCGCCGGCCACGCCGAGGGCAGCCACGCCGTCGCGTTGCCGTGTGCGTGCAGGTTGAACACCTGCTTGACCGGGCCGTAGCCGTGAATGGTCAGCGCCAGCGCGTTGCCGGTCGACGGGTGAAGCTGCAACCCGTTCTGCAGGAAGTCCGCGCCGTTGACCGGATTGTTCGCGCTGCCGAACGTGTGCACGCCGATCGCGTTGCCGCGGAACGCGCCGCCGCCGCGGATGTTCGCACCGTACAGGCCGAGGCTCGGGCCGCCGTCGGCGACCCCCGCGTGCGTCAGGTTCTGCCCGGCGAGCCACGTCGCGTCGAGCGCGTCGAGCGCCAGCCCCGCCGGCGCCAGCACGCTGCCGGACGCGGCGATCGCGATGCCGTTGGGATTCGACACGTACAACTCCGGCGGCGGTGCGCCGTTGCCGCCGACCGCCTGCAGCGTGCCGCCGATCGCGCTGCCCGTCGCCGTGACGTTGCGCAGCACGAGCACCTGTCCGGCCGCGCCGGAGCGGATCGTCAGCGTGTTGCCCGGTCCCACGTGCAACCCCTGGAAGTCGATCTGCGCGGACGCGCCCGCGGCACCCGCGGCATCGGCATCGCCGGCAAGGGTTCCCAACTGGATCGTCGCAACGGGGTTGGTCAGCGTCAGCAGGTTGCCGTTGAGCGTGCCGCCCTGCACGCTCATCGTGCCGTACGGATTGGCGACGACCGTGCCGGTGATCGGCAGCGCCGCCACCACCTGCTGCGCGAGCGCCGCGGATGCCGACGGCGTGTTGAGCGCATTGCCCGCGTAGCTCGCGACAAGCACGTGCGTGCCGGCGGCGAGCGCCCCGGTCGCGCACGTCGCCGTGCGGGTGTTCCCGGTGCCCGTCAGCGCCACGGCCGCGCAGCCCGCGATCGGGTTGCCACCCGCGGTGAACGCCACGCTGCCGGTCGGCGCGGCACCCGTCACCGTCGCGGCGAACGTGACGACGGTGCCCGTCGTGCTCGGGTTCGCGTTCGACGCGACTGCGGTCGTCGTCGCCGTGCCCACGCACGTCGCGGTCGTGAACGCGACGTCGCCGCCATTGGTCGTGCCCGCGTTGTTCGCACCGACGACGCGGAAGTGGTACGTCGTGTTGCACGCGAGGCCGGCGATCGCAGCCGACACCGCCGCGCCGGATGCGTTCGACGCGAGCGGGCTCTGCGCGGCGGTGACCGTGCTGCCGTACCCCGTCGTCGTCCCGTACTGGAACGTGACCGTCGTCGACGCGCCGTTGCTCGTGACCGTGCCGTTCAGCGTGGCGCCGGCGGTTCCGACGCTCGTGACTGCCGTGGTCGTCACGGTCGGTGCGGTCGCCGCGCAGGCGGACGTCGTGAACGTGACGTCGCCGCCATTGGTCGTGCCGTTGCCGTTCGCCCCGACGACGCGGAAGTGGTACGTCGTGTTGCACGCGAGGCCGGCGATCGCAGCCGACACCGCCGCGCCGGCTGCATTCGACGCGAGCGGGCTCTGCGCGGCCGTCACCGTGCTGCCGTAGCTCGTCGTGAGTCCATAGTGGAACGTGACCGTCGTCGACGCGCCGTTGCTCGTGACCGTGCCGTTCAGCGTGGCGCCGGCGGTTCCGACGCTCGTGGCCGCCGTGGTCGTCACGGTCGGTGCGGTCGCCGCGCAGGCGGACGTCGTGAACGTGACGTCGCCGCCATTGGTCGTGCCCGCGTTGTTCGCACCGACGACGCGGAAGTGGTACGTCGTGTTGCACGCGAGACCGGCGATCGCAGCCGACACCGCTGCGCCGGCTGCGTTCGACGCGAGCGGGCTCTGCGCGGCCGTCACCGTGCTGCCGTAGCTCGTCGTGAGTCCATAGTGGAACGTGACCGTCGTGGTCGACCCGTTGCTGCTGACGGTGCCGTTGAGCGTCGCGCCCGTGGCGGCAACCGCCGTCGCCGCGGTCGTGGTAACCGTGGGTGCTCCAACCGGACAGGCGGCCGTCGTGAACGTCCAGTCGCCGCCGTTGGTCGTGCCGGTCGTGTTGGCGCCGACGACGCGGTAGTGGTACAGCGTGCCGCACGCGAGACCGCCCACGGCCACCGACACCGCCGCGCCCGCGGACCCGGCCACGAGCGGGCTCTGCGCCGCCGTCGCCGTGGTGCCGTAGCTCGTCGTGGGGCCGTACTGGAACGTCACCGTCGTGCTCGCGCCGTTGCTGCTGACGAGGCCATTGAGCGTGGCGCCGCTCCCGGTAACGCCGCTGCCGGCGATGGTCGCGACACTCGGCGCCCACGCGGCAATCGCGGTGCGGAAGTTGGCGACCGCGTTCGCGCGGTCGTCGTGCACGCGCGCATTGTCGTGGGTCGTCGTCGTGCCCGCGGCGACGGGCGGGTTGCCATACGTTACGTCGGGATTGGAAAAATACGTGATGCGCGTGCAACCGCCGACACCCGAGCACGCGTCGTTGTAGGCCATCACCGTGCGCCACTTCGCGGGGGTGTAGGTATAGCCGTGGCCGTGGGCGTAGTAGGTGTTGTTGGCGACGTAGGGATCGTGGTGCGCGCCGAAGTTGTGCCCCAGTTCGTGCGCGAAGCTCAGGTTGCCGCTCGCGCAGCCGCGGTTCACCGCGGTGAAGCCATAGCCGGCGGACGAGTTGAGCCAGCCGAGGCCGCAGTACGCGCCGTTCTCGATGAACAGGCTCACGAGGTCGGCCGCATACGTGTCGCGCCACGTGTGGACCTCGTCCATGTGGCCGTCGTTTGTACTGGTGATCCGGTCGAGATCGGTATTGAAGTTGCCGCTCTCGTTGTAGGCAACCTGCGCGTAGTGGACGAGGCGCAGCCGCGGCGCGATGTTGCTGTTCGCGTACGCGAGGTTCGCGCGGTCGACCGCCTGCTGGATCTGCGCGACGATGCTCCCCCCCGCCGCCGCGGCCGTCTGGTTGCTGTACACGACCATCACGTCGACGGTGCTGCCGGAGTCGGCGACCGGCGTGTCCTGCGGCGACTGCAGCGCCCCACCCAGGCCTTGCGGCGGGATCGTGCGCCCTTCGCTGCCTTCCGGGTGGTCGCGCGGGAAGCCGGCCGGGTCGAGCTCACGCAGCCACGGCGTGCCGTCGGGTCCCGAGAGCAGCTCGAAGGCCACCGTGGTGCGGGCCTCGGCGTCGACGACGACGATCGAGCCCGCGACGTACCCGTCGACGACGGTCAGCACGGCGTCGCTGCGTCCGAAGCCGCGCACGCGGCCGTACCACGTGTAGTTGCCAGGCGCGCGGACGTCGATGCGCAACCGGTCCAGCGTTACGAAGCGGCCGTCGAAGAGCTCGACGGCGAGTTCCGCCGGCGCGGTCGGCACGCCGGGGTCGATGAGTCCGAAGTCGACCCCGACGGCCTTTTGGCGGGTGATTGCCGGCCCCGGCGGGGCGGGCGGTCCGGACGTGGGGCCGGACGTGGGGCCGGAGGTGGGGCCGGCGGGGGTGCCGAGCAACGACGGCGGCGGGTCCGCCGCCAGCGCGGACGACGCAACGAAAGCGGCGACGATGCCGGTCGCGAGTGCCCGCAGGCAGGCGTGGACCACGTTCATGGGGCCCCGATCCGCAATGGTCGTGCCATCGCGCGAGGGGCGGGCGGCCTACTTCTTTGCCCTCGTCGGCGTCAGCGTCGGGGCTTCCTTGGGGGGCGCTTCCCTGGGCAGCGCCTGTCCAGCCGCCATGGCCGCGGTGCGGGCACGCAGGTCGGCCCAGCGCGCCTTGTCGGCGTCGTACCTGGCGTTGACGGCTACGATCTCCTTCTGCTTCAGTGCGATCAGGTCCGCCTGCTTCTGCAATTCACCGTTGACCGACGCGAGTTCGCGCTCGAGGGCGGGCGTGATCGGCTTTTCGCCGAGAGCCTTCACCTGCCGGTCGAGCTCGACCTTGCGCTTGGACAGCGTCGCCGAGTACGCGGTGGACGACTGGACCTGGGCGTCGATCGTCGCCAGCGCCCGCTTGCGCGCGAGGTCGATCTCGGACTCCGTCGTGTACGTCGCCAGCAGCGCGCGGTCGCGCCGTTCGAGGAGGTCCCGCTCGCGGGCGAGGTCCTTCTGCCGCGCCTCTTCCTCGGCCTTGGCCCGGCGCTGCTCCGGCGTGGGCGCGGGCTCGATGCGCTTGATCGGGTTGGCGTTCTTGTCGAGTTGGACGCTGCCCTTGTTGATCTGTTCGGGCGGGAGCTTGTCGCCGTAGTGGACCTTGCCGTTCTCGTCGACCCACTTGTACGTCGCCGCAGGCGCGGGTGCGACCAGCGCGAGCGCGCACGCGGCGGCGGCCGTCGAGAGGGCGATGCGCGTGCGGAATCGTTTCACGGCGTGGCGCTCCAATTGCCTTGGACGCGGCGCGCCGTCAGCCGTTCCCGGCTCGCGGCTCGACACCGTAGCGCGCGCGGTACGCGGCAACCGCCGCCGCGTGCGCGTGCAACTCGGGCCGGCCGGCCAGGAACGCCATCAGGTCGTCCAGCGTCGCGATGGCGACGACCGGAATGCCGTACGTCTCCCGAACCTCCTGCACCGCGGACCGGTCGCCCAGCCCGCGCTCCATGCGATCCAACGCGATCAGGACTCCGGCGGGGTTGGCGCCCTGGGCCCGGATCAGTTCCACCGACTCCCGCACCGAGGTGCCGGCGGTGATGACGTCGTCGACGATCACCACGCGCCCGGCCAGCGGCGCCCCGACGACGACACCGCCCTCGCCGTGGTCCTTCGCTTCCTTGCGGTTGAAGCTGAACGGCAGATTGTGCCCTTTTTCGGCCAGCGCGATGACCATCGCGGCGGCAAGGGTGATGCCCTTGTACGCCGGTCCGAAGATCTGGTCGCAACCGATGCCCGACGCCAGCAGCGTTTCCGCGTAGAACCGGCCGAGCCGGCGGAGGCTGTCGCCGTCGTTGAACAATCCGGCGTTGAAGAAATACGGTGTCTCGCGCCCCGCTTTGGTGACGAATTCACCGAATCGAAGCACTTCGCGTGCCAAGGCGAAGGCGAGAAAGTCCTGCCGGAAGTCGGACACTGCCCTGATTCTTCTTGAGATTCGGGCGAGTATAGCGCCTGCCGGCTTGCCCCGACGCGGGTTGCGTCGCGTTTGCCGGCGGCGCCCGGGCCGCGGCGGCGCGTCAGGTACACTCGCGCGTTTTTCGCCCGGCCATGCGCGTCATCACCCTCAACGTCAACGGCATCCGCAGCGCAGAGCGCAAGGGCTTCGCGCGCTGGCTCGCGCGCATCGATCCGTGGGATGTCGTCTGCGTCCAGGAGCTCAAAGCGCACCACGACGACGTGCCGGCCTCTCTGCGCGCACCGCGCAAGTGCACGGCGTCGTTTCACCCGGCCGAAAAGAGGGGCTACTCGGGTGTCGGCATCTACTCGCGCGCGCCGGCGCGGTTCGTCACCGGCTTTGGCAGCCGCGAGTTCGACTGCGAGGGCCGCTATCTGCGCGCGGACTTCCGCGAAGTTTCGGTGATCAGCCTCTACCTGCCGTCCGGGTCGAGCGGACCCCATCGGCAGGCGTCGAAGTTCCGTTTCCTCGAGGCGTTCCTGCCGCACTTGGCGAAACTGCGTCGGATGCGGCGGGAAATCATCCTGTGCGGGGACTGGAACATCGCGCACCAGCCCATCGACCTGAAGAACTGGCGCGGCAACCAGAAGAACTCGGGCTTCCTGCCGGAGGAGCGCGCGTGGCTTTCGCGTGTGTTCGACGAGTTGGGCTTCGTCGACGTGTTCCGCCGCATCGACCCGCGGCCGGAGCAATACACATGGTGGTCGAACCGCGGGCAGGCGTGGGCGAAGAACGTCGGGTGGCGGATCGACTACCAGATCGCGACCCCCGGCATCGCCGCCAAGGCGCGCCAGGCGGCCATCTACAAGGCCCGGCGCTTTTCCGACCACGCACCGCTGATCGTCGACTACGACCACGACCTGCGGTGATTCCCCGTAAGGGTCTGACCCTTAACATGCACTCCACTGCATATTAGGGGTCAGACCCTCAAGGACCGGCGCGATGCTGCGCATCAGCAACCTGACGATCAGCCGCGGGACGCGGCGCCTGCTGGAGGGCGCAAGCCTGGCCGTGCACCCGGGGCACAAGCTCGGCCTGGTCGGGGCGAACGGCAGCGGCAAGTCGAGCCTGTTCGCGGCAATCCGGCACGAGCTCATCCCCGACGCGGGGTCGATCGACGTGCCGGCCGCGTGGACGATCGCGCACGTCGCGCAGGAGACGCCGCCGGTGGACGCGCGCGCGATCGAGTTCGTGCTCGACGGCGACCGCGAGCTCCGCGCGATCGAGCAGGCGCTCGCCGCCGCCGAGGCGAACCCCGCGCACGACGGTGCGGCACTCGCAGACCTCCACCACCGCTTCGAGGCCGTCGGCGGCTACAGCGCGCGCGCGCGCGCCGCCGCGCTGCTGGCCGGACTGGGCTTCGCCGACGCGCGCCACGACGACGCGGTTGCGAGCTTCTCCGGCGGCTGGCGGATGCGCCTCAATCTCGCGCAGGCGCTGATGTGCCGCTCGGACCTGCTGCTGCTCGACGAGCCGACCAACCACCTCGACCTCGACGCCGTGCTGTGGCTGGAGGACTGGCTCGGTCGCTACCCGGGCACGCTGCTGCTGATCACGCACGACCGCGACTTCCTCGACGGCGTGGTCGACGGCATCGTGCACTTCAACGGACGCAAGCTCGTGTCGTACACGGGCAACTACGCGCAGTTCGAGCGCGAGCGCGCGCAGCAACTTGCACTGCAGCAGGCGACGTACGCGAAGCAGCAGCGGCAGATCGCGCACCTGCAGTCGTTCGTCGACCGCTTCCGCGCGAAGGCGACCAAGGCGAAGCAGGCGCAGAGCCGGATCAAGGCGCTCGAGCGCATGGAACTCATCGCTGCCGCGCACGTCGACAGCCCATTCGAGTTCGAGTTCGCGCCGGTCGCGTCGACCGCGCGCCAGCTGGTGCTGCTCGAGGACGCCACGCTCGCCTATGCCGACCGGCCGCCGGTGCTCGCGCACCTGACCTGGGGCATCCTCGCCGGCGACCGCGTCGGCCTGCTCGGCCCCAACGGCGCCGGCAAGTCGACGCTGCTGAAGGCGATCGGGGGCACGCTCGCGCCGCGCGCCGGCCATCGTCGAACCGCGCAGGGACTGCGCCTCGGCTACTTCGCGCAGCACCAGGTGGAACAGCTGCGCGACGAGCACACGCCGCTGTGGCACCTGCGCCAGCTCGAGCCCGACGCGCGCGAGCAGGAGCACCGCGATTACCTGGGCGGCTTCGACTTCCGCGGCGAGATGGCGACCTCCCCCGTCGGCAATTTTTCCGGCGGCGAGCGCGCGCGCCTCACGCTGGCGCTGATCGTCCGGCAGCGGCCGAACCTGCTGCTGCTCGACGAGCCGACCAACCACCTCGACATCGAGATGCGCGAGGCGCTGACCGAGGCGCTGCAGGACTACGACGGCGCGCTGGTCGTCGTCGCTCACGACCGCCACCTGCTGCGCGCCACCACCGACGCGCTGTGGCTCGTCGCCGACGGCACCGTCGCGCCGTTCGACGGCGACCTCGACGACTATCGCGACTGGGTGCTCTCCGCCGCGCGCCGCGCGCGTGCCGACGACGCGAAGTCCATGGCGCCGGCACCGGCCGCCGACCGCAGGCAGCAGAAGCGCGACGAAGCGGCCGCGCGCCAGCGCTTGGCCGATGCCCGCAAGCCGCTCGCGGCGAAGCAGGCCGCCCTCGAGCGCGAGATGGCTGCGCTCACGAGCGAGAAGGACGCGCTCGACGCGTGGCTCGCGAGCCCGGACGCCTACACGGACGACGCCAGGGATGCGCTGAAGGACAAGGTCGCGCGGCAAGGCGAACTCACCTGGCAGCTCGCGCGGCTCGAGACCGAGTGGCTGGAGATCGCCGAGGCGATCGAGCGGCTGGCCGGCTCCCCGTGACGCGCGCCGCTGGGCCGCCCCAAGGCGCGCGGCTCCCCTCGGGGGGAGCGGCGCGCAGCGCCTTTCGGGGGGAACATCGCTACCCCGGCGCCCGGCAAGCGGAGAGCCGCGTCACGCCGCCGTCGGACGGCAGCAGCGCGGACAGCGGGCGGCAGCCGCCGTCCACGCAGAGTTCATAGTCCGCCGTGTACGCCGAGCGCGTGAGCGCGAGGTCTGCGTGCACGCGTTGCGCCGGCACGAATTCGTACCACCCGTTGCGCAGCACCGCACCCGGCGGCGGCTCCATGCCGGCGCCGGAGCCGCGCACGCGCGCGGCCACGGCGAGCAGCGCCGGCGCGGCCGCCGCGTCGACGGGCGCCGCGACCTCGTAGTCCTCTTCCCAGCGCACCTTCTCGATCGAGTGCGTCCACGCGAGCGTGAACCGCTGCGCGGGCACGAATACCGGCGGGGCCGCCGGCTGCGCGGCGAGTGCGAGGCACACGCCGAGCGCAGACAGGCTCACTTGGCGGGCTGCAGCGTCCGGTGCCGGCGCGCGCGCAGCGCGTGCCACACGAGGAAGAGCGCACACGCCGCGAAACCGATCTCGTCGGTCAGCGGCAGCGCGACGATCAGGAACGCGGCGGCGCCGATCGCCACGATGCGCTCGAGCCAGTTGAGCGGCGCGAACAGGAAGCCGATCGCGCCGGCGCCCCAGAGCCCGACGGCGAGCAGCGCCTTGCCGACGACGTAGGCGGTGTCGAAGAGATCGCCGCCCTGCAGCATCAGCGCCGGCGCATAGACGGCCATGTACGGGATCACGAAGCCGGCAATGGCGATCCGCACCGCCTGGATGCCGATCTTGAGGCCGCTCTCGTTCGCGATCGACGCGGCGGCGAACGCGGCCAGCGCGACCGGCGGCGTCAGATCGGCCATGATGCCGAAGTAGAACACGAACATGTGCGACACGATGAGCGGCACGCCGAGCTTCAGCAGCACCGGGGCCGCCAGCGAGCTCGTGATGATGTAGTTCGGGATCGTCGGGATACCCATGCCGAGGACCAGGCAGACGATCATCGTCAGGAACAGCGCGAGGAAGAGGTTGCCCTCGCCGATGAGGATGATCTTGCCGCCGATCTCGGCGGCCACACCGGTCAGGTTGATGACGCCGATGATGACGCCGACCAGCGCGCAGGCGATCGCCACCGGCAGCGCGTGCCGCGCACCGTCGGCCAGCGCCGTCACCGACAGGCGCAGCGCGCCGCGCTCGCGGCGCAGCGCGTAGACGAGCGCCACCAGCACCGCGATGATCGCGAAGAACGTGATCACGCCGAACTGGACGAAGCCCGCGCACGCGAAGCCCAGCAGCACCCAGAACAGGAAGCGCAGCGGGAGGTTGCGCACGCCCGACAGCACGGCGGCGCCGAAGATCAGGATCACGGTGAGGCCCAGGCCGACGGTGCCGGAGAAGAGCGGCGTGTAGCCCGAGAACAGAAGCACGACGAGGCCGATCAGCGGCAGCAGCAGGTACCAGCGCTGGCGCACCGCGGTCCACGGATTCGGGCACTCGTCCTTGGGCAGGCCGAGCAGGCCCTTGCGGCCGGCTTCGAGGTGCACCATCCAGAACGCGGTGACGAAGTACAGGATCGCCGGGATCGCCGCCGCCTTGCAGATCTCGACGTACGGGACGTTGATCGTCTCCGCCATGATGAACGCGACCGCGCCCATCACCGGCGGCATGATCTGGCCGCCCATCGAGGAGGTCGCCTCCACGCCGCCCGCGAACGCCGGCGAATAGCCGAAGCGCTTCATCAGCGGGATCGTGAACTGGCCGGTGGTGACGACGTTGGCCACGCCCGATCCGTTGATCGTCCCCATCAGCCCGGAACTGATCACGCTGACCTTGCCCGGGCCACCGCGCGTGTGGCCGACGGTGCCCAGCGCGAAGTCGGTGAACAGCGCGATCATCCCGGCCTGCTCGAGGAACGAGCCGAACAGGATGAACAGGAAGATGTACGTCGACGACACGTAGGTCGGCGTGCCGTAGATGCCCTCGGTGCCGAAGGAGAGCGTGCTCACCACCTGCTCGAACGAGTAGCCGCGGTGCGCGAGCGCGCCCGGCAGGTACTGCCCGAGCAGCGCGTAGGCGAGGAACAGCGCGCAGATGAACGGCAGCGCCCAGCCCATCATCCGCCGCGCCGCGTCGAACACGAGCACGATCGTCACGGTGCCGATCACGAAGTCGAAGGCCGTGAGCTCGCCGGCGCGCTGCGTCAGGTCCGCCTCGAAGATCCAGTGGTAGAACGAGAATGCGAACCCGACGAGCCCCAGCACCCAGCCCGCGGCGCGGCCGGCCGCACTCCGGAACAGCACCGGGTGCAGCGCGTACACCATCAGCAGCACGAAGCCGACGTGGATCGCCCGCACCACCTGGCTCGACAGCGGCGAGAACGCGGCGGTGACGACCTGGAACGACGAGAAGGCGATCGCGATCCAGAAGACGGCGCGCGGCAGGTTGAGCTTGCCGCCGATCTCCTCGGCGTCGTTCAGCGTCGTCATCGCGGCACCTCGCGGCGGGGTCCGGCGTCCTGCGGAAGTGCGATGCGGCGGGCCGAACCGCGTCCGGGCCGCCGCATCGTCGGAGAGTTGCGTTCGCCGGCTACTTGATGACGCCGACTTCCTTGTAGTAGCGCTCGGCGCCCGGGTGCAGCGGCACCGGCATGCCCTTGGTCGCGTTCTCGCGCTTGATCGCCTTGGCCGCGTTGTGCGCCGCGTACATCGTGTCGAGGTTCTCGTACAGCGCCTTGGCCATCTGGTAGGCGAGGTCGTTGGACACGTCCGAGTGCGTGACGAGGAAGTTCGGGATGGCCGCGGTCGGGACGTCGGCGGTCTGGCCCTCGTAGGTGTTGGCCGGGATCACCGCCGGCTGGTAGGCGGGGTCGCCGACCTTGGCGACGACTTCGGGCGGAACCGCGACGACGACGATCTTGACCGAGGTCGCGAGGTCGCGGATCGACGCCACGCCCAGGCCCGCCGACTGCAGCGTCGCGTCGAGCTGGCGGTTCTTGATGAGTTCGACCGACTCGCCGAACGGCAAGTATTCGACCTTGGCCAGGTCCTTGTACGAAAGCCCGGCGGCCTTGAAGATCGCCCGGGCGTTCAGCTCCGTGCCCGACTTGGCGGCGCCGACCGACACCCGCTTGCCCTTCAGGTCGGCCAGCGTCTTGATGCCCGAATCGGCGCTCGCCACGATCTGGATGTAGTTGTTATAGGTGGCCGACAGCCCGCGCAGCTTCTTGAGCGGCGTCTTGAAGCCGGCCTCCTCGTCGCCCTTCCACGCGTCGGACAGCGCGTCGCCCAGCGTCAGCGCCAACTCGCCGCGGCCGGCCTGCAGCAGGTTGAGGTTCTCGGCCGAGGCCTTGGTCACCTGCGCCGTCGACTTCACGTTGGGGATGGCCTTGCCGTAGACCTGGGCCAGCGCGACGCCCAGCGGGTAGTACACGCCGCTCTGGCCGCCGGTGAGGATGTTGATGAACTGCTGCGCCGACGCGGGCGCCGCAACGAGCGCCGCCAGGCCGAACGCGGCCGCGGCGAGGGAACGGGCGAAACGCATGAGGGACCTCCAGGAAGTGACGGACAACCGGGTACGGCGGGCGGCCGGTGCGATCCGGCTCTGACGGTCGAATATAGCAAAAACCCCGGACGCCGCGGCTCGGCGCCGGGACGGCCCCGGATCAGGGTCTGACCCTTAACATGCACTGGAATGCATGTTAAGGGTCAGACCCCTGGCGGGATAGGGCTAGCCGATGCGGGTGCCGGGACGGTAGAAGAGGTACATCGCGAAACCCAGCGTGTCGCGGCCCCAGCGCAGGTAGGCGTCGCGCCACTTCCGGATGCGCTCCAGCATTGCCGGCACGTCCGGGTCGTCCGCCTGCTCGCGCGCGTAGCGCTCGATCGACCGGCAGTACTTCCACTCGTACTCGTCCCACTCGTCGCTGTTGGCCGTGGTCGCGTGCATCGGAATCAGGCCCGCCTCGATGCCGGCCTGGACGTTGCCGCGGTGGTCGAGGAATTCGCCGTGCTCCGCCCCGAGCACGGCGAGGTAGTCCGGGTGGGCGCGCGTGCGCCAGTAACCCTCGCCGATCAGGATGTAGCCGCCGCCCTTGGTCCAGGCCTTGAGCTGGTGGCAGATGCCGGACATGCCGCCGGCAATGCCGCCGGCCCCGAGCATGACCGACAGGTGGAACGTCTCCGGGTCCGCCCGAAAGTCGCGGATGTCGACGTCGTCGAGATGGAGCTTGCCGAGCGCACCCGTCCACTCCGCGCGCTCGCGCGCCTGGTCGAGCATCATCGACGAACGGTCGATCGCCACCACGTTCGAGCCGAAACGCTCGATGATCCGCAGCGCCAGCTCGGCGCGCCCGCACCCGAGGTCGAGCACCATCGACGTCTCGTCGAGCGGCAGGAGATCGAGCAGGCGCTCGACCTTGGGGGCGGCGATCGGGTTGCAGTAGTCGTGGTCGCGGTGCGCGATGGCGCTGAACTTGTACGGATTCATCGGCGACCCTCCTCCCCGGCCTGTGCGTGCCATGGAGCGACACGCAAGAGTAATGCCATTCCGGGCAGCGCGAGCACCGTGCAGATCAGGAAGAAATTGAACCAGCCGGTCTGGGCGACGATCCAGCCGGTCGTGGCGTTGACGACGGTCCGCGGCACCGCCGACAGGCTGGTGAAGAGCGCGAACTGGGTCGCCGTGAAGCGGGGGTTGGTCGCCCGGGCGATGAAGGCGACGTAGGCGACGGTGCCGAGGCCCACGCCCAGCGCCTCGAACGCGATGACCACGCCGAGTGCTACGACGTCGGGCCGGCCGAGCCACGCCAACCACGCGAAGCCGAGGATCGACACGAGCTGGACGACGCCGAAGAGCCAGAGGCCGCGGTTGATGCCGATCTTGACCATCCAGAGGCCGCCCAGCATGCCGCCGATCACGCTTGCCCACAGGCCGGCGTTCTTGGCGACGACCCCGATCTCCGTCTTGGTGAAGCCCATCTCGAGGTAGAACGGCGTGGCGAGCGCCGTGGCCATGCTGTCGCCCAGCTTGTAGAGAAAGATGAACGCGAGGATCAGCAGCGCATCGCGCCAGCCGGAGCGCTCGATGAACTCGCGGAACGGCAGCACCACCGCGTCGCGCAGCGTCTTCGGCGCGGCAGCGGTCGCGGCCGGCTCGCGGACCATCAGCGTCATCGCGAGACCGGGCAGCATGAAGAGGGCGGTCACGAAGAACACCGATGGCCACGGCATCCGGTCGGCGAGGATCAGCGACAGCGAGCCTGGGACGAGGCTCGAGATGCGGTACGCGTTGACGTGGATCGAATTGCCGAGGCCCAGCTCGACCTCGGGCAGCAGCTCGCGGCGGTAGGCGTCGATCGCGATGTCGAGCGTGGCCGAGAAGAGCGCGACGCCGGCCGCGAGGTAGGCGATGGTCCAGATCTCGGTCGCAGGCTGCAGGACGCCAAGCGCGGCGATGGACGCGATCAGCGTGACGTGCATCAGGAACATCCAGCCGCGGCGGCGACCCAGCCAGGGCAGCGCGTAGCGGTCGACCAGCGGCGACCAGACGAACTTCCACGTGTACGGCAGGCCGATCAGTGCGAAGAGGCCAATCTGCTTCAAATCCGCGCCCTCGGACTTGAGCCAGGCCGGGACGAGGTTGATCAGGAGGTAGAGCGGCAGGCCGGAGGAAAAGCCCGTGAACACGCAGATGAGCATCCGCGGGTTGATGAGCGCCTCGCGCCACGTCTCCTTGCGCGGCGCGGCGGCGGGCGGCGGATCGGCCATCGGCAGATTCTAACTGCCCACCTCGAGGGTCTGACCCTTAACATGAAGTGGATTGCATGTTAGGGGTCAGACCCTTAGCCGACGCTACGGCTTGAGCTCGTGCGGGAAGATGACTTTCCAGTCGTTCTTCATGTCGATCAGTAACCAGCTGAGCCGCGGCGCGAGGTCGAGGCCTTCGCTCAGACGGCCGACCGACGTATTGCGGTCGTACGCGTACTCGCGTACCGCGTCCGTATGCCAGACGAACGCCGCCAAGCGGGGGCGCGACCTGCTGGCCGGGCTGTTGGTCGTCGTCTGCAGCATCGCGAGGTCGCCGTCGGAGTTGCCGAAGGCGGCGATCGGCACGCGACCGATCACGTGGTCGATGCCGATCGCCTTACCCGGCCCGTCGTCGAGCAGCATCAGCTTCGGCTCAGCCGTGACCGTCGCGACGTCGCCGGCGAACGCGTACTTCGCGTCGAACGACGTGCCGATCACCTGCTCCGGCGGAATGCCGTAGGCCTTGTCGGCGAAGCTGCGGATGAAGTCGAGCGTGCCGCCGGAGACGATGTAAGTCCTGTAGCCGTTGGCGCGGAAAAACGCGAGCACTTCCAGCATCGGCTGGTAAACGAGTTCGGTGTACGGGCGGTTGAAGCGCGGGTGCCTCGTCACCGCGAGCCAGTCGGCCGCCTCCTTCTGGAATTGGGCCGACGTGCGGCCAGCGTGCGTCGCGGCAATAAGCTTGAAGAAGTCGGCCTCGCTCAACTTCGCCATCGCCGCGCGATCGCCCTCGATCACCGCCTTGAACGGCTGCTCGTCGCGCCACGCCGGGTTGGCGGCGGCCATCGCCTTGATGCGATCGACGGTGAACAGCACCTCGACATACATCGGATGCTCGGTCCACAGCGTGCCGTCGTTGTCGAACGTCGCAATGCGCTCGGCCACCGGCACGAAGCCGGCGCTGCCGGGCCGCGTAGTGTCGGCGACGAACCTGACGATCGCGGCCTTCGCCGCACCCTCGTTCCAGGACGGCAGCGGGTCGGACGCGCGTATGCCGGCGCAACCGACGAGGACGATGGCCGCGACGAGCCACGCCGCGCATTGCCCGACGACCGACTTCAACCACGTTTCGCGTTCGCGCGCCTGAATTCCCATTGCCAACCTCGTAGTCTGTCGTCCGGGGCGGGCTGCACCCGGCCCGCAAGTGTAGCGGCCCGGACTCGCCCTGACGCGAAGGCCGGTGCTAGCATTGGCATGAAGTTCGCTCGCATCGCACCACGCCGGGAGGCCCCATGGAGTGCGTAAAGTGCGGCAAGCCGCTGGAGTCCGACGCGAAGTTCTGCGCCAACTGCGGGACCGTGGTCGGGTTGTCGCCGTCGTCGCACACGCCCGGAGTGGGCTTCACGCCCAAGCCGCCGGCCGAACCGTCGCCGCCGTCGCTTTCGCCCTCGCTGGGCGATCCCCGCGTCGCGGGCCTGATCGCGCGGGTCACGGCGATCATTCTCCGCCCGGCGAGCGAGTGGCCCGTCATCGCCAACGAGGCGACGACGGCGTCGACGATCTACACGGGCTACGTGGCGCCGCTCGCGGCGATCGGCGTGATCGCGATGTTCCTGGGCCAGGTGCTGATCGGCACCAGCGTGCCGCTGCTGGGAACCGTGCGGACCGGCATCGCCAGCGGGCTCACCGGCGCGATCGTCATGTACGTGATGGCATTCGTCGGCGTGTGGGTGCTGTCGTTCATTGTCGACTTCCTGGCGCCGCAGTTCGGCGGCCAGCGCGACCCGCTGCGGGCACTCAAGGTGGTCGCGTACAGCTACACGCCGGCGTGGGTCGCGGGCGTGCTGCACCTCGTTCCGTCGCTCGGCGCGCTCGTGCTGCTCGCGACCCTTTATGGCCTCTACGTCATGTACCTCGGCCTGCCAGTGCTGATGCGCACCCCGGCGGAAAAGGCCATGCCGTACACGGCGGTGGTCGTGGTCTGCGCGATCCTCGTGTTCTTCGTCCTCGGGGCGTTGTCGATGTGCGTCGGAGGGATGGGCGCGATAGCGATGTAGGGATCAGAGGGCCCACGGTGCGGTGCGCGCGCGAAGCGGTGCCGCGCGCCGGCACTGCGCGGAAATGTGCCGGACGAACGCTGCGTCACCCAGCGCCCAGCCACTCCGCGTCGCGGTGCGGATTGCGCGGAGAGCGTTGTCGGGGAGGGCCCCGCGAAAGAGTTCGCGATATGCGTCGCGCTGCTCGCCTGCATTGCGCCCGAGAGCGAGGAAGTTCGGATGTCGCGCCACCAGTGCGTCGGCTTCGCCGCAGGCGTTGGCACGGAAGCTCGACCACGGATACTCGGCGGGATCCGCCACCACTCCGGCACGCACCGGGTTGAGTTCGATGTAGCGCATGCAGGTGAGCAGGTAGGCGTCGTGATGAACGACCGCTGCCCGGTACCGGCCTTCGAAGCGAGACCCGGTCCGGGCGTACTTGGCGTTGAGGTACTGCGCAAAGACGCCGCCGGTCCAGTGCATCGCGCTGGGCATGCTGCTCGCGCCGTGCGGCGTGGCCAGCAAGTGGACGTGGTTGGTCATCAGCACATAGGCGTGCACGACGACCCCGTAGCGCGCCCCCGCCAGGACCAGCAGGGCACGGAAGCGCGTGAAGTCCTCTACGTCGACGAAGAGCGCGGACCGGTCGTTGCCGCGCTGGATCACATGCAGCGGCAGTCCGGGCACGAAGATGCGGGGCATCCGGGGCATGGCCGGGAAGCTAAGGCGCGCCCGCCGCACGCGCCATCGGCCAAAAGTCGAGGGTCTGACCCTTAACATGCACTATAGTGCACGTTAAGGGTCAGACCCCACTACTGTCCGGTTAACTCTCGAACAGATTCAATTGGTTGCTGGAAGTGTGATCGGGGGTGGCTGGCGCAGCGAAGTCAAGTAGCTGATTCAATCGCGTTGTTTCGAACATGGTCGGGCGCAGGATTTGCAGCGTTTCGTAAAGCGTCGCGGATGGCTCGAGGCGCTGCTTCACGATGGCGCGCGACTCGTTCGCTTCGGCCAGCGTCGACCCTGCCACGGCGCCGCGAATGCCCAGGCGATAGAGCTTGGCCTGCTGTGCCCGCAGACAAGCTTCGATGTCGCGCAGGCTCTCGCGATAGGTCAATTGCGCGAGGGCCATGCAGCGGAATTGATTGGCACAGCTGACGCCGCGAACTCGAGGATCGCCGCCGTAGCGGCTGACGATGCGGCCGAAGCTCTTCCACGGCAGATGCTCCATCAACTGCACAAACACCACCCTGCCGACGTGCATGAACCCCGCCGCCGCCGAAACCCGCAGCTTCGCGCAAGACGCCGTTCAAATCGGGGGCCGCCCAAGAATGAATCTTTGCCCAGACAATGCAGCGCCTTGCGCGGCTTGCACGGCTCGTTAACCGGACACTGGTGCGGTCTGACCACCAAGCCAGACCCCTAAGCCGAATCGCCTAAGCCGCTTCGGCGACCACCACGTAGCGCAGCGGCCCGCCCGGGTTCAGCGCTTCGAACGGGTAGCAGGTGACGAGCGTCAGCGTCGGCACATGGGTGTCGCGCGGCAGCCAGAGATCGCGCGAATCCGCGACCCAGGACGCGCGAATGCGGAAGTGGCGGGTTGCGCCGTCGCTGCGCTCGACGAGGATCTCGTCGCCCGGCGCCACGCGCTCGAGGAAGCGGAAGTGCGTGTCGCGATGCGCGGTGATCACGGCGTTGCCGGGCTCGCCGGGCAGCGCCGACCCGTCGAGATGGCCGGGACCGAAGGCGAGCGTCCGGCCCGATGCGCCGGCCAGCACCAGCACGTCGGCGCCCTGCCCCGGCGCCGACAGGCGCGCCACCGGATGCGTGTCGGCCCACGGCCACGGCTTCGCCGCGGCGCCGGTCGTGCGCGTGCGGTCCCAGGCGCGGTGCAGCAGCACCTGCGCGAGTTGCGCCTTCGCGTAGATGTAGGCGCCGTGACCGAAGCTCGCCGTGCCGGCGAGGGCGAGCAGGGCGATCAGGGACATCACTACGGGGCGGCGACACTTCGCGGCACGCGCGGACGCTGCGCCGGGTGAAGAGCGCGCTCCGAACCCGGGGTCAGGCTCGAGCCTCGCGTGACGCACGCCCGTGTCGCTGCGCGACTCGAATGCGAAGTTCGCATCCGACCCCCGAGACAGCGGCGGCCCCGGCACGCCGATCGGGGAAGACTCGCCCGGGGCCGCGCGGAACGCGATTCCCGGCGCGGTCGCACGCAGCCAGTTGCGCGCCCGCGTGCGTTCCCGGGCGATGGGTCCTCCCCGATCGGTGCTGGTGCACATGCGCCTACGCTCCCGAAGCCGCGTGCCTACCAGCCGCTCGCCGCGAGCCGCGCGGCCGGCGCATTCATCCCCGGCTTCGCGGTGCTCGACAGCAGCAGGTACCAGGTTCCCGCGCTGTTGCCGTTCACGTAGACGACGAGGTCGGGCCGTCCGTCGCGGTCGATGTCGCCGGCGTACTGGATTTCGCTGTCCCAGCCGAAGCCGTCCAGCAGGTACTCGTACGTCCCGCCCTTCCATTCGAGCACGTAGTACGCGCCGGCGCGTCCCGGCATGCCGTTGTGGACGGTGAGCCGGAACGGTGCGCCGCCGAGCGCGAGCGCATACGTGCGGCCGGTGACCGGTGACAGCGCGCGCCGGCGCAGCGGCACCTCGGCGACCGGCCCCTCGCGCAGCACGGTGCGCGGCAGGTTGACGTAGAAGAGCTGCCCCAACGCCGACTGCAGCGTCGCGCTGTTCTCCGGCGTGGCCGACTCGAGCTCGCGCAGGAACAGTGGGCGCCCGCCGGCGGCCTCGGGGATCCTGCGCAGGTACGATCCGGCGGCGTCCTTCACCAGCACGAACCACCCAAGGTCCGGCATGTCCTTCAGCGGCGCGTCCAGCGAGCCGACGTCGCCGTCGTAGTGACCCGGCAGCAGCATCAGGTTGCGCGGCGGCCCGCGCGGCTCCGCCTGCGCGACGCTGGCGGCGGCCACCGCCATGGCGACGACGACCAGCGTCGGCGTCGCGCCACCGGCGCCGCGCACGACGAGCGCCAGGGCGCCCGCGAGCAGCAGCGCGAGCCCGCCCGCGACGATCAGCAGCGGCGCGGGCGTGGCCGTGCGCGGCAGCCGGTCGAAGCCGGTCAGGCCATCGGGAATGTTGCCGGGCAGCGCGGTCTTGGCCGCCGCGACACCGGCAGGCCTCACTGGCGTCGCGTCGACGGCGACCAGGCTCGTGTACTTGCTGACGAGGTGATGCGTGAGCGCGACGTCGACTACTGCCGCGCGGATCTCGGCCTCGGGTGCCCCTCTGCGGCCGGCGTCCATCAGCGCATCGATCTTCGCGCGGGCCCACAGCACGCCGACGCCGGATGCCGGCGCGGGCGAAGCGGCGGGCAGCAGCGATCCCCAGGTCGCGCCGGCCCGGCGGCCCGTCACCATCACGCCGGATTCGGCGGGATGCGCGTTGAACTGCGCGACGACGACGACCGGATCGCCCGCGTAGAGATCGGGCACGATGCGCGGCCACGCGTCGGCGCCGGCCGGCCAGTCGACGGCGATGTCGGTGAGCGCCGGGCTTTCGAGCTTGCGGAACAGCGCGTGCATCTTGTCCTTCACTTCGCGCACGTCCGAGATGTACGTGTAGGTGCCGCGGCCGAACTGCGCCGCCTTCGTCATGAAGAACGCGTTCGGCGCGGGACCGATGCCGACGGTGAACAGCCGCCGGTCGCCGAGCGCGGCGTCGAGGAGACGCAGGATCGCGTCTTCGTTGCCCACGGCGCCATCGGTGAGAAACACGGCCTGCCGCATGCCCGGCGCCTCGCGCGGTCCGGCGAGCGCGAGTTCGAGCGCCGGCAGCATCTCGGTGCCGCCGCGTGCGCGCAGCCCGGAGACGAACTGCCGCGCGCGGCCGAGCGTCGCCGGATCGACCGGCATCGGCGCGGGGAAGAGCGCCGCCGCGGTCGAGTTGAACTCGATCACGTTGAACGTGTCGCCGGGCTGCAGCCGGTCGAGCGCCAGCAGCAGCGCGTCGCGCGCCTGCGCGATCGACACGCCGTCCATCGAACCCGACGTGTCGACGATGTACGTGACCTCGCGCGCCGGACGTGGCGCGTCGGTGTTCGCGGCCGCCGGCGGCAGCGCCAGCAGCAGCGCGTACGTCTTGCCGCCCTTCGTCTCCGTGAAGATCGCGGTCGCCGGCGCGGTACTCACGTCCGGCGTCCACGCGAGTTCGAAGTCGCGCGCCGCCGGGATCGGGCCGTCGGCGAGCGTCAGCCGGAAGCGGTGCCCGGGCGCCTCCTCGATGCGCATCGGGTGATACGCGCTTGCCAGCCGTGCCAGCGGGAAGCCGGCATCGAGGTCGACCGTGATCGCGACCGGGTTCACGTAACCGTCGCGGCGGTCGGCCACGGGTGGCGTGATGCGGTCGGCGTCCTGCACCTGGCGGGTTGCAGGCGACCAGCCGACACCGCCCGCCGTCGCCGCGATCGGCATCCCGGGGATGTAGCGCGGCGTGACCGCCAGCGGGAAGCGCAGGCGGAACGTGCCGTCGTCGTAGCGCAGCGTCTGCTGGTACTCGATGGCGACGACGACCTCCTCGCCGGGACCGATGTTGGCGACACTCGTCGAGAAGAGGTTCGGGCGCTCCTGCTCGACCAGCGACGCCTTGCGGCCCTCGGTCTTCGCCGCCTCGTACGCGCGGCGCGCCTCGCCCCGCTCCGTGATCACGCCTTCGACGACCCGCTCGCCGATGCGCATCTGCAGGTGGTCGACGGCGGCCTGCTCGGGCAGCGGGAACACGTAGACGCCTTCGCGCCACTCCGGCGTCGGATTCACGAACCGCTGCGCGACCGTGACGCGCGCCACCATGCCGGCCACGCGCATCCGGACGTCGGTGAAGATGAGCGGCGTCGCGGTCCGTCCGCCGGCAGCGTCCTTCAGGTACAGCGCTCCCGTGCCGTCGGCGGGCACCGCAGCGTGGGCCGGCGCGCTGACGATGAAGACGGCGAGCGCGAGCACGATGCTGACGACGAGGCCAGCGGCGAAGCTCTCGACGACGAACCGCGCCAGTTCGCGCCACTCTCGGCGCAGCATGCCACTGCCGGTGATGCGATCGACGTCTGCCATGGCGGGTCCCGTTGCCGTTTCGTGTTCAAGCCGGCGGTTGCTCCGTCGCTGCCACCGTTGGCGCCCGCCGGCGTCGCGCCACCGATGGAGCGCATTTCGCGCGCGCAATGCGGCGGCGGCCGGGACCGAAAGCGGCGGGCCGGCGAAGAAATGTGGCAAACCGGTGGCAAGCGCCAGACCCTCTGCATCGCGTGGCCGCAAGGGGTCGGACCCTTGTCTCGCTCCAACGCGCGTACTGCGGGCTTGCCGCGTCTCCGCGCAGCGTTGCGCCCAAGGGTCTGACCCCAGTGCCGGTGCGGTATAGTCCCCGCCGACATGCGCCGCATCGCCATCGTCGAGGACGAACCCGCCATCCGCGCCAACTACGCGGACGCGCTGCGGCGGCACGGCTATGAGGTGGCGTCGTACGCGAACCGCGCCGATGCACTGGCCGCGTTCCGCACGCGACTGCCGGACCTCGCGCTGGTCGACATCGGCCTCTCCGACGACGTCGACGGCGGCTTCGCGCTGGTGCGCGACCTGCGCGCGCTGTCGGCGGCAGTGCCGATCATCTTCCTGTCGGCGCGCGACTCCGACTTCGACATCGTCGCGGGGCTGCGCCTCGGCGCCGACGACTACCTGACGAAGGACGTGAGCCTGCCGCACCTCGCCGCGCGCATCGCGGCGCTGTTCCGTCGCAGCGAGCTCTCCGCGGCGCCTCCAGCCACCGAGGACATCGTCGAGCGCGGCCCGCTGGCGCTCGACGTCAAGCGAATGACCGCGCACTGGCAAGGCGGGCGCGTCGACCTGACGCTGACCGAGTTCTGGATGGTCCACGCGCTTGCGCGCCATCCCGGACACGTCAAGGACCGCGACGCGCTGATGCGCGACGCCAGCATCGTCGTGGACGACAGCACGATCACGTCGCACGTCAAGCGCATCAGGCGCAAGTTCCAGGCGCTCGATCCCGCATTCGACCGGATCGACACGGTCTACGGCATGGGCTACCGCTGGCGGGAATGAAGGCTCCCGCGCGCGTTGCAGTGGAGCGGCGTCGCCCCCGCGACCGCCGGCACCCGGCGACTGCGAAGGCGCTGCCGCCGGGTTCCCGCTTGCGCGGGAATGACGTTGCAGGAAGATGAGCGTCCCCCGCATCGCGCTGTCGATCCGCGCGCAGCTCCTGCTGGTCCTGACGGTGTTCCTCGCGCTGCCGTGGCTGGGCTACGAGTACGTGCGCGAGCTGGAGCGCGTGCTGCGCGACGCGCAGGAGCGCACGCTGGCGGGCACCGCGCAGGCGGCCGCGACGGCGCTCCACGATCGTCCCCGCCTCTTTGCGATGCCGCCCGATCCCATCGCGTCGTTCGCGCGGGAGCGCGCCGACGAGCGGACGGACGGCGGCCCGTCGCTGCCGCCATCGGCGTCGCCGGAGATCGCGCAGATCATCGAAGGCCTGTCGCGGACGACGGCGCGCATCTGGGTCGTCGACCGCGCCGGCGTGGTGCTCGCGCGCGCGGGAACGCTGAAGCCGCCGCCGGCCCAGCCGCCACCCGAGTCGCTGTGGGACCGCATCGTGCGCGCGACGGTCGGGCGCCTCTATGCGCTGGTGCTCGAACAGCCGCCGGAGGACTTCTCCGACGATGCCGCAACCCTGGGCGCGCCGCGCGGGCGCGACGTCGAGGGCGCGCTCGCCGGCATCCTGACGACGGACCGCCGGCGCACCTCCGATGGCAAGGCGGTCATCGTGAGCGCGGCGCATCCGGTCTGGGTCGGCGATCAGGTGCGCGGCGTGGTCGTGGCGGAGGAGACCGGCAACGCGGTGCTCGCCGAGCGCAACCGCGCGTTCGAGCGCCTGTTCAACATCGTGCTCGCCGTGTTGCTGGTGGGCTCGCTCGCGCTGACCGCGTACGCGACGTGGCTCTCCGCGCGCATCCGGCGCCTGCGCGACGACGCCGAGCGCGCGATCGACGACCAGGGCCGTGTGCGCGGCGCGCTCGCGAGCTCCGATGCCGGCGACGAGATCGGCGACCTGTCGCGCAGCTTCGCGTCCGTGCTCGCACGGCTCGCCGAGCACGCGAGCTACCAGGAGAAGATGGCGAGCCGCCTGTCGCACGAACTGCGCACGCCGATCGCCGTCGTACGCTCGTCGCTCGACAACCTGAAGGCCTCGCCGTTGCCGGACGACGCGCGGGTCTACATGACACGCGCGCAGGACGGCCTCGCGCGGCTCACGCGGATCCTCACGCGGATGACCGAGGCCGCGCGGCTCGAACAGAGCCTGTCGGACACCGAGCGCGTCCGCTTCGACGTTGTCCCGGTAGTGACCGGCTGCGTCGAAGGGTTCCGGATCGTGGTTCCGGCCGCGCGCATCGCGCTCGCCGCGCCCGCCGACCCGGTGGTCGTCGCAGGGTCCCCCGATCTGGTCGCGCAGATGCTGGACAAGTTGCTCGCGAACGCCGTCGAGTTCGCCGCGGGCGGCGCGATCGACGTCTCGCTCGCCGCCGCCGACGGCGTGGCGCGATTGTGCGTGGCGAACGACGGGCCGCCGCTGCCGGAGGCGGCCGCGGGCCGCCTGTTCGAGTCGATGGTATCGGTGCGCAAGGGCGGCGGGCCGACCGATCGCGACGAGCCGCACCTCGGCCTCGGCCTCTACATCGTGCGCGCGATCGCACAGTTCCATGGCGGCGATGCCCGCGCCGACGACAAGCCCGGCGGGACGGGCGTCGTCGTCACCGTGGCGCTCCCGCTTGCATAGGGTCAGACCGCACTACTGTCCGGTTAACTCTCGTACAGATTCAATTGGTTGCTGGAAGTGCGATCGGGGGGTGGCCGGCGCAGCGAAGTCAAGTAGCTGATTCAATCGCGTTGTTTCGAACATGGTCGGGCGCAGGATTTGCAGCGTTTCGTAAAGCGTCGCGGATGGCTCGAGGCGCTGCTTCACGATGGCGCGCGACTCGTTCGCTTCGGCCAGCGTCGACCCTGCCACGGCGCCGCGAATGCCCAGGCGATAGCGCTTGGCCTGCTGTGCCCGCAGACAAGCTTCGATGTCGCGCAGGCTCTCGCGATAGGTCAATTGCGCGAGGGCCATGCAGCGGAATTGATTGGCACAGCTGACGCCGCGAACTCGAGGATCGCCGCCGTAGCGGCTGACGATGCGGCCGAAGCTCTTCCACGGCAGATGCTCCATCAACTGCACAAACACCACCCTGCCGACGTGCATGAGCGCCGCCGCCGCCGAAACCCGCAGCTTCGCGCAAGACGCCGTTCAAATCGGGGGCCGCCCAAGAATGAATCATTGCCCAGACAATGCAGCGCCTTGCGCGGCTTGCACGGCTCGTTGACCGGACATTGGTGGGGTCTGACCCTTAACATGCACTATAGTGCATGTTAAGGGTCAGACCCTCACGCGCGGCGGAAGCGGTAGATCGCGAGCTCGCCCAGCAGGTTGGGCAGGGCATGCACGGGGTGGCCGCCGGCGAGGACGACGCGGTTCTCGACCACGCAGTTGCGCTCGCGCAGGAACGCGTCGAAGTCGGCGACCGTGAAGAGGTGGATGTTCGGTGTGTCGTACCACTGGTACGGCAGCTTTTCGGACACGGGCATGCGCCCGCGCAGGATCTGCCAGCGGTGCGTCCAGTGCCCGAAATTCGGGAACGTGACGATCACCTCGCGCCCGACGCGCAGCATCTCGGCGACGATCTCCTCGGTGTGCCGCATCGCCTGCAGCGTCTGCGACAGGATCACGCAGTCGAACGACGCATCGTCGAAGCCGGCGAGCCCGCTCTCGAGGTCGCTCTGCAGCACGTTGATGCCGTTCCTGACGCTGGCGAGCACGCCCTCGTCGGCGATCTCGATGCCGTAGCCCTTCGCGTTGCGCTCGCGCGCGAGGTACGCGAGCAGGCTCCCGTCGCCGCACCCCAGGTCCAGCACCTGCGCGCCGGGCGCCACCCACGCCGCGATCGTCGCGAAGTCGGCGCGTTGGTCCTGCCGGTGGCGCTCCTCGATCTTGCGCTTGACCTCGGCGCCGAACCGGAACGTCGAGTAGTCGGCGTCGGACGCGACGTTCTCGAAGTACGCGCGCACCAGCGCGTGGTACTGCGGGTCGTCGAGCAGGAACGCATCGTGCCCGTGCGGTGCGGCGATCTCCGCGTAGCAGACGTCGCGGCGGCGGTCGACCAGCGCCTTCACGATCTCGCGCGACCGCGACGGCGGGAACCGCCAGTCGGTGGTGAACGACGCGACGAGGAACTTGCACGTCGCCGGCGCCAGCGCGTGCGCGAGCTCGCCGCCGGTCGCCCGCGCCGGGTCGAAGTAGTCGAGCGCCTTCGTGATCCGCAGGTAGGTGTTGGCGTCGAAGTACTCGGCGAACTTGTCGCCCTGGTAGCGCAGGTACGACTCGATCTGGAACTCCGGCGCGAACGAGAACCGGAGCCCGTCGCGCAGGCTGCGCCCGAACTTCTCCTCCATCTGCAGATCGGACAGGTACGTGATGTGGCCGATCATCCGCGCCACGCGCAGCCCCCGCCGCGGCAACGTCGAATGCGCGGCGAAGTGCCCGTCGTGGAAGTCCGGGTCGGTCATGATCGCCTGCCGCGCGACCTCGTTGAACGCGATGTTCTGCGCCGACAGGTTGGGCGCGGCGGCGATCACCAGTGCGTGGCGGATGCGCTGCGGGTAGCGGATCGCCCACGCCAGCGCCTGCATTCCGCCCAGGCTGCCGCCCATGACCGCCGCGAACTGGGCGATGCCGAGCCGGTCCGCGAGCCGCGCCTGCGCGTCGACCCAGTCCTCGACGGTGACCACCGGGAAGTCGCCGCCCCACGGCCGGCCCGTGTCCGGATTGAGCGACAGCGGCCCGGTCGAGCCGAAGCAGCTGCCGAGGTTGTTCACGCCGACGACGAAGAAACGCCTGGTGTCGAGCGGCTTCCCCGGCCCGATCATGTTGTCCCACCAGCCGACGTTTTCCGCGTCGCCGGCGTAGTGCCCGGCGACGTGGTGCGACGCGTTCAGCGCGTGGCAGACGAGGACCGCGTTCGACTTGTCGGCGTTGAGCGTCCCGTAGGTTTCGTACGCCAGCTCGAACCGCGACAGCCACTGCCCGCACGCGAGCTGCAGCGGCTCCCCGAACTGCGCGACCTGCGGCTCGACGACGCCGACGGACCTGCCGGTCGTCGCGGCGGAGGTAGTGCCGCCGGTGGTGGCGGAGAACGAGGGCAGCGAACGGTTGGACACGGCGTCAGCCAACAAAAAGACCCGGCAGCTTCGGCGGCTGGCCGGGTCGGGAGTCACCCATCGCACGCGCCGCTTTAGCCGAATTTATCGAAAAACCCTGATATCCCAGGGGTCTCCCGCGCCCGCAAGCTGGTTCAAATCGGCGCCAGAAGGATTCTAGCCCCCTTTTTCGGCCCCGGGGGCGGCCGGAGCGGCGCACCGCCATGTCGTTGACATACGATCTGTATGGATAAGCCTGTTTCCCACAATTTCCGACAAGATGCCGCCTGTCGGAATTTCCATGACAGAGGGATATGACATTGGAATAGTTTGGCGTACACTCCACCTTCCCGAATTTGCCCCCCGCACCAGCGGGACGGGCCTGCCGTACGGAGTCACGCCCGATGAAATGCACGCCCCGTCTGCTTCTTGCCCTCTTCGCGCCATTCGCGGTGGCTTGGTCCGCGAGCGGCATTGCCCAGAACTGCCAGAACGGGAATGCGAAGTATCACTTGCAGCTCGGGGGATTCGCGGCCAGCTGCTCCCAGTCCGATTGCCATGGGAACGATCCGAGGGGCGACAAGAACCGGATCCTGGCCGGCGCACAGGTCGTCAACATCGAGAACGCGCTGCAGTCGGTGAACGAGATGCAGGGGCTCGACACGGCGCTCGGCCTGACGCCGACCGACCTCGAAGACATCGCGTTCTACATCTGGCACCGCGAAGGCAACCAGCAATGTCCGACGGCGGCGCCCAGCGTCTCCGCCAGCCCGAACCCCGCCGCGTTCGGCAACCAGAACGTCGGCACGACGTCGGCCGGCATCACGGTCACGGTGACGAACTCCGGTGGCGCCAATGCGACCGGCATGAGCTACGGCGCGCCGTCGGCGCCGTTCGCGCGCACGGCGAACACCTGCACGGCCACGCTCGCCGCAGGCGCGAACTGCACGATGACGTTCACGTTCTCGCCGACGGCCGGCGGCAGCTTCAACCAAATCGTCGCGATCACCGGCAGCGGCGGCACCAACGTCTCGCTGTCGCTCACCGGCACCGGCGTCTCCGCCACGCCGAACCTGCAGGCGACGCCGTCGTCCGCTGCGTTCGGCTCGGTGCAGGTCGGCCAGACGTCCGTCGCGCAGCAGTTCAGCCTCAGCAACACGGGTGGCGCGCAGGCGACCGGCATATCGTTCGCCAACCCGAACAGCGCCGAGTTCCTGCTTTCCGGGAGCACGTGCGGGGCCACGCTCAACGCGGGCGCGTCGTGCACGTTCAACGTCGCCTACAAGCCGGCGGCCACCGGCGCGGACAACGCGACGCTGGCGATCACGAGCAACGCGCCCACCGTGAACATCACGATGACCGGCGCCGGCACGGCACCGGCCGCGGCAGCGTTGTCCGCAACTCCTTCGTCGCTCGCGTTCGGCTCGGTCACCGTGGGCGCGACCAGCGCCACGAAGTCGGTCACGGTCACGAACACCGGCGGCGCCGGGGCGTCGTCGGTCGCCGTCGGCAACGGAAACGCGAACGAGTTCATCGTGAGCGGCAACACGTGCGGCGCCACGCTGGCGGCCGGCGCGTCGTGCTCGTTCAACGTCGCGTACGCGCCGTCGGCCGCGGGCGCGGACAACGCGTCGATCTCGATCAGCTACACGGGCGGACTCCCGGCGACGGTCGCCATGACCGGCACCGGCACGGCGCCGGCAGCGCCGAACGTGCAGGCGGCCCCCGGCTCGCTCGCGTTCGGCAGCGTCAGCGTCGGCACGACGGCGGCTGCGAAGACGGTCACCGTCAGCAACAGCGGCGGCGCGAGCGCGACGGGTCTCGCGGTCGCCAGCAGCGACGCGGCGAAGTTCCCGCTTTCGGGCAACACGTGCGGCGCCACGCTCGCGGCCGGCGCGTCGTGCACGGTGAACGTCGCATATGCGCCGACGGCCGCAGCCGCCGACAACGGCACGCTGACCATCAGCTTCAGCGGGGGCTCGCCGGTCGCGGTGACGCTTTCGGGCACGGGCACGGCGGCACCGGCGGCGAATCTTTCGGCGGCGCCGGCGCCGATCGCGTTCGGCAACGTGACGGTCGGGCAGACCAGCGCCGGCACCACGGTGACGGTCGCCAACGGCGGCACCGCGGCGGCCACCAACGTCGCGTTCGCCAACAGCAACGCGGCGGAGTTCGCCGTCAGTGGCAACACGTGCGGCGCGACGCTCGCCGCGGGCGCGTCGTGCACGTTCGCCGTCGCCTACTCGCCTGCAGCCGCGGGCGCCGACAGCGCGACGATCACGATCACGTACGCGGGCGGCGGCGCGGTGTCGATCGCGCTGTCCGGCACCGGCGTGGCGGGCACGCCGCCGCCGGGCACCGGAGCGTTGTCGCTGCCGGCGGCCGCACCGTTCGGCAGCCAGACGGTCGGCACGGCGAGCGCCGCGCAGACGATCACGCTTTCCAACACCGGCGGCGCCGCGGTCACGGTGTCGGCGATCACCAGCAGCAACGCCGGCGAGTTCGCGGTGAGCGCGTCGAACTGCGGCGTGGTCAACGCCGGCGCGTCGTGCTCGTTCGCGCTGACGTTCACGCCGGCCGCGGCCGGCAGCCGCAGCGCCACCGTCACCGTGGCGAGCAACGGCGCCGGCAGCCCGCAGGCGATCGCGGCCAGCGGCACGGGTGTGGCCGGCGGCACGCCGCCGCCGACCGGAGGCGTGGTGACGGCGATCGAGTACTACCACGCCGACTTCGACCACTACTTCATGACGCACATCGCCGACGAGATCACCAAGCTCGACGACGGCACGTTCAAGGGCTGGACGCGCACCGGCAAGTCGTTCAAGGTGCACGCCGACGCGGCGGCCGGCCTCAACGCCGTCTGCCGCTTCTTCAGCACCGCGTTCGGCGCCAAGAGCTCGCACTTCTACACGCCCAATGCGCCGGAGTGCGACGTGGTCAAGGCGAGCCCGAGCTGGACGTTCGAGGCCGAAGTGTTCCACGTCGTGTACCCGGCGTTCGACGGCTCGTGCCCGGCCGGCACGATCCCGGTCTTCCGGATGTACAACGACGGCCAGGGCGGCGCGCCGAACCATCGCTACACGACCGAGATGGCCGTGCGCAACGCGATGCTGGCGCTGGGCTGGATCGCCGAGGGCGCCGGCACCATCGGCGTGATCATGTGCGCGCCGCAGTGACGGCGTAGCCGGAGGGAACGCAGCGCGCGGCGCGGGGTCGAACGGACTTCGCGCCGCACCTCCCTCCGCCGCGCCGGGGCGGCGCGGCCGGAAGGGCGTGACAAAGAAGGAGTACCGCAACCCCGCCATTGTTCGCACGTTACGGGCACCGGATGCCCGGGCGTGTTTCCGGAGCCGCACGCGATGCCCAGACTCTCCCGACTTCTCCGCTTCCTGCCCGCGCTGCTCGTCGCGCTGGCCTGCACTGCGCCCGCGGCGGCGGCCGACGTGGCCCGCGGCCAGTCGCTGTACAACAGCATCTGCGCGACCTGCCACAACCCGGGCGGCAATCCCGGCCCCGACCCGATCAAGAAGGGCGCGGGCGCCCCGTCGCTGATCGCGCTCGCGTTGCGCACCGTGGTCGAGATGTCCCCGCTCGAGACCACGCTCACGGCCACGGACGTCGACGACCTCGCCGCGTATCTCGCACTCCGATTCAACGTGACCCCGGTGCCGCAGACGGCAGTCGCCGTCGAGTACTACCACCAGGCGTTCGACCACTTCTTCGTCACCGCGATCGCCGACGAGATCACGAAGCTCGACAACGGCACCTTTGCCGGCTGGCAGCGGACCGGCCAGCACTTCGACGTCTACGCCGGGGGGACGGTCGGCGCGTCGCCGGTGTGCCGGTTCTTCAGCACCGCGTTCGGCGCGAAGAGTTCGCACTTCTACACGGCCTCGCCCAGCGAGTGCGAGATCGTGAAGTCGAATCCGAGCTGGACGTTCGAGGGCGAGGTGTTCTGGGTCGTCACGCCGAACGAGGACGGCACGTGCGCGGCCGGCCACATGCCGGTCTATCGGCTGTACAACAACGGCATGGGCGAGGCGCCGAACCATCGGCTCACCGTCAATTCCGGCCTGCAGGCGGAGATGCAGACGATGGGCTGGATTCCGGAGGGTTACGGCATCGGCGTCACGATGTGCGCGCCGGCGCCGGCGCCGGAGTGACGGCGCGCGTCACGCATCGCCGGCCGGACCGCGCAGCGTCCCGTCGGCCGCCACGCCCAGCCACTGCACGCCCTGCGTGTCGAGGAACGCCGGCGCGTCCGCCTCGAGCAGCATCGCGATCGTCGCGCAGCTGCCGGCGACCACGCACAGCGGCGACACCACGCTGATCGACTGCCAGTGCGTCACCGGCATGCCGGTGCGCGGGTTGAGGATGTGGCAGTAGCGCCGGCCCGCGACCTCGAAGTAGCGCTCGTAGTCGCCGCTCGTCGCGAGCGCGCCCGTCGCGAGGTCGAAGCCCGCGACCGCGGCCTGCTCGCGGCGCGGGTGCCGGATGCCCACACGCCACGGCGAGCCGTCCGCCTGCGGCCCGATCGCGCGCACGTCGCCGCCCAGGTTCACGAGGCCGTGGCGCAGGCCGCGCTCGAGGCAGATCGTGGCCACGCGGTCGGCCGCGTACTCCTTGCCGATGCCGCCGAAGTCGATCTCCATGCCGGCACGCGGCAGCCGCACCGACTTCGCGCTCCACTCGACGTCGGCCCAGCCGACCAGCGCGACCGTCGCGGCGATCTCGTCCGCGGCGGGCAGCACCGGCGGGTCGCGCTTGAAGTCCCACACGCGCCGCAGCACGCCCGACGTGATGTCGAAGAGCCCCCCGGACAGCGCGTGGCACTGGTCCGCGTAGCGCAGCAGCGCGGCGGTTTCGGTGTCCACCGCCACCGGCGTCCCGCCGGCCGCGGCGTTGATCCGTGCGGTCACGCTGTCGTCGCGGTAGCGCGAGTACTTGGCCTCGATGCGACGGACGTCGGCGATCGCCGCCGCCGCCGCGCGCCGCGCCACTTCCATGTCCGGCGCCGCGAGTTCGATCTCGTGCTCCGTGCCCATCGCGCGGAACGTCTGGCGGAACTGCTTCATCGGCGGGCCGGTGCGCAGCGGCGGTTCATGCCCCGATTCTACGGAACCGCGGCGCGCGGCGTCAGAACGACTTGGTAAGGTCCACCTGGAGCCAGCGCGCGGAGAAGGTCTTGATGCCGGGGCTGCCGCTGCCTCCCAGCCGCCAGTCGGGATCCTGCCGGTAATAGTCGGCGCGCAGCGCGATCGCCCAGTCGTCCCACAGCGTCTTGCCGACGATGACGCCCGCGGTGATGGCGCCCCAGGCGGCGAGGCGCGTGTCGGCGCTGTAGTCCTGCCCTTCCTTGTAGCCCTTCGGGAACGGGGGGTTCATGTAGAAATCCGCGGCGCTCTGCGTCGCGTAGCGCAGGCCCGGCGTGACCGTGAAGCCCCACGGCAGCGCCTGCACCCACGCGACCTCGAACATGTTCGACGTGCTGCCGAACGAGTCGGACAGGAACCGGTAGCCCAGCTTCAGCGTGGCGTCCGGGCCCGGGAAGTACTGGTTGAGCCGCGTGAGCCACGCCCAGATCTGCCGCGCCGTCGGCCGCGTGTCGAGCGTCTTGTACGGGTCCGAGTAGTAGCCGTGGCCGGTGTAGTACGTGAGGTTCGACTGGACGATCGAGTTCGCCGAGAGCGCCTGCGTGACGCCGACCAGGAACTCGAGCGAGTTGCGGCTCTGGTCGACCGCGACACCGTTGCTCGAGTCGATGCGGTCGTTGGTGCCGGAGAAGCCGAGCGACCAGCTGCGGTTGCGGTCCTCGCTGTACACCTGCACGGTCACCGAGCCGCCGCGCGACAGGAAGTCCTGCTCGGACGACACGAAGCCGCCCAGGCTCACCGCGTAGCCGAGTTCGGGGTAGTACTTGGTGACCTTGAGGTCGCCGGCAGTGCGGTAGTCGCCGATCGTCGCACCGGACAGCACGTTGAAGTACAGCGGCGAGGCACCCGACATGTGGTCGTACACCATGCCGCCCTCGATCACCGTCGTGTCGTTGAGCGGGACGAGCGCGTAGAACGCCGGCGCGTGGACCTGCATCCGGTCGCGGCCGGGCTGCCAGTCGCGGTAGTTGAGATACTGCAGCTCGACGATGCCCTTGTCCGGCGCCGATTGGGCGTGCGCGGCGGACGGCATCACGCCCGGCAGCGCGAGCGCGGCGGCGAGCAGCGCGCCGGCGGGCGCGGCGTCCGCGCGGCGCGGCCGGGATGCGGCCCCCGGCACGCGAGGGCCGCGCTGCCGGCGCTTGCGCTGGCCGTCAGTTGCAGCCACAGCCGCCTCCGCCGACACCGTAGCCGCCGCCCGCGGCTTCCTTGCTCGTGTAGATGTGCTGTTGCGTCTTGGTGTCGAGGCGGCGGTAGTCGAACTGCATGTCCGGCCGCGCGAGGTTGCCGCGCTCCCACGGCTTGGGCGGCTCGATCGTGGCACAGCCGCCCAAGGCGGCGGCGAGCATGAGGCCGAGGACGGGACGCATGCGCGCGCTCATCGCGTCAGTTCTTCGCGGCGGCGACCAGCGCGGCGATCTTCTGCTCGAGGACCGGCTTGCTCTCGTCGAGGAAGCCGCGCTCGACGAACGTCACGTTGCCGCGCGCGTCGATCAGGTACGAACTGGGCATGCCCTTGACGCCGTAGGCCGCGGGCGTGGCGCCGGCTTCGTCGAAGACGACGGTGAAGCCGGCCGGGTTCTGCGCGAGGAAGCGGTCGGCGTCGGCGCGCTTCTTGTCGACGTTTACGCCGACGACGACGAAGCCCTTGCTGCCGTACTTCTGCTGCATCTCGTTCATCCACGGGAACGAGCGGCGGCACGGCCCGCACCACGACGCCCAGAAGTCGACGTAGACGACCTTGCCGCGCAGCTTGTCGAGCGCGATGGTGTCGCCCTTGGCGGCCGGCAGCGCGAACGGCGGCGCCGCCTCCCCCGCCTCGACAGCCGCGGCGGGCCCCGCCAATACGGCCGCGCACAGGGCAGCCGCCGGGATCAGGCCCCGGCAAAGTGAATGGGCGAGCTTCATGACATTGGCATTATGCACGAATCGCGCAGGTTGCGAAGCCCGGCACGCAAACCCCGTGCCCCCACCCCCGGCGCAAAGGGTCTGACCCTTAACATGCACTCGAGTGCATGTTAAGGGTCAGACCCCTTAGAGGGTGTTGAGCCGGTCGACGAGGGCGGCGATCTTGTCGGGGTTGTCGGCGCGGCGGATGCGGTCGGTCAGCGCCTTGATCGCGGCGACCTCGGTGGTCAGGACCCGCTGCTTGACCGACAGCAGGTGCGCCGGGTGCATCGAGAAGTGGCGCAGGCCGAGGCCCAGCAGCAGCCGGGTCAGGTGCACCTCGCCCGCCATCTCGCCGCACACGGCGATCGGCTTGCCCGCCTTGCCCGCCAGCCCGATGGCCATCGCCAGCAGCCGGATGATCGCCGGATGCAGCGGGTCGTACAGATGCGCGACCGCCTCGTCGGCGCGGTCGACGGCGAGCGTGTACTGGATGAGATCGTTGGTGCCGATCGACAGGAAGTCGAGTCTCGTCAGGAACGCGTCCATCGCGATCACCGCCGCCGGGATCTCGATCATGCCGCCGACCTGCACCTGCGAATCGAACGGCACGCCCTGCTCGCGCAGGCTCTCCTTCGCCTGCTCGAGCATCGCGAGCGTCTGCGCGATCTCCGACGACGACGCCAGCATCGGCACCAGGATGCGCACGTTGCCGTAGTGCGACGCGCGCAGGATCGCGCGCAGCTGCGTGAGGAACAGCCGCGGCTCGGCCAGGCAGAAGCGCACGGCGCGCAGGCCGAGCGCGGGATTCGGCGCGACGCGCGCGAGCCCGTCCAGCCCCGCGGCGTTCTTGTCGGCGCCAAGATCGAACGTGCGGATCGTCACCGGCCGGTTACCCATGCCTTGCGCGACCGCGCGGTACGCCTCGAACTGCTCGTCCTCGCCCGGCAGCCCTGCGCGGTTGAGGAACAGGAACTCGGAACGGAAGAGGCCGACCCCCGTCGCGCCGTTCTCGAGCGTCTGCTCCAGGTCCTCCGGCAGCTCGATGTTCGCGTGCAGCTCGACGTGATGGCCGTCGATCGTCGTCGCCGGCTTGGAGCGCAGGCGTTTCAGCTTCTGCCGCTCGAGCTCGAGCTCGGTCTGCTTCAACCTGTACTCGGAGAGCACCGCGCGATCGGGGTTGATGATGACGACACCGGAGTCGCCGTCGACGATCAGCATCTCGCTGTCGCGGATCAGCTGCCGCGCGTTGTGCGTCGCGACGACCGCCGGCACGTTGAGGCTGCGCGCGACGATCGCCGTATGCGACGTGACACCGCCGACGTCGGTCAGGAACGCGCCGTAGCGGTGGTGCTTGAACTGGATCACGTCGGCCGGCGACAGGTCGTGCGCGACGAGGATCGTCTGCTCCTCGGCCACCGGCGCGGGCAGCGCGCCCGGCTTGCCCATCAGGCGCTTCAACACGCGCTCGCCGACCTGCACGATGTCGGCCTTGCGCTCGCGCAGATAGGCGTCCTCGATCTGTTCGAATTGCTCGACCAGCACGCCCATCTGCTGCGTCAGCGCCCACTCGGCGTTGCAGCGCTGCTCGAGGATGATCCTCTTCGGCGCCTCCGACAGCGTCGGGTCGTTCAAGATCATCCAGTGGACGTCGAGGAACGCGCCGAACTCACCGGGCACGTCGCCGCCGGTCATCGCCGTGTGCATACCTTCGAGTTCGTGCTTCACTTCCGCGACCGCGTGGGCGAAGCGCGTGATCTCGGCGTCGACCTTGCCAGCGGGAATCGTATAGTGCGCGACCTCGAGCGTGGCGTGCGAGACGAGCTGCGCCCGCCCGATCGCGATGCCGCCGGAGACGCCAACGCCGTTGAGCGCGAAGCTGACCATCAGCCGGCGCTCCGCGCGGGCCGGACCGCTACGAGCGCTCCCCGAGGCCGTCGTGGAACAGCGCGGCGATCTCGCGCATCGCCTCGGCTTCGTCCGGGCCTTCCACTTCGAGGCGCACTGTCGTGCCGACCGATGCGGTCAGCAGCATGACCGCGACGATGTTGCGGGCGCTCGCGCGCCGGCCGCGCACGACCAGCGAGACGTTCGAGCGGAAGCGGGATGCGATGTTGACGATCCGGGCGCACGCACGGGCGTGCAGGCCGAGCGGATTGATGATCGGGACGACACGGGTCAGCATGGGTCACCGCCGGGCATTGGTGGACGAAGTTCCGAGGCCGCGAAATGGCACCGGGTTTCGTATTGGTCGGCGATCTCGCTGGATGGTTCCGCGATCCGTTCGATCGATTCGGCATAAGATCATGCCCGGGGCCATCGCGTTGCGACCAGTTCATCGTGCCCGAAGTTCGTTGCATTCGCGTGTCCGCCCGCATGCTGCAGTGCAGGAAGCGGCGCCGGACGCAGGCGGACGCGGGCATCCGCCGGTAGTTGCCGCTTACTGACCCTCGCCGAAGCAGTCGCCGATGAGCGCAACGATCGCGTCCATCGCGTCGTTCTCGTCCGGCCCGTCGATTTCCAGCGTGACCTTCGCCCCCTTGCCCGCGGCCAGCATCATCACCCCCATGATGCTCTTCGCGTTCACCTTGCGGCCGTTGCGCGACATCTGCACGTCGCTCTGGTAGCGCGCCGCCAACTGCGTGAGCTTCGCCGAGGCCCGTGCGTGCAGGCCCAGCTTGTTGATGATCTCAACTTCTCGTTGTTGCATAGACCGGATCGAGTTCGATATGCAGCACGCCGTCGCGGCCGCCCGAGACGGCCTTGCCGAGCATGGTCTCCATTCCCTTCGCGCGGTAGGTGAACGCGCGCACGAGCATCGGGAGGTTGACGCCGGCGATGAGTTCCACGCGCCCGGGAACCTGCAGCTTACCGGCGAGGTTGCAGGGCGTCGCACCGTAGATGTCGGAGAAGATGAGCACGCCGTCGCCCGTGTCGAGTCCGCGCACGCGCTCGCGCGCGGCCGGCAGCAGGTCGAGCGGGTCGTCGGTGGCGGCCACCGACAGCGTGTCGAGCTGCGGCGGCCGGACGCCGAGCACGTGCGTGACGGCCTTGACCAGGCTGTCGGGGAGTGTGTCGTGAGCGATGATGAGGACGCCGATCACGCGGGGATACTAGCGCGAAAGGGGGGGTCCGGGAAATCAACAGGCCCGCCGAATGCCAACCGCGGCCCCGGGGTCGGATCCCCGGCAGGCTACCGTCCTCGCAGGGGTCTGACCCTTAACATGCACTGGATTGCATGTTAGGGGTCAGACCCTTGCCATGGCGCCCGCATCCAGGCGCGTCAATCGCTGACGTTGAGCTGGGTCCCGTGAATCCACCAGTCCCGCGCGCTGCCGCCCTGGCTCGCGTAGAGCTGCCGGTCGCCGGATCCGGGGAGGCGGAGAAAGCCGCGCGTAGGGCCGTTCGCCGGTCCACTGCCGGCGACGGACCTACGGCGCGCCGGGCGCCAGCAGCACGTAATCCGCCGAGTACGGCACGCGTGCGACGACGCCGATCGCGCGCGTGTCGCAGGCGTGCGCCGGCGCACCGCCACCGGCCGTGTTCACGCGTTGCACGCCCGTCACGCCTGCGTATCGCCCAGGACCGCCGACCGAGCGCGTCTCCAGCAGCAGCCACGGCACCGCGCCTGCCCGCGGCGCGTCGGCGCGCGCCTTCACCGTGCCAACGATCCGGCTGCCGTCGGGCGCTTCCCAGTACGGGCCCGCATAGTGCCGCCCGGCGGCCTCGCCGCGCGCGCCGGTGAGACTGGCCTCCGGGCCGACGAACGCCCACGCGGCTCCACCGGCCGCGCCGAGTCCCGCCCGGCACTCGTACACCTGCACGCCCTTTGCCGCGATGTGGTCGACGCGTCGTGCGCCCGGCGCCGCCAGTGCGGCCGGAATGGTCGGTTCGACGCGTGGCGGCTTCCGCGCAGGCAGGCTGACGCCGACCAGCGACGCAGCGTAGAGTTCCCCCGCGATCGCGAACCCGTCGGCGAGCGCGCCCGCGTTTGCCTTGGCCGCCATGGCCGCGAGCAATGCCGCGCACACCAGCCTTCGGGCGGTGAGGTTGCGTGTTGCGAACGTCATGATCATTCCTTTCCGGCGCCGGGGCGTCCTGCGCCCCGGCGGCCGAGGTTCAACTCTTCGTGACGACGACTTCGAGGTACGCGCTCGGCACGACCAGCGCCGCGGGACCCGCGACGTTCATCTCGTCGAGCAGCGCGGCGATCGCCCGTTCCAGCGCCGCCGCGCCCGCGGCGTCGAGCGCGCCGAACGCCTTGTGCGTCGGGCCGTAGAAGTCGCGGAACACCTGCACCCAGTGCGCGGCGGAGCGGTAACGGAAGTTGAAGTACTTGCGCTCGCAGCGGATGCTCGCGGCGGCGGCGCCGAACAACTCGGCCAGGTGCGCTTCGGTTCCCCACAGCGCGGGCGACTGCACCCCGGCCGGCGGCGGCACGTACGCGCCGATGACCTTGAACAGGCGGCCGATGAAGCCGTCCGGCGTCCAGTTCGCGAGGCCGAGCCGCCCGCCGGGCTTCAGCACGCGCAGCATCTCGCTCGCCGTGCGCCGGTGGTCGGGCGCGAACATCGCCCCGTACGTCGACAGCACGACGTCGAAACTCGCGTCGGCGAACCGCAGGTTCTCGACGTCGGCGACCTCGAACGCGACGGCCAGGCCCTCGGCCTGCGCCCGCGCACGGCCGCGGTCGAGCAGCGCCGGCACGTAGTCGGTAGACGTGACGTCCGCGAAGCGGCGTGCCGCCGCGAGCGTCGCGTTGCCGTTGCCGGCGGCGACGTCGAGCACGCGCTCGCCGGCGTTGACGTCGGCGGCCTCGGCGAGCGACTCGCCGACGATCTGCAGCGTGGTCCCGATGACGGAAAAGTCGCCGCTGGCCCACGTGGCCTGCTGGCGTGCCTTGATCGCGGCGAAGTCGGGGGTGGGGGTACGGGTTTCGACAGCGAGTGACATGACGATCTCCTTGGTGGGTGGGTGTTCAGCTTGCGACGTG
The DNA here is from genome assembly GCA_016716425.1 of Betaproteobacteria bacterium. Classification (GTDB taxonomy): domain Bacteria; phylum Pseudomonadota; class Gammaproteobacteria; order Burkholderiales; family Casimicrobiaceae; genus VBCG01. The sequence continues at coordinate 102,047 of JADJWJ010000008.1, forward strand.
CGCGACGATCGGCGCCAGCGCGCGGCCGATCCGATCCAACTGCCCGGGGGTGACCAGCGCCTGCAGGACATCCGCGAAGCGCGGCTCTTGCACGCCGGTGACGATGTACTGCCAGCGATACGCCTTCTTCAGCGTGTCGTGTACCGCGTCCTGCTCGGCGGCCGAGAACGCGCGGCCCGCGCAGCGGAGGAAGTAGTCCGCGTCCGCCCGCGCCTGCAGCTGCACGGTGCCGTCCACGTCGGCGACGAGCGCGATCAGGTCGTCGACCCCCCGCTCGCGCTCCTCCGCGGTCAGCGTCGCGTCGCAGCGCCGCCATTCGAGCTCGTCGACGATCGCGTGCTGCGACTCCTCCTTCCAGTGGAACAGGAACACGTCCTTCCACAGCGCGGACAGGTCGGGGTCCGGCGCGATGCTCGACCGGTAGTGCGCCTGCGAGAAGAGCTCGATGTCGAGCACCAGGCCGAGCACAGCCCACGTCGACTTCGCGAGCACCGCGGAAGCGACGACGTTCGGCTCCGGCACGAACCGGTAGCCTTCCGGCATGCCCGCCGCCGCCATCGCGTCGAGCCGCCGGAACAGCGCCTGGTGCTTCAGCTCCTCGTCGGTCAGGCGCACCAGCGCCTCGAACGCGACCTGGTCGCCGAGCCCGTGGTCGCGGCTCAACTCGATCACCTTCGCACCGATGAAGCGCTCGACCAGCGCGAACATGTTGGCGTAGGTCCGGCCCTGGATCTGCGACAGGAAACGCGCCTCGGCCGGCCGCAGGAATGCGAGGTCGGGAACGCGCGACAGGCCGTCGGGCAGGAACTTCTGGTCGAAGTCGAACCGGCGGCCGCGGATCACGTCGCGCTCGATGTCCCAGCGCACGCGCTGCGAGACCTCGATGCACTTCGCGTAGCGCGCCGTGGCAGTAGGCGACGACCGCGGCGCGGCCTCGCGCGTGGTCGTGTCGAGCGGCGCGTCGTTCGTCATGGTGTCCATCGTGGTGTGCATCGTGCTTTCCTTTCGTGGTGGTCTGACCGGGGTCAGTGCAAGGGGTGGCACCGCGCGCGCCGCGAAGTCACGCGGGTGCGTTCGGCGTCACCGGAGATCTCCGCCACGACCGAGTCGATCTCGCTGCGGTCGAATCCGAGGTCGCGCAGCGCGCGCGCGTCGACCGCGCGCAGCTCTGCGCGCATCCGCGCCGCCTGCCGCCGCCGAAGCCAGCTGGCGAGCAGCCGGCGCGCGGCGATGCGGAGCTTGCGAGCGATCAGGCTGGCGCCCGCGCGCGCCGTGGTTGCGTGCGCGCCGTCGTGCAGGGGTGCAATCGTCGTGTCCATGTCCGTCCATCCGGTTGTCGAGAACGGAGCGGACTGTGCGCCCGGGGGCGTTCCACGAGCGTTCCTCGCCCCGGGACCGGGGCGGGACCGCGGCCGTCAGGCGCGGCCGCGGAGGGGGCCGGAGGCTACGACGCGCCGCGCAGTGCGGCGATCAGCGGCGCGTGGGCGAGTTCCGCCTCGCCCACGATGCGATGGACCAGATCGTCGAGCGCGAACCCCGGCCAGGCCGGCAGCGGACCGTCGACCGCCGGCAGCCGCGCGTGGCGCTCCCGCGCCTCGCCGCGCAGTGGCACGCTGATGTCCGGATGCCCCGTGACGAACTCGAACACGGCGTGGGCGCACGCGAGCTCGCCCTCCGCCGCGAGCAACTCGGCGAACAGGACGACGCCGGCAAAGCGCAGCGACCGCGGGCCGGCCGTGGCTGCGCGTGCCAGCCCCTCGGCGAGCCCCCTGTGCGCCGCCGCGAAGTCGCGGCGTAGCAGCGCGAGCTGCGCGAACTGGAGCCTCATCGAGGCATCGATCGCGCGATTGCCGACCGCGGTGGCGATCTCCAGCGCGCGCCGCGCGTAACCTTCTGCGGCAGCGAGATCGCCTTCCAGCACCGCGACCTCGGAGAGGTTCGTCAGGATGTGGAGGCGCGGACCGTCGAGGCCTTGGCGGTCCGCGACAGCCAGCGCCTCGCGCAGGTACGAACCCGCGGCCACGGGCTCGCCCCTCGCCAGGTGCAGATCGGCGAGATTGTTGAGGCACAGCGCCTCGCCGGCCTGGTCGCCGATGCGCCGGTGCGACAGCAGCGACGCCATCGTCATGCGCAGCGCCTCGTCGTAGTTCCCCAGCGACTTTTCGGCAAGCCCGACATGGTCCTGCGCCGCCGCGACGTGCGTCGGATCACTGCCGGCAAGCGCCAGTTGCAGGGCGTGCCGGTAGTGCTCGCGCGCTTCCGCGAACCGTCCGCCGCGAAGGCAGCACGAGCCCAGCACGTTCAGGCAGAGGACTTCGGCGAGACGATTGCGCGCGGCACGCAACAGCGGCAGCGCGCGCCGAGCGCTCGCTTCGGCGTCGGTGTAGCGGTCGAGCCGGTACTCGACGTGCGCGGCGCGCGCAAGCAGGTGCGCCTCGCACCTGGGGTCCGCACGGACCCCGGGGGATGCGAGCGCGTCGCGCACGAGCAGCTGCGCCTCTTCGTTGCGCAGCCGATGGTCGCAATAGTTGAGCAGCGCGGACTCGCTGCGGCTCAGCATGTCCGCCGCGCCGTGGCCGACCGCCCACTGCCAGGCGGCCCGGCAGTTCTCGAACTCGGCGTCCATCCGCCGCAGCGTCTCGCGATCGCCGCTGCCGACGGCGCGGCTGTCGTGTGCCAGCAGCCGATGGAACCAGCGCGCGTGCTCCACCTCCGTCGCAGCGCGGGCATCGTCCGTCAGCCGTGCGGCGGCGAACTGATGCACCAGCGGGTGCAGTTGCATCCGCGCGTCATGCTTGCGCAGCAGCGACTTGTCGGCGAGCGCGCCCAGCACCGGGAGCGCCGCCCCGGCAACCGCGCGCGCCGCGTCCGCCGTGAAGCCGCCGCGGAAGACGGACAGGCGCGCGAGCACGTCGCGCTCGACCGGTGCGAGCAGCCGCCACGACTGGTCGAAGACGGCCTCGATGCTCGCGTGCCGCTCCGGATGCGCGCCGTCGTCGGCGCGCAGGAGTTCCGTGCCCTGCTTCAATTCCGCGGCGATTTCCGTGCACGAGAGCACGCGGGTCCACGCGGCGGCCAGTTCGAGGGCCAGCGGAAGGCCTTCGACCTGCCGGCAGATGTCGACGATCGCGGCTGCCTCCGCCGCCGGCGCCAATCCCGGCTCGACCCGGTGCGCGGCCTGCGTGAACAGGCGCACGGCGTCGAACGCCTCGAGGTGATCCGCGTCCTCCGGCTCGGGGCACGGCAGCCCGTCGATGCGCAGCAGGTGCTCGGCCGCGAGGCCGAGCCGCACGCGCGACGTCACGACGACGCGCAGGCCCGCACACGCGCGGAGCAATCGGTCGAGCGTGGCCCCCGCGCGGGTCACGCGCTCGAAGTTGTCGAGCACCAGCAGCATCCGCCGCGCGCGCAGGAACTCGATCACCTGCTTCTCCGGATCGGCGCCGCGCTTCGCCTCGACGCCGATCTCGCGCGCGATCCTTGCACCCACCTCGTCCGCGCTGACGACGTCCTCGAGCGGGATGAACACGGTGCCGTCCGGGAACGCCGGGGCGAGTTGCGCCAGCACCCGCAGCGCCAGGCGGGTCTTGCCGACGCCGCCCGGCCCGACGAGGTTGAGCAGGCGGCAGTCCTCGCCCGCCAGCAGCTCGGCGATGCGCTTCAACTCGACCGAGCGGCCGATGAATTCGGCGTCGTACGCGGCGGGGACGACGGCCTCCAGTGGCACCACGGGCATCCGGACCGAGCCGAGCGTGTCGTGCAGCGCCACGAGTTCCGCGCCCGGCGGGAGTCCCAGGTCGGACGCGAGGCGGCCGACGAAGGCCTGATAGGCCTGCCGCGCGCGGGCGCTCTGCCCGGCTTGGGCGAGCCACGTCATGTGTGCGCGCAGGGCCGCCTCGTCGAGCGGGTCGGATTCGAGCAGCCGCGCCGACAGCTCGACGCCTTCGGCGGGATCGATGTCGTCGCCGAGCCGGGCAAGCGCCGCGCCGCGCCACGCCGCGCGCAGCCGGTCGCGCTCGAAGCCGAGCCAACCCTGCCACGCCTCGCTGGCGGCGGCGTCGAATCCGGCGAGCAGCTCGCCGGTGCGCAAAGCGAGCGCCTCGACCGTCCGCGATCCGGCGAGCGCCGCCTCGAAGTCGGCGACGTCGGTGGCCGCGTCGACCCGCACGGCGCCACCCTCGAGTTCCACGGCGCGGCCCCAGGGGACCGACTGCAGGCGGAAGAGCGTCTTGCGCAGGTTGGCGTAGGCGAGCTTCTCGGGTTGCTCGGGCCAGAACATCGCGGCCAGTTCCGCCCGGCCGACCCACGCGCGCTTCAGCGCAAGCAGGACGAGCAGCTGGCTGCGCCGCTCGCACGGCAGCACGAAGGACTCGCCGTCGATGGCGACCTTCGGTGCGCCGAAGAGCTGCAAGCGAATCGCCAAGTTCGCCCCCGTGGGGTTCGAGGGTCTGACCCCTAACATGCACTCTATTGCATGTTAAGGGTCAGACCCCCGTCGCGCCCTGTTAAGGGTCAGAGACCTCCGTCGCGCCCGCCGCCCAGACTGCCCGGCGCTGTTGCGGCCATACCGGCCGGTCTTGGGGGGCAGGGTGCCTGGCATGGGGTCTGACCCCTAACATGCACTGGATTGCATGTTAAGGGTCAGACCCTCGGTTTACTGGGCGACCTGCGCGGCGGCGAGCAGCGCCTGCGAGTAGGGTTCCTTCGGGGCGGCGAACAGCGCCTCGGCCTCGCCCTGCTCGACGATCGCGCCGTCCTTCATCACCAGCACGCGGTGCGACATCGCGCGCACGACGGCGAGGTCGTGGCTGATGAACACGTAGCTCATCCCGTACTTCGCCTGCAGGTCGGCAAGCAGCTTTAGCACCTGCTGTTGGACGGACACGTCGAGTGCGGACGTCGGTTCGTCCAGCACCAGCACCTCCGGCTGCAGGATCACCGCGCGGGCAATGGCAATGCGCTGCCGCTGGCCGCCGGAGAACTCGTGCGGATAGCGCGTCAGCACGTCGTAGATGCCCTGCGCCTCGGACAGCCCGACCTCGGCCAGCATCGCGAGGATCCGCTCCCGGCGCTGCTCTTTCGACAGTTCCGGCATGTGCAGCGCCACGCCCTCGCCGACGATGTCGCCGATCGTCATCCGCGGCGACAGCGAGGCGAACGGGTCCTGGAACACGACCTGCATCCGCCGGCGCATCGCGCGCAGCGTCGCGCGGTCGGCGCCGTCGAGCCGGGTGCCCTCCAGCGTGACGCTGCCGCCGGCGATCGGCTGCAGCGCGAGCAGCGCCATGCCGAGCGTGGTCTTGCCCGAGCCGGACTCACCGACGATGCCAAGCGTCTCACCGCGCCTCAACTCGAGCGTCGCGTCGCGCACCGCGCGGAACGTGTCCTTGCCGAACCAGCCCTTCGCCGACACGAAGTCGACGTCGACGTCGCGGGCCGCCGCGAGCACCGGCGCGTCGGCCGGCACCGGCACCACGGCGCGCTGCGGCCGGCTGTTGATGAGCTTGACCGTGTACGGGTCGCGCGGGTGCCCGAACACCTCGGAGATCGTGCCCTGCTCGACCAGCCGCCCGCGCTCCATCACGCCCACGCGGTGGCCGAACCGCCGCACGAGGTTCAAATCGTGCGTGATGAACAGGATCGCCATCCCGAACTCGGCCTGCAGGTCGTCGAGCAGCGCCAGGATCTGCACCTGGATCGTCACGTCGAGCGCCGTGGTGGGCTCGTCGGCGATCAGCAGCTTCGGCCGGCAGGCGAGCGCCATCGCGATCATCGCGCGCTGCCGCTGGCCGCCGGAGAGCTGGTGAGGGTACGCGTCGACCTTCTTCGCGGGATCCGGGATGCCGGTGCGGGCCAGCAGGTCGATCGCCCGTTCGAGCGCGCGCTTCCTGTCGAGCGCCTCGTGGACCTCCAGCACTTCGGCGACCTGGTTGCCGACCGTGTACAGCGGGTTCAGCGCCGTCATCGGTTCCTGGAAGATCATCGCGATGTCGCGGCCGCGCAGCCCCTGCATCTGCCGCTCGCTCTTCGCGAGCACGTCCTCGCCGGCGAAGCGTATCGCGCCCTCGAAGGTCGCGGTCTCGACGAGCCGCAGGACCGACAGCGCGGTTACCGACTTGCCGGAACCGGACTCGCCGACCAGCGCGTACTTCTCGCCGGCGGCGACGTCGAACGACACGCGGTCGACGACGCGCGACGTCGCGAAATTCACGCTCAGGCGGTCGACGGAGAGCAGCGGGGCGACGGCACTCATGCGCGAGGGGGCCGTTTCATCTCAGGACTTCCGCGTGTCGAAGGCATCGCGCAGCGCGTCGCCGATGAACGTGAGCAGCAGCAGCGTTAGCGCGAGCACGACGAAGGTCGGGATCGCGATCCACCACGCGTCGAGGTTCTCCTTGCCCTGCCGCAGCAGGTCGCCGAGCGACGGCAGCCCGGTGACGCCCAGGCCCAGGAAGTCGAGCGAGGTCAGGAACAGGATCGCCGCGCTCATCCGGAACGGCAGGAACGTGATCACCGGCGTCATCGAGTTCGGCAGCACGTGCCGCCAGATGATCTGCCAGTTGGACAGCCCCATCGCGCGCGCGGCCTTGACGAACTCGAGGTTGCGGTTGCGCAGGAACTCGGCGCGCACGTAGTCGGACAGCGAGATCCAGCCGAACAGCGCGAACACGCCGATCAGCAGCGGGATCGACGGCGACAGGATGGAGGCGAGGATGATGAGCAGGTAGAGTTCCGGCACCGCGTTCCAGATCTCGATGATGCGCTGCATCAGGAGATCGACACGGCCGGCGAAGTAGCCCTGCAGCGCGCCGATCAGGATGCCGATGATCGTGGCGACGACGGTGAGCGTCAGGCTGAAGTAGATGCTGACACGGAAGCCGTAGAGGAGCCGTGCGGTCATGTCGCGGCCGGACTGGTCGGTGCCGAGCCAGTGCTCGCGGGACGGAGGCGTCGGGTCGGCGGCGCGCGCGTAGTAGTCGAGCGCGTTGCTGCCCCATTCGTTGAACGTCCACAGCGCGAAGTTGCCGGGCTTGCCGAACTGCTCGCGGATGAACGGATCGTCCCACTCCGTCGGCGTCAGGAAGTCGCCGCCGAACGTCGTCTCCGGGTGGTTCTTGACGATCGGGAAGTACCACTGACCGTCGTAGCGCGCGACCAGCGGTCGGTCGTTGGAGACGAGCTCGGCGAACGTGCCCAGCACGAGCATCGCCGCGAACACCAGCAGCGACGCGTAGCCCAGCCGGTTGCGCCGGAAGCGTGCCCATGCGCGCTGGTTCGGTGACAGTGACGTGACGCGGCGCGGCGCGCCTGCCGCGGACTGCCCGGCGCCAGCCCCGACTTCGGCGGCCGGCGTGCTCACGCGCGCTCCCCTTCGATCACCGCGCTCATTTCGCGACGGCGCCGAATTGCACGCGCGGGTCGACCACCACGTACAGCAGGTCGCCGATCAGCTTGACGACCAGGCCGATCAGCGTGAAGAAGTAGAGCGTGCCGAGCACGACCGCGTAGTCGCGCCGCACGATCGACTCGTAGCCGAGCAGCCCCAGCCCGTCCAGCGAAAACATCGTCTCGATCAGCAGCGCGCTCGCGAAGAACGCGCCGACGAAGGCTGCGGGAAAGCCGGTCACGATCGGGATCAGCGCGTTGCGAAACACGTGCTTGTACAGGATGCGCCGCTGCGACAGGCCCTTCGCGCGCGCGACCAGCACGTACTGCTTGCGGATCTCCTCGACGAAGGTGTTCTTGGTGAGCATCGTGACCACGGCGAAGCTGCCGATCGCGTAGCAGATGAGCGGCAGCACGAGGTGCCACAGGTAGTCGAGGATGCGCGCCGGCCACGACAGGCTCGCCCAGTTGTCGGAGACGAGGCCGCGCAGCGGGAACCAGTCGAGGAACGTGCCGCCGGCGAACAGCACGATCAGCAGCACGCCGAGCACGAACCCGGGGATCGCGTAGCCGACGAGCACGAGCAGCGTCGTCAGCGTGTCGAAGCGCGTCCCCTCGCGGACGGCCTTGGCCACGCCCAGCGGGATCGAGATGAGGTAGGTGAGCAGGAACGTCCACAGCCCGAGGCTCACCGACACCGGCAGCTTCTCCTTGATCAGCGACCACACGTCCTTGTTGCGCAGGTAGCTCTTGCCGAGGTCGAACTGCGCGAAGCTCGCGAGCATCGAGAAGTAGCGCTCGAGCGGCGGCTTGTCGAAACCGTAGAGCTTCTTCAGCTCCTCGACCTGCTTGGCGTCGACGTCGCGGCGTGCCTGGAAGCTCGCCGTGTCGCCGCCGGCGCCGGCGCGCGCCTCGGCGAGGATCGTCTCGACCGGCCCGCCCGGCACGAACTGGATGACCACGAACGTCAGCGTCAGCACGCCGAGGACCGTCGGGATCATCAGCAGCAGGCGCTTGAGGATGTAGGTCAGCATCGGCGGTCGGGGATCGACGTCACTTGCGGGCGACCGAATCGCGTTCGGCGTCCTTCATCCACCATCCGGTGATCGCCCACTGCGACCAGTCGGACGGCGTGGCGATCGTGTAGTACTTGGGCACGACCTTCGGGATGCCGAACTTGTCCCACCGCGACACCCGGTTGGTGCCGCCGTACAGGTCGGGCACCTGGTAGTAGCCGAAGATCAGCAGCCGGTCGAGCGCGCGCGCGGCGTCGGTCAGCTCCTGCATCGTCTGCGCCTTCTCCATGGCCTCCAGCACGTGGTCGATCGCGCGGCTCTTGACGCCGCGGTAGTTGTCCGCGCCCTGCACGTCGGCGTTGGCGCTGCCGTACTGGGACTTCAGCTCCGCCGGCTCCGGCAGCGTGAAGTCGCCGATCTTGATCATCACCATGTCGAAGTCGAACGTCTCCATCCGCTTGCGGAACAACGAGAAGTCGACCTGCCGGTGCTTGAGTGTGATGCCGATCTTCGCGAGGTTGCGCTCGAACACCGCCTCGGCCCGGCCCGGCGCATCGCCGGTATCCAGGAACTCGAATTCGAGCGGTTCGCCCTTCGCGTTGCGCGCGATCCCGTCCGCGCCGACCTTCCAGCCCGCCTCCTCGAGGAGCTTGCGCGCCTGCTTGAGATTCTCGCGCAGCGCGTTGGGGGACGTGTCGGTGCGCGGCGGCTGCCACGCCGGGCCGAACACCTCGGGCGGCAACTCGTGGCGGAACGGCTCCAGCAACGCGAGCTCGCCTGCGCCGGGCATGCCCTTCGCCGCGAAATCGGTGTTGGAGAACACGCTGTTGGTCCGCTTGTACTGCTTGTAGACGTTAATCGCCTCGAAGTCGAACGCGAGGTTGATCGCCTTGCGCACGCGCCAGTCGGACAGCACCGGCCGCCGCGTGTTGAGCACATACGACTGGAAGCCCATGCCGAAGCCGTTGGGGAACTCCTCCTTCACGATCCGGCCGTCGGTCCACTTGGCGCCCTGGTGCTGCCGCGCCCAGCGGCGGGCCGAGTATTCCATCAGGAAGTCGAACTCGCCGGCCTTGAACGCCTCCATCGCGATCGCGTTGTCTTGGTAGTACCGGTAGACGACGCGGTCGAAGTTGTTCTGCCCCCTGGCGAAGCCCAGGTCGCGCGCCCAGTAGTTCGGGTCGCGCACGAACTCGATGCGCCGCGGGGCGTCCACTTCGCCGATCTTGTACGGGCCGGTCGTGATCGGGTACTCGTTGACGATCTCGTCGAATTTCTTCGGTGACCCGTCCGCGTTGGTCACCCACTTGCGCGAGAAGACCGGCAGCCCGGCCGCAGCGAAGACCGCGTCGTCGGTGCGGTCCTTGAGGTCGAAGCGGATCGTCCGGCCGTCCAGCACGGTCGCGCGCTCGACCCCCGAGAGCCGCACGCGCACGCCGGGTGCCACGCCCTTGCCGGTCAGCGTGTCGAACACGGTCTTCATGTCCTGCGCGGTGACGGGGTCGCCGTTCTGGAACTTCGCCTGCGGGTGGATGCGGAAGGTCACCGACGACTTGTCCGGCGCGACCAGCATCTCCTCGGCCACCATGCCGTAGATCGTCCCCGGCTCGTCACCCGAGCGTAGCGCGAGCGACTCCAGCGTCAACGTCGTTAGGCCCGCCGGCGACTGGCCCTTGATCGTGTACGGATTGAACTTGTCGAAGCTCGACCGGCGGTCCGGGTTCTGCAGCTGCAGCGTGCCGCCCTTCGGCGCGTCGGGGTTCACGTACTCGAAGTGCGGGAAGCCGCGCGGGTACCTGGGCGTCGCGCCGTACGAGGCGTACGCATGCGTCCAGGCGCCGACGGTCGGGGATGCGGCGGCGGCCGGCGCGGCCGCAGGCGCAGGCGCGGCCGGCGCGCCGGCCGCGACGAACGCCAGGGCCGCGGCGGCCAGCGCGGCGCGCACGGCGATGCGGGGGGGCGTAGCGGGTCTCATTGGCAGTTCCGCAGCGACAAAGGCTCCCGTATACCGATCCCTGCTTAACCAAGTCTTAACGGCGCCGCCGGAGCGCGGCGGGCGTCATTGTCCCACAGCGCGGACGAGCGCGTCGGCGAACAACCCGGCCGCGTCGAAGCCCGTCTGCTGCGCGATTTCGACGAAGCACGTCGGCGACGTGACGTTGACCTCGGTCAGGCACGGGCCGATGACGTCGAGGCCGACGACGAGCAGTCCCTCCGCCCACAGCGCGGGGGCGAGCGCCTCCGCGATCTCGCGGTCGCGCGCCGCCAGGGGCCGCGCCTCGCCGCGGCCGCCGGCGGCCAAGTTGCCGCGGGTCTCGCCGGGCTTCGGGATGCGCGCGAGGCAGTACGGCACGACTTCGCCGCCGATGACGAGCACCCGCTTGTCGCCGTCGACGATCTCCGGCAGGTAGCGCTGCACCATCACCGTCCGCTTGCCGTGGTGCGACACGGTCTCGACGATCACGTTGCGGTTGGGGTCGGACTCGCCGACGCGGAAGACCGACGTCCCGCCCATACCGTCGAGCGGCTTTACCACGACGTCCTCGTGCTCGTCGATGAACTGCGCGATCAGGTCGGCGTCGCGCGTCACCAGCGTGGGCGCGATGTACGCACCGAACTTCGCGATCGCGAGCTTCTCGTTGTGGTCGCGGATCGCGCGCGGCCGGTTGAACACGCGCGCGCCCTCGCGCTCGGCCAGCTCGAGCAGGTACGTCGAGTAGACGTACTCCATGTCGAACGGCGGGTCCTTGCGCATGACGACCGCCGCGAAGTCGGCGAGCCGGCGCACGTCCTCCGCGCCCGCGCGGTACCACGCGTGGTCGTCGTCGGAGAGCGCGAGCGGCCGGCAGCGGGCGCGCGTGACGCCCGCGTCCCAGAAGATCCCGTGCTGCTCGACCGCGAACACCGCGTGCCCGCGGCGCGCGAGCGCGCGCATCATCGCCACGCTCGAGTCCTTGTAGGCCTTGAGTTCGGGCAGCGGGTCGAGGACGAACGCGAAGTCCATGGGCGGGGGCGGGAGGCGCGGACGTGCATCGTAACGCATTGCGGTCCGGGCGCGCCGCCGCCGCTTCGCGCGACTTGCCGGGCGCGCGGCGACCCGGCTACCATCGGCGGCTCGCCACCCGCATCGGAAACGCGCATGGGCATCAAACTCAACCTCGGCTGCGGCCGCAGCCCGCTGCCGGATTGGGTCAACGTCGATCTCGCCGCGCTGCCCGGCATCGACGTCGTCGCCGACCTCGACAACTGCCGCATGCAGCCGCTGCCGTTCGCCGACGGCAGCGTGAGCCAGATGCAGATGCTGCACGTGCTCGAGCACATCAAGGACACGCTGGCGCTGATGCAGGAGCTGCACCGCATCGCGGAGCCCGGCGCACGCCTGCTGATTCGCTCGCCATACGGTTCGAGCGACGACGCGTACGAGGACCCGACGCACGTCCAGCGCCTCTACATGAACAGCTTCACGTATTTCGCGCAGCCGACGTACTGGCGCGCCGACTACGGCTACCGCGGGGACTGGGCCACCGAGGAGATGGTGCTGCTGGTGAGCAAGGCCGACAACGAGGGCCTCTCGGCCGACGAGGTGCTGCGCAAGGTGCGCCAGCTGCGCAACGTCGTCATCGAGATCGTGGCCGTGCTGTCCGCGGTCAAGCCGATCCGGCCGGCAGACCGCGCGCTGCAGCCGCAGCCGATGGTCAAGTTCCAGCTGGTCTGACCGCGGAAGGTCACGCAGCGAGCGCGTCGCGCGCCAGGTCCTGCCACGGCATCACGTGCAGCGAATCCGCGAGCAGCGACACGCGGACCGCGCAGCCGGCGGCGATTCCGTTGCGGCGTGCAACGTGCGTCGGCACGCGCAGCCACAGGAGGCCTCCGGTGCCGGCGACGCGCATCGTCACCGTCGTGTGCTCGCCCAGCTCCGTGCACTCGGCGACGATGCCGGCGATCGGATTCTCGCGTTCGCCGCGCGATGGCCGGTCGCGGCGGTGCAGCAGCACGCCCGACACGGGGATCGCCCAGCAGACACGGTCGCCGTCGGCGAATGCCCCGGGCACCCGTGCCTCGAGCGCGTAGGCGCCCCACGCGATCCCGCGCGCGCCCCCGGGCAGCGCGACGACGCGCCCCTCGAACACGTTGCGCAGGTCGACCAGGCGCGCCACCAGCGCGTCGGCGGGTCGCGTCATCACGTCGTACGGCGCGCCGGTCTGCAGCGTGCGCCCGCGGTGCAGGATCGTCATGCGGTCGGCGAGCAGCGCCGCCTCGTCGAGGTCGTGCGTGACGAGCACGATCGGCAACGCCAGCGTGTGCCGCAGGTCGGCCAGCTCGCGGTAGAGCCGCTGCCGCGTCACGCGGTCGACCGCCGAGAACGGCTCGTCGAGCAGCAGCACCTTCGGGTCGCGCGCGAGCGCGCGCGCGACGGCCACGCGCTGCTGCTGCCCACCGGAGAGGTGCGCGGGCTTGCGCGCTTCGAGGCCGGTCAGGTGCACGCGCGCGAGCAGCTCGCGCGCGCGGGTCGCGCGCTCGGCCGGCGGCCGGTGCGTCAGCGCGCACGCGACATTGTCGAGCGCCGACAGGTGCGGGAACAGTGCGTAGCTCTGGAACACGAAACCGGCCGCGCGCCGCTGCGGCGACACGTCGACGCCGGCGGCCGCATCGAACCAGGTCTCGCCCGCACAGTCGATGCGACCCTCCGCCGCGCGGCGCAGGCCGGCGATGCAGCGCAGGATCGTCGTCTTGCCGCTGCCCGACGGGCCGACGAGCGCGAGCGTCTCGCCGGGCGCGCACGCGAGCGTCACGTCGAGCGGGATGCCGCGGCGCTGTACCAGGCGCACCGCGAGGCCGGCGGGGGCCGCGTCACCCACGGAGACCGTCGCGCGGGCGCGACGTCGAGTAGGCGACGGCGATCGCGGCCAGCGAGCACGCGAGCAGCACGGCCGCCAGCAGCGACGCCCCCGCGTAGTCGAACGCCTGCATCCGGTCGTAGATCGCGATCGACACCGTCTTCGTCTCGCCGGGGATGCTGCCGCCGACCATCAGCACGACGCCGAATTCGCCGAGGGTGTGCGCGAACGTCAGCACCGCGGCCGAGAGCACGCCGGGCCACGCGAGCGGCAGCTCGATCCGCGTGAAGATCCGCCACGGCGACATGCCGCAGCATGCGGCCGCGGCGCGCACGTCGTCGGGGATCGCCTCGAACGCACGCTGCATCGGCTGGATCGCGAACGGCAGGTTGACGATCAGCGACGCGACAAGCAGGCCGGCGAAGCTGAACGCGAGCGTGTGGCCGGTCACGGCGGCGAACGCGCGGCCGAGCGGCGAGTCGCCGCCGAAGGCGATCAGCAGGTAGAACCCGAGCACGGTCGGCGGCAGCACCAGCGGCAGCGCGAGTGCCGCTTCGAGCACCCGCCGGCCGGCGAAGCGCCGCCACGCCAGCACGCGGGCAAGGGCCAGACCAGCAGGGACGAGCAGCGCGACGGTGGCCGCGGCGAGCTCGAGCGAAAGGACGATGGCCGGCCAGTCCACGCGATCACTCGTCGGGGAGCGCGAAGCCGTGCTTGCGGAAGACCGCCCGCGCCGCCCGCTGCTGCAGGTAGTCGTAGAACGCGCGCGCAGCCTCGCCGGCGCCCTTCACCAGCACCATCCGCTGGTGAAGCGGCGCGTGGCTGGCCGCCGGCAGCAGCACGTGTACACCCCTTCCTGCCACTGCCGGCGACAGCGCGAGTGAATATGCGAAGATGCCGCCCTGCGCCCCCCCGCTCGTCGCGAACTGCGCGGCCTGCGACACGTTCTCGCCGAGGACGAGGCGCGGCGCGACGGCGTCCCACGCGCCGGCGCGCTGCAGCGCCTCGCGCGCGGCACGGCCGTACGGCGCGTGCTCGGGATTGGCGATCGCAAGGCGGGTCAGGCGGCCGTCGGCCGCCGCGGCTTTCACGTCGGCAAGCGTCGGATCGGGCTTGAGCGGGCTGCCGGCCGGCACGAACAGCACGAGCCGCCCCCTCGCATAGCGGACGCCGCGGTCGACCGTGCGTCCCTCCGCCACCAGCGCGTCGACGTACGTCTCGTCGGCCGACAGGAACAGCTCGAACGGCGCACCCTGCGCGATCTGCCGGCGGAAGTTGCCCGACGAGCCGAACGCGAGCCGCACTTCAGCGCCGGTGTCGCGCGTGAACGCCGTCGCGATCTCGGCCAGCGCGAACTGCAGGTCCGACGCGGCGGCGACGACGGGCGGCGCGGCGCGGGCCGGAGCGGCCAGCGCCGTCGCCAGCAGCATAAGGGGCAGCAGGGCGCCAAGGCCGGGCACCGGGAACTCCAGCGGTCGATGCGGAACGCGCAATATACCGCTGTATATAACGCCTGAGAAACTGTGCCCAGGCCGCGCCGTCCCGGACCAGGCCTCGGCGAACCGGAGCAAAGGGTCTGACCCCTAACATGCATTGGAATGCATGTTAGGGGTCAGACCCTTCGGTTCGGAGCAGGAACGCGAGGGCGGCGAGCTCCTTGGCCGCCGCCTTCGCGGCCAGCGTCTCGACCAGGCGGTAGCGCCGCACGACCTCGGCGCCGAGCGGCGTCAGCGCCGCGCCGCCGCCACGCGTTCCACCCGCTTCGGCGGCGACCACCGGAGCCCGGAAGCAGCGGTTCATCGTATCGACGAGCAGCCATGCACGGCGGTACGACATGGACAGCCGCTTCGCCGCCGCTGTGATCGAGCCGGTCGCGGCAATTGCCTCGAGGAGGTCGACCTTGCCGGGGCCGACCGCGATGTCGTCGCCCCTGGTGATCCGCAGCCGGAACTGCGCGTGAGCATGGTCCGTGCGTGGCGTGGCCATCGCGCCCCCGTCACTCGCCGGCCGCGAGCGCCGCCGGGTACAGGTCCGCTAGCACTGCTCGCGCCGTGTCGCTCATCAGGGGTTCCAGCGCCGCCGCCACGGCTGCCGCTTCGCACGTCGGTCCGCGCCGCGCCCAGACCTCCGCGAACGCCGCGCGGCGCGCGGCCACCGCGGCCTCGACGCACGGCCGCCAGAACGGCGGGTACTCGCTGTCGCGGTAGTCGCCGCGGCCGCGACCGTAATGCGCGACCGCGAGGTAACGCAGCAGCGACGTCACGGTGAGCCGCTCGAGAAACGCGTCGTCCCAGCGCACGGTGTCGTCGCTCTGGCCCCGCGCGACGTTCCACGCGCGGGCGACGCCCGCGCCGCCGAGTGCGCCGAGCAGCGCGCCTGTCAGCATGCCCGCGCCGAACGTGAGGCCGCCGGAGGCAAGATCCGCGGCGAGACCGCTCACCGCGCCGGATACGATGCCCCCCATCGCCGCCGCACGGCCCTCCCCGATCGGACCTTCGCGCGCCATGTCGCCCGCCATGCGCGACTCGACGTCGCCGGCGGCGCGGCCTTCGAGTCCATGGATTGCGATCAGCTTCGTCATCGCGGCGACGAGGTCACGGTCCGTCACCTGCGCCATCTCGTCGCACGCGCGGCGCGCGGCGGCGTCGCCTTCGTCGGTGCCGAGCCCGAGCGCAGCGGAGAGCTTCTTCAACGCCGGCGTGCGCGGCACGACGACACGCGCGCAGACCGCCGCGGCCACCGGCTGCGCGAGCGCCGCCATCGCGGCGTCGAATTCGCGCCAGCGGCGCGCCCGCCACGCGTCGGCGAGCCGCGTGAACGCCACGATGCGGTCGGCGGACACGAGCGGCGCGATCGCCGCGAACAGCGCGAACTCCTGCACCCAGCAGCGGGCGAAGGCGTCGAGCGCAAGCACGCCGCGCACGTGCGGATGCGCGGCCAGCGCCGCCTGCCAGCGCGCGACGTCCGCGGCCTCGTCGGCAGGCGGCCGCGGCGGGCCCGTCTGATTGAGCAGCACCAGCACCGGCTTGCCGATCCATGCGAGCACCGCGAGTTCCGGCGCGAGGTAGCCGGCGTCGGCCGGATCCTCGGCGGCGTTGACGAGGTAGAGGACCACGTCGGCGTCGTCGCGCACGTGGCGCACGGCGAGTTGCGTCAGCCAGAACGGGCGGTCGCGCCACCGGTCCCAGACCTGCGCCAGGAACCAGCCGATCGGATTGCCCTGCTGCGCGAGCCGACGGGCAAGGCGCGCGCTGTCGCCGAAGCCCGGCGTGTCCCACAGCGCGAGGCGGTCGCCGCCCTCCGTCTCGATCAGCGTGTAGGCGGTGGCCTCGGTCGTCACGTGCGGCGCGTCGCGCACTTCGCCGACGTCGCGCGCGAGCAGCGTGCGCGCGAGCGTGGTCTTGCCGGCGTTCGTGTGCGAAATCAGCGACAGCGCGACGGTGGCACCGGTCATCGCGGGCGTCCTGCGTCACGCGGCCGCGGCGTCGAGCGCCGCGTCAAGCGCCGCGTCCGCCGCGGCCAGATCGGGCTGCGCCAGGTCGACGAAGACCGGCACGACGCCGTGCTCGGCCGCCGTCTCGCGCCACAACGCGCGGCGGGCGTCGCGGCGCGCGGCATCGCCGGGCCAGCGGGCGTTCTGCGCGCTCTCGTCGACAACGGCGATCAGCGTTGCCGCACGAGTGCGCAGCGCGGCGAGAAGCCGCCCGTGCGCTTCCCGCTCCGGCGTGGCGGTCGCGTTGAACACGGCGATCCACGGCGCGTCGCGGCCAGTCGCCGCGGTCGCCGACAGCGCATCTTCGTCGCCGTAACCGACCGGCGGCGCGACGCTCACCGTGACGTTGCCGCCGAGCGCGCGCGCGAGCATCGACTGCAGCACCACCGCGGCCGCCGGCGGCAGCGCGTAGCTGTACGCAACGACGTGCACGGCCGCCGCCCCCTGATGGAAGCCGCGCAGCATCCGCGCGAAGTAGGCATCGGTCAGGTCCTCGCGCAGGTGCGCGGCGCGGTACCGCTCGACGAGCGCGGTGGCCAGTGCCAACAGCAGGCGCGGGACGACGACGACGGCCGCCAGCGTGGCCGCCATCAGGTGCAGCCACGGCGCCGCGTTTTCGGAGTCCGGCGCGCGGATTGCAGCGACGTGCGCGGCGTCCGGCACGGCGGCGCCGAGCAGCCACGCGCCCGGCGCGTACGCCGCCGCCGCGATCGCGCGCACGGTGGGCGCGTCGAGAAACGTGCTCTCCCACGTTGCACGGAACTCCAGCGCAACGCCGCGCACGTACAGACCTCCGATCACGCCGAGCGCAAGCGCGGCCGCGGCGAGGTGCAGGATGCGCGCGGCGCGCGCCGCATACAGCGGCGTCGCGCGGGCGGACCAGTTGCGCGCGAACGCGGCAAGCGCACGTCCCGCGGGATCCTCGCGGCCGGGACCGCCCGCGCCCCGGACCGCGCCCGCGAGCCAGGCGATCGCGCGCCGCAACGGACCGGGCGCGGAGGGCTCGCCGTAGCGCGCGACGAAGCCGGCCGCCAGCAGCGCGTACACCGCGAGATTCCACACGACGAGCGGAAGCGCGGGCGAGTAGAGGATGTCGACGACGCGCGCGCCCCCCAGGGCGTCGGCGGCGGCGCCGGCGACGAATGCGGCCCCAACGACAGCGCCGCCGACCCACGGCCGCCAGCGCCAGGCGTGCGCCAGCCGCGCGACCGGGTGCCCGCGCTCGCGCAGCCGCTCCAGCGCCAGCGTCGCGCGGCGCGCGACGAACGCCTGCGGCGACGCCTCCGCCCCGACGACCTCGGCGGCCGCGCGACTCGCCCACGCGCGGTCGGCGTCGGTCCACGTCGCGCGTTCCGGGTCCGCGGTCTCGACCGCGCGGACCGCGGTCACCGCGAGTGCTGTTCGTTCGTCCATGGCGGCGTCGGTGGCGGCGCCATCATGCCCGAAATGACCAGGCGGGGGGCGCGCCACGACAATGTCACGGTAAGGGTCTGACCCTTAACATGACGACATCATGGGGGGGCTGACCCTTGCCATGACGTTGTCCCCCCGGCGGACGTCAGCGCCGCGGCAGCGGCGCGCGCGCCAGCGTCGGCCGCGGGCCGAAGTCGGGCAGGCCGGGGCGCGTCTTCTCGACCAGGTCGAGCGCCACGGCCAGCGCACGCTCGAGCTGCCGGTCGTGGCCCGTCGCCCCGTCCTGCGGCGCGTTGTCGACCTCGATCTGCGGGTCGGTCCCGTAGTTCTCGACGCCGAAGCCCACGTCGGTGAACCAGCACGCGAACTCAGGCTGGGTGGTCTCGGTGCCGTCGACCAGCCGGTGCCGCGGCCAGATGCCGACCACGCCGCCCCACGTGCGGGTGCCGACGAGCGGTCCCAGCCCCATCAGCTTGAAGTTGTGCGAGAAGATGTCGCCGTCGGAACCCGCGTGCTCGTTGGTCAGCGCGACCACCGGGCCGGCCGCCGACTCGTCCGGGTACGACGACGGCTTCATCCACCGCGAAAGCCCGTAGCCGATCCGCTTGCGGGCGATCTTCTCGAGCAGCAGCTGCGACACGTGGCCGCCTCGGTTGTAGCGAACGTCGACGATCAGCGCGTCGCGGTCGCACTCGGTGCTGAAATAGCGGTGGAACTCCGCGAAGCCCGCCGACTGCATGTCCGGCAGGTGGAAGGTAGCCGACGCGTCCCTGCGACTGCGCGTGCACCCACTCGCGGTTGCGCTCGACCCACTCGCGATAGCGCGCGGGCACCTCGTCGGCGAGCGTCGTGACCACGACGCTGCGCGTCGCGCCGTCGGCCGCGGCCAGCGTCAGCTCGACCTTGGCCGCCGACTGGTGCACGAGCAGCGCCTGCGGCGGCACCGCGCGCGAGACCGGCTGCCCGTTGACCGCGACGATCCGCTCGCCGACCTTCGCCTCGACGCCGATCGCGTTCAGCGGCGAGTCGGCGCCCGGCTCCCACGGATCGCCGGCGACGATGCGCGCGATCGCGTAGCTCTCGCCATCGGGGGCCAGTGCCAGCTCCGCGCCGAGCTGCCCCAGCGGCAGCGCCGGCGGCTTGCGGTGATCGCCGCCCATCTCGTACGCGTGCGACGTGCCGAGCTCGCCGTGCATCTCCCAGACGAGGTCGGACAGCTCCGCGCGTGTGGCCACGCGGTCGAGCAGCGGCGCATAGCGGTCGTAGACCGCCTGCCAGTTCACACCCGACATGTCCGGCGTCCAGAAGTTGTCGCGCTGCAGCCGCCAGACCTCCCGCAGCATCTGCCGCCACTCGCTGCGCGGGTCGACCGACGCGCGCACGCGGGAAAGATCGATCCACCCGGTCTTGCGCGACGGCGCGTCGCCCTGCGCGGTCGCATCGGCAGGCTCCAGCTTGCGGTTCGCGGGGATCGCGCGCAGTCGCTTGCCGTCGCGGATCACCAGCGTGGTGCCGTCGCGGGCGAGTGCGAACGACTCGACGCGCTCCTGCAGCGCCTCGACGCGCAGCGTGTCGAAATCGAAGAGCTCGAGCCGGCCCGGCGCCTCCTTGTGGCCGCCACGCCCGTGCGCGCCGGTGATCGGGAACAGCGTCCAGATGACCTTGTTCCCTTCCACGCCGGCGATCTGACCGTACTTGCCCTCGGGCACCGGGAAGGCGGCGACGCGCCGCACGATGCCGGACAGGTCGACGCTCGTCGTGCCTGCCGTCTTCCCCGCCCGCGACTTCGCGAACGGGTCCTCGGGCTTCATGCCCTTCGGCGGTGGATCGAACGGTGGCCGCCCACCCGCCTGCAGCGCGATCAGGTACGGCCGCGCCGCGCGCGGGAACGACAGCTCGAACTGCACGGCGTCGTAGACGGGGTCGAACGTGCGCAGCGACAGGAAGTACAGGTAGCGGCCTTCGGGGTCGAAGGCGGGCGCGTAGTCGCGGAACTCGGGCTGAGTGACAAGCGTGGCCGTCTTCGCCGCGACGTCGAGCAGCCGGATGGCGCAGTGGCGCGCGTCGGTCCAGAACGGGTAGGCGAGCCATGCGCCGTCGGGCGACCACGCGAGCTCCTCGGTGCGCCCGGCGTCGCTGCGGTCGACCACGCTCATCGCGCCGGACTCGACGTCGCCGACGATGACTTCGTTGCGGTGGTTGGCGAGCGCCACCTGCGTGCCGCCGGGAGCCGCGACCAGCGCGACGACGCGGCCGACGTCCCACGGCAGCGTGCGCGCCGCGCCGTCCCGCCACGTCTGCACGCGCTCCTCGCCGGTCTCGTCGCCGACGGCGATCACCGTGGTGCCGTCGGCCAGCCATTGGGCAAAGCGGTGGCGCGCCCCGTCGGGCCTGCCGTGCTGGCGCACCGCGCCTTCCCACAGGCCGAACGTGAAGAGCTTGCCGCGCACGTCGACGGCGAGGCTGTGACCGTCCGGGTGCACGTCGAAGCCGGCGAGGTTGTCCGCCGCGGGCACGAACTTGCGCGCGGCCTGCGTGCGGTGCGCCGGAACGGCGATCGGCACCTGCCGCGTCACGTTCGCCTGCGGATCGAAGCACCAGATCTCGCCGCCGCACTGGTAGACGACGCGCGCGCCGTCGGTCTGCGCGTGGCGCGCGTAGAAGTCGTCGTGATCGGTGTGGCGACGCGGGTCGGTGCCGTCGGGCCGGCACGAGTAGAGGTTGCCCACGCCTTCGGCGTCGGACAGGTAGTACACGCGCTCGCCGATCCACATCGGGCTCGTGATGTTGCCCGTAAGCTCGGTCATCCGGCGGAACGTCCCGGTGCCGGCGGCGTCGATCCACAGGTGGCCCGCGGTGCCGCCGCGGTAGCGCTTCCAGCGCGCCGGGTCCGCGGTGTTGCGGCCGATGACCTTCGCGTTGCCGGGACCGAACGCGAGGTGGTTCACCTGCCCGAGCGCCACGAGTTGCGGCGTGCCGCCGGCGGGGTCGAGCGTGAACGCGCGGTAGTTGCGGAAGAACGGCTGACCATGGGTGGTCACGAGCAGGATGTGGCCGTCGCGCGTCCAGCCGCGCACCATCACGTCGGGGCCGAGCCACGTCATGCGGCGAGCGGGCCCGCCGACCGCCGGCATCAGGTAGACCTCCGGGTGCTGCTCGTCGCGCCCGACGAACGCGAGCTGCGTGCCGTCGGGCGACAGGCATGGCGTCGACGGCTCGCCCAGTCCGGCGGTGAGCCGGCGCGCGACACCGCCGGCGGCGCCAACCGACCACAGGTCGTCGTCGCAGACGAAAACGATCGTATCGCCCTGGAGGGTGGGCTGGCGCAGGTAGCCTTGGTCGCTCATGGTGTGCTGTTCCGAGGGGTGGGGAGCCGATGCGCGCTGCCGGCGAGGCCGGTCGCGGAGGCGGGTCCGACATGGTAACGGACGCCGTTACGCGGTGGCCGTGGTGGCGCGACGGGCAGCGGCCGCGCGGGACGAACGACAGTGATTCAGCGACGGGCGCCGGCGCGCTTGCGGGCCGTGGGCGGCGCGCTGCGGATGGCCGCCTGCGCTTCCTCGATCACCCAATCGCGGAACGCCGTGGCCGCCGGCGACAGCGTGCGTAGGCCGCGGCGCGGCCACGCGAGCCAGATGCCGGAGCCCGGCGCGTAGCCGCGCGGGTCGACGGTCGTCAGCGTGCCGCGCGCGAGCTCGCGCTCGGCCATGCACGCGGGTGCCAGCGCGACGCCCTGCCCTTCGCTCGCGGCATCGAGAGCCAGCATCGTGTGGCTGAAGAAGAGCCCGCGCGCGACGTCGACTTCCGCGAGGCCGGCGGCGGCGATCCAGTCCGGCCAGTAGTCGTAGGTAACCTCGTGCAACAGGCGCGCGCGCGTCCAGTCGAGCGTGCGGTCCCGGCGGCGCAGTGCACGCGCGACGGCTGGCGTCGCGACCGGGAAGAACTCGAGCGTGAACAGGCGCACCGTTTCCGCGTCGGGATACACGCCGCGGCCCTCGCGGATCGCGAGGTCGAACGGGTCGCGCGTGAAGTCGGCGAGGATCGGCGACGCGTCGATGCGCACCTCGATCTCCGGCTCGCGCGCCGTGAACGACGGCAGGCGCGGCAGCAGCCAGCGCGAGCCGAACGACTGCACGACGGTCACCTGCACGACGCGGCGCCCCGGACGCACGCGCTCCGCCGCGGCGGCGATCGCGCGCAGGTGGCGCGCGATCTCGCCGTGCCACGAGCGCCCCGGGTCCGTCAGAACGAGGCCGCGGCCCTGCCGCTGCGTCAGCGCGATGCCGAGGTGGGCTTCCAGCACGCGCAGCTGCTGGCTCACGGCGGCCGGCGTGACCGCGAGTTCCTCGGCGGCGGCGCGCACCGAGCCTAAGCGCGCGACGGCGTCGAAGGCGCGCACGGCGTTCAGCGGCGGCAGGCGCATCGTCGGTCCGGCATAAGATAGAAAATCTAAATTTATACCATCGAAACGATCGCTGGTCGGTTAAGTTAAACGCACCTATCTTGCGAGACGTCGCAGTGCCGCCGGAAGATCGAGTGCCGTCCCGGCCCGCTGCCCGAGACGAACCCGCAGGAGAACGACCATGCCCCATGTCGACGGCTTGTCCTTGCCCGGCGCCCCGCTCCAGTTGCGGGAGTCCCCGTTCGCGCGGCCGGTGGCCGCGGTCACCGCCTTCGTGGCCGGAGCGTTCCGCGGTGCCCGCAAGCCCGCCGAGGTCCGCGACCTCGAGGCCTCGCACGCCCGCGCGGCCGACCACCGGGACCTCGAGCGCATGCAGCGCGAGTGGGAGCAGCGCGACGGCGGCGGGATGCGCAGCTGGGACTGGCGCTGAGGGTCTGACCCTTAACATGCAGTAGAGTGCATGTTAGGGGTCAGACCCCAACGTCGTGTTAGGGGTCAGACCCCAACGTCGCGAGCCCCGGCGTCGCGCGGCGAGCGCGGCGCGATGCGCCTGCAGCGCGAGTGGGGGCAGCGCCACGGCGGCGGGATGCGCAGCTGGGACTGGCGTTGAGGGTCTGACCCTTAACATGCAGTAGAGTGCATGTTAGGGGTCAGACCCCAACGTCGCGAGCCCCAACGACGCGCGGCAAGTCCGGGGCGATGCGCCTGCGCCGGGCTTCTGGACGGGGGCGAGAGGAGCCGCGGCCCGGAGGGATCCGTGCCGCGTTTTCGGCGGCAATTCGCCGACGCGAGCCGCGAAGCGGCGGCGCGCAAGCTGCGGAAGTTACCCCCGCGGCGTTCCGTGCAGGCCGGCCAGCGGCGCGCGCCGCAGGAACGCGGAGTCCCGGCCGAGGATGAACTTGAGCAGGTCCTCGAGGATCGGCTCGTCGATGTGCTGGCTGTGGAACTCGAGGCTCACGCGATCGAAGCGGTCGACGTTGACGAGCGGCACCGTCACGAGGCCCGACTGGTAGTCGACGTTGAACGACACCTTCGCCGGAATCGCCGGCGGCACGGTGATCACGCACTTGCGCACGACGCCGGCGGCGTCCTCGATCCGCCGGCACGTGTACTGCAGGCCGGCGTCGTCGAGCGCCTTCTCGGCCATCGCCACGCCCCCCGGCGCGACCTCGATGTTGATCGGCCGCGCGGCCGCGATCTCGTAGTAGATGTTGATCTCGTCGAGCACCGGGAAGCCGACGATCCGCCGCTCGTGCTGGCCCACGTAGCCGCGGCCGAACTTCGGGTCCTCGAACACCACGCCGTGCCCGACGTCGAACCGGTGCGCGATCGCGGGCTTCACGCCGTCGAGATACGAGAACGCCTTGTCGAGCCACGCGTAGGCGCGGCGCAAACGCGCGTTGATCTGCTCGTAGCCTTCGACGTCGTCGTGCGTGTGCGTGGAGGTGCGCGAAGTCTCGTACTGCGTGCGCAGCTCGTCGAGGATGGACGGTGGCGTGGACATGGCGGGCCTCCTGCAGGTGCGCGGTCCGCCCATCGGGGGCGGCCTGCCATTCTAAGTCGAACGAAGTCCGGCGCGCAGCCATTCCCGCCGGCGCGGCGCTGACGGCGCCCGCCGTTCCGGTGTTCAATGCGGGACCCGCCGCAGGAGCCCCGCATGGACGCCCCCCGCACGCCGTACTTTCCCCGCTGGACGCCGCGCGCCACCGGCGTGATCGCGCCCGACGAGCGCCTGCCCGCCGGGCAGACCATCGCGCTCGGCCTCCAGCACGTGGTCGCGATGTTCGGCGCCACGGTGCTGGCGCCGCTGCTGATGGGGTTCGACCCCAACGTCGCGATCCTGTTTTCCGGCGTCGGCACGCTGATCTTCTTCGTCGCCGTCGGCGGCCGCGTGCCGAGTTACCTGGGCTCCAGCTTCTCGTTCATCGCCGTCGTGATCGCGGCCACGGCGTACGCGGGCAGCGGGCCGAACGCGAACCTCCCCGTGGCGCTGGGCGGCATCGTCGCCGCCGGGGTCGTCTACACGCTGATCGGCCTGGCCGTGATGGCGACCGGCTACGCGTGGATCGAGCGGCTGATGCCGCCGCCGGTGACCGGCGCGATCGTCGCGGTCATCGGCTTGAACCTCGCGCCGATCGCCGTCAAGGGTGTGTCCGGCAGCGCGTTCGACACGTGGGTCGGCCTCGCGACGATCGTCGCGGTCGGGGCCATCGCCGTGCGCGCGCCCGGGCTCGCGCGCCGGCTGCCGATCCTGCTGGGCGGCCTCGCCGGGTACCTGCTGTACGCGGCGCTGACCAACGGCGCCGGCCTGGCGAAGCCGATCGACTTCGGACCGGTGATCGGCGCGCCGTGGTTCGGCCTTCCGCAGTTCGCCGCGCCGGTCTGGAACGCGCAGGCGATGCTGCTGATCGCGCCGGTCGCGATCGTGCTGGTCGCCGAGAACCTGGGCCACGTCAAGGCGGTGGCTGCGATGACCGGCCGGAACCTCGACGCGTATCTCGGACGCGCGTTCCTGGGCGACGGGATCGCGACGATGGTCGCGGGCGCGGGCGGCGGCACCGGCGTGACGACGTACGCGGAGAACATCGGTGTCATGGCCGTGACCCGGATCTACTCCACACTGGTGTTCGTGGTCGCCGCTCTCACCGCCATCGTGCTCGGCTTCTCGCCGAAATTCGGCGCGCTGATCATGACCATTCCCGGCCCGGTGCTCGGCGGCCTCGCGATCGTCGTCTTCGGCCTCATCACCGCCACCGGGGCGCGGATCTGGGTGCAGAACGGCGTCGACTTTTCGCGCGCGCGCAACCTCGTTACGGTCGCCGTGACGCTGACGATCGGCGCCGGTGATTTGGCGCTAAGATTGGGGGATTTCACGCTGGGCGGCATCGGCACCGCGACGTTCGGCGCGATCCTCCTCTACCAATTGCTGGGCGATGACCGCCCGGAAGCCTCCACATGACCCTCGCCCGCTTTGCACTGTTCTTCTTCGTCGCGCCGCTCCTGCTGCTCGCCGGCTGCGCCACGCGCCCGGTGAATCCGCCGATTGCCAAGGCCGAGCCCGAGTCCGGCTACCGGATGGGCACGCGGCCGCAGATACTGCGCACCCCGGACGCGCTCGTGATCCTGACGTTCTCCGGCGGAGGCACCCGCGCGGCCGCCTTCTCCTACGGCGTGCTCGAGGTGCTGCGCAAGACCGAGGCCAGGGCCGCCGACGGCCGGACGTCGCGGCTCATCGACAGCGTCGACGTGATCACCGGCGTGTCCGGCGGCAGCTTCACCGCGCTGGCGTACGGGCTCTACGGCGAGCGGCTGTTCTCCGAGTACGAGACGCGCTTTCTCAAGCGCAACGTGCAGGGCGAGTTGATCCAGCGCCTGCTGATGCCCAGCAACTGGCCGGCGCTCAATTCGGACGGGTGGGGCCGCTCGGAGATGGCGGCGCAGCTCTACGACGAGGTCCTGTTCGAGAACAAGACGTTTGCCGACCTCAACCGCGGCGACGGCCCGTTCGTCGCCGTCATGGCCACCGACATCTCGACCGGCTCGCGGGTCGGGTTCGTGCAGACGTTCTTCGACGTGATCTGCAGCGACCTGCTGCCGGTCAAGCTGTCGCGCGTGGCGGCGACGTCGTCGGCGGTGCCGGTCGTCATGTCGCCGGTCACCTACAACAACTACGGCGGCACGTGCGGGTTCGAGATGCCGATCTGGACGCGCGCCGCGAGCGACCCCGACAACCCGGCACGCCCCGCCGCGCGCGCCATCAAGCGGATGGAGGAGGTCATGTCGTACGGGGACGGCAAGGCGCGTCCCTTCCTGCATCTGGTGGACGGCGGGCTCGCCGACAACCTCGGCATGCGCGCCGTGCTCGAGGTGCTCGAGGAGTTCGAGGCGGCGCGATCGCGCGGCATCAAGACGCCGCTCGACGACGTCAAGCGGATCGTCGTCGTCGTCGTCAACTCGCTGTCAACACCCAAGACCAACTGGGACCAGTCGGAGCGCCCGCCGGGCAACCTCGAAATCCTGATCAAGGCGGCCGGCGTCCCGATCGACCGCTACTCGTCTGAAACGGTCGAGCTGTTGCGCGACATGATCGCGCGCTGGGACATCATGCGCCGCATCCGCGAGTCGAAGGCGCTCGACGTCTCGAAGGACCCGGGATTGGCGCCGATCATGAACGGGCCCAGCGCGCGGCTGTACGCGATCGACGTGTCGTTCCCGCAGCTCAAGGACCCGGCGGAATTTGCGTACCTCAACGACCTCCCGACGTCCTTCGTGCTGACGCCCGAGGCGGTCGACCGGCTGCGCGCGGCGGCGGGCAAGATCCTGCTCGACTCGCCCGACTTCCAGCAGTTACTGAAGGACATCGGCGCGCGGGTCGTCGACGTACCGGCGGCCGCCGCTTCGGCGCCGCAGTAGGCGGCGCCCGGCGGGCGGTGCCCCGGGGGGGACGGCACCGCCCGCCCGCCGCTCCGGCGCAGGCCCGAGGGGCGCGCCTGCGCGGAAGGAGCCGGTCGCCCGCTTACGCGACGGCGACCGCCGCCGGCCGGGCCGCGACCGTGCCATCCGGCCCGTAGTGGAACGCCAGCGTGTCGATGAAGGCGCCCAGCGTCACGGTGATCGTCAGCGCCACGACGGCGAAGGCGGCACGGGCACGGTTCGAGGTCGGTTCGTAGTTGCGGTTCATGGCGGTCTCCAGGGCGAGGGTCGGGGAGTCGGTCGGCGGCGGGCGGCTACCGGCGGTCGGCGGCGGCGACGACCACCGGGGTCTTGCCGGCGGCGAGCGTGCCGTCCGGGCCGTACTGAAAGGCCAGCGTGTCGATGAAGGCGCCGAGCGCCACGGTGATCGTCAGCGCGACGACGGCGAAGGCGGCACGGGCACGGTTCGAGGTCGGTTGGTAGTTGCGGTTCATGGCGGTCTCCTTCCGGTGGGTTGATCGTCCTGCTACGGCTGCATCCTCCGGCTGAAGGCCCGTTCAGGTCTTTGGCGGCGACCTGAAACGTTCTGAAAGATGGCTCGGGCGTGGCGCCCGCGCGGCCGGTGGCGGTACGCTTTGTCCGTCCCCACCGCCGCCGCCCCGCGATGCCCGACGACGCCAACCCGACGCCGCCCACCCGGCCCGCTGCCGGCTGGCGTTTCGGCCCTTACGAGGCCCGGCCCACCGAGCGAGCGCTGCTCGCCGATGGCGTGCCGGTGAAGCTGGGTGGCCGGGCGTTCGACACGCTGGTCGCGCTGCTCGAGCGGCACGAGCGGGTCGTCGGGAAGCGCGAGCTGATGGACACCGTGTGGCCGAAGCTCGTCGTCGAGGAGAACAACCTGCAGGCGCAGGTGATGGCCCTGCGCAAGGTCATGGGGCCGGCGGCGATCGCGACCGTGCCCGGACGCGGGTACCGCCTGACGCTGCCGGTCGAGTCGATCGGCGCGCCGGCGCGCTCCGCGGCGCCCGTGCCGGCGGCCGCTGCCGCACCGCGGCCGACGAATGTTCCGGCGAACCTGCCGCCGATGCTGGGCCGCGCCGACGACCTGGAGGCGCTCGCCGCGCTCGTCCGCGCGCACGGGCTGGTGTCGATCGTCGGCGCCGGCGGCATCGGCAAGACGCGGCTGGCACACGAACTCCTGGCGGACCTGGCCGACGACTGGCCCGACGGCGCGTGGCTCGTCGAGCTGTCGTCGCTCGCCGATCCGGCGCTGGTCGCGAGCGCGGTCGCCCGCGTGGTCGGGGCGACGGTGCCAGTGGGCCGGCCGGCGACCGACGCCGTCGCGGCGGTACTGCGCACGCAGCGGATGGTGCTCGCGCTCGACAACTGCGAGCACCTGCTCGACGGCGTCGTCGCTTTCGTCGAAGCGCTGCGCACGGCGGCGTCCGGCGTGCGCCTGCTGGTGACGAGCCAGGAGCCGTTGAAGGCGGTCGACGAGCACGTCTACCGGCTGGCCACGCTCTCGGTGCCGCCAGCCGACGCGGCGGACGCGGCCGGCTACAGCGCGGTCGAGATGTTCGTCGCCGCCGCGCGAGCCGCGGACCCACGCTTCGCGCTGACCCGGCGCAATGCTGCCGCCGTCGCCGAGATCTGCCGGCACCTGGACGGCATTCCGCTGGCGTTGCAACTCGCGGCCGCGCGCGTGCCGCTGCTCGGTATCGAGGGTCTGCGCGCACGGCTGACCGAGCGCTTCCACGTGCTGACCGGTGGCGCGCGCACGGTGCTGCGGCGGCACCAGACGTTGCGCGGCGCGCTCGAGTGGAGCCACGGCCTGCTCACCGCCGAGGAGCAGGCGGTGTTCCGCCGGCTGTCGGTGTTCGCCGGGACCTTCACGCTGGTGGCGGCGCAGCAGGTCGCCGCCGACGCGACGCTGTCGGATTGGCAGGTGCTCGAGCACCTGGGCGCGCTGGTCGACAAGTCGCTGGTCGTCGCCGAAGGCGAGGACACGCCGCGCTACCGGCTGCTGGAGACCACGCGCGCGTTCGCGCTGGAGCGGCTGGGCGAAGCCGGCGAGACGGACGAGTTCCTGCGCCGGCACGCGGTCGCGACGCGCGATGCCATCCAGCACCTGGCGCGCAACCCGTGGCGGACGACGCTCGCCGATGCGGCAGCGCTCGGCATGGAACTCGACAACCTGCGCGCGGCGATCGCGTGGGCGATCGACAACGACGACGAGCGGCTGCTGGCGATCGAGCTGCACGTCGCGGGCGCCCGCGTGTGGGGGGCGACGGCGCTGCTCGCCGAAGGGCTCGCGCATTGCCTCGACGCGCGCCGGCGGGTCGACGGGTCGCTGCCGCCTGCGACGCACGCGCAGTTCCTGCAGGCGCTCGCCACCATGGGCACGTACACGGCGCGCATCGAGTGCCTGGAGGCGGCGCAGGACGCCGCTCGCCGTTTCCTTGCGCTCGCGGAGCCGCGCCTTGCGTTCGACGCGCTGACCAAGGTCGCCGCCATCGGCGCCCGCCGCGGCGCACTGGCGGAAGTGGCCGCAGCGCTCGACGAGGCCGAGCGCCTCGAGGACCCGGCGTGGCCGGCGCGACAGCGCGCGCAGACCCGTTTCGCGCGCTTCATGTGGTGCACGATGGACGGCCGCTACGACGAGGCGCTCGCGTTCGCCCGTGCGCAGCAGGCGCTCTATCGCGCGGACGGCAGCGTGGTCGGCGAGCAGCTCGCCGCCGGCAACGCGGCCGCCGCGCTCGC
This sequence comes from Betaproteobacteria bacterium, assembly GCA_016716425.1. GTDB lineage: Bacteria > Pseudomonadota > Gammaproteobacteria > Burkholderiales > Casimicrobiaceae > VBCG01. Next base: position 131,768 of record JADJWJ010000008.1, read on the forward strand.
GGCGATGGGCCAGCCGGAGGCGGCGCTCGCCGAGGTGGAGTCCGCGTACGCCCGGCTGCTGGCGCTCGGCGCGGGCGCCCTCGCCGGGCACGTGCTCGGCACCCGGATGCTGGCGCTGCTCGCGCTCGGCCGGCACGACGAGGCGCGCGAGTGGGGGCGCGCCGCGCAGGTGCGGTTGCAACGCGAGGGCGATGCGCTCTGGCTGCTCGAGCCGCTCGCGTTGGCGGCGGCACAGCAGGAGCGCCCGGCCGATGCGGCACGGATCGTAGGGCACGTCGACGCGCGGATCGCAGCGACCGGCGACGTGCGGCGCGCGCCGGCGCGCGCGCGCCGCGCGCGGATCGACGCGCTGCTCGCGGCCGGCCTTCCCGACGACGAGCGGCGAGCACTGTTCGCCGCGGGCGCGACGCTGCGGGAGGACGAGGCGTTCGCGCTGGCGCTCGGCGCATCGGCGTGACGCCCGGTGCCCTGTCGCGCAGTCAGCCCCTGTCGTCCGCCTCCGCCCCGCCGCCCGCCTCGGAGCGCAGGAACGTGCGCGCGGAGAGGCCGAACAGGCGCAGCTTCGCAAGCGCCTCCTCGGTCGCGCGGAAGCCCACGTACCAGCGGTAGCCGACGACCAGCACGGCGGCCGCCAGCACGACCAGCACCGCGGCGGGGAAGCGCAGCAGCAGCGCGATGCCGATCGCGGCACCGCCGGCGAACAGCCGCGCCGGGGTCAGGAAGATGGCGTTGACGCCGGAGAGCTGCTCGGACTCGGACAACGCGCGTTGCGCGGACAATGCGAGGGCCGACAGCTTGTCGAGCATCCGGCGCAGCGCCTCCGCCTCGGCGCCGGCGTCGCTGAGGCGCACGACGTCCCGGCACGCCGCGTGGAAGCCGTTGAACGCGTCGAGCAGCCGGCCGGCGGTCGCGTGATCGAGGTCCGCATCGCCGGTCGGCGCGAGGACCAGCACTTCCGTCAACTGCGCGCGCAGCGCGGCGCGCGCCTCGTCGAACGCGCGGGCGCGCGACTCCGCCGTCGCGGACTGGCGCTTCGCCTCCAGCGCCGCGTCGTCCTGCGCCTGCGGCAGCAGGTGCCGCGCGGCGACCACGCCGATCGCATCCAGCTGCGCCTTCGCCCACAGCGCCTCGAACCACGGACACAGGCCGGCCACGCGCGCGAGCCCGGCGGTCACCTCGCCGCGCAGCGCGTCGACGTAGGCCGCGTCCGTCAGCGCGAGCAGCAGCGGCCCGTTCACCACGCGCTGTGGCGGTGGCGCGAGCTTGCCGGTCGCGACGAACGCCAGGTCGTCGAAGCTCACCGCGCCGCTGCCTGCCCCGCCACCGACGTCGCGCGGCTGCGCGCGCCAGCGCTCCTCGGCGCGCCGCGCGGCGTCCCACAGCTCCGAGAAGTCGCGCCAGGCATCGCGCCAGCGCCGATCGAGGTCGCGCAGTGCCGCGTGCCCCGCGTCGGCGCAGGCATCGAGCACGCCGTCGCGAACGAGCGAATCCAGCCAGTCCTGCGCATCGCCGTGGCCGTTCGCGGCGGCGCGTGCGGCCGCCATGACCGCCGCCTCGCTGACCGGCGAGCCGCGCCACACGGCGGGCAGGTCGGGTGCCGCCGCCACGATGAACCGCAGCAGCCGCGCGTCGTCGGAGAGGTCGCGCCGGTCCTGGATGTCGCGCAGCGCGCGCAAGAGATCGTAGTCGTGCAGCTCGTGCTCGAGCCAGCGCGCGACCTGCCCGCGCGCGAGATCGCGGCTGCCCGCGTCCCAGTGCTTGGCGAGTGCGACCGCCAGCTCGGCGCCGGTCGTCGCCTCGGTCTTGCCGAAGCGGTAGGGGCGCACGGCGCTTGCCACGCCGTCGGCGCCTTCCGGCACGGCGAGCGAGCGGTCGCCCGCGAGCCAGCGCGCGACTTCGTCGTCGCCCCAGCGCCGCTTGGGGTCGCGCAGCAGCAGGCCGCGGCAGAGCAGCCGCAGGTCGTCGTCGTAGACGCCGCGCACGTCGATCGGCCGGGTCGCGAGGTGGTGGTTCATCACCTGCTCGGTGAGGCCCTCGAACGGGTGACGACCACTCGCGGCCTCCAGCACGATCATGCCGAGCGACCACCAGTCGGACTTGGCGTCGAGCACGCCGGTCAGCACCTCCGGCGCCGCGTATTTCGTCGTGCGCGCGGCCGTCGTGAAGTGCTGCGTGGCGGCCGAGAACGACGCGATGCCGAAGTCGGTGAGCGCCAGCTCCAGCGGCGACTTCGCCCGGATGAGCACGTTCTCGGGCTTCAAGTCCCGGTGCAGGATCCGGTGCGCGTGGATGCCCGCGAGCGCCTCGGCGATCTCCTTCACGATGCGCCGGATGTCGGCCTTCGGCAGCGGGCCTGCGCGCAGGAGGTCCTGCAGCGTGCCGCCCGGCACGTATTCGAGGAGCTCGTAGGCGGCGCCGTCGGACACGCCGTGCGCGAGCACGCGCACGACGGTGTCGCCGACCGACTGCGCGAGCACGTCGAGCAAGCGGAAATCGGGCGCGATGCCGCGCCGGTAGAGCTTTGCCACGCGGCGCTCGCCGCTCTTCGCGTCGGCGACGAGCAGGATGTCGGCCTCGCCGCCGGTGGCAGGAAACACGTCGACCGTGCGATACGCGTCGCGCAGCGCCGCGGGCAGCGGCCGCGCACCGGCGATCGCGTGCGAGAGCGGCTGCAGCGGGCGGTTGCAGTACACGCAGCGCTCGCTGCCGGCGGGGTTCGGCTGCGCGCAGTCCGGATACGGGCAGGCGATCGCGGGCTGCGCGGACGCGCCGGCTTCGGCCGCGACGGGCGGCGCGGACGCTGCGGCAACGGCCGGCGTGGCGCGTTCTTCGTCGGCGGCGTCCGGCGTCGGCGCAGAGTCCCCGGCGTCGCCGGGCGGCGGCTCGGCCGGCGGTGGACGCCTTACCGAGAAGTCGACACCGGTGAGCAGCGCGCCGCACGCGCAGCGCGTGCGATCGGGGGGATTCTCGCGTTCGCAGACCGGGCAGACGCGGACTTGGTCGGGGGGCACGGCCCTGAATTTACCTGCGCCACGACACTTGCGTAAGGGCGAGACCGCGACTCGCGCACAGCGACTCCACCGCCGCCATGTCGCCGCGGTCCGGGATGCCGATCAGCCACACGCGGCCGCCTTCGATCGCCGCCTGCATCCGCTTGCCGTCGGCGGCGACCGGCGCGTCGACGAACGCGGCATAACGCACACGCCCGCGCTCGGACAGAGGCACCAGCGGCTGGTTCGCGGAGCCGCGCCAGACGTTGCCCAGTGGCAGCGCGTCCACGTACGGCTCGGGGATCACCACGTCGAGCAGCGCGAGGAGCTTCGCGTGCTTCCGCTCGAGCGTCTGCAGCGGATAACCGCTGTAGCAGAGGATGTCGAAGTCGAGCGCCTTCGCGTCCCGCCACGCGCGCAGGCCCGCGAGCAGCGCGAAGAGCGCCTCCGGCTGCTCGAACGGCTCGCCGCCGCTGATCGTGATGCCGTCGGGGCCGTCGGGCGCGACCCGCCTGCACCACGCGAGCACGTCGCGCACGGGGATCGCCGAGGCCGCATCGCGCGGCCACGTGTCCTGCGACACGCAGCCCCTGCAGCGGATCGTGCAGCCCTGGACCCACAGCCCGATGCGCCGGCCCGGGCCCAGCACCGTCACCGGCCAGTGGGCCTTGTTGAGCTGCAGCGTGGGCTGCTTCGCCAACCGGCGCCCCTCACCCGGCCCTCTCCCCGCCTTGCGGGGAGAGGGAGAAGTATGGCGTCGTGCCGTGCCGATGCGTTGGGCGATCCGCCGGTGCGGGAGATCCCGCCGCCACCGGCGCGCAGGAGCCTTCCCCGCGGGGCAGCCAGCGGGGCTCGGCAGCGGCTCGCCGCCTGCAGGATGGCGCGCCCGCGGGAGGGCTGGGGGGGCAGGGCGTCCGCCAGGTCACTCCAGCGTGACGGTCATGATCCGGTTCTCGTCCTCGGCGAGACCGGCGACCGTCAGCGCCGTCCGCCCGGCGAGCGGGAAGCGGAACATCGCCCGCGCCAGCGGATTCACGAACAGCGATTCGAGCTGGTTGCCCACGCCGCGGCCGCCATTCGACAGGTCCTTCGTGCACAGTTCGCGCAGCCGGTCGCGCACGGCAGGCGCGAGCGCGAGCTCGACCTTGTGCTCGTCGCGCACGCGATTGACGACGTTGCGCAGCATGCCGTCGAAGATCTGTCCGCCGACCTCCGGCGTGATGAAGCCGAACACGATGATGTTGTCGCCGATGCGGTTGAGGATCTCCGGGCGCGACAGGTGGAACTTGAAGTAGTCCTGGATCGCGCCGCGCACGCGCGCCTCGACCACCTCGTGCGGATCGGTCGGCTGCACGCTCTGCACGCGCTGGCCGTGCTCGTCCTCGACGAAGATGCCCAGGTTCGACGTGAACACGAGGATCGCCTCGGAGAAGTACGCGGTCTCGCCGCGCCCGTCGGTCAGCCGGCCGTCCTCGAGGATCTGCAGGAACTTGTCGAGGATGCGCGGGTGCGCCTTCTCGATCTCGTCGAACAGCACGACCGAGAACGGCTTCTCGCGCACGGAGTTCGTGAGCTCGCCGCCCGCGTCGTAGCCGATGTAGCCGGGCGGCGCGCCGAGCAGCCGCGCACCGGTGTGCTCCTCCGCGAACTCGCTCATGTCGAAGCGGATGTACGCGCGCTCGTCGCCGAAGATCAACTGCGTCAGCGTCTTCGCCAGTTCCGTCTTGCCCACGCCCGTCGGGCCCGCGAAGAACAGCACGCCGCGCGGGCGGTTGCCCGACGAGCGCGCCTGCGCGCCGGTGAGTCCCATCACCGAGCGCATCAGGATGTCGATCGCCTTGGTCACTGCCGGCCGCTGGCCGCGCACGCGCTCCTCGATGAACGGCAGCGCACCGGCGATGCGCTCGCGCAGGTAGTCCTTCTTCCACGGGTTCTCGGTGACGCCGACCTTGTAGCACTGCACGGCGTCGTCGACGTCGCGGAAGCCGATCCCCTGCCGGTCGGCGAGTTGCGCGATGTCGGCGAGGGCCACCAGCGGCAGGCCGTCGGTCATCTGCGCGTAGTCCTTCGCGAACTTCGCGCGCGCGTCCTCCGCGCCGTCCTCGTACCCTGCGAACAGGTTGCCCAGGTGCTGCGCGGCGGCGAGCCTCGTCTCGTAGTCGGGCAGCGCCAGCGACAGCACCGCCACGCGCGGCGAGTCGAGCGTGAGCCACGACGGCAGGTCCTGCCCGCGGTTGACGAGCCACAGCACCGGGTTGAAGCGCGCCTTGCCGTTGGGGGTCGCGATGTCGGCGCCCTTGGGCACGACCGGGTGCGCGGCGAGCGAGATGCGCTCGGCGGCGACGAAGAAGCGGTGCTCGTTCGCGTCGAGGTGGTCGGGCTGGCGCGACAGGCGCGACGCGAAGTCGACCACGAGCGCGCAGCGCGCCTCGCGCTGGCCGGCGACCTTGCGCATCACGCCGACCAGGTTCTCGAGGCTCGTCGGCATCACGCCGTCGGCGAGCTTCAACTCGAAGAGCTTGGTCGCGAGTTCGACGACGGCCGGCTCGTTCGGATAGGGCCGCAGGCCTTCGATGGGGTCGTACACCAGCAGGAACCGGTAGTCGAGCGGCGCCAAGTGCGCCCACAGGCAGCGCAGCAGCGGCGCCAGCGTCGTGCCTCCCAGATACGGCGTGAGGAAGCTGTCGCGGATGTTGCCGGCGACGACGAACTGCGAGCGGATCGGCAGGAGGCGCGTGAGGTCACGGATCCAGCGCGGGGTGGTGTCCATGGCGCTGCGCTCGCTACCGATCGCGCGCAGCTGGTCGATCGCGCGCAGGCTGCCAATCACGCGCAACTTGCACAGCGTGTCGATTCACGCAGTCGTCGTCCCCGCGCAGGCGGGGACCCAGTGTCGTTCGAGTAAAGCCGCTGGGTCCCCGCCTGCGCGGGGACGACGGCTTCGGAGGACGCATCGTCATGTCACGTGTCACTCGATTGGGTCACGGCAGATCCCGCGCCCGCGGCGCCGCGCGCGGCCGCGTGGCATCCTCGTCCGCCGCGATCGCCGGCAGCTGGTCCCCGTCGACGACCTGCACCGGCACCTCGCCGGCTTCGAGCCGGCGCCTGACATCGAGCGTGAGCCCGCGCGCCTCGAGCGTGGCCATGAGCCGCGGGAACTCCGCGCACCAGCGGTCCTCGGCGAGCGCGTCGAGGCGCCTTCGCTCGGCCGTCTCCTCGTCGCCGCGCGCGCGCACGACGTTGAAGTTCGCCGTGCGCTCGCGCACGTCCACGCGCATCCGCACGAAGTAGTTCTCCCAGCCGCGGCGCCGGAAGTGCACGGCGCCGCCGTCGGCAAAGAGGGTGGCCTCGATGTCGTCGACGTCGTAGCCCAGGTCGCGCAGCGACTCCTGCAGCACCAGCGCCGCGGCCTCCTGCTCCTCCCGCTCGCGGTCGGCCGCGGTCGTGGCGAGCGCCGCCTCCGCCGCGGCACGCAGCGGCGGGTCCATGCGCGCCACGCCGGCGGCCACCAACTCCAGCGCGCGCACCAGCACCGCCGGTGCGTCCTCCGGCAGCTCGTCGAGCAGGCGATTCGCGTCGGCGATCTCGCGGCGCTGCGCGTCGCGCGCGTCGCGCTGCCGCTGGACGGCGAGCCGGAGTTCCGTCGCCAGCGCCTCGGCGCGCTCGAGCGTGGGCGCCAGCACGATCGCCTTCGCGAGCGCCTCCAGCTCCGCCGGCAGCGCGGCACCCGCGGGCAGCTCGAGGCGCGCGAGCACGCGCGCGGCGGTCTGCCGGAAGCGCTCGGCCTCGCCCGCGTCGAGGCCGGGCTTCAGTTGCCGCTGCAGCACGTACGACGCCAGCACCTCGTCGATGACCGGGGCGCTGGCCGTAGCGGCAAGCGAGGCGCGCACGCGCTCGCCCACCGCGCCGCCGGCCTGGCCGAGCAGCGCCGTGAGCTCGCGGATCGCCGCATCGAGCGCCCGCAGGTGCGCGCCCCAGGCCGCGTCGTCGTCGCCTGCGGGTGCCGCGGGAACCGTCGCCGGGATCTTCGCCGCGATGTCCGGCGCCTGCGCGCTCATCGCCTGCGCCAGCGCGCGCAGCCGGTCGAGCCGGGCCGCCTGCCGCTCACCCTCGCCGCGGATGGCCGCGATGCGCTCGAGCCGCGCGCTGCGCTGACCGGAACGCGCCTGCGCCTGCTGCCGGTCGCGCTCGGCCAGCTGCGCGAGCACGTCGCCGTACTCGCGCTTCATCGCGCGCGCCTCCTGCAACGCGCGCGCGGACAGGACCAGCAGGCCGTGCACGAGAACGAAGCCGGCGGTGATGGGGCCGCTCATGGTCGTCGCATTATTCCACCGTCGCGCCCGCGGCGCGACCGCAACGCAAGCAAGACGCGCGCCCGTCCAGCGCCGGAGGCCCGCGCGTTGTGAGGCGCGCGCGACGCGTGGTACCGTTGCCCCGCCCGACCCGCCGTGGGCGACGGGCACGCCGCCGGACCCATGTCCACGCCCCCCGATCCGTCCTCGCCGGTCGAGCGCCGCCTGGCGACGATCCTCGTCGCCGACGTCTTCGGCTACAGCCGGATGATGGGCGAGGACGAGGAGCGCACGGTGCGCACGCTGCGCGGCCACCGCGCCGTGTTCGACGACCTGCTCAAGACGTATCGCGGCCGCGTGTTCAACACCGCGGGCGACGCGATCCTCGCGGAATTTCCGAGCGCCGTCGACGCGGTGCGCTGCGCGACCGAGATCCAGTCGGCGCTGCGCACGCGCAACGAGCAACTGCCGGAAACGCACCGGATGTGGTTCCGGATCGGGATCAACCTGGGCGACGTGATCGTGCAGGACGGCGACCTGCTGGGCGACGGCGTCAACATCGCCGCGCGCATCGAGGCGGCGACCGAGCCGGGCGGCGTGTGCATTTCCGGCAGCGTCTACGACCAGATCCAGAACAAGCTGTCGCTCACGTTCCGCCAGCTGCCCGAGCAGAGCTTCAAGAACATCGCGCAGACGGTGCGGACGTTCGCGCTCAACGGCGACGCGCCGCCCGTCGCGCGGCCCGCCCCGCGTGCGTCGTGGCTGCCGCGCGCGGCGGCGAAGGCCGGCATTGCTGCGGCCGTCGTGCTGGCCGGCGCCGCGTGGTGGTTCTGGCGCGACCACGAGGCGCATCAAGCGGAGGCCGCGCAGGCCGCCGCCCGCGCTGCGCACCAGGCAGCCGAGCAGGCGCGGGCCACCGAAGCCGCGCAGAAGGAGGCGAAGCTCGCGGCCGACCTGCTCGCGGCGAAGGAAGCGCTCGCGCGGAGCGAGTCCGCGCAGGCCGCCGCCGAGAGCGCGCAGCGCGAGGCGAAGCTCGCGGCCGAGCTGCGCGCGGCGCAGGACGCACTGCGGCCGCAGGCGGCCGCGCCGCCGGCTGCGCCGGTCGCCGGGGCGCCGCACGCGATCGACCGCTACGACGGCCTCTACACGGGCAAGCTGTGCAAGACGATCCGCGACGGCACGCCGCGCTGCTGGACCGTGCGCCTGACGGCGCAGCACGGCGTGCTGACGGCGAGCTGGACCCCGCGGTCGAGCGCCGCGAGGGCGCACGCGACCGGCAAGATCGCGGTCGACGGCGCCGCCACGCTCACGCTCGACGCGTACGACGCCACCGGTGCGCCGATCAAGGGCAGGATGACCGGCCGCTGGGACAACAACGCGCTGACGTTTGCCGGCGTGTGGGACGACGGCGCGACCGGGAATGCGACGCTGACGTGGACGCCGGAGGCGGCGGCCGGCGCACCGGGTCCGCGCGCCGCGCGGGCGGCGGCGCGGGCGGAGCGTACGGAACCGCGGCGGAACTGACGCGCCTGCGCTACGCAGCAGGACGGCGCGCCACGAGGTCGACCAGCGCCGACATCCCGCGGTGGCCGCGGCCTTCGCGGACCTCCGCGTCGTACGCGTCGAGCAGCAGGACGTCCCAATCCGCGAACTCGTGCGCCAGCCACTCGCGCGTGTACATGTGCTCGCGCCGCGGTGGCCCGCCGGTGCCGTAGTCGACCTGCTCGGGCCGGTAGCCTTCGAGCAGCAGCAGGCCGCCCGGCTTCATCGCCGCGCGCAAGCCGGCGAATACGGCCCCGCGCTCTTCGGGCGGCACGAACTGGATGAACACGACGACCACGGCGTCGTACTGCGCGGCGGTCCACGGCCAGTCGTAGACGTCGCCGATCCGGTGATCGACCGCCACGTTGCGCGCGGCCGCGAGGCGCTTCGCCTTCGCGACCGCGTTCGGCGCGAAGTCGAACGCGGTGACCGCGTGCCCCTGCTGCGCGAGCCAAACGCTGTTGCGGCCCTCGCCGTCGGCCACGCACAGCACCGTCGCGCCACGCGGCAACCGGGGGGCCTCGCGCTGCACGAAGTCGTTCGGCTCTTCGCCGAATAGGTAGTCGTCGCCGGCGAAGCGGGCGTTCCACGTCTCGAGCGGGTTGGCGAAGCCGGGCATGGGCGGCGGGCGAGAACGATGCGAAGCGCGCAGCGTACCTCGGGCACGCACACGCACGCCTGCCGCGCTTGACCGCCGCGTCGACGCCGACGGCGCGCAGCGCTCGACCGCGGGCGGCGCCCGGCCGCGCGCCCGCGTACCGGCGTTGCTCAACAGCCGTAGGGGCCCGGCACGTACGCGCTCTGGTCCGCGGCGTCGGCGTCGACTGCACCGTCGATGCGGGCCACCAGCTGCGCCGCTTCGGCGCTCCCGCCGGCCGCCGCCTGCGCGAGGTATGCCCGCGCGCGCGGCAGGTCGCGCGTCACGGCGTCGCCCCTGGGCGTCCTGCCGGTGTAGAGGATGCGCCCCGCCACCTCGGCGGCACGGGCGTCGCCGCGGGCCGCAAGGCGCTCCAGTTCCGGCAGCGACCCCGCTGCCGCCGCCACGGCAACCGCATCGGGCGCGGGCGCTGCGGTCTGTGCGCCAACCGGCGCGGCAATCGCGAGACCCGACAGCAACGACGCCACCACCAGCAACCTGCTCCTCATCCTCATCATGGGCTCCCTTCGAGAGTGACGGTCCATTCGGGACGGCGCGCAGGGCACCGCCGGTGCATGTGCCGGACGGGCGAACTCGCCCGGCGCGGCGCAACCCTTGTAGCGGAGCGACCGTTAACCGACCGTTAACATCCCTTCGAAATTAGGGGACAATCCGGAACGCGATTACGTCCTGGGCGAGCGTCGGACATGGTGCTGCGGCTGCTGGGTCCTCTGCGCTGGGAAGCCGCCGGGCAGCCGGCGCGCAGCCTTCCGTGCGTCCTGCCCACCGCGATCCTGCTCGTGCTTGCGCGCAGCGGGCGCGCCGTCACCCGCGACAAGCTCGCCGCGCTGTTCTGGCCGGACCAGCGCGACGAACTGGCGCGTCTCAACCTGCGCGTCAACCTGCACAAGGCGCGGCGCCTGCTCGCCGACCTTGCCATCGGCGTGCCCGTCGAAGCCGACCGGCGCAGCGTTCGCTGGTCGGTACCGGTCGATGCCGACGTCAGCGGCGCACCGGGTGCGACCCCGGCGGACGGCTTTGCGTTGCCGGGATTCGACCAGTTCGAGGACTGGCTCGGGCAGTGGCGCGCCATGCATCGCGCTGCGGCGCCGGGCGCGGGGCCGGACGTCGGCGCGATCGGCGACGGCGACGGCGGCGGTCCGCCCACTTTTCACGGGCGCCGGCTGGAGCTCGCGCGGCTGCGCACGGCCACGGCGCGCGCGATCGTCGTCAGCGGCGAGCCGGGCATCGGCAAGACCACGCTGGTGGCAGCGGCGTTCTCTCCGGCGCACTGGCTGCGCTGCCGCGAGGGTATGGCGCAGGGCTCGTTCGGCGCGGTCGCCGAGCTGCTGGCCGTGCACCCGGCGTGGCTGGAGGAGCTCGGCGCGTACCGGCTCGACGTCGCGCGCCTGCTGCCGGACATCGCGCCGGACGAACCGCTGCCTCCGCTCGACGCGCTGACCGCGCGCGTGCGCCTGTTCGAGGCGCTGGCGCGCACGGTCGAGCGCAACGTCGAGCTGCTGGCGGTGGACGACCTGCAGTGGGCCGATGCCGCCACGGTCGAGTGGCTGGCGATGCTCGCCTATCGCGGCCGCGTGCGCTGGGTCGCGACCGCGCGGCCCGACGAGCTGCCGGCGACGACGCGCACCGTGCTGGCCGCGCTGGACAGCGCCGGGGTCGCGGCCCGCCTGCCGCTGCACGGACTCGAGCGCCCGGCGCTCGACGCGCTGCTGCATCAGCGACGGCCGGACCTGGCCGGCGCGGGCGCCGGCCGCGAGCATCGCTGGTTGCGCGCAATGGCCGACTACACGGGCGGCAATCCGTTCTGCGCCATCGAACTCATCGACGCCGTGACCGCGCGCGACGAGCCGCGGCTGCTCGCGGAGGTTCCCTTGCCCGAACGCGTGGCCGGGATGGTGCGGCGGCGCCGCGACCGGCTCGACGCGACGGCGCGCGCGGTCGTCGACGCCGCATCGCTCGCGGTCGGCGTCCCGGCGGTCGCGCAACTCGCGGCCATGGCCGGGCTGGGCCGGGAGGAGACGCTCGCGGCGCTGGAGCGCGCGCAGGCGCACGGGCTCGTGCGGGACACCGCGTGCCGGCACGACGTCGTGCGCGAGGCGATCCGCGGCGCCATCGGCGCCGCCCGCGCGGCCGAGATGCATCGCTGCGCCGCGGTGTATCTGGCGGACGCGGGTGCCGAGCCGGAGCTGGTCGCGCAGCATGCGCGGCAGGCAGGGGATCCGGAACTGGCGTGGCCGTGGGTCCTGCGCGCCGCGTATCGGCTGAAGCAGCGCGGCGAGCGGGCGGCGACCGTCGCGGCGCTGTGCGAAGTGCGCGACCGGGCCGCAAACCCCGCGCTCGCGCTGCGCGCGGAGGTGATGCTGGCGCAGGAGCACCTGTTCGACGATCTCGCGGCCGGCCGCGAGGCTCTCGAGAGCACGCTCGCGCGCACGGCCGCGCTTCCGCGCGGCCGCGAACGGCAGACGATCGAGGCGAACGCGCTCTCGGGCCTCGTCGACAACGCGGTGTTCGGCGGCGACCTGCCGCGTGCCATGGCGCTCGCACGCGCGCTGCGCCGCCGGCTGCCCGGTCTCGCGCAGGACGTGCTGGTCGAGGCGCACCAGGTGCTGATCGAGGCCACGATGCGCCACGGCGACTTCGACGCCGCCCGCCGATCCGCGCGGGCTTTGCGCGAAGCCGGCGCCGCGCCGGCCGTCGTCCTGTCGTTCGAGGCGCAGATCCATTGGTTCGCCGGCGACGTGCGCGCCGCGCGCGCGGCGTTCGAGGACCTGCTGCTGCGCCACGCCGACTACTGCCACGGCCTGACCATCGAGAACGACCTCGCCGTCATGTGCCACGCGCTCGGCGACCTCGCGGCAGCGGAAGCGATGGCGCGGCGCAGTCTCGCGAGCTGGGCCGGCGTCGCGCACACGGAGGCGCTGTCGTCGCTGGTGCTCGGCACGACGCTCACCAGCATGGGCCGCTTCGCGGAAGCGCGCGCGGCGCTCGACCGGGCGTACGAGCTCGGGCGCCGGCAGGGGTCGTCCCTGTTCGCCAGCGAAGCGCTCGTGCGCCGCGCGCGGCTGCACTGGTGCGCCGGCGAGCGCGCGGAGGCGCGCGCGGCGCTGCTCGCCGCGAGCGACGGGATCGGCGAGGTCACCGAGCCGCTGCGCGCGAGCGGGCTCGCGCTGATGGAGACGTTGACCGCGGTCGACATCGGCGTCGATCCGGCACCGGCCGCGGCGGCGACGCTCGCCCGGATGCGTGCGCGCAGCCGGCATCCGCTGGTCCACGTGCGCGCGCTGCGTGCGCAGTGCGCGCGCGCCTTACGCGCCGGCGATCGCGCGGCGGCGCTCGTCGCCGCACGCGAATTGGCCGAAATCGCCCGGGAAGCCGCGCTGCTCGAGTGGCTATGCGAGGCCTGCGCGCTCGTCGCCGCACTGGCGGCCGGATCCGAGGCTCTGGCCGCGCGCGCGCGCGCGCAGGCGCTCGCACGGTCGCAGGGCATCGGCTGGCTGTTGCCGCGAGCGGACGGCGGACGCAGCTTCGCCTGACCCGTCCCCGCTCGGCGGGCGGCTGGCGAACGCGCCACGGTGCGCAATGCGCATGGTGGCCACGCACTTCGGCACGGCTTGACGTGCGTCAGCGTGCCTGTGCCGGCGCGACGCTAGGATGGACCGTGATGGTCGATGCCGCGCCGCCTTCTCCGAACGTCGCCCGCCTCGACGCCGTGGTCGCCGCCCACGGCGCCCGCGCGACCGAGCTCGTGCAGATCCTGCGCGACGCGCAGGCGCTCGACGGCTGGCTGCCGCCCGCGACGATCACGTACCTCGCGCACCGGCTGCGGTTGCCGCGCGCGCGTGTCGAGGGCGTGGCGGGCTTCTACGCGTTCCTGCACCTGACGCCCGCCGGCCGCTACCGCGTGCTCTTCTCCGACAACGTGACCGACCGGATGGCCGGCAGCCTCGACCTGCTCGACCGGCTGTGCACGAGCCTGTGGATCGAGCGCGGCAAGGTGTCCGAGGACGGCCTCGTGTCCGTCGACACGACGTCGTGCACCGGCATGGGCGACCAGGCGCCGGCGATCCTCGTCAACGGCCGCGCGATCCCGCGGATGACGCCGGAGCGCGTCGACGCGGTCGCCGAGCTGATCCGCGCGCAGGTGGACCTTTGCGAGTGGCCCGCCGACCTCTTCGCGGTTGCCGACAACGTCCATCGCCGCGACGTGCTGCTCGACGCCATCGTGGCGCCCGGCGACGCGCTGCGCGCGGCGATCGCCCGCGGCGCGCGCGAGCCCGAGCGGGCCGGTAGCGCGCGCTCGTGGCGCGAGGGCGTGCCCGCGCTGCCGCAGGGTCCGGCCGCGACGCTCGAGGAGATCAAGCGCTCGAACCTGCGCGGGCGCGGCGGCGCCGGCTTCACGACCGGGCTCAAGTGGGAGGCGTGTCGCACCGCGCCCGGGACGACACGCTACGTCGTCTGCAATGCCGACGAGGGCGAGCCCGGCACGTTCAAGGACCGCGTGCTGCTCGCGCGCCACGCCGACCTCGTGCTCGAGGGCATGACCGTCTGCGCGTACGCGATCGGCGCGACGCAGGGCTTCGTCTACCTGCGCGGCGAGTACGAGTATCTCGCGGCACCTCTGCGGGCGACGATTGCCCGTCGCCGCGCGGCGAATCTCCTCGGGACGTCGATCCTCGGGCAGCGCGGCTTCGACTTCGACGTCGTGCTGCACCTCGGCGCAGGCGCGTACGTGTGCGGCGAGGAGTCGGCGCTCATCGAGTCGCTGGAAGGCAAGCGCGGCGTCCCGCGCAACCGGCCGCCGTACCCCGTCACGCACGGCTACCTGCAGCAGCCGACGGTCGTCAACAACGTCGAGACGTTCTGCGCGGCAGCACTCATCGCCCTGAATGGCGGCGACTGGTACCGGGGCCTGGGCACGCCGCGCTCGACCGGAACCAAGCTCCTGTGCGTCAGCGGCGACTGCGCGCGGCCGGGCATCTACGAGTATCCGTTCGGCACGACCGTGCGGCAGGTGCTCGCCGACTGCGGCGCCGAGCGCACGCAGGCGGTGCAGGTCAGCGGGCCGTCGGGCACCTGCATCGGCGCCGCCGAGTTCGGCCGCAAGCTCGCCTTCGAGGACCTGCCGACGGCCGGCGCCTTCATGGTGTTCGACGACACGCGCGACATGTTCGAGGTGGCGCGCAATTTCGCGCACTTCTTCGCGCACGAGAGCTGCGGCTTCTGCACGCCCTGCCGCGTCGGCACGACGCTCCTGCGCAACGTGATGGACAAGATCCACGGGATGCGCGGATCGCAGCACGACGTCGACCGCATCCGGCGCCTCAATCGCCTGCTGCAGGCGTCGTCGCACTGCGGGCTCGGGCACACCGCGTGCAACCCGCTGCTCGACACGCTGAAGCGCTTCCGTCCCGCCTACGAGCGGCGGCTGCAGTCGCTCGACTTCGAGCCGGCGTTCGACCTCGACGGCGCGCTCGCGCGGGCGCGAGCGATGACCGGCCGCGACGACGCGAGCGCGCACCTGGCCGAGGTGGACGAAGACGCGTCCGCCGTCGCCGGGCGCGGTCAGCCATGACGGCAAACGGCGCAGCCGACGTGTTCCTGCTCGACGGCGAGCCGATCCCCTTCGCGCCGGGGCAGACGGTGATGCAGGCGGCGCTCGCCGCCGGCCACTACATCCCGCACCTTTGCTTCCACCACGACTTCAAGCCGCACGGCAGCTGCAAGGTGTGCACGGTGCGCGTCGACGGCGCCACCACCGCGTCGTGCACGCTGCCCGCGCAGGCCGGCATGTCCGTCGAGTGCAAGGCCGACGACCTCGAGGAGAACCGGCGCACGCTGGTGCAGATGCTGTTCGTCGAGGGCAACCACTTCTGCCCGTCGTGCGAGAAGAGCGGCAACTGCCTGCTGCAGGCCGTCGCGTACGACCTGGGCGTTCTCGACGCCGACCTCGACTACTTCTTCCCGAGCCGGCCGCTCGACGCGTCGCACCCGGACCTGCTGCTCGACTTCAATCGCTGCATCCTCTGCGAGCTGTGCGTGCGCGCGTCCGCCGAGGTCGACGGCAAGCACGTGTTCGCGCTGTCCGGCCGCGGCATCGGCAAGCACCTGATCGTCAACGCCGAGTCGGGGCGACTCGTCGACACGACGGTCGCCGTGACCGACAAGGCGGTCGACGTCTGCCCGGTCGGCGTGATCATCAGGAAGCGCGTCGGCTTCGCCGTGCCCATCGGCCGCCGGCGGTTCGACGCGCGACCGGTGTCGGCGCAGGCGCTGGAGGACGCACCGCGGCGGGCGCCGCCGGAGGCCGCGCCATGAGCCCGAAGGGCCGCCCCGAGGGCCGAGTTGCCCAATGAGCCGGAGCGCGCAGCGCGAAGGTAGTCCAGTGAACGACGGCGCTCCGCGCAAGCTGCGCATCGCGACGACGTCGCTCGCCGGCTGCTTCGGCTGCCACATGTCGTTCCTCGACATCGACGAGAAGCTCTTCGACCTCCTGCGCCACGTCGAGTTCGACCGCACGCCGCTGACCGACATCAAGCACTGCGGACCGTGCGACATCGGCGTCGTCGAGGGCGGCATCTGCAACGCGGAGAACGTGCACGTGCTGCGCGAGTTCCGCCGCAACTGCAAGATCCTGGTCGCGATCGGCGCGTGCGCGCTGAACGGCGGCCTGCCCGCGCAGCGCAACCACGTGGACCTGGGCGCCTGCCTGCAGGAGGTGTACCTGACCGAGCCCGGGCTCGCCCGCGGCTGCATGCCCAACGACCCCGAGCTGCCGCTGCCGCTCGACAAGGTCCACCCGCTGCACGAGGTGGTCAAGGTCGACTACTCGATACCCGGCTGCCCGCCGCCGGCCGAGGCGATCTGGTCGTTCTTCGCCGACGTGATCGCCGGGCGCACGCCGCACCTGGGCCACGGGCTCATCCACTACGACTGAGGCCGACGTTCGAACTCGAAACCGCCGCCAACCCCGCCGGCCTGCGCCGCGTGGCGATCGACCCCGTCTCGCGCGTCGAGGGCCACGGCAAGGTCACGATCCTGCTCGACGCCGACGACCGCGTGCATCAGGTGCGGCTGCACATCGTCGAGTTCCGCGGCTTCGAGAAGTTCGTGCAGGGCCGCCCCTATTGGGAGCTGCCGGTCATGGTGCAGCGGCTGTGCGGCATCTGCCCGGTCAGCCACCACCTGGCCGCCGCCAAGGCGCTCGACGTCGTCGTCGGCGCGCCGAAGTTGACGCCGACCGCGGAGAAGGTGCGCCGGCTGATGCACTACGGGCAGATCCTGCAGTCGCACGCGCTGCACTTCTTCCACCTGGCCTCGCCCGACCTGCTGTTCGGCTTCGACTCGGACGTGGGCCGGCGCAACATCGTCGGCGTCGCGGCCGAGCACCCGGAGATCGCGCGGCGCGGCGTGCTGCTGCGCAAGTACGGGCAGGAGGTGATCCGGGTCACCGCGGGCAAGCGCGTGCACGGCACCGGCGCGATCCCCGGTGGCGTCAACAAGGCGCTGACCGAAGTCGAGCGTTCCACGCTGCTCGCCGACGCCTACCAGATGATCGCGTGGGCGCGCGACGCCGTGGCGCTCGTGAAGAAGCTGCACCTCTCCAACGTCGCGCTCTACAACAGCTTCGGCGCGTTCCGCTCGAACATGCTGTCGCTGGTGGCGCCCGACGGCGGGCTCGACCTCTACCACGGCGCGCTGCGCGCGCGCGACGCCGCCGGGACGATCCTCTTCGACCAGATGAGCTACGACCGGTACTGGGACCGGATCACCGAGGAGGTGAAGCCGTGGTCGTACATGAAGTTCCCGTTCCTGCGCGAGCTGGGGCCCGAGGCCGGCTGGTACAAGGTCGGCCCGCTCGCGCGCGTGCAGAACTGCGACCACATCCCCACGCCGTTCGCCGACGCCGAGCGGCGCGAGTTCGTCGACTTCGGCGGCGGCCAGCCGGTCCACGCGACACTCGCCTACCACTGGGCGCGGATGATCGAGATGCTGTTCGCGGCCGAGGAGATCAAGGAGCTCCTGCACGACGACGACCTCCTCGGCGACGACCTCGTCGTCACCGGCGAGCGGCACCGGCGCGGCGTGGGCGTGATCGAGGCGCCGCGCGGCACGCTGATCCACCACTACCGGCTCAACAACAACGACCAGGTGCTGCGCGCCAACCTGATCGTGTCGACGACGCACAACAACCAGGCGCTGAACGAGGCGATCCGCCAGGTCGCGAAGCGCTACCTCGACGGCCGCAAGCTCACCGAGGGCCTGCTCAACCACGTCGAGGTCGCGATCCGCGCGTTCGACCCGTGCCTGTCGTGCGCGACGCACGCGCTCGGCAAGATGCCGCTCGCGGTCGAGCTCGTCGACGCCGAGGGGAAGACGATCGACGCGCTCACGAGTTGACGTGGTCGCGAGGGGGGGGGGGGGGGGGGGGCGGGGGGGGGGGGGGGGGGGGGGGGGGGGGGGGGGGGGGGGGGGGCGCGGGGGGGTGGTCCCGGAGACCGCCGAGCCGACCTTCACGGCCGACGCATGCCCGCGAAGATCGCGCCCTTCCTCGTCATCGGCATCGGCAACCCGAGCCGCGGCGACGACGCGCTGGGTCCGCTGCTGGTCGAGCGGATCGAGGCGATGGAACTGCCAGGCGTCGAGTGCCTGACCGACTTCCAGCTGCAGGTCGAGCACGCGCTGGACCTCGTCGGGCGCGAGCAGGTCGTGTTCGTCGACGCGACGGCCGCAGGGGAGGCGCGGTGCACGCTGGCGCCTGTCGCGCCCGCGCGCGACGCCAGCGCGACGACGCACGCGCTCTCGCCAGCCGCGGTGCTCGACGCCTACGTGCGGGTGACCGGGCTGCCGCTGCCGGCCACGCACGTGCTCGCGATCCGCGGGTACGCGTTCGAGCTGGGGGATGGACTGTCGGCGGGCGCCGCTGCGAATCTGGAAGCGGCGGGGCGGCTACTGGTTGGCGCGTTGGTGGCGCCGGCGCCGGTTCCTGCCTGAATTGCCGTCCGGCGCGAAGCGCGAGACCGGAGCGGGATGCGTTCAGGCCGCGGGGGCCGCGAGCGCCGACGCGACATCGGTGCGCGCGAAGTCCTCGCCCTTGTAGAGCAGCGGCTCGCGCAGCGACATGGCGAGCGCGTACGCGAAGCAGTCGCCGAAGTTCAGTCCCGCCGGGTGGCGCCCCTTGCCGAAGCGATGCCATCCGTCACGCGCAAGTCGCGCCTGCTGCACGTCGACGGGGACCACGTCGATCGCGGCAATCTCGAGCAGCCGGTCCAGCATGCGGATCCCTTCGGCGCCATGGCGCGCGTCCAGCACGACCGACGCCTCCACGAAGTTCGCCGCCGACACGCGGCGCGCTTCCGCGCGTTCGATGGCATCGGCGATTGCGTGCCGTTCGGGCTCGTCCTGCAGGATCGCAAGCAGTGCGGACGTGTCGACGACCATCAGCGCGGCAGGCCCGCCCCGTCGTAGCCCAGGATCTCGTCGGCCGTCCGTGCGTCCCTGACCGGCAGCGCCGCGCATCGGCGGGCGAGTTCGTCGATATCGTCGGCGAGGGGGCGTCCGGCGCGCTCGCGACGCAACCGCTCCAGCCGGTCCTGCAGCGCACGCGTGACGGCCTCGGTCTTGGTCTCGCCGGCAAGCTTGGCTACGGCCTCGGCCAGGCGGTCGGTCTCCGGATTGCGAATATTGAGTGGCACGTTTCTTTACATCTACACGAAGATCTACACGGTAGCATCTCTCGCCGATCGCGTCAAACAGCTACAATGAATCAGCAGGTTAGGAGCGCCCCTCGGTCTCTGTGCACCGGCGTCCACACATCGTCGGCGCCGGGCCGTGCCACGGCCGGCGTGGCCGGCCCGATCGGCACGTCAGCCGATCACTTCATCGACCGCCGCGACGAAGGCCTTCGGCACACTGATCCCGAGCCGCCGGGCGGCCTTCATGTTGAGCACGAGCTCGAAGTGCGTCGACTGCATCACCGGCAGCTCGGCCGCCTTTGCACCCTTGAGGATGCGTGCGATGTACCCGCCGGCCTGCCGGTACATCCACGTGATGTTCGGGCCGTAGGTCATGAGCCCGCCGGCAACGGCGAACGGGCGCGTGAACGACACGACGGGCAGCCCGTGCCGATCGGCGAGCGCCACGATCTGCTCGCGGCGGTCGAGAAGCACGGGGTCCGTACCGCCGATGACCGCATCCACCTTCGCCCGCACGAGCTCCGCGAACGCCGCGTCGATCTCCGCGGCGTTGCGCGCCTTGAAGGCCGGCAACTGCGCGCCGAGCTTCGCGGCGCCCGCCTCCGCGTCGGCCTGCTCGGCCGCGGCGTTGAAGTTGTCCGGATTCACGAGCAGCGCGATGCGCTTCACGTTCGGCACGAGCTCCGAGAGCAGCTGCACGCGCTTGGCGCCGAGCAGCGTCGGCGCGAACATGATTCCCGTGACGTGGCCGCCCGGCCGGTTGAAGCTCTCCACCAGTCCGAAGCGGATCGGGTCGCCGCCGATCGTGAACACGACGGGCACCGTCGCGCTGGCGTCCTTGGCCGCGCGCGCGGACGCGACGTCCCCGGTCGCCGCGATCGCGACCACGCCCTTGCCCACCAGCTCGGCCGCGAGCGCGGGCAGCGCCTTGTAGTCGCCGTTCGCCCAGCGCTCCTCGATGCGCACGTTGCGCCCCTCGACGAAGCCGGCCTGCGCGAGCCCCTCGCGGAACGCATCGGCATTGAACCGATACGTGGCGGCGGCGGCGCTGTTGAGAAAGCCCACGAGGGGCAGGTTCGACGACGCCGGTGCGGCGCCACCGGACACGCCTGCCTGCGCGTGCGCGCGCAGCGGGTGCGCCACCGCCGCACAGCCGAGAACCGCTACGAAGTCCCGCCGCCTCATGTGTCCTCCGGGGCGCAAGGCGTTGGAATGCGGCGGGAGGTTAGCACGCTATCGCGTCAAGGGCGACGCGTGCGGGGGCCGTTCGTGCGAGTAGCCGAATCGAGCGGCTTACCACGATACGCGTCCCGCTACTCCACCGTCACGCTCTTCGCCAGATTCCGCGGCTTGTCCACGTCCGTCCCGCGCAGCACCGCCGCGTGATACGCAAGGAGCTGCAACGGCACCACGTGCACGACGGGTGACAGGAGCCCCGCGTGCTCGGACACGCGGATCACGTGCAGACCCTCGCCGGCCGTGAGGTGGCTGTCGAGGTCGGCGACGACGTAGAGCTCGCCGCCGCGCGCGCGCACCTCCTGCAGGTTGCTCTTCAGCTTCTCCAGCAGCGTGTCGTTGGGCGCGATCGCGACCACCGGCATCTCGCTGTCGACCAGCGCCAGCGGCCCGTGCTTCAGCTCGCCGGCGGGGTAGGCCTCGGCGTGGATGTACGAGATCTCTTTCAACTTCAGCGCGCCTTCGAGCGCGATCGGGTAGTGCAGGCCCCGCCCGAGGAACAGCGCGTGCTGCTTCTTCGCGAACGCCTGCGCCCACGCGATCAGGTGCGGCTCCAGCGCCAGCGCGCCCTGGATCGCCGCGGGCAGGTGGCGCAGCGCGCGCAGCCACTTCGCCTCGTCGTCGGCGGTAAGGCGCCCCCGCAGCTTCGCCAGCGTCGCCGCCAGCAGGAACTGCGCGACGAGCTGGGTCGTGAACGCCTTGGTCGACGCCACGCCGACCTCGGTGCCGGCGCGCGTGAGGAACGTGAGCTGCGTCTGCCGCACCATCGAGCTCGTCGCGACGTTGCAGATCGCGAGCGTGTGCGCGTGGCCCAGCGCCTTCGCGTGCTTCAGCGCCGCCAGCGTGTCGGCGGTCTCGCCGGACTGCGACACGACGACGACCAGCGCCTTCGGGTTGGGCACGCTGTCGCGGTAGCGGTACTCGCTGCTGATCTCGACCGTGCACGGCATGCCCGCGACGGTCTCGATCCATTGTTTCGCGACGAGGCTCGAGTAGTAGCTGGTGCCGCAGGCGAGGATCAGCACGGCATCGACGTCGCGCAGGATCGCGTCCGCGCGCTCTCCGAAGAGCGACGCGTCGATGCGGTCGATGCCTTCGAGCGTGTCGGCGACCGCGCGCGGCTGCTCGAAGATCTCCTTCTGCATGAAGTGCCGGTAGGGACCAAGTTCGACAGCGCCGGCGGTCGCGGGCACCTCGACAATGGCGCGGTCGGCGCGCTGCCCGGCCGCGTCGTAGATGGCGTAGCCGTCGCGGCGCACGTCGGCGACGTCGCCTTCCTCGAGGTAGGCGACGCGATGCGTGACGCCGAGCAGCGCCGCGGCGTCGGAGGCGAGGAAGTGGTCGCCCTCGCCCAGGCCGACGACGAGCGGGCTGCCCTGCCGCGCCCCGACCACACGCCCCGGCTCGCGCGCGCTGATGACGGCGATCGCGTACGCGCCCTGGAACTCGGCCACCGCGAGCTGCACGGCGTGCAGCAGGTCGCCGCGCGCCGCGCCGTGCCAGTGCGCATGGACGAGGTGCGCGATGGTTTCGCTGTCCGTCTGCGTGCGGAACGTGTAGCCCTGCGCGCGCAGGCGCTCGCGCAGCGCCTCGAAGTTCTCGATGATGCCGTTGTGGACGACGGCGATTTCCCCACCCGACGTGTGCGGGTGCGCGTTGACCTGCGATGGCGCGCCGTGCGTCGCCCAGCGCGTGTGCGAGATGCCGGTGGTGCCGGCCAAGTGCCGTGCCTGCGCCTGCGCGTCCAGGTCGACCACGCGCGCCGTCGACACCAGCCGCTCGAGCGTCGTGCCGTCCTTGCCGTTGAGCACCGCGAGCCCGGTCGAGTCGTAGCCGCGATACTCGAGCCGGCGGATGCCCTCGATCAGGATGGGGACGACGTTGCGCGCGGACGCCGCGCCGACGATGCCGCACATGGCCTGGCTATTCCTTCGCGCCGGGCTTGGCGGTCTTGACCGGCCGCTGCCAGCCTTCGACCGACACCTGTCGCGGGCGGGCGACCGTCAGCACGCCGGGCGGCGCGTCCTGCGCGATCACGCTGCCGGCTCCGATCGTCGCACCCGCGCCGACGGTGACCGGCGCGACCAGCACGCAGTTGGAGCCGATGGAGGCGCCGTCGCCGATCACCGTCCGGTGCTTGTTCGCGCCGTCGTAGTTGGCGGTGATCGAGCCCGCGCCGTAGTTGACGCCGGCGCCGACCGCCGCGTCGCCGATGTAGGCGAGGTGGTTGGCCTTGGCGCCCTTGCCGAGCGTTGCCGCCTTGACCTCGACGAAGTTGCCGACGTGCACGTCGTCGGCCAGCGCCGCGCCCGGCCGCAGCCGCGCGTACGGGCCGATGCGGCAGTGCGCGCCGACCTGCGCGTCGACGAGGTGCGAGAACGCCTCGATCGCCGTGCCCGCGCCGATGGCAACGTTGCGCAGCACGCAGTACGGGCCGAGCGACACGTCGTCGCCCAGCGTCACGTCGCCTTCGAGCACGCAGCCGACGTCGATGCGCACGTCGCGGCCGCAGTTGAGCGTGCCGCGCACGTCGAAGCGCGCCGGGTCGGCCAACGTGACGCCGCGCGCCATGAACGCCTGCGCCTGACGCAGCTGCAGCTCGCGCTCGACCGCCGCGAGCTGCGCGCGGTCGTTGATGCCGCGCACGTCGCGCTCGTCGGCGGCCAGGTGCGCGACGACCGGGATGCCGTCGGCGCACGCGGCGGCGACGATGTCGGTCAGGTAGAACTCGCCCTGCGCGTTGTCCGCCTTCAGCCCGGCCACCCAGCGCGCGAGCAGCGCCGTGGGCGCCGCCATCACGCCGGTGTTGATTCTCGTGCAGCGCGCGCTGCGCGGCGTCGGCGTCGCGCTCCTCGACGATCGCGCGCACGCGGCCGGCCGCGTCGCGCACGACGCGGCCCAGTCCCGTCGGGTCGGTCACCTTCGCCGTCAGCACGGCGAGGTGCCCGCCTTCCGCCTCGTGCACCAGTGCCGCGAGCGCGTCCGGCGGCACCAGCGGAATGTCGCCGATCGTGACCAGCGTGATGCCGTCGGCCGGCAGCGCGTGCAACGCGAGCCGCGCGGCGTCGCCGGTGCCGCGCGGCGGGTCCTGCAGCACGAACGCGAGATCGGGCGCCGCGAGCGCCGCGCGCACCGCCTCGGCGCCGTGACCGATGACGACGGCCATCGCGCGCGGCCCGAGCGACCGGGCCGCGGCCAGGACGTAGGACACGAGCGGCCGGCCGGCCAGCGGATGGAGCACCTTCGGCACGGCCGAGTGCATCCGCTTGCCCTGTCCGGCGGCGAGCACGACGACGTTGAGAGGGGAGGCCACGGGGCGGTGTCGAACGCGGAATGTCGATGATACCCCGGCGGCGGGGAAGCCCCGCGGGCGCCGCCGCCCGCCGGCGCGGCACGCCGCGGTCGGTCGTACCATCTGCGGCCACGGTGCCGGCGACAGGTCGTCGCCGCGGGCTCGCCGCGGAGATCGGCATCGTCGGCGAGCCGATCGTTCGGTAACGGGGTCCTTCATTTTCCCTGAGGTATCCTTCGCTCCGTGGCAATCGTCGCGGTGTTCAACCAGAAAGGCGGCGTCGGCAAGACGACGACCGCACTCAATCTTCTCGCGGCGTTCGGGCAGGCGAAGCAGCGGCCGCTGGCGATCGACCTCGACGCCCAGTGTCACCTGACGCACGTGTTCGGCGTCCACCCGGCGCACGCCGACGAGTCGGTCTACAGCTTCTTCGTCCGGCAGCGCCCGCTGGACGAGGTGGCGCAGATCACGAAGAGCGGCGCGATCCTGTGTCCGGCGCACCTCGAGCTCGCCAAGCTCGACGCGCTGCTCGGCAAGGGCGTCAACGTGGTCACGCGGCTGCGGCACGCGCTGCACGCGCCGGGGGCCGTGCCGGGCCCCGTCGTGATCGACTGCTGCCCGCTGCTCAACGTGCTGTCGCTCAATGCCGTGTTCGCCGCCGACCTGCTGCTGGTGCCGGTCGCGGCGGACTTCCTGTCGCTCAAGGGGGCAGAGCAGGTCGAGCGCGCGCTGAACGCGCTGGAACCGGTGTTCAAGCGGCGGCTGCCGCGACGGTACGTGCTGACGCGCTACGACGTGCGGCGGCGGATGAGCGCGGCGGTGGTGGAGCGGATGGGCGCGATGCTGCGCGCGGACGAGATCTGCACGACGCGCATCCGGGAGAACGTTAAGCTGGCGGAAAGCCCGGCGGTCGGGCTCGACATCTTCCGCCACGCGCCGGGCAGCCGCGGCGCGCACGACTATGCGGCGCTGTACGAGGAGCTACTGGGTGCCGGCCTTCTGCGCTAGCGCGGGACCCGCGCTGATGAGGCCGATCACGCCTTCGACGTCGAGCGTGTCGAGCCGCCGCGGCACGCACTGCTCCAGGCACTCGACGATCTCGCAATGGTGATACATCTGGCGCAGCCGCCGCTCGGCGTCCCCCTGCGTGGCGGCCATGATCAGGATGTTCTCGACGCGCTGTCCGTGGCGCGTCCTGATGTTGAATCCGTAGCGAATCACGGTGGGCCTCCCGTTGCCTTGCGCTCGTCTCGCCAGGTTACCCTTTCCGTTCAATCAAGGGATTGGAGCGAAACGTTCGAGCGCTGGGACGCATAATGGATGCAAATTGCGTACCGGCCGGGGATTTCCCTTTTCGGCCTATGGAAACCAATGGCACCCCGTCTCCCGCGCCTGGCCGCGAGGACGACCAACTCGCCCGCGCATTGGTGCGAATGGCGATAGTGAGCGCTGACCAACGCGTTCGCCTCTCCCCGCTGGCGGGGGGCGTCTCGTCGGATATCTACCGCGCCGACCTGCCGTCCGGCGTCGTATGCGTCAAGCGCGCGCTGCCGCGGTTGAAGGTCGCGGCCGACTGGCGGGTCCCCGTGGAACGCAACCGCTGGGAGGTCGAGTGGATGCGCGTCGCGGGCGCGGTAGTCCCGTCCGCCGTGCCCGAAATCCTGGGCGAGGACCGCGAGGCGGGCGCCTTCGCGATGGCGTGGCTGCCGCCCGACCTCTACCCGGTCTGGAAGGCGCTGCTGGCGCAGGGCGAGGGCACGGTCGGGATGGCCGCCCGCGTGGGCGACACGCTCGGCCGGATTCACGCGGCGACCGCCGACCGGCCGGACGTCGCCGCGCGGTTCGCCACCGACGCGCTGTTCCACGCCATCCGCCTCGACCCCTACCTCGTCACCGCGGCTGCCGCGCATCCGGACCTCGCCGACCGGCTGCACGCGCTGGTCGCCACGACTGCCGGCACGCGCCGCACGCTCGTCCACGGCGACTTCTCGCCCAAGAACATCCTGATCGGGCCCGAAGGGCCGGTCATCCTCGACGCCGAGTGCGCGTGGTACGGCGACCCGGCGTTCGACGTCGCGTTCGTCCTCAACCACCTGCTGCTGAAAGGCGTCTGGCGGCCGCAGTGGCGGGCGCAGTACGCGGAAATGTATCGCGCGCTCGTCGCCGCCTACCGCCCGCACGTGGCGTGGGAGGGCTGGGCGACGCTGGACGCCCGGACGGCCGCGCTGCTGCCCGGCCTGCTGCTCGCGCGCGTCGACGGCAAGTCGCCGGCCGAGTACGTCACGGCGGACGCCGACCGCGACGCGATCCGGCGCTTCGCGCACGAGTTCGTGGCGCGGCCCCCGGCGACGCTGGAACGACTCGTGCGTGCGTGGTCGCCATGACCCCGACCACGATCACCCGCGTCCACGCCAGGCGCGTCTGGGACTCGCGCGGGCGCCCGACCGTCGAGGCCGAGGTGCGCCTGGCGTGCGGCGTGGTCGGGCGCGGCATCGCGCCGGCCGGCGCCTCCCGCGGCTCGCGCGAGGCGGTCGACCTGCGCGACGGCGGCACGCGGCACGGCGGCCACGACGTGGCGCAGGCGATCGCCAACGTCCGCGGGCCGATCGCGCGCGCGATCTTCGAGATGGACGCGCTCGACCAGGCCGACATCGACGCGAAGATGATCGAACTCGACGGCACGCCCGACAAGTCGAAGCTCGGCGGCAACGCGATGGTCGCGGTGTCGCTGGCGGTCGCGCAGGCCGCGGCGCTCGCGCACGACATGCCGCTGTGGCAGCACCTGGCCGGCGACGAGCCCGTGTCGCTGCCGCTGCCCGAGGTGCAGATCTTCGGCGGCGGCGCGCACGCCGGGCGGCGCATCGACATCCAGGACCTGATGGTGATTCCGGTCGGCGCGTGGAGCTACGACGACGCGCTGACGATGGTCGCCGAGATCTATCGCGCGGCGGGCGCGCTGATGCAGGAGTCGGGCAAGCTGGCCGGCGTGGCGGACGAGGGCGGCTGGTGGCCGCAGTTCGCGACGAACGAGGAGGCGCTGGAAATGACGGTGCGCGCGATCGAGCGCGCCGGCGGCCATCCGGGCACCGACGCGGCGCTGTCGCTCGACATCGCGGCCTCCGAGTTCGGGCGCGAGGGCACGTACACGCTGGCGCTCGAAGGCCGCTCGCTCGACCGCGACGGAATGGCCGAGATGCTGCTCGACTGGATCGAGCGCTATCCGATCGTGTCGATCGAGGACCCGTTCGCCGAGGACGACCGCGACGCGTGGATCGCGTTCACGCGCGCGGCGCGCCACCGCGTGCAGGTCGTCGGCGACGACTACCTGACCACGAACGCGGAGCGGATCGCCGAGGCCGCGGCGGATGCGGCGTGCAACGCCGTGCTGATCAAGGTCAACCAGGCCGGCACGCTGACCGAAGCGAAAGCGGCCCTCGACGCCGGCAAGGCCGCGGGCTTCGGCACGATCGTGTCGGCGCGCTCCGGCGAGTCCGAGGACGTCGCCATCGCGCACCTGGCCGTCGGCTGGAACGCCGGCCAGCTCAAGGTCGGCTCGTTCGCGCGCAGCGAGCGGATGGCCAAATGGAACGAGGTGCTCCGCATCGAGGACGCGCTCGGCGGCGACGGACGCTTCGCCGGCGCAGCCGCCCTCCCGCCCCGGAAATAGGGTCAGACCCTCAACATGCACTCCGCTTCACGTTAGGGGTCTGACCCTTAACATGAAGTAGATTGCATGTTAGGGGTCAGACCCTTAAGGAGGAAGTCGGCCAATTGGACGAAGCCCGCCCCCGCCTCGGCTTCGGTGACGTAGGCGGGCGGGGTGGCGATGCGGTCGAGGAACGGGCGGATGTTGGCCATGCCGACGGCGAGCGGGAAGTAAGCGAACATCGGCGCGTCGTTCGGCGAGTCGCCGGCGAACACGTAGTGCGCGCGGTCGGCATCGAGGTCGACGCCGAACGCCTCCGCGAACAGCGTGCGCGTCATCGCGAGCTTGTCGTAGCGGCCGAACCAGCCGTTGACGTGAATGGAGCTGACCTTCGCCGTCAGCCCTTCCGCCTCCATCAGCGCGACGATCCGATCGACCGCCTCCCGCGGCAGCGGCGCCACGTCCTCGCAGAAGTCGATCGCAAGGTCCGCCTCGCGGTAGTGCTGGTCGGACGCGAGCGCCGTACCCGGCACCGCGCGCAGGATCTTCTCGCCGACCGCCGCGAGCCGCGCGCGGTTCGCCGCGCGCGTCGCGTCGTCGGCGACGAACCGCTTGATCAGCTTACGCGACGCGCCGTCGTAGCGCATCCAGAACGCGCCGTTCTCGCCGACCACCGCGTCGACCGGCCACATGCGTGCGATGTGGTCGCACCACCCGGCCGGCCGTCCGGTGATCGGCACCACGCGCAGCCCCGCTGCGCGCAACCGCGCCAGTGCCGCATACGCGGGCGCCGTCAGCTCGCCGTGCGTCGTGATCGTGTCGTCGATGTCGGCCAGCACGCCGCGGACCGCGCGCCGCGCCTGGCCCGCCATCGTCGCGAGCGGCTGCATCACGGCTGCGGCGTCGCGTCCCGCCGCGCCCTCGCCGAAGCCGGCGCCTGCCAGTTCGCCAGCGCGTCGAACACGTCGTCGACCCGGGAGGCGACCGCCAGCATCGTCCGGTGCTCGGCCCGCAGGAAGCCGTCGGCGACGCCGCGGTCGATCTGCGCGCGGAAGCCGTCGAAGTAGCCGTCGACGTTGACCAGCGCGAGCGGCTTCGCGTGGATGCCCAGCTGCGCCCACGTCGCCATCTCGCACAGCTCGTCGAACGTACCGAAGCCGCCGGGCAGCGCGACGAACGCGTCCGCGTACTCCGCCATCAGCGCCTTGCGCTCGTGCATCGTCGGCACGATCAGGAGTTCGGTCAGTCCCGGGTGCCCGACCTCGCGCACCATCAGCTGCTCGGTGATGACGCCGATCACCTTGCCGCCCGCCGCGAGCGTCGCCTCGGCCGCGATCGTCATCAGCCCGACGCTGCCGCCCCCGTACACGAGCGTCAGGTCGCGCGAAGCCAGCGCGCGGCCGAAGTCGGCGGCGGCCTGAGCGTACACGGGCCGCGTGCCCGCGTTCGATCCGCAGAAGAGGCAGATGCGCTTCATGCGCGCCCCGCCATGTAGCCGGCGACCGCGTCGCGTTGCGCGGGCGACATCGGCAGCCCGCACTTCGTGCGCCGCCACAGCACGTCGTCGGCCGTGCGCGCCCACTCCTCCGCGACCAGATAATCGACCTCGCGGGCCGTGAGATGCGCGCCGAAGTCGCGGCCCAGGTCGGCCGGCGTCTTCGCGTCGCCAAGGACCGCGATTGCGCGCGTGCCGTGACGGGTGCCGATCGCGCGCAAGAGCGGCGCTGGCAGCTGCGGGTACCGACGACACAGTTCCGCGAACCATGCGTTGCGGTCGCGCCCCGGCAGGTCGCCGCCGGGCAGCGGCGCCGCCTGCGTCCACGCCGGCTTCATCGCCGGCAGGTAAGGTGCCAGTTCGGCCAGCGCGTGCTCGGCGAGCTTGCGGTACGTCGTGATCTTGCCGCCGAACAGCGACAGCACCGGCGCGCGCTCGGGCCCCGGCGCGCCCGGCAGCGCGTCGAGCTTCAGCACGTAGTCGCGCGTGATCGCCGACGGATCGGACGAGCCGTCGTCGTAGAGCGGCCGCACGCCGCTGTACGTCCACACGACATCCGACGTCGTCAGCGGGCGGTCGAGGTACGCGTTGGCGAGCTTGATCAGGTAGTCGACCTCGTCGGCCGAGATCTCCGGGTGCTCGTAGTCGTCGACGGGAACGTCGGTGGTCCCGATCAGCGAGTAGTCGCTCTCGAACGGGATCACGAACACGATCCGCTTGTCGGCGTTCTGCAGGATGTACGCGTGCGCCTCGGCGTGCACGCGCGGGACGACGATGTGGCTGCCCTTGACGTGGCGCACGCTGCCCTCGCCCGGCTGCTCCGGCCGCACGCTGTCGAGCACGTGCTTGACCCACGGACCCGCGGCGTTGACGATCGCGCGCGCGACGATCTCGCTGGCCGCGCCGTCCGCCGTGCGCAGCGCCACCCGCCACAGCCCGCCGTCGCGACGCGCACCGGTCACCCGCGTGCGCGTGCGGACCTCGCCGCCGTGCGCCGCGATGTCGAGCGCGTTGGCCACGACCAGCCGCGCGTCGTCGACGCGCGCGTCGGCGTAGACGAAGCCCTTGCGGAAGCGGGGCTTCAGCCCGGCCGACCAACGGCTGCCGGCCAAGTCGACACCGAAGGACTTCGGCAGCGTGCGGCGGCCGCCGATGTGATCGTAGAGGAAGAGACCGGTGCGAATCATCCACGCCGGCCGCAGGTGCGGCTCGTGCGGCAGCACGAACGCCAGCGGTTCGACGAGATGCGGCGCGGTGGCGAGCAGCACCTCGCGCTCGGCCAGAGACTCGGCGACCAGCCGGAACTCGTAGTACTCGAGGTAGCGCAGGCCGCCGTGGATGAGCTTGGTGCTCCACTGCGACGTGGCGGCCGCGAGGTCGTCCTGCTCGGCCAGCAGCACCGACAGGCCGCGCCCGGCGGCGTCGCGCGCGATGCCGGCGCCGTTGATGCCGCCGCCGATGACGAGGAGGTCGTAGGGGGAGGAATGCATGGCGTGCTTCGCTGCGGATTCTACCGGATGCGGTAGCATTTCCGTTTGCGCCGCCTCAAGGTCCCTCCATGGAGAAACTCCCCGAGATTGCCGCGCTCGACGCCGACATGCGTGCCTGGCGGCACCACCTGCACGCGCATCCGGAGACCGCGTTCGAGGAGACCGCCACCAGCGCGTTCGTCGCCGACAAGCTCTCCGCCTTCGGCCTCGAAGTGCACACCGGGCTCGCCGGCACCGGCGTCGTCGGCGTGCTGCGCCACGGCGGGAGCGATGCCGCCATCGGCCTGCGCGCGGATCTCGACGCGCTGCACATCCATGAGAAGTCGGGCGTGGCCCACGCGTCGCGGCACGAGGGCCGCATGCACGCGTGCGGCCACGACGGCCACACGACGATGCTGCTCGGCGCCGCGCGCGCTCTCTCGCAGCGGCGCAATTTCGCCGGGACCGCGTACTTCATCTTCCAGCCGGCGGAGGAGAACGAGGGCGGCGGCCGCGTCATGGTCGCGGAAGGGCTGTTCGACCGCTTTCCGATGCGGGCGGTGTACGGCATGCACAACTGGCCCGAGCTCCCGCTCGGCACGATCGCGCTGCGCGAGGGCCCGCTGATGGGCGCGTACGACGTCTTCGAGATCGTCGCCACCGGCCGCGGCGCGCACGCGGCGATGCCGCATCTCGGCCGCGACCCGATGCCGTTCGCCGCGCACGTGATCAACGCGCTGCAGACGATCGTCGCACGCAACCTGCATCCGCTCGAGGCGGGCGTGGTCAGCGTCACGCAGGTGCACGGCGGCGACACGTGGAACGTGATTCCGCAGGAGGTCGTGCTGCGCGGCACCGTGCGCTCGTTCGTGCCGTCCGTGCAGGACACGATCGAGCGGCGGATCGGCGAGATCGTCACCGGCCTCGCCGCGACGTTCGACATGACAGCGACGCTTCGGTACGAGCGGCGGTACCCCGCCACGATCAACACGCCCGAGGAGACGCGCCACGCGCTCGCCGCGGCCACCGCGCTGCTCGGTGCGGAAAACGTGGACACGAACCCGACGCCGTCGATGGGCTCCGAGGACTTCGCGTTCATGCTGCAGGCAAAGCCCGGCTGCTACGTGTGGCTGGGCGGCAGCCGCGGCCCCGGCACGCCGAACCTGCACAACCCGCACTACGACTTCAACGACGACGCGCTCGCGATCGGCGCGAGCTACTGGGTGACGCTGGCCGAGCAGCAGCTGCCGGCGATGGCAGCCGCGACGAGCGCAGCCTAGCAGGGGCGCGGCTCCACGCCGCAACGCGCCGGCCCGCGGCGAACCCTCCGGGGAACCAACGCCCCACGAGGGCCGTTCAACGAGCTTGCACCCGCCTCACCACGAACGGCGACGCGAACAGCTTCCCTCCGTCCGTCGCCAGGAATCCTTCGATCTCGGGCGATTCCGCCGTGATCACCGTCTGCGACGACGAGCCTTCGCCGCGATTCGTACCCTTGATCCGGCCCGCGCGGATCGCAGCCTCGAGCGCATCCTCGTCCATCGTCGCGAAGCGCAGCGTGTTGCGGTCGACCAGCGTGTATCGGACAAAGAGGTACCCGACGGTCGTGGCCCCTTCGGCCTGGACCACGTTCAGGTAGCGCTGCTTCCCGACCCGCGACGAGAAGGCGACGTACGCCTCGTCCGTCAGGCCATTGCGCTTGTGGTCGACGACGACGATCCTCGTTCGCCGGTTCCCCGGCCCGGTGGCGTCGGTCAGCGAGAATTCGGGACCGATGTGGATGTACGACAGTTCGTCCTTGTCCTGGTAGCGCCACACGCCGTAGATCGCCGTGTCGGGCTGCGTACTGTCCAACGACGAGATCGGATTGACCGAGTCGACCTTGCAGCCGGTCAGGACGGCGATCAGCAGACAAAGCGGCGCCACGGACAGCCGGTTGCACAGTCTGCGCGGGTCGAGCATGGTTCCCTCCGTAGCCTTCGATGTCGTCCGGGCTGGGCACGACCGGTCGACGTGTCTTGGCCGCAGCGTGAACCCGCTGCGCGACGCGCGCAAGCGGCAACCGCCGCGCGGGTGTGCGCGCGGCCGGGGCCCGCCCGCGCCTTCGCGCTCAGCGCTTCGGCGCGACCCGCAGCAGCTGCCCGTCTGACGCGTCGGTCAGCAGATAGATGAATCCGTCGGGCCCCTGCACGACGTCGCGCACGCGGCCGACGTTCGGCAGGTAGCGCGCCTCCTCCACGACGCGCCCGCCGTCGAGCTTCAGGCGCACGAGCGCACCGGGGCGCAGCGAGCCGACGAAGAGCTGACCCTTCCATTCGGGGAACGCGCTGCCCGTGTAGAACGCCGCACCCGACGGCGCGATCACCGGGTCCCAGTAGTACACCGGCTGCTCCATGCCGTCCTTCGCCGTACCCTCGCCGATCTTCAGGCCCGAGTAGTCGACGCCGTAGGTGATCACCGGCCAGCCGTAGTTGCGGCCGGCGCGCGGGAAGTTGAGCTCGTCGCCGCCGCGCGCGCCATGTTCGAGCGTCCACAGCTGGCCGGTCTCCGGATGCAGCGCGGCGCCCTGCAGGTTGCGGTGGCCGTACGACCAGATCTCGGGCCGCGCACCCGCGCGGCCGACGAGCGGGTTGTCCTTCGGCACGCTGCCGTCGGCATTGATGCGCACGACCTTGCCGATCGTCGTCGCGACGTCCTGCGCGCGCTCGCGCTCGCCGTAGCGGTCGCCGGTGGTGACGAACAGCGTGCCGTCGCGCGCGAACACCAGCCGCGAACCCCAGTGGTTGCCGCCGCCAACTTTCGGCACCTGCCGCCAGATGATCTCCGTGTTCTCCAGCGCGGTGCCGGTGAAACGGCCGCGCGCGACCGCCGTACCGGCGCCGCCGTCGCCGGCCTCCGAGAACGACAGGTAGACGAGCCGGTCCTGCGCGAAGTTCGGAGACAGCGCGATACCGAGCAGGCCACCCTGCCCGCCCGCACGCACCGACGGCACGCCCGCGAGCGTGCGCCGCGACTGGCCGTCGGCCTCCAGCAGAACGAGCCGGCCCGGCCGCTCGGTCACGAGCATCCGGCCGTCCGGCAGGAAGGCCAAGCCCCACGGATGCGCGAAGCCACGCGCGACCTCGGTCACCGCAAGCGGCCCCTCGATCGTCGGCGGCGTGGGCGAGCGCGGGGCCTGTGCAAGAGCCTGCGCCGCGACGATCAGGCCGAGCGCGGCCAACGTACCGCGGAGAATGGCAATCGGTGTTCTCATCCCCGTTCCTTGCCTCGATGTTGCGGTTGAGACCGGTATGGTCGGCCGTGGGTTCCTGTGCTGTCGGGACGCGGGCACTGCTCTCCCCTCACCCCAGCCCTCTCCCCGCTGCGCGGGGCGAGGGCGTCAGGCGTCCGGCCGCGTCATCGCGGCCGGGTCGGTCCAGCGGTCGAAGTCCTCGGCGGTCACGAGCCCCAGCGCCAGCGCCGCCTCGCGCAGCGACGTGCCGTCGCGGTGCGCCTTCTGCGCGATCTTCGCCGCGTTCTCGTAGCCGACGTGCGGGTTCAATGCCGTCACCAGCATCAGCGAGCGCTCGACGTTGTCGCGGATGCGCGCGCGGTCGGGCTCGATTCCACGCGCGCAGCGCGCGTCGAACGAGGCGAGCGCGGCGGCCAGCAGCTCGATCGACTCCAGCACGTTGTGCAGGATCACCGGCTTGTACACGTTGAGCTGGAAGTGGCCCTGCGTGCCGGCGAACGCGACCGCCGTGTCGTTGCCGAACACCTGCACGGCGACCATCGTCAGCGCTTCGGCCTGCGTCGGGTTGATCTTGCCCGGCATGATCGACGAGCCCGGCTCGTTGTCGGGGATCGTGAGCTCGCCGAAGCCGGCGCGCGGGCCGCTCGCGTACAGGCGCACGTCGTTGGCGATCTTCATCGCCACGCCGGCCAGCGTGCGCAGCGCCGCGCTCGCGTTGACCATCGCGTCGTGCGCCGACAGCGCCGCGAACTTGTTGGCCGCGGCCGTGAACGGCTTGTCGGTGATCGTCGCGATCTCGCGCGCGACGACCTCCCCGAAGCGCGCCGGCGCGTTCAACCCCGTGCCGACGGCGGTGCCGCCCAGCGCCAGCGGGCACCGCGTCGCGGGCGGAGCGTACGTACCCGGCCGCATCGTCCAGCTGCGCGACCCACCCCGAGATCACCTGCCCCAGGGTGACGGGGGTGGCGTCCTGCAGGTGCGTGCGGCCCAGCATCACGACGTCGGCGAACGCGCGCGCCTTTGCGTCGAGCGTCGCGCGCAGCGCCGCGACCGCCGGCAGCAGCGCGCGGTCGAGCTCCTCCACCGTCGCGACGTGCATCACCGCGGGAAACACGTCGTTCGACGACTGGCTGCGATTCACGTCGTCGTTCGGGTGCACGGGCGACTTGCTGCCGACCATGCCGCCGGCCAGCTGGATCGCGCGGTTCGCGATCACCTCGTTGGCGTTCATGTTCGACTGCGTGCCCGAGCCGGTCTGGAACACGACCAGCGGGAACTCGCCGTCCCACCGGCCCTCGATCACCTCCTGCGCCGCGCGGGCGATCAGGTCGGCCTTGTCCGCCGCGAGCACGCTCAAGCCGGCATTCGCGCGCGCCGCCGCCTGCTTGACGACGCCGAACGCGCGCACGACCGGCCGTCCGAACGCGAAGCGCGCAACCCCGATCGGGAAGTTGTCGATCGACCGCTGCGTCTGCGCGCCCCACAGCCTCGCCGCGGGCACCGCGACCTCGCCCAGCGCGTCCTTCTCGATGCGGGTTGCCTCCACGGCCGCCTCCGTCGTGCAGGGCCGCGAAGGGGCCCCGTCAGCCCATGATGTTAAGCCCGGCGTCGACGTAGACGGTGGAGCCGGTGAGCCGCCGCGCGTAGGGAGTGGCGAGAAAGGCGACCGTGTAGCCGACGTCGTCGATGTCGACCACCTCCTGCCCCGGCGCGCTCGGAGGCCTCGTTGAGCATGAGGTCGAAGTCCTTCAAGCCGGACGCGGCGCGGGTCTTGAGCGGCCCGGGCGAGATCGCGTGAACGCGGATACCCTGCCCGCCCAGCTCGTACGCGAGGTACCGGCAGGACGCCTCCAGCGCCGCCTTCACCGGGCCCATCACGTTGTAGTTGGCGACGACCTTGTTCGCGCCGTGGTAGCTCATCGCAAACATCGAGCCGCCGTCGGTCATCAGCGGCGCGGCCAGCCGTGCCATCCGCACGAACGAGTGGCAGGACACGTCCATCGCCTTGGCGAAGCCCTCGGCCGAGCAGTCGAGCAGCCCGCCCTGCAGGTCCTCCTTTGGCGCGAACGCGATCGAGTGGACGAGGATGTCGAGCCGGCCCCAGCGGTCCTTGACCGCGCCGAACACTGCCTCCAGCTCGCCGGGCCTCGCGACATCGAGCGGCAGGAAGAGGTCGGCCCCGAGCTCGCGCGCCAGTGGTTCGACGTGCGGCTTGGCCTTGTCGTTGAGGTACGTGACGGCGAGCTCGCACCCCAGCTTGCGCAGCGCGGCGGCACAGCCATACGCGATCGAGTATTCGTTGGCGATGCCGACGACCAGTGCGCGGGCGCCGGCGAGCGCGGGGGTGGGAACCTTCACCATGATGTCACTCCGAGTTTGTCATCCCGAGCGGAGCGAGGGATCCGCTGTTGTTTCGAGCCGTCGAACCGCGAGAAGCAGGTCCCTCGTCGCCTTGGCTCCTCCGGATGACACTTTGAATTGACGCGGAACGGCGCAAGGTCGATCGCCCGTTGGCTCAAGCCGTCCCGAGCAGCACCTGCGTGTGCCGGGCAATCATCAACTCTTCGTTCGTGGGCACGACCCAGGCGCGCGCGCGGCGCCTGGGGCCGAGATCCGCGGACCGTGGGCGGCGTTGGCCGCCGGGTCGAGCGTGAGGCCGAGCCAGCGCGGCCTCGACCACGCGCGCTCGGATCGGCGCGGCGTGCTCGCCGATGCCGCCGGTGAACACCAGCGCGTCGAGGCCGCCCAGCGCGGCCGCCATCGAGCCCAGCTCGCGCCCGAGCGCGGTAGCAGAACAGGTCGACCGCGAGCTTCGCGCGCGGCTCGGCGCTCGCGAGCAGCGTGCGCATGTCCGACGACACGCCGGACACGCCGAGCAGGCCCGACTCCTTGTAAAGCATCGCCTCGACCGCGCGCACGTCCATGCCGAGCTCGTCCATCAGGTACAGCACGACCCCCGGATCGAGCGCACCTGTGCGCGTGCCCATCATCAGCCCGTCGACGGCGGTGAAGCCCATCGTCGACGCCACGCTGACCCCGCCCTGCATCGCGCACATCGACGCGCCGTTGCCCAGGTGCGCGACGACCGTACGGCCACGCGCCGCCCCGGCATCGATGCCCGGCAGCACGCTCGCGATGTACTCGTACGAGAGCCCGTGGAAGCCGTAGCGGCGCACGCCGCGGTCGGTGATCGCCGCCGGCAGCGCGAACGCCTGCGCCACCTCCGGCATCGCGCGGTGAAAGGACGTGTCGAAGCACGCGACCTGCGGCAGCTGCGGCGAACGCGCGAGCAGCGCGTGGATCGGCGCCAGGTTGTGCGGCTGGTGCAGCGGCGCGAGCGGCACCAGTGTCTCCAGATACGCGACGATCGCGGCGTCGACGCGCACCGGGTGGCTGTAGCGCACGCCCCCGTGCACGACCCGGTGGCCCACCGCGCGCAGCGTGCTCGTCGCCAGCGACGCGCGCAGGTGCTCGACCAGGTGGGTCATCGCGCCGTCGTGGCCGAGCGCGCGGTACCAGCGTGCTCCGCGAGCGTCGTGCCGTCCGGGCCCTTGGCGACGAACTGCGTGTTGGTCGTCAGGCCTCGAGCTGGCCACGTTGCACGAGCAGCGGCGCACCGCCGTCGATCTCGAACAGCGAGAACTTGAGGCTCGACGAGCCCGCGTTCAGGACGAGGATGGCATCGGCCACGGCGCGTCCTATCGCTCGCCCGGACGCCGAGACACGCCACGAATCCTTCGGTCGTCGTGCCCGCGCAGGCGGGGACCCAGTGGCGTACCGAGGCAACGCCGCTGGGTCCCCGCCTGCGCGGGGACGACGGAGATGAGGCGGACGGGCTCGGTCATGGCGGCGATGCGTGACGACGCAGCGTGCACGGCGGACTCAGATCTTCGGCAGCATCTTCGTGCGCCGGTCGTGCGCGACCAGCACCATCACGGCCGCCGAGGCGAGGCGCGTGCGCACGTTGTCGGCGCGGGACGTCAGCACGATCGGCACCCGCGTGCCGAGCACGATGCCGGCGCCGTCGGCGCCCGCGAGGTACGTCAGCTGCTTCGCGATCATGTTGCCGGACTCGAGGTCGGGGACAAGCAGGATGTCGGCCTGCCCGGCGACCGGCGACACGATGTGCTTGGCCTTCGCCGCCTCTCCAGCGAGATCGCGTTGTCGAACGCGAGTGGGCCATCGAGCAGGCTGCCCGTGATCTGGCCGCGGTCGGCCATCTTGCACAGCGCGGCCGCATGCAGCGTCGATTCGATCTTCGGGTTGATCGTCTCCATCGCCGACAGGATCGCGACCTTCGGCTCCGGGATCCCGAGCACGTGCGCGAGGTCGATCGCGTTGCGGCAGATGTCGGCCTTGCAGTCGAGGTCGGGCGCGATGTTCACTGCCGCATCGGTGATCAGCAGCATCCGCGGATACGCGGGCACGTCCATCACGAACACGTGGCTGATCCGGCGCGCGGTGCGCAGCCCGGTAGCGGACGGCACCACGGCGCCCATCAGCTCGTCGGTGTGCAGGCTGCCCTTCATCAGCGCCTCGACCTCGCCGGAACGCGCCATCGCGACCGCCGCGTCGGCGGCGGCGTTGCTGTGCTCGGTCGCCACGATCCGGTACGCGTCGAGCGAGACGCCCGCGTCGCGCGCGACGGCCCGGATCTTCGCTTCCGGTCCGACCAGCACCGGGACGATGAGCTTGCGCTTGGCCGCCTCGAGTGCACCCAGCAGCGACTCGCGGTCGCACGGGTGCACGACGGCGCACGCGATCGGCTCCAGGCGCTCGCAGCGCTTGAGCATGTGGGCGAGCCCGTCGTTGCGGCGCAGGACGACCTCGGGCGTCGCGATGTCGCCGTAGGCGAGCCGGCGCGACGGCGCCGCCACGGTGGCGATGCCGTCGACGAGCACGTTGCCGTCGGGTACGGTCACACGGCATTCGAAATCGATCCGGCGCCCGTCGGCCTGCTTCGACTTCGCCGTCACCGTCGCGGTGACCTCGTCGCCGATGCGGACGCGGCCCGTGTACCTGAAGCGCGTGCCGACGATCGCGGTGCCGGGGCCCGGCAGGCGCCGGTTGAGGAGGCCGGACACCAGCGCGATCGCCGCGGCGGCCGGCGCGGAGATCTCGTCGGTCATCGCCTCGCCGGTGAGGTCGAGGTGAAACGCCTCGACGTCGCCGGCGACGAGCGACAACGCCTCGACCTCGGTCGCGGTCAGCTTGCGCGTGACCGACGCCGTTTCGCCGACGACGATCTCGTCGAACGTGCGGTTGGTGACTTCGGTCATCATGGCCGCGGCCTTTCGATCAGGCCCGCGCGGCGCGGGCCGGTTTGCGTTTGCCGGCGCGCTTCGCCGGCGCGGACGCCGCGCGCGCCGGCGAGCGGGAGCAGCGTGCGCAGTCCGGCGGCAAGCCTGCGCTGCCGGTCGTCGAGGTCCGGCTGCGTTTCCGTCCAGCTCGAGCAGCGCGTGCGCGCGCGGCGGCGGTCGGCGGCAGAACGCAGGAGCTTCGGCAGCGAGGCGCTTCGCGCGCTCCGGCTCGAACTCGACGACGATCGTCTCCTCCTGCAGCAGCCGGCGGCGCTCGTCCTCCGACAGGTGGGCGATCTGCCCTTCCGGCGACAGGAGCTCGCGCGTCTTCTGCATCTGCGACAGCCGGCGGTGCCCGCTGCCGGCCTTGCCGATCGCATCGCGATGCGCGAGCCCCTCGACCGCGCTGCCCTCGTCAATGGTGTCGAGCACCTCGCGCACGGCCGGGATCGTGCGCGGGTCGAACTTGCCCTTGCGGCGCATTTCCTCGCGCTCGTCGGCCATCTGCAGCGACAGCAGGTTCCCGTACACGTGGAAGAACGCCGCCTCGGACGCCGCGTCGCGCAGGTCGCGGTACAGGTCGAGTTGAGCCACGATCAGGTCCGCCAGCAGCGACTCGGCGCGCACGTGGTCGTTGTCCGGGCTGCGCGGTCGCCGGCCCGACCTCGCCATCGCCGCGAGGTGCGGCAGCGGCCACAGCAGCGGGTTCTTGTCCGACAGCGCCCAGTACTCGGACTCCGCAACGGATGGAAGTCGCGCAATGCCTTGGCCAACCACTCCGGGGTCAGGTCCTGCACGAACGGGCGCACGAGCAGCGAGTCGCGCGCTCGGAGAGCTCCGACAGCGCGGCCACCGCCTGGAACGGCTTCTCGTCGACGCGGTCGTTCTTGCGAGCGTGCGCAGGTCCTCGACCTTGCGCTCCTTCAGCGTGACCTCGTACGTGACCTCGCCGTCCCTCTGCACGTGCTCCTCGATGTGCATGCCGTAGAGGCCGGCGGGCGCTGGTGGATGTACTTCAGGACCTCGACGATCTGCGCGTGCTCCTTCTTCACGACCTGGCCCGACACGAAGATGCCGAGGTGGCTGACGTCGTCGTGCAGCAGGCCGATGATCGTCTGGCCGTTCCTTGATCTCCTCGGTCGACGAGTAGACGTCGGCGATCCAGTTGAAGGCCTGCTGGGGCGGCGTGATGTTGTCGCCCAGGGAGGCGAACAGGATGATCGGCTGCTTGATCGCCTTCAGGTCGAAGTAGCGGCCGGGGCCAGGCGCGCCCTCGCCCGACGAGAGCTTGTTGCCGACGAAGAGGTTGTTGACGATCCAGCGGATCTCCTCGTTGAACAGGTGAAGCCGCCCCACCAGCGCTCGAACTCGAGGAAGCGCTCCGGCTCGGTGTCGATGTTCGCGTACAGCTGGTACCACTTGTGCCACAGCGTGTTGGCGGGATTGAGGTACTCGAAGTTGCGTACGAGGTGCGCGCCGTCGAACTTGCCCGCGCCCAGGTCCGAAGCGAGCAGCGACAACCACGCGCCGCCGAGCAGGCCGCCGGTGTAGCGCATCGGCGAGTCGCCGTCGTTGCCGGACCAGTACGACATCGGCGCGCCGTTGATGACGAGCGGGCCCGCGATGTCCGGGCGCGCCGCGGCGAGCATCATCACCGCCCACCCACCCCTGGCAGTTGCCGACGATGATGGGCTTCTGGCTCTGCGGGTGGCGCTCGGCGACGATGCGGATGAACTCGGCCTCGGCATCGGTGATGTCGGCGAGCGTCTGCCCCGGCACCGGGTCCGGGTAGAAGATGACGAAGTAGACCGGGTGGCCGGCCGCCAGCGCGACGCCGACCTCCGACTCCTCCTTGAAGCCGCCGATGCCCGGCCCGTGCCCAGCGCGCGGGTCGACGATGACGAAGGGCCGCTTCGTGTCGTCGACCTCGACGCCGCGCGGCGGGACGATGCGCACCAGAGCGTAGTTCGCGGGCCGGTCGTAGGTCCGGGCGTCCGAGATGAGCTCGTACTTGTAGTTCAGGACCGGGGGCTTGCCCGCCTTCTCGTGCTCGATCCACTGGTTGCCGCGCTGCCGCAGCGTGTCCCAGTACAGCATCGAGCGCTGCGCCGCGTCGATCGCGTACTCACCCCACTGCCGCCAGTACTCGAGCGGCGTCCGCGCGGCGCGGGGGCTGGACAGGTGGTCGCCATGGGCGTCGCGCAGGCGTCCGGTGTAGCGTTCGCCAGCGGTGCGCAGGCGCCGCTGCAGGATGTCGGCCACGGAGCGCGAGATCCGGATCGAGCGGTCGATCGTGCGGTTGAGGTCGGCCATGGAGGGACGCCCGAAGCGGCGCGATTGTGCGGTGCAATATCATAGCATCGCGGCCCCGATTCGGACATTGCGCGAGGGCAAGGCGACCGCGGCATGCTGCCTCCCGTCGCCCTCGCACCGGGGCGTCGGGGCGTCGGGGCGCACGGTGGGCGGCAGGTGGCGCCGGCGACCATCGGCCCCATGGACCCGCCGCCGGTCCGACTCTCGTTTCCGCGATTCCGGACGGCGCGCAACGGCTTCGGATCGGCGGCCTCTTGCCGAAGCCCGGGTTCCGCCCGTCGAGGCGGGCCGGCGGCGTGGACCTGCTCGCCCGCCTCGCTGTGCGATCATCGGGGCCGCAGTTGCCGCCGGCGCTTGCCCCGCGGAACGGAAGATGACCTGGATCGAACTTGCCTGGACGGTGATGGCTTCCGCTAGCCTCACGCTCGCGGGCGTCCACCTCTTCGTCTGGTTCAAGGACAGGTCGCAGTCCGCGCACCTTTGGTTCTTCGCGTTGGCCGCGTCGGTACCGCTGTTCAGCGTTTTCGAGATTCTCGCGATCCATGCGCAGACCCCGGATGACTACGCCTACGCCAGCCGATGGGCACAGGTGCCGCTGTTCCTGGTCATCGTCTCGTTCGTCGGCTTCGTGCGCGCCTACTTCGACGCGGGGCGCGACTGGCTCGCGTGGAGCATCGTCGTCACGCGTGCTCGCACTCGTGCTCAACTTCACGACCGGAGCGTCGGTTCTGCACGAACAGATCTCGGGGCTATCGCACACGGTACTCTGGGGCGCGGCCGTCTCGGCGCCCATCGGTGTGCTGAGTCCCTGGGCCATCGTGCCGCAGGTCAGCAACGTGCTGTTGCTCGTGTTCGTGGCGGATGCCGCGATCGCTCCTCTGGCACCGGGCGGTGAAACCGCGCGCGCCGCCACGCCGCGCCTCGTGGGGGCGCGCTGATCCTGTGCGTCGGAATCGCGATGGTCGTGGGACTTGCGATCACCGCGGGAATGCTGCGCGCCCCAACGCCACTGACGGCGTGCTTTTTCGTCGTGGTCATCGCGATGGGGTAC
This sequence comes from Betaproteobacteria bacterium, assembly GCA_016716425.1. Taxonomy (GTDB): domain Bacteria; phylum Pseudomonadota; class Gammaproteobacteria; order Burkholderiales; family Casimicrobiaceae; genus VBCG01. The sequence continues at coordinate 173,976 of JADJWJ010000008.1, forward strand.
GAGCTCTCTCGAGACCTTATCCAGGTGGCCCAACTCTCGCGGGAGCTGCGTGCGAGCGAGCGGCGCGCCGAACTCGCGGCGCAGGCGGCAGACCTTGCGTTCTGGTCTTGGGATCCGGTTCGCGACGAAGTGTGGATGTCGGCCAGGGGACGGGACCTGTTCGATCTCCACCCCGCCACGACCATCGACCGTGAAGCCCTGCTCGCACGCATACACGCGGACGACCGCCAGCCGCTGCGCGAGGTGACACAGCGTGCCGTGCGCGAGGGCGGAGCGTTCGAGCGGGAGTTCCGCGTCGCGTTGCAAACGGGCGGCGTGCGCTGGCTGGCGGTGCGTGGCCAGGCAGAAGGCAACCGCGCCGGCGTCCCGTCGCTGCTGCGGGGCGTCGCGCTCGACGTGACCGCCCGCCGCCGGCTCGAGCGCGAAGTCGAGGAGCAGCGCAACGAGCTTGCGCACCTGTCGCGCGTGGCGACGCTGGGCGAACTTTCGGGCTCCCTCGCGCACGAGATCAACCAGCCCCTCATGGGCATCCTGAGCAACGCCCAGGCGGCGCAGCGGTTCATGGCCGGCGAGCCTCCCGATCTCGACGGAGTACGGGAGATCCTTGCCGACATCGTCGAAGACGACAAGCGTGCGGGCGAAGTGATCCGGCGCCTGCGGGGGCTGCTCAGGAAAGGCGAGGTGCAGCAGGGCCTGCTCGACCCGGGAGACGTCGTCGGCGACGTGCTGCGCGTGACGCGCAACGATCTGCTGAACCGCGACATCCTGGTTACCGTGGAGCTCGCGCGCGACCTGCCGCCGGTGCTCGGCGACCGCATCCAACTGCAGCAGGTACTCCTCAACCTCGTGATGAACGCGTGCGATGCCATGGCAGCCGTCGATCGTCGGGAAATTCGCATCGTCGCGCGCGCTGTCGAAGGCCCCGCCGTCGAGGTCGCCGTGTGCGACAGCGGCCCGGGCGTACCGCCGGCCGACATCGAGCGCATCTTCGTGCCGTTCGTATCCACCAAGGAGCACGGCATGGGACTGGGGTTGTCCGTGTGCCGGACGATCGTCGCGGCGCATGGCGGCCGCCTGTGGGCGGAGAACAACGCGGGGGGCGGCGCGACCTTCCGGCTTTCCTTGCCGCTCGCCCCCCAGACGCGAAATGACCGACGCCGCGTGCAAGGTGTTCGTAGTCGATGACGACGAGTCGGTGCGCAGAGGCGTGCAGCGGCTTTTGCGTTCGGCCGGGTTCTCGGCCGAGGGATATGCTTCGGCGCAGGCGTTTCTGGAGGGCCACGATCGCGCAGCGATCGGTTGCGTCATCCTCGATCTCGCGATGCCGGGGATCAACGGATTGCAATTGCAGGAGGCGCTGGCCGGCAGCGGCAGCGTGCTGCCAATCGTCTTCCTCACCGGCCACGGCGACATACCGACCAGCGTGCAGGCGATGAAAAGCGGTGCGGTCGACTTCCTGACCAAACCCGTGAGCGACGAGATGCTGCTCGGCGCCGTTCGTCACGCGATCGAGCGCCAGGGTCCTCGAGCGGGAGAGGAGAGAGCTCGCCGACATCGAACGGCGGCTCGCTACCCTGACGCCGCGGGAGCGCGAGGTACTGCGACATCTCGCGCGCGGCAGGCTCAACAAGCAGATTGCCGCGGATCTCGGCACGGTGGAAAAGACGATCAAGGTGCACCGGGCTCGCATCATGCTGAAGATGCAGGTGCGAACGCTGGTTGCACTCGCCCGCCTCCTGCAGCAGGCGGGCATCGCGGTGGATCGCACCGACTAGCGTTTGCCCCTGCGGCTAGCGGGCCAGGCTGCTCGTTGGCCCAAGGTCCAATTGCGCCGTCGACTCGCGTAGCCCAGGCTGCGCGCAAATGATCAACCGGTCACGCGTCGCGGTCGTGGACGACGATCCATTCGTCCTCCGAGGGGTTCAGCGCCTGCTGTCCTCCGCGGGCTTCACCGTGGAGACCTATGGAACCGGAGCGGAGTTCATGGACGCCGTCAGGCCTGCCGAGCCGGACTGCATCGTGCTCGACCTGCACATGCCGGGGACGAGCGGGTTCGACGTGCAGGCGCGCCTGGCGCAGCGAGGCTGCACGATCCCTGTCATCGTGATCACCGGAGACGACACTCCGGAAGCGCGGTCGCGCGCGCTTCGGCTCGGCGCGGCGGCCTACCTCAGCAAGCCGGTCGACGCGGCGACGTTGCTCGCGGCGATCGCCCGCGTTCTTGCCCCCGCATCGACAGACACCCACCCAGGCAAACCAGTATGAGCACACATCCACAAATGTCGACTTTCGGGCGCGTCGCCGTTCTCGCGGCGCTCGCAACCAGCGTGGCGATTCCGCCCGCCCTCGGACAGGACGCTCGCTCCGTCGCAGAGGCCCGTTCGATCGCGGAGGAAGCCTACCTGTACGGCTTTCCGATGATCGTCGGCTACGACGTCATCCACCAGTACTTCCTCGATCCGAAGTCCGGCCAGTTCAAGGCGCCGATCAACACGCTGCACAACGAGGCGCGCGTATACACGCCCAAGGACACCGGCATCAGCACGCCGAACAGCGACACGCCGTACTCGATGGTTTTCCTCGACCTGCGCGCCGAGCCGATGGTGCTGTGCATGCCGGCCATCGACCAGGCGCGCTACTACGACGTGCAGCTCGTCGACCTGTACACGAACAACTACGGGTACATGGGCAGCCGCACCACCGGCAACGGCGCCGGCTGCTACCTGGTCGCCGGCCCCGACTGGAAGGGCACGACGCCCGCCGCGATCAAGAAGGCCTTTCGGAGCGAGACGCAGTTCAGCCTGGCCGTGTACCGCACGCAGCTGTTCGACGCCGCCGACATGGACAACGTGAAGAAGGTCCAGGCCGGCTACCGCGTGCAGACGCTGTCGGCCTTCACCGGAACGCCGGCGCCGCCGAAGGCGCCCGAGGTCAAGTGGCTGCCGTTCAGGCCCGAGGCCTTCAGCACCGGCTTCGCCGAGTACCTGAACTTCCTGCTGCAGTTCGCCCCGGCCACCGGCACCGCGGCGGTCGAGAAGCCGATGCGCGAACGCTTCGCCAAGGTCGGCATCGGCGCGGGCTGAAGCTCGGGCGCGGGCGCATGACGCCGCAGATGATGGAAGCGATGGGCGACGCGATCAAGGCCGCGCTGGCGAAGATCAACCACACCGCCGAGACCGTCGGCAAGGACGTCAACGGCTGGCACGTCGGCTCGGCCGCCGGCGACCGCACCTTCTACAACGGCAACTGGGCGCTGCGCGCGGCGGCGGCCAAGCTCGGCATCTACGGCAACAGCGAAGCCGAGGCCGTTCACCTGTTCACCAAGCACGACGCCAACGGCATCGTGCTCGACGGCGCCAAGCACACCTACCAGATGACCGTCCCGGCGGGGCAGCTGCCGCCGGTGAACGCGTTCTGGTCGATCACGATGTACGACGCGCGCACGCAGCTGCTGGTCGACAACCCGATCAACCGCTACCTGATCAATTCGCCGATGCTGCCCGGGCTGAAGAAGAACGCCGACGGCTCGCTCACCGTCTACCTCCAGAAGGACTCGCCGGGCAAGGACAGGGAGAGCAGCTGGCTGCCGGCACCCGACGGCCCGATGTTCGTCGTCATGCGCATGTATTGGCCCAAGACCGAGGCGCCGTCGGTCTACCCGCTGGGCGATGGCGCGTGGAAGCCGCCGGCGCTGGTGCATGTGCGCAACCTGAACGCGCTCGACGTGCGCCGCTTCGGCGACAAGTCGCTCGAAAACATCATCCGCACCGACACGCGCTACGGCGGCGACCCGCTGTTCCACGGCCCGCGCGGCTGGGGCTACTGGAACTACCTCGAGTATCCGAAGCCGGTGCAGAACCCGAACCTGTGGCCGGACATGCAGTCGACGTACCTCATCGGCACGCTCGCGCTGCCGGCGGGTGCGACGCTGCAGCTGAACTACACCTACCCGCGCACGCGCTACTTCTCCTTCGCGCTGTACAAGGAAGAGAACAACACCTTCGTCTCTATCGGCGAAAACCTGACCGGTCCGCAGATCGAGCCCGACCCGGGCTCGACCAACCCCTTCCGCGTCGGCGCCAACCGCCTGGCCGACAAGCGCAACTTCACGTTGAAGATCGTCGCCCAGGATGCGCCCGCGGACAAGGCCAGGCGCGGCGCCAACACGCTGTACGTTGGCCGCAGCGGCGGCAACCTGATGTTCATCAACCGCGCCTATCTGTCCGACCAGGGCAGCGACGGCGCGGGCTGGGGCCCGGCGGACACGACCGGTCCGGTGGCGGGGCTGCCGACCTACAGCGGCCTGCTCGCCGACGGCACGAAGCTCAATGCGGCCGAGGTGGTGAAGCTGTTCGCCCGCCCGATGCCGGCACCCAAGGCGCCGGTCACCGCGCAGCAGTGGGAGCAGATCGTGCACGCCAAGGGCAACGATCCGTCACTGGACCCGGCCGCCGCGCCGGCGCGCAAGGAGCCGCGCTGGGAGAAGTACTGGAATATCCAGTACTCGATCCTCGGCTCGTTCAAGACGCCGGAGGAACGCGCCAAGATCAAGTACGCAGGCCCGATCGACGGCGGTGGCGACCCCGAGACGCAGTACATGTTCGTGCAGCTGTCGCGCAAGTTCGGCCCGGTGTACGTGATGCGCGGCAAGATGCCGACCTTCCCAACACCTATGCTGGCGCCGGCGGCAAGGGCCTGGAAGTGATGCCTGCGGCGCAGACTCAGTACTGGTCGATGGTCAGTTGCGAAGCGATGCCTTCAAGCCATATCGTGGATGCGCTGACGGACTTCCAGGTGCCGCTGGACAAGGACGGCAACTACACGATCGTCTACAGCCGCAAGGAGGACCGGCCGGCGAACGCGACGGACGCAAACGGCGTGGCGTGGATCGAGTGGAGTCCGCGCGGCGAGGGCATCGACGGGCCGAAGAACCGGCCCGACTTCGGCATGCTGATGATTCGCATCATGGACACCGATCCGGCCTGGAAGCAGGGCCCCGCCCACGTGACCCAACCCGGCATGGAGGAGCAGGTGATGGGGCCGTATTACCCGCGCGGCTACTACACGACGAAGGACGAGTTCGAGGCCTCGGGCCCGAAGCGGTAGTCCGAGCCTTGCGCGGACCAAGGAGAACAACATGAAGGCATCGACATTGCTGAAACTGATCGGCCTGCTGGTCGTGCTGGTGCTGGCCTATGCCGTCTACAAGCTCGGCTGGTCGGTCATCGAGCCGAAGATCGAGCAGCGCGTCGACGAGATCGGCCTCACGCCTAACCAGGTCGCGGCCAACGGCCCGCTGCCCGGCGACGTGAGCCTGTACGCGAAGGAGTTGGCCTGCCAGCAGCAGATTCCGACGCCGGGCTACTACCCGTCGCTCAACGGCGCCGAGATCTCCGACAGCGAGCGCAGCGGCATCTTCCCCTGCGCCACCTTCCTCGGCTCGCACGACCGCCCGAACACGGTCTACGCCTGGCGCAGCGCCGACGACTATCCCGGCATCGCCTACATCAACAACCGCAAGCCCGGCGAGCTGTACATCATCGGCGGCGAGGTGCCCTCGCCCGGCGACCCGCTGCCGGCCGGGCCCTACCTGGCCAAGGCCGACGCCGCGACCGGCAAGCAGCTCTGGCGCACCTACTTCGACAACGCGAGCGCTTCGGGCTGGTACATCGGCAACACCAACCTGAACATCCTCGACAACGGCAAGCTCGCGCTGTCGTGGTCGAACAATGCGCTGCTGGTCGATGGCGACACCGGCCTGATCCTCAAGGTCAGCCCGCTGCCGACCGGCGAGGCGCCGGCCGCGTCGTCGAACTTCAAGCACCTGACGATCGCGCCCGACCGCACGCTGATCTACAAGAACCAGACCCGGCCGGCCGGCTGCACGGGCCAGGGCACGCTGGGCATCATCAAGTGCATCCAGGACGGCATGAAGATGCCCAACTCGGTGCTCGTCGCGGTCGACCCCGACACGCTCGAGGTGCTGGACAAGTTCCAGTTGCCCGAGCCGGCGCCGTCGCCGTTCATCATCACCAAGTACCACGACAAGATCGCACTCTACGTCGGCATGGCCGAGAGCATCCGGCGCTACTTCTGGGACCCGGCGACGAAGAAGCTGTCGGCCGACGCGTCCTGGCAGATCTTCCCGATGCAGAAGGGGCAGACCGCCGCCACCGCGCCGACCGTGATCGGCGACTGGATCGTGACCCAGCTCAATGGCGCGGGCAGCAAGGAGGTTTCGTCGAGCATCTCGGCCGCGCACCGCGACGACGCGAAGAAGACGCAGGTGATCTTTCCCTTCGGGCCGATGCCGCCCGGCGGCTTCAGCTTCGCACCCCCCAAGGCCGGCGCCGACCCGGAAAACGGCATGGTCTATTCGGCCGACATGGGTCTCGGCAAGGTCGCGGGCATCATGCTCGACCAGACCACCGGCGAGATGAAGACGGCCTTCGTCGTCGACGACGTCAGCAGCACCTTCCAGCCGGTGATCGGGCCGAAGGACAAGCGCGTGCTGCTGCTGACGAACGCGAAGCAGAACGTCGCGAAGGAGCCGCTGATGGCGGCGATCTTCACCAACAACTACAAGGAGCAGCTGACCTGGCGCGACGCCGCCACCGGCAGGATCCTGGCCGAGTCGGACTTCTTCGAGCCGCTTACGATCAACTCGCTGACGCCGCCGGGCTTCGGCGGCCGGGTCTACTTTCCGACGACGGCAGGCAAGGGCTTCTACGTGCTGCAGGTGATGCCCAAGCCGGCGGCTGGCAAGTGATCGGTAAACGACAAGCTGGCAAGCGCCAATGAAGACCTCGACCTTCCTGAAACTGATCGGCCTGCCGGTCGTGCTGGCGCTGGCCTACGCGGCCTACCGGCTCGGCGGGTCGGTGATCGGGCCGAAGATCGAGCAACGCATCGAACGCATCGGCCTGACGCGGAGCCAGATCGCCGCCAACGGTCCGCTTCCCGGCGAAGTGAGCCTGTATGCGAAGGAGCTGGCCTGCCAGCAGAAGATCTCGACGCCTGGCTACTTCCCATCGCTGAACGGCGCCGAGATTTCCGACGCGCAGCGCAGCGGCCTCTTCCCCTGCGCCAGCTTCCTCGGCTCGTTCGACGGGCCGAACGTCGTCTACGCCTGGCGCAGCGCCGACGACTACCCGGGCATCTCGTACATGAACAACCGCCAGCCGGGCGAGCTGTACATCGTCGGCGGCGAGTACCCGACGACGGAAGACCCGAGCATGGCCGGGCCCTTCGTCGCCAAGGTCAACGCCACCACCGGCCAGGAGGTCTGGCGCACCTACCTCGACAACCTGAACGCGTCGGGGCGCTGGATCGGCAACGCCAACCTGAACATCCTGCCCGACGGCAACATCCCCTTCGCCTGGTCGAACCAGATCGTGCTGATCGACGGCGACACCGGCCTGATCCTCAAGCACAACACGCTGCCCAGCGGCGCCGCGCCGGCGGCCGACGTGAACTACAAGCACCTGACGATCGCGCCCGACGGCACGCTGATCCTGAAGGACCAGACGCGGCCCACCGGCTGCACGCTGCAGGGCACCGTCGCGATCATCAAGTGCGCCGCCGAGGGCATGAAGCAGCCGCCGTCGCAGCTGGTCGCGGTGGACCCGAAGACGCTGGAGGTGCTGCACCAGATCCAGCTGCCCGAGCCGGCGACCTCGCCGCACTCGGTGACCACCTTCGACGGGCGCATCGCCATCTACGTGGCGATGGACACGATCGTGCAGCGTGCGTTCTGGGACCCGGCGACGAAGAAGCTCGCGCTCGACCCGGACTGGATTATGCGCGCGATGGCGCCGGGGCAGACCGCCGCCACCGCGGCGACGATCATCGGCGACTGGATCGCGGTGGTGACCAACGGCATCGGCAGCGAAACGGTGCCGTCCAGCCTGGTCGTCGCCAGCCAGAAGGATGCGAAGCTGATGAGGACGCTGTACCCCTTCGGCAAGGAGCTGAAGAAGGGGCAATGGAGCTTCGCGATGCCCAAACCCGGCGGCGACACCGACAACGGCATGCTCTACGGCGCGGACGCGGGGTTGCGCAAGGTGGCCGGCGCGAAGATCGACGTGGCCAGCGGCGAACTTTCGACCGGCTTCGTCATCGACGTCACGACCACCGGCTTCCAGCCGCTGATCGGGCCAAAGGACAGGCGCGTGCTGCTGCTCACGAACATGAAGCCCAACGTCGAGGCCGAACCGATCAAGGCGACCTTCTTCACGCAGAACTACAAGGAGCAGCTGACCTGGCGCGACGCCGCCACCGGCAAGCTGCTCGCCGAGTCGGACTTCTTCGAACCGATGCCCGGCAACGGGCTCACCGTGCCCGCCTTCGGCGGCCGCGTATACCTCCCCACTGCGGCGGGCAAGGGCTTCTACGTGCTGCAGGTGATGCCGAAACCGGCCACGCCGCGATAGTAGTGGCAGTCGCAACCCTATCCATCAACCAGGAGACGACGATGAAGCGAAAAGTGATCACGGCAACTGTTCTGACGGCGTTCGCCCTCGCGGGCGTGGCATTTGCGCAGTACCCCGTCCTCGACATGGTCGCGGGCAAGGTGGTGCAGAAATACCAGGGCATGACCTGCGAGCAGCTGTGGCAGCAGAAGAGCCAGCCGAAGTCCGCGGAAGAGCAGCGCGTGATCGGCCTGCTGAAGAGCGATCCGCAGATGCGCACGGCCTTCGTCAACAAGGTGGCGGCGCCGATCGTCAACAAGATGTTCGAGTGCGGGATGATCCCCTGATGAGGATCGACGCTCGCCTGGCCTCGCGGGCAACGGTGCCGATCGCCGTCCTGCTCGTCGCCGGCATGGTCGCGGCGCAGTCGCCGAGCCCCCCGGCAGCACCGGCGCGGCCCGCGACGAAGCAGGCGGCGGCCGGCGCCAAGCCGGCGACGAAGGCTTCGGAGCCCGCGTTGAAGATGGTGCTCGAGCCGCGGGCGATGGAGCTCATCAAGGCCGCCAGCGACAGGCTCGCGGCGGCGAAGTCGATGTCGTTCACGGCGGTCGTCAGCTACGAGTATCCGAGCAAGCTCGGACCGCCGATCGCGTACACGACGCGCTACGACGTCGCGATGCAGCGCCCCGACAAGCTACGTGTCCTGATGCCCGGCGACGGTCCGGCCTCGGAGTTCTACTACGACGGGAGGACGATCACCGCGTACGCGCCGGTCGAGAATCTCGCCGCGGTCGTTGACGCGCCGCCAAGCCTCGATGCGATGCTGAAGATGGCATTCCAGAAGGCGGCGATCTACTTCCCATTCAGCGACGCGCTCGTCACGGATCCGTATGCCGCCTTTGCCGGCGGCGCCATCCTCGCCTTCTACGTGGGGCCGTCGGCGGTGGTCGGCGGCACGAAAACGGACATGGTCGTTTGGGCGAACCCGGACGTCTTCGTGCAGATGTGGATCGGCGCCGACGACAGGCTGCCGCGCCGCATGCGCGCCACGTTTGCGGCGGATCCGCTCGCACTGCGCCACGAGATGGAGTTGTCCGACTGGAAGCTCGATCCGGTGCTGCCGCCCGACACGTTCGCGTCGGCACGGGCACGGGGCGCCGGGCGCATGGCGTTCGCCTCGCCGGCGCCGCCGCCGCGCGGCGCGAGGCCGATCACGATGGGCAAGTCGCCGCAGTCGGTACCGGGGCCGTCCAAATGAGGAGGGGCAGATGAACATGTTCATCAGGTGCGGCACCGCTGCGCTTGCCATCGCGTTGTCGACGGGCCTCGCCCATGGCTGGTCGAGCGCCAACCGAGCCGGCGGCAGCACCAGCCACAGCTTCGGCTCGACCAGCCACGAGAACCGCCGGGGAGGCAGCACGTCGCACGAGGCGGGCAGGGAACTTCGCATACCAACACGTACGGCGGCAGCACGTCGCACGCGTACGGAGGCGGCACCGCGCACACCAACACGTACGGCGGCAGCACCTATGGCCGCTACGGCTCGGGCGCCTACCACACGTATCCGTCGGGAGCGACGGCCTACCATCCGCCGGGCTACGCGGCGTATCCGACCTATCCCGTATATCACCCGCCTGTCTCGGTCTCGTATTACTCGTCGGGCTGCTATGGCTGCGCCGCCGCGGCGGGCGCCGTCGTGGGCATGGCGGTGGGTGCCGCCGCCGCGTCGTCCAGCACGGCGGCGGCGACGTCGAGCGCCTACAACGCCGGCGTGCAGGCGGGCAGCGCGAATGCAGCGGCAGCCGCCGGTGCGGCGTATACGGCCGGCGTGGCTACGGGCGCTGCCGCCGCCGGCGCCGCCAGCACGGGGGCGGCTCCCGCCTCGGGCACGTGGGTGATGGGCATGAACTACGCGACGCTGCCCCCCGGAGCCATCACGATCACCAAGAACGGCGTGACGTACTTCCTGAGCGGCAACACGTGGTTCAAGCCGGCGTATGGCGCGAACGGCGTGTTCTACACGGTCGTTCCGACTCCCTGATGGCGTCCGCCATGCGGCGGTCGGCGCGCCGCGGCCACGCCAGTTCCGCATGCGCCGCGCTCGTTGTGCCGGCGCTCATCGCCCCGCCGCAGGTCACGGGCGCGTTGTCGGGGCGAGGCGAGCGTCCGCGCCGTCGACCGCGGCTTGCAGCGACTGGAGAATTCGATGCGTGACCATGACGGGTTCAAAGGATCGCTAACGGGCGCGGCAGTCGCCGCGTCGCTCGGTGCGTTGGCGGCCCTGTCCGGCACGGCCTACGCAGGCGGCATGATGAGCTACGAGTTGGGCACGGCCGACGTCGGCCTGGCCTCGGCCGGCTACGGCGCGCGCGCGCAGGACGCGTCGACGGTGTTCACCAATCCTGCCGGCATGACGCGCCTCGACGGCAACCAGGTGCTCGGCGCCGGGCAGCTCCTGTGGAGCAACACGCGATTCTCGATCGGCGCCGGAACTGCGCCGGCGCTCGGCACCGGCGACGGCGGCTACGCCGTGGGCGGCGGCGGCTGGATGCCCGGCGGCGGTATGTTTCTGAGCTACAGCGTCGCCCCCGACGTCAAGGCGGGCCTTGCCGTGGCCGGCAACTTCGGCGGGGCGCTCAACTACGACAACGACTGGGTGGGCCGCTACTACGTCCAGCAGACGTGGATCGTCGGCATGTCGTTCCTGCCATCGATCGCGTGGAAGGCCACCGACAAGCTGTCGCTGGGCGCGTCGCTGAACGCGATGTATGGCATCTACAAGAACAACGTCGCGATCAACAACGTCGATCCGCTGCTGGGCGACGGCCGGCTCAAGACGAAGGACGAGGCGTGGGGCTGGGGCCTGAACCTGGGCCTTCTGTACGAAGTGAGCCCCGCGACCCGCATCGGGCTGACCTGGAACTCCCAGGTCGACCTCGACTTCGACGCACCGCTGGAGTTCGCCGGCCTCGGTCCCGCCGTGAGCGCGGCCCTCGCCAAGGCCGGACTGCTGGGCGGAAGCCTGGTGGTGGGCATCAAGGTGCCGCAGCAGGCGATGGCGAGCGTCTTCACGCAGGTCGACGACCGCTGGGCACTGCTCGGCAGCGTCGGATGGCAGCAGTGGTCGAAGTTCGGCCAGGTTCAGCTCGGCCTCGACGACAGCCTCCGTCCGACCAGCATCACGACCAGCATTCCGTTCAAGGACACGTGGCACGGCGCGGTGGGCGCGCAGTATCGGCTGAGCGAGCCGTGGACGCTCAACTTCGGCATCGCCTACGACTCCGCGTTTCAGGAGAGCGACTCGAACATCTCGCCGCTCATGCCGGTCAACTCCGCGTGGCGGTTCGGCGCCGGCGCACAGAAGCAGATCGCCAAGGGGCAGTTCTATGGGTTCGCAGCCGAGTACCTTTACGGCGGAACGCTGTCGACCGACATCCGGGCCAAGCCGGTCGTCGCCGGCGGCCGCGGCGACCTCGTCGGCGCGTACGGCAGCACCGGCGTCATCTTTCTCGCCGCGTACTTCAGCCATACGTTCTAGCGTGGCCATTCGATGCCGCCGCCGGCCACTCGCATGCGTGCTTCGCTGGCTCGCAGCGTCGCTGGCGTTCGCCCTGCTTTGCCCGGGCGCGCTTGGCCAGAACGAGGTCAATCCGCTCAAGCCGCCCGACCGATCGAGTCCCGGCGCTGCGCTCATGACGTTTCTCGGCTCCGGCGATGCCGTTGCGTCCTACGTTGCCCGCGACTACTTGCCATCGCCGTCGCGCGCGCGCTTCGATCACCTGGTCGCGCTGTCCGAAACACCCTACCAGGGCCTGGACCTGAGCGGCATGTCCCCCGCCGAGCGGCCGAAGGCGGGACGCCGCGCGGCCATGGCGCTGTACGAGACCCTGAACCGGATCGCGCTTCCGCCGTTCGACGAGATTCCTGACCTGGTCGAGGTCAAGCTCCCGACCGCAAAGGGACCGGCGCGCTGGGTGATTCCGAACACCGAGATCGCTCTGGTCCGCGCTGAGAGCGGGTCGCGCAGCGGCGAGTTTCTGTTCAGCCCGGAGACGGTGGCCCGGGCGGGCGAATTCTACGAGCGCGTGCGTCACCTGCCGTACGTGCGCAAGGTCCCGTTCGAGAATCTGTACGATTTCGCCGTGATCGGCGGCGGCTGGATGATCCCGTACCGCTGGATCGAGGCGATGCCGCCCCTCCTGCGCGTGCCGATCGCCGGTCAGGCGGCCTGGAAGTGGATCGGTCTGGCCCTGCTCCTCGCCCTGCTCGCGCTGCTGCTGCGCGTCGTCTACCGCGTTTCTCAGCTGGGCGACGCACAGCGGCCGTTCATGCACGCGCTGGCGCGGCTCGCGATGCCCGTGGCGGTCCTTGCCGCCATGCCGGTTGCCGCCTATCTCGCGCTCGTCCAGCTCAACCTGCTCGACGCGGCAGCCAGCGCAGCGCTTCTCACGGCGACGGCGATCCTGTTTCTCGCCGGAGCGTGGGTGGCGTGGCGCCTTGCACCGGTGATCGCCGAGGCGATCATCGCCTCGCCGCGAATCGCGCCCGAGAGCATCGATGCGCACCTGATCCGCGTCGGCGCGCGCGTGCTTGCAATTGCGGGCGCGATGGTTCTCCTCGCCATGGGCGCCGACCGGATCGGCGTGCCCGTATGGCATCGTGGCCGGGCTGGGCGTCGGAGGATTGGCCATCGCCCTCGCAGCCCAGCCGACGATCGAAAACCTGCTCGGCGGCTTGAGCTTGTTCGCGGACAAGCCGGTCCGCGTCGGCGATCTGTGCCGCTACGCAGACGCACTGGGCACCGTGGAAGCGATCGGCATCCGATCGACCCGGATTCGCGGCATCGACCGCGCGCTCACGACGATTCCCAATGCGTCGCTCGCCAAGATGCCGATCGTGAACCTGGCACAACGGGACCGGATGCTGATCCAGGCGGTCGTCGGCCTCCGCTACGAGACCTCGCGCGAGCAGCTGCGCGATGTCCTCGCCAGGCTGCGCGAGATGCTCCTCGGCCACCCCCGGGTCAGTCCCGATCCGGCGCGGGTTCGCTTCGTGGGCTTCGGCGACAGCTCGCTCAACGTCGAGATGTACGCCTATGTCATGACCGCGGACTGGCAGGAGTTTCTGGGGATTCGCGAAGACATCCTGCTGCGGGTCATGGCGATCGTCGAGCAGGCCGGCGCGTCGATCGCGTTCCCGTCGCGGACGTTGTACCTGGGCCGCGACCGCGGGCGCGACGAAGTCAAGGTGACCGCGGAGTCCACCGCCGGATCAGGAGTACCAACCCCTCCGCCGGGGAACGCGTTACCGGCGGATGGCGCGGGATCAGCATGAAAACCGATGAGGAGAATGTCATGAACGATTGGCGCAGAATGGTTTTCATGGCGTTCGGCGCGGTGCTCTGCCTGGGCGGCTGCGCCACGCGGCCGGTCAATCCTCCGATCACGCACGTGGATCCCGGCGGCGGGTACTCGTACCTGGCACGGCAGAAGCATTTCAAAGACGCCGACAACCTGGTCGTGCTCGCCTTTGCCGGGGGCGGCACGCGCGCCGCCGCATTCTCGTATGGCGTCCTCGAGTTCCTGCGCGACGCGGAGGTGATCACGCCGAACGGCGCCAGAGTCCGGCTCATCGACGCGGTCAACGTCATCACCGGCGTGTCGGGCGGCAGCTTCACCGCGCTCGCGTACGGACTCTATGGCGAAAAGCTGTTCGCCGACTACGAGCAGCGCTTCCTCAAGCGCGATGTTCAGGGCGAGCTGCTTGCCCGTGCGCTCAGCCCGAAGTACTGGGGCAACCTGGCGTCGACGGGTTGGGGCCGCTCCGAGCTCGCGGCAGAGCTGTACGACGAGATCCTGTTCAACGGCGCGACCTTCGGCGACCTTGTCCGCGGCGACGGCCCGTTCATCATGGCGTCGGCCACCGACCTATCGAGCGGCGGCCGGGTCACGTTCAACCAGGGCGTATTCAACGTGATGTGCGCGGATCTCAACGCGATCCGCCTGTCGCGCGCCGCTGCTGCGTCGTCCGCCGTGCCGGTAGTACTGTCGCCGGTCACGATCAACAACTACGGCGGCACCTGCAACTTCGCCATGCCCCCCCTGGTCAAGCGGTTCATGCAAACCGATAGCCCCCCGCGGCCGGCCGCGCGCGCGATACGCGAGTTCAAGGACGCGGAATCCTATTCCGACGGCGCCAACCGTCCTTACATTCATCTGGTGGACGGCGGCGTATCCGACAACGTGGGGATGCGTGGCGTGCTCGATGCGCTGCAGCTCCTCGAAGCTCTGCACGATGCGGGCGTCCTGACCCCGCTCGATCGGGCCAAGAGGATCATCGTCTTCGTCGGCAACTCATTGTCGTCGCCACCAACTGGCTGGGACAAGTCGGAGACGGCGCCGGGCACGGTGGACGTCTTGCTCAAGGCCACGGGCGTTCCGATCGACCACTACTCGTACGAGGCCGTCGAGCTGCTCAAGGACATTTCGTCGCGATGGAACACGGAGCGGCGCTATCGGGAACTGGCCGGATGCAATGCCACGCCGGATACGCCGATATGCAAGGCGATACGCGTTCCGCAGGCGGAGATTTACGCCATCGACGTGTCGTTCGCCCGCCTTCCCGACGCCAAGGAGCGCGCCTTCCTCAACGAGCAGCCCACGTCCTTCGTGCTGAAGCCCGACGCCGTCGACCGCCTGCGCACCGCCGCGGGAACGATCATCCTCGCGTCACCCGAGTTCCAGCGGCTGCTGAAGGACATCGGCGCGAAAATCGTCCCGCCTGCGCCCGCGGCCGCGAGCGCCCACTGAGGTCGCTCGACGGCGCACTGCTCTTGTGGAGCGCCGCGCCATCGAATCCACCCACAACGAATCGGGAGTCCGAATGAAATCCATTGCGAGGCGTATCCTCGTGCCGCTGCTCGCCACGGTGTGCTTCGGCAGCGGCACGGCACTCGGCAAGGCCTGCAACAGCGCCGACTTCCCCGATCAGGTGCAGGTCGACGGTGCCACCCTGTCGCTGAACGGCCTCGGCCTGCGCCAGGCGACCTTTCTCAAGGTCAACGTGTATGTTGCCGCGCTGTACGCCGCGAAGCCTTCGAAGGATCCCGGCGTCCTCCTCGGATCGGGCGCGCCTACCGAGCTGGTTCTTCGGTTCGTCCGCGACGTCGGCGCCGACGACCTGCGCAAGGCGTGGAGCGAAGGATTCGAGAAGAACTCCGGCCAGATGCTGCCCGCGCTGAAGGAGCGCATCGGCACCCTCAACGGCTGGCTGGGCGACGTGAAGACCGGCCAGCGACTCGTGTTCATCAGCAAGCCCGGTGCGGGCGTTACGGTCGAGGTGAACGGCACCATGAAAGGCACGATCAAGGGTGACGATTTCGCGAAGGCGTTGCTGTCGATCTGGATCGGTGCCGACCCGCCCAATCCGGAGATCAAGTCCGGCCTCCTCGGCGGCCCCTGCGGTTAGCGGGACGCGCGATGCGGCAGCATGGCACGTCCGCCCGGTGGACCGCGGGCGTTGGCGCTGCGCTGATCGCGCTGGCGATGCTGCTGCCAGGCGGCGCCGGGCGCCGCCGCCCAGGATCTGGAGCCGCGGGCGTTCGCGAACTCGCCCATCGGACTCAACTTCCTGCTGGCCGGCTACTCGTACACCACCGGCGGCGTGGCTGTGGACCCGACGCTGCCGTTGACCAACGCCGATGTCGCGGTCAATTCCGCGACCGTGGCGTACGCGCGCACGCTGGCGTTTTTCGGGCAGTCCGCCAAGTTCGATATCAGCGTGCCGTACGGCTGGCTGTCAGGAAGCGCGGCGTTCGCGGGCCAGCCCTTTGAACGCGAGGTCTCCGGCTCCGGCGACCCGCGATTGCGCGTCTCGTACAACTTCTACGGCGCGCCCGCGCTCTCCATGAAGGAGTTCGCCGCGTACCAGCAGGACGTCATCGTCGGCGCCAGCTTCTACGTGTGGGCGCCCTTGGGACAGTACGATCCGTCCAAGCTCGTCAACCTCGGTACCAACCGCTGGGCCTACAAGGTCGAGCTCGGGATATCGAAGGCCATCGGCCCCTGGACGCTCGAACTGGTCCCCGGCGCCACGCTCTTCGGCGACAACACCGACTTTCTGGGAGGGCACACCCGGTCGCAGGATCCGCTCTACTCCGTGCAGGCACACGTAATCTACGCATTCGACTCGGGCATCTGGATGGCGCTCGACGCGACCTATTTCACCGGCGGCCAGACCAGCGTCGATGGCATCTCCGACGCCAATCGCCAGTCCAACTCGCGCGTCGGCGTGACCGCCGCAATGCCGATCGATAGCAACAACTCGATCAAGTTCTACGCCACCAGTGGCCTGTCTACGCGCACGGGAAGTGACTTCAGTACTTTCGGACTGGCTTGGCAATACCGATGGGGAGGGATGTGACTCCGGGCCGCCATCCGCGCGTCGCGGGACCCGTCGCCCGGCTTGCGGCAAGCGGGGTGGGACGGCGTCCGGCTGCCCTTGGCGCATCGACTCCGGGTCTGACCCTTAATATGCACTGGATTGCATGTTAAGGGTCAGACCCCTAGCCGGACCTCGCGGCTACAGCCCCAGCCAGGCGATCGTCGCGGCCTCGACCTCGGGATTCGGAGCGACGAAGCCGCGGTAGCCGACGGTCTCGAGCGCGTCGCGCCCGGGCTTGGAGTCGCGCAGCGTGAGAAGTGCGTCGCGGATCTTCTGCTGCTCGTCGGCCGGCAGCTTCGTCGACACGATGAACTGCTTGATCGGCACCGGACGGGACCTGACCAGGACCTTGCCGCCCTTGTCGGTCCACGCCTTCACCACCGAGTTGGCCGCGGTGACGCCCGCCTGCGCGAAGCCGTTCTCGATGTAGAACGGGACGGCGTCCTGGTAACGGGTCGTGATGACCCGCACGGCGGTCGCCGGCGGATCCCTGTCGGCGGTCGCGGTGAGCTTCTCCCCACGGAACATCGCCCGCACCATGACCGCGGTGATCGAGTCGGGGTCTGGCGTCACCAGCGTGCGCCCGTTCAGGTCCCGCATCGACTTCAACGGCGTGGTGCCCGGGATCAACACGGACGCCGTGTACTCGGTGAAGCCCTGCGTCCAGGCGATCGCCTTGTAGCGCCCCGCCTTGATCTCGGCCATCGGGACGTGGGCGGGGTGCAGGAATGCGACGTCGAACTCCTGCCTGGCGAGGCCCGCGCGGGCGTCGTTGTAGGCCGGCACCAGGACCGTCTTCACGCGCCGGCCGGTGGCCTTCGCGATCACTTCGGCGAGCGGCGCGAACTTGTCGCGGATCTCCCTGGGTGTGGCCTGATAAGTGACGCCCTCCGTCACCGCGAACACCAGATCCTGCGCGGCCGCCGTGGCCGCGAACGCCAGCGCAAGCCCCAGCCCGGCTGCGATTCTTCCAAGCATTTCCCCGCCCCCCTGACGGCGCACGCGCGCCGCGCCGATACTAAGTGGCTGCCCGCGGCCGCGTCACGTGCGGCCGCCGACAGCCGGAAACAGCGTTCGTGCCGCGGGAAGCGCGGTCAGCCCGCGCGATGGCGGAACTTGCGGATCGCCTCGATCTGCGCGAGCGCGGCGGAGAGCTCCGCCTGCGCAGCGGCCAGGTTCTCGGCCGTGTCCTTGTTCGCCAGCGCCTCCTCGGCGCGCTTCTTCGCCTCGATGGCCTTCGCCTCGTCGAGGTCGTGCGCCCGGATCGCGGTGTCGGCCAACACGGTGACCCGTGTCGGCTGCACCTCGAGGAAGCCGCCCTGCACGTAGACGAACTCCTCCTGCTCGCGGTCCGGCAGCTTGATGCGGACGGCGCCCGGCTTGATCTGCGTGAACAGCGGGGTGTGCCGCGGGTAGATGCCGAGCTCGCCCTCGACGCCGGGCAGCACGACGAACTCGGCGTCGCCGGAGTAGATCTGCTCTTCGACGCTTACGACATCGACGTGGATCGTATTGGCCATGGCTTATTGGAGCGTCTTCGCCTTCTCGAACGCTTCCTCGATCGTGCCGACCATGTAGAACGCCTGCTCGGGCAGCGCGTCGCACTCGCCGTTCACGATCATCTTGAAGCCCTTGATCGTGTCCTTCAGCGACACGTACTTGCCCGGCGTGCCCGTGAACACTTCCGCGACCGTGAACGGCTGCGACAGGAAGCGCTGGATCTTGCGCGCCCGGGCCACGGCCAGCTTGTCGTCCGGCGACAGCTCGTCCATGCCGAGGATCGCGATGATGTCGCGCAGTTCCTTGTAGCGCTGCAGCGTCGCCTGCACGCGGCGCGTGCAGCTGTAGTGCTCCTCGCCGATCACGTTCGGGTCGATCTGGCGCGACGTCGAGTCGAGCGGGTCGACCGCCGGGTAGATGCCGAGCGACGCGATGTCGCGCGACAGCACGACGGTCGCGTCGAGGTGGCCGAACGTCGTCGCGGGCGACGGGTCGGTCAGGTCGTCCGCCGGCACGTACACGGCCTGGATCGACGTGATCGAGCCGGTCTTCGTGGAGGTGATCCGCTCCTGCAGGCGGCCCATCTCCTCCGCGAGCGTCGGCTGGTAGCCCACGGCGGACGGCATCCGGCCGAGCAGCGCGGAGACCTCGGTGCCGGCCAGCGTGAAGCGGTAGATGTTGTCGATGAACAGCAGCACGTCGCGGCCCTCGTCGCGGAAGGACTCGGCGATCGTGAGGCCGGTCAGCGCGACGCGCAGCCGGTTGCCTGGCGGCTCGTTCATCTGACCGTACACCATCGACACTTTCGACTTCGACAGGTCGTCCTTGTTGACGACGCCCGAGTCGATCATCTCGTGGTAGAAGTCGTTGCCTTCGCGGGTGCGCTCGCCCACGCCGGCGAACACCGACAGGCCCGAGTGGGCGGATGCGATGTTGTTGATGAGCTCCATCATCGTGACCGTCTTGCCCACGCCGGCGCCGCCGAAGAGGCCGATCTTGCCGCCCTTCGCGAACGGGCAGATGAGGTCGATGACCTTGATGCCGGTCTCGAGCAGCTCCGTCGACGGCGACAGCTCCTCGTACACCGGCGCCTCACGGTGGATCGACATCGACTTGGCGGCGTTCACCGGCCCGCGCTCGTCGATCGGACGGCCGAGCACGTCCATGATGCGGCCGAGCGTCTCGGTGCCGACCGGCACCGTGATCGGCGCCTTCGTGTTCACGACCGTCATGCCGCGACGCAGGCCGTCGGAGCTGCCGAGCGCGATCGTGCGCACGATGCCGTCGCCCAGCTGCTGCTGCACTTCGAGCGTCAGCCCGATCTCGTCCAGCTTCAGCGCATCGTAGATTTCGGGGATCTGGTCGCGCGGAAACTCCACGTCGACGACCGCGCCGATGCACTGGACAATGGTTCCCTGGTTCATGGTGCCGTCCTAGATGTCGATTCGAATTCGGGTGTTCGGGGTCAAACCGCCGCCGCGCGCTCGACGATTTCCGAGAGTTCCTTGGTGATCGCCGCCTGCCGCGTCTTGTTGTAGATGAGCTGCAGCTCGTTGATGATCTTGCCCGCGTTGTCCGACGCGGCCTTCATCGCGACCATCCGCGCCGACTGCTCGGACGCCATGTTCTCGTTGGCCGCCTGGTAGACGATCGCCTCGAGGTAGCGCAGCATGATGCCGTCGAGCAGCACCTGCGCGTCCGGCTCGTAGATGTAGTCCCACGAGCCCTCGCCGATGTCCGCCTTGCGGACTTCGCCCGACGCCGTGCGGAACTGGCGCGGGATGGGGATGATCCGGCCCTGCCGCGGCTCCTGGCGCATCGTGTTGACGAAGTTCGTGAAGAACACGTAGACCTCGTCGACGTTGCCGTTCACGTACTGGTCGATCAGCGACTTCACCGGGCCCACCATCCGGTCGAGATGCGGCCGGTCGCCCAGCCCCACGGCGCTGGCGACGACGTTGCCGCCCATCCGCTGCAGGAAGCCCAGGCCACGGCCACCGATCGCGACGTAGTCGACCTCGACGCCCTTCGCCTTCCAGTCGCGGTGCGCGTTGAGCACCATGCGCAGGATGTTGGTGTTGAGGCCGCCGCACAGGCCCTTGTCGGTGGTGATGACGATCGCGCCGACGCGCTTGACCTGCTCGCGCTGGACGAGGAACGGATGGCGGTACTCCGTGTTCGCCTTCTGGATGTGCAGCATGATCTCGAACAGCCGCTGGACGTACGGCCGCGACGCGCGCATCCGGTCCTGGGCCTTCTTCATCTTCGAGGCCGCGACCATCTCCATCGCCTTGGTGATCTTGCGCGTGCTCTGCACGCTCTTGATCTTGTTGCGGATTTCCTTCGAGCCGGCCATCGTCAGGGTTCCACAGTTCGGCTGCTCAACTTCGTCGTTCCCGCGCAGGCGGGAACCCAGCGTCGTTGAAAGTCACTGGGCCCCCGCCTTCGCGGGGGCGACGGTTCAATAGGTGCCGGTCTTCCTGAAGTCCTCGATCGCCGCCGCCAGCGCCTTCTCGTCGTCGGCGGTCAGCTCCAGCGTCTTCGTGATCTTGTCGACGATCGCCGCGTACTTGGTCCGCATGAACTGGCGCAGCGCCGACTCGAACGCGAGCGCCTTCTCGACCGGCACGTCGTCGTAGTAGCCGCGGTTCACGGCGAACAGCGTCAGCGCCTGGTCGGCCACCGACAGCGGCTCGTACTGCGGCTGCTTCATGAGCTCGGTCACCGTGCGGCCGCGGTCGAGCTGCTTGCGGGTCGCCTCGTCCAGGTCGGACGCGAACTGCGCGAACGCCGCCAGCTCGCGGTACTGTGCGAGCGCCAGACGCACGCCGCCGCCCAGTTTCTTGATGACCTTGGTCTGCGCGTTCCCGCCGACGCGCGACACCGAAATGCCCGCGTTGATCGCAGGCCGGATGCCGGCGTTGAAGAGGTCGGTCTCGAGGAAGATCTGCCCGTCCGTGATCGAGATCACGTTGGTCGGCACGAACGCGGTGACGTCGCCTGCCTGCGTCTCGATGATCGGCAGCGCGGTGAGCGACCCTGTCTTGCCCTTGACCTCGCCCTTGGTGAATTTCTCGACGTAGTCGGCGTTGACGCGCGCGGCACGCTCGAGAAGGCGCGAGTGCAGGTAGAACACGTCGCCCGGGTACGCCTCGCGGCCCGGCGGGCGGCGCAGCAGCAGCGACACCTGCCGGTATGCCCACGCCTGCTTGGTCAGGTCGTCGTAGATGATGAGGGCGTCCTGCCCGCGGTCGCGGAAGTACTCGCCCATCGTGCAGCCGGAGTAGGGCGCGATGTACTGCAGCGCGGCCGACTCCGACGCGGACGCCGCGACGACGATCGTGTAGTCCATCGCGCCGTGCTCGGTCAGCTTGGTCACGACGTTCTTGATCGACGACGCCTTCTGCCCGATCGCGACGTAGATGCAGATCAGGTCCTTGCCCTTCTGGTTGATGATGGTGTCCACCGCCACCGCGGTCTTGCCGGTCTGGCGGTCGCCGATGATGAGCTCGCGCTGGCCGCGGCCGATCGGCACCATCGCGTCGATGGCCTTGAGGCCGGTCTGCACCGGCTGCGACACGGACTGCCGCTCGATGACGCCCGGCGCGACCTTCTCGATGACGTCGCGCATCTTCGCGTTGACCGGGCCCTTGCCGTCGATCGGGCGGCCCAGCGAGTCGACGACGCGGCCGATCAGCTCGGTGCCCACGGGCACGTCGAGGATGCGGCCGGTGCACTTGACGGTGTCGCCTTCCTTGATCTTTTCGTACGCGCCCAGGATCACCGCGCCGACCGAGTCGCGCTCGAGGTTGAGCGCCAGGCCGAACGTGTTGTTCGGGAACTCGAGCATCTCGCCCTGCATCGCCGAGGACAGCCCGTGGATCCGGCAGATGCCGTCGGAGATCGACACCACCGTCCCCTGCGTGCGCACTTCCGCCGCGGTGTCGAGGTGCTGGATCTTGCTCTTGATGAGTTCGCTGATTTCCGACGGATTGAGTTGCATGGTTGGTCTCGCTAGGAATTCATTTGCAAAGAGACGCCGAGGCGCAGAGGTAAGGCAGTTCTCGGTGTCTTAAGCGTCTCTTTGTGAGAAGTTGTTCGTTCGCTTCCGGCTCACGCCCGCAGCTGGACTGCCATCGCGCGCAGCTGCTCGGCCACCGTCGCGTCGATCACGTTGTCGCCGACGGTGACGCGCGCGCCGCCGATCAGCTCCGGCCTCACGACCACCGTCGCTTCGACCTTCTTGCCGAACCGGCGCTCGAGCGCCGCGGTGAGTTCGGCGAGGTCGCCGTCCGCGAGCGGGTACGCGGTCTCGATCGTCGCCTTGGCGACGCCGTCGGCCTCGTCCTTCAGCGTCTCGAAGAGCCCGGAGATCGCCGGCATCAGCGCGATGCGGTCGGCCTCGACCAGCACGCGGATGAAGTTGCGGCCCTCGTTGTCGAGGCGGTCGCCGCAGATCGACAGCAGCAGCGACTCCCTGGCGCCCGCATCGAACCGCGGATTGTCGAGCGCCTCGGCGACGCGCGGGTCGACAACGACGGTGCTCGCGAGCCGCAGCATGCCCGACCAGGCGGGCAGCGCGTTGCGCTCGCGCGCCAGCGCGAACGCCGCCTCGGCGTACGGGCGCGCGATCGTGGTCAGTTCGGCCATGGCAGCGATGCGCCCGTCACAGGTCGCGCTTGAGCTGCGCGAGCAGCTCGGCATGGACCTTCGTGTCGACGTCCTTCTTCAGGATCTTCGTCGCGCCGGCGACCGCGAGCTCGGCTACCGCGTCGCGCAGCTGCTCCTTCGCGCGCGCGACCTCCTGCTCGATCTCGGCGCGGGCGGCGGCGACGATGCGGTCGCCTTCGGCCTTTGCGTCGATCTTCGCCTGCTCGATCGTCTCGGCCTTGAACTTCTCGCCGATCGCGACGATCTCGGCCTGCCTCGCCTTCGCCTCGGCCAGCATCTCGGCGTCGCGCTTCTCGGCGTTGGCGAGCTCCTTGCGGCCCTGCTCGCCGGCGGCCAGCCCGTCGGCGATCTGCTTCTGCCGCGTCTCGATGGCGCGCATCAGCGGCGGCCATATGAAGCGCCCGCAGAACCAGATGAAGGCCGTGAACGCGACGGCCTGCATGATCAGCGTCAGATTGAAATTCATGACAGCCCCTCGTTCGGGAAAGGTCGGGTGGCTACCGGACCCTTACTTGGGGATGACGGACAGCAACGGGTTCGCGAACGCGAAGAACATCGCGAGGCCGACGCCGATGATGAACGACGCGTCGATAAGGCCGAGCAGCAGGAACACCTTCGCCTGCAGTTGCGGCATCAGCTCCGGCTGGCGGGCGGCGCCCTCGAGGAAGCGCGAGCACATGATGCCCACGCCGACGCACGCGCCGAGCGCACCCAGGCCGATCATGAGACCGATCCCGATGCCGGTGTAGGCCTGGATGGTCGCCAGCATTTGCACTTTGTCCATGTTGCCGTCCTTTCAGTTGCGGGTGTGTGACTAACGGTGAGTGGAAACTGCGATGGTAACGAGCGGATGCGGGTCAGTGATGCTCCTCTCCCATCGCCAGGTACACGATGGTGAGCATCATGAAGATGTACGCCTGCAGGAGGACGATCAGGATGTGGAAGATGGCCCAGCCCAGGTTCAGCACGCCGCTGAACGCGGTGCCGACGAGGCCGCTCGCCGCCCACATGCCCAGCAGCAGGAAGATGATCTCGCCGGCGTAGATGTTGCCGTACAGACGCAGGCTGTGCGACAGCGGCTTGGAGACGAACTCGACGATCTGGAACAGGAAATTGAACGGCCAGAGCAGCGGGTGGTTGCCGAACGGTGCGACGAACAGCTCCTTCGTCCAGCCGCCGATGCCCTTGGACTTGATCCCGTAGATGATCATCAGCGCGAACACGGACAGCGCCAGCGCGAACGTCGTGTTGACGTCGGCCGTCGGCACGCTGCGCCAGTTGTGGATGCCGAACCAGCCGTAGATCATCGCCATGATGTCGACCGGCAGGAAGTCCATCGCGTTCATCAGCACCACCCAGATGAACACCGTCAGCGCGATCGGCGCGACCCACAGGCTCTGGCCGTGGTAGATGCTCTTGACCTGGTCGTTGACGAAGCCGACGGCGAGTTCGACGAACGCCTGCGTCTTCGACGGCACGCCCGACGTCGCGCGGCGCGTGACGAGCCAGAGGAAGCCCAGCCCGATGAACCCGAGGATCAGCGACGTGACGACGGTGTCGACGTTGATCATCCAGAATCCGCCGTCCCCGACCGGCTTCGTGAGGAACGTCAGGTGGTGCTGGATGTACTCGGAGGGGGATTCGTAGCTGGCCGCCATGGGGATCTTCTGTGCGGGAGGGATGAAGTCAGTCGCGACGGGCCGTCCCGAGCGACTGACCTGCCCCCTCGGGGGGCAGCGAGCGTAGCGAGCGTGGGAGCTGTTTCATTCTAGTCGCGGTCGAGAAACGCCAAGCGGAACAGCAGCACCGTGATCACGAACGTCGCGAAGAAGGCGAACGGCACGACGTCCCGGTAGGTCGTCAGCACCAGCCACAGCTGCGCGATGATCACGAGAATCTTGCCTGCCTCGGCCCGGAACATGGCGGCCACGGTGCCGCCGGCGGAGGAGGGATTGGAAATCCCGAGCACGACCGCGTAGACCACCACGGACGTGAGGTTGACGACCCCCCCAAGCACGGCCGACAGCGCCGCATGCCCCCCGCCCCACAACCACGCCACGGCCGCCGCCCCGGCCGTCACGATCGCCTGCCAGCGGAGCACTCGGCGGATCGGCTTGGTCGAGAGGGGCGCGTCCATGGCCGCGCTCGCGGGACTCGCGCGCGTGCCATTTTGCTGCGGCACACGGCGCGCTCGAGCTACGAAGCAAACTCTGGAATTCTACCCGTTTTCGCCCGGCCCCGACAACGAAATGGTGCGGCGCAACGGCGCACGGACGTTCGACGGGACGCGAGGGCAGGTCGTGCGTCTGGGGCGCTGCGCCCGACCACACAAAACCGCGTCAGGCTCGGTTGCGGCGGCGGGAAGCCCGGAAAATCGTGCCTGGCTCGATTTTGCCGGGGCCAGCGACGCGGGATGGGGCCCGTCGATCAGCCGCCGGACAGCGCGCCGACGATGAACACCTCGGTGTTCGGCGGCAGCAGCGCCGCGAGGTCGCGCTCGATCGCGCCGCCGACGAACACCTGCACGTGGGGCCTGACGCGGCCGGCCTCGTCGACCATCCGAAAGCGGATGCCGGGGTACGCCGCGTCCAGCGCCGCGAGCACGTCGGACAGGCGCGGCGAATCGGAGCCGACCGTGACGGTCACGCTGGTGGCCCCCGCCGTGTACGACTGCAGCGGCGTCGGGATCGCGACGCGGACGCGGCGTCCGGTCGCCGCGCGGTCAGCCGACCTCGACGGCATAGATGTGCGGCAGGTGGCCGCCCAGTCGCCGCCACGTGCGGCCCTCGTCGCGCGTGCCCCAGATTTCGCCTGACGTCGTGCCGAAGTAAACGCCCACTGTCGGAAACGTGTCGGCCGTCATGGCCTGCCGCTTCACCGTCCACCACGCCTGCGACTTCGGCATCCCGTCAGCCTGCCGCTTCCACGTCTTCCCCCCGTCGCGCGTCCGGTACGCGGCCGGCTTGCCGCCCGGCGAGACCCGCGGCCATACGCTGCCCCCGTCCATCGGAAAGATCCACGCGGTATCCGGGTCGTGCGGATGCGGGACCATCGGGAAGCCGACGTACCCGACCGACTTCGGCATGCCCACGCCGATGTCCGTCCAGCGCGTCGCCGGCCGGTCGAGGCGGAACAGGCCGCAGTGGTTCTGCTGCCAGAGCCGGTCGGGGTTGCCGCCGGCAAACCGCACGCAGTGCGAATCGTGTCCGTACTCGATGTCCGGGTTGGGCTGGAAGTCGGCGCGCACGCCCTGATTCAGCGGGTGCCAGTCTTCCCCGCCGTCGGTGGACTCGAACGTGCCGCCGCTCGACATGCTGAAGTACATGTGGCGGGCGTCGCGCGGGTCGACCAGGATCGAGTGCAGCTTGGGGCCGTCGGGCGTGCCGTCCTGGTCGCCGCCGCACCAGGCCTTGCGCATCGGGTGCGCGTTGAAGCCCGCGACCCCCTCCCACGTCGCGCCGCCGTCGGCCGAGCGGAACAGCCCCTGCGGCGACGTGCCCGCCCACCAGACGCCGGACTGCGACGCATGCCCCGGCGTGAGCCAAAACGTGTGGTCGACCACGCGCCCGCTGTCCGGCGCGAACGCCGGCGGCTTGACCGCCTCCTTCCACGTTCGTCCGCCGTCGGTCGAGCGGAACACCGTCGGGCCGAGGTGGCCGGTGCGCGCCGCGGCGAGCAGCGTCCTGCCGTCGCGCGGGTCGAGCACCGCGTGGTGGACGATGTGTCCGAGGAAGGCGGGTCCGGCGAGCTTCCACGTGCGGCGCGTGGCGTCGCCGGTCAGCGTCCACAGGCCCTTGCGCGTGGCGATCAGCAGGCGCACGCGGCGCGGCGCGGCCAGGCGGGGTTTGGCGGTGCGCGGCGACATCGAGGGGTCCTCCGGTGGATGGGCGGGAACGGCGCGGAGGCGATACGCTACGCCGGGCGTCAGTCTCCACGCAAGCGCCGGGGTTGAAAATGTGGGCGCGCCCTGCAATGCTTTGGGGTTCTACCCCACCCGCATCAGGAGCTTTCATGACGATCAAGGTTGGCGACCGGCTGCCCGCCGGCACGCTGTCGGAATACGTCGAGGTCGAGGGCAACGGCTGCTCGATCGGCCCCAACCCGTTCAAGGTCGAGGACCTGACGCGCGGCAAGAAGGTCGTCATCTTCGGCCTGCCCGGCGCGTTCACGCCGACCTGCTCGGCCAAGCACGTCCCGTCGTACGTCGCCAACTACGACAAGCTCAAGGCGAAGGGCGTGTCGGAGATCATCTGCATGTCCGTCAACGACCCGTTCGTGATGGGCGCGTGGGCGCGCGACCAGAAGACCGGCGGCAAGGTCCGGATGATGGGCGACGGCAGCGCCGAGTTCACGAAAGCGCTCGGCCTCGAGTTCGACCTCACCGGGAAGGGCATGGGCATGCGCTGCCAGCGCTTCTCGATGCTGGTCGACGACGGCGTGGTCAGGGCGCTCAACGTCGAGGCGCCGGGCAAATACGAGGTGTCGGACGGCGACACGATGGTCAAGCAGCTGGGCTGACGCGCGGTCGTCGCGCGCACCGGCAACGGCGGCCCGCGGGCCGCCGTTTTCGCCTGCGCCGGGGCGCGCGCACGTCAGTCGCGATGGGCCGTCCCGAGCGACTGACCTGCCCCCTCGGGGGGCAGCGAGCGCAGCGAGCGTGGGGGTCGTTTCATCCTAGTCGCGATGGGCCGTCCCGAGCGACTGACCTGCCCCCTCGGGGGGCAGCGAGCGCAGCGAGCGTGGGGGCTGTTTCATCCTAGGCGCCGTGCGCGCGCGCACCGCCGTTCCCTGCGGCGACCGGGCTCGGCATCTGCTGCAGGCCCTCGATCTTCGTGCGCTTGAGCAGCAGCGCATTCAGTGCGACCAGCGCCGAGCTGCCCGACATCGACAGCGCGGCGATTTCGGGCGACAGCACGAACGGATGGAACACGCCGGCCGCAAGCGGGAACGCGACCACGTTGTAGCCGACCGCCCACCACAGGTTCTGCCGCATCTTGCGCACCGTCGCACGCGACAGGTCGACCGCGCCGACGACGTCGAACGGGTCGCTCTTCATCAGCACGACCTGCGCGCTCTCGATCGCCACGTCGGTGCCCGCGCCGATCGCGAAGCCGACGTCGGCCTGCGCGAGCGCCGGCGCGTCGTTGATGCCATCGCCGACCATGCCGACGCGGCGGCCTTCGCGCTGCAGCTCGGCCACCTTCGCCGCCTTCTCGCCCGGCAGCACATCGGCCAGCACGACGTCGATGCCGAGCGCGCCGGCGACCCGCCGCGCCGTTGCCGCATTGTCGCCGGTCAGCATCGCGACGCGCACGCCGCGCTGCTGCAGCGCGCGGACCGCCGCCGCCGCGGTCGGGCGCGGCGCGTCGGCGATGGCGATCAGGCCGACGAGCGCGCCGGCTTCCGCGACGTGGACGACGGTGCGGCCGGACCCCTGCAGGCGCTCCGCGTCACCGCCGAGCGCGCCCATCGGCACGCTTGCCGACGCCATCAACGCGCGGTTGCCCACGAGCACCTCGCGGCCGCCGACTGTCGCGCGCGCGCCCTGACCGTCGATGTTGGTGAATGCGGTCGCCGACGAGACGTCGATGCCCCCGGCCCGCGCGAGAATCGCGTGCGCGAGCGGGTGCTCCGAGTGCCGCTCGATGGCGGCGCTGACGGCGAGCACGTCCATTTCCGTGCGGCCGGGGGCGGCGACGACCTCCACGACCTCGGGCCTGCCCATTGTCAGCGTGCCGGTCTTGTCGAACACGACGACCGACAGCCGGCTCGCGGTCTCGAGCGCAGCCGCGCTCTTGAACAGGATGCCGTGCGCGGCGCCGCGCCCCGTGCCCACCATCACCGCCATCGGCGTGGCGAGGCCGAGCGCATCCGGGCAGGCGATCACGAACACGGTGATCGTCAGCGTCAGCGCGAACAGCAACGGCTGCCCGAGCCCCCAGTGCCAAACGGCGAACGTCGCCGCGCCGGCGACGATCGCCGCCAGCACCAGCCATTGCGCAGCGCGGTCGGCGAGCAGCTGGCCCGGCGCCTTCGAGTTCTGCGCCTCCTGCACCAGCTTGACGATCTGCGCGAGCGCCGTGTCGGCGCCGACCTTCGTCGCGCGGTAGCGGAAGCTGCCGCTGCGGTTGATGCTCGCGCCGACGACGGCGTCGCCCGCCTGCTTCGCGACCGGCATGGACTCGCCGGTCAGCATCGACTCGTCGACCTGCGACGCGCCGTCGACGACCTCCCCGTCCACCGGGACCTTGCCGCCCGGCCGCACGACGATCAAGTCGCCGACGCGGACGCCGGCGGTAGGCACCTCCTGCTCGCGGCCGTCGCGCAGCACGGTGGCGGACGGCGGTGCCAGGTCCATCAGCGCGCGGATCGCGTCGGAGGCGCCGGCGCGCGCGCGCATCTCCAGCCAATGACCGAGCAGGATGAACACGAGCAGCACGGCCGCCGCCTCGTAGAAGACGTCGCCGTCAAAGAAGAACGTCGCGCCGACGCTGAACAGGTAACCCGTGCCGACCGAGAGCACGACGAGCGTGGCCATGTTGAGCACGCCGTTGCGCGCGGCGCGCCACGCGGCGACGAAGAACGGCCAACCGGGCCAGGCGATCGCCGCGGTGCCGACGACGAACAGGAACACGTTGCGGGGCAGGCCGAGCGGCACCGGGAGCGCGCCGAACATCGCCCCCATCGGCGAATAGAGGAACACCGGAATCGCGAACGCGAGCGCGACGAGGAACCGGTTGCGCATGTCGCGCACCATGGCGTCCATCGACATGCCGGGCGCGTGCCCCATGTCGTGCATCGCGTCGTGCGCCGCGCGTGCGCCGCGCGCGCGTCCGCCGCGGGCGGCTTGCCGCGCGCGGCGCGTGCCCCATGTGCGCCAGGTGCGGCATGTGCGTCATGCGCCGCCTCTCCGCCGCTCGCGGCGTGCGCCGGGGCGGCGGTCGCCGGCATGGCCGCGCACAGGTGGTGCGGGACGAGCTCGCCGCGGCAGTGGTAGCCGCACGCGACGATCGCGTCGCGCAGCGCCGCCGGCGACGTGCGCGCCGGGTCGTAGTGGACGGTCGCGCTCTGCGCGGCGTAGTTGACCTCCGCGTGATGGACCCCGGGAAGGCGCGCAAGCGCGCGCCGCACGCCCTCGGCGGAGAGCGTCGACACGAGTCCGCCGACCTCGACGACGGCGGTGCGCATGGTCACTTGCCCGTGGCCGGCGCTCCGGGTGCGGCCGGACTCCAGACCGTTCCCTTGCTCACCAGCAGCCGCGTGCCGTCCTTCGCCTGCAGCACGTCGCCGTCCTTCGGCCGCACGGAGGTTCCATCGGCGCGATAGCGGGCAACCGCGCCGTCGGGGCGCAGCACGACCCGCCCGCCATCCTTGAGCTCGATCGTGCGCTCGCCGCCGGCGGGCGCCTTCCCAGGCAGCGTCGACGCCAACCCATAGCTCGTCGCCGCGGCTTCGAGCGCCTGCCGCCACAGCGACGCGTTCTTCATCAGGATGCGCGTGCCATCGCGCGCGATCATCTCGACCCCCTCGCTCATGACGATTCGCCGCCCGGCGGCGTCGTAGTGGTCCATTGCGCCGTCGGCGCGCACGACGAGCCGGCCGCCGTCGCGCAGCGGGATTTCCGGCGACGGCGACGGCTGCGAGAACGCGGTCACGGCGAAGATCGCAAGCGTGACGGCCAGCGCTGAATTGCGTACGGGCATTTCGTTTCCTCCGTCAGATTGCACACGCGTGGGCGCAGTCGCCGGCCGGCGCGTCGTCCGCACCAGCGGACGCGGTCGCGACCCGATGCGGCGCGTCCGGCAGGAACGCGCCGTGTCCGCGGGCGACCGCGACGGACGCGACGCGCGAGACGAGCGCTGTTGCCGCCGCCAGCGCTCCTGCCCGCCGCAGTCCCTGTGGCAATCCGCTGCGCACGACCGGTCCCTGCCGTTCCGGTTCACTCGGCCTTCTCGATCCGCGTCAGCGTGAACTGCCCGCCGACGCGCGCGACCGCGAAGCGCACCTTGTCGCCGGCCTTCACGCGCTCGAGCATCGCGGGGTCGGTCACGCGGAACACCATCGTCATCGGCGGCATGTCGAGGCTCTTCAATTCGCCGTGCGACAGCGTGATCTTCTTCGCGTCGCGGTCGACCTTGCGCACCTCGCCGTCCACCAGCTCGCCTTCGCCCTGCGCAGCGGCGGCGGGCGCGTGGTGCGCGGCGTGCGGATCGGCGGCGGCCGGCGCGCCCTGTGCGGATGCGTTCGCCGCCACCGCCAGCAGCGTCAACAGCAGCAGTGCTTTCATCGGTGTGCTCCTTTCGTCACGGTAACTATGGCGCGCGGTCACTTCGCGGCGGTCACGATCACGCGGCCGATCATCCCCGCCTGGTAGTGGCCGGGGATGAGGCAGGCGAACTCGAACGTGCCCGCGCGGTTGAACTGCCAGACGATCTCGCCGGTCTTTCCCGGCGGCACGTGCGCCATGTACGGCTCGTCGTGCTCCATGTCGGGGAACTTGAGCATCAGCGCCGCGTGCTCGTCCAGCTCCTGCTTCGTCCCCAGCACGAACTCGTGCATCGTCTTCCCGCGGTTGCGGTGGACGAAGCGGACGGTCTCGCCGAGCTTGACGCGCACGACGTCCGGCGCGAAGCGCATCGTGTCCTGCATGTCGATGCGGACCGTGCGCTGCGCGTCCTTCGCGTCGCCGGCGATGCCCCACGGCTTCTGCTCCTTGCGCACCGGCGCCGCGTCCTTGCCCGCGTGCGCGGCGTCGCCGTGCGCGGCGGCCGGCGCCGCACCGGCCAGCAGCGCGGCAGCGCCGATCGTCAACAACATCCTTCGCATGCGTCGCTCCTCTCGCGTCAGTGGTTGTGGCCGGACCCGCCACCGGGCTTGCGGACGGTCAGCTCGACAGGCGCGGTCGCGGTGCGGGCGGGTGCGCCGCGCGCGGGCTCGGCCAGCGCGCCCGTCCACTCGCGCGCCTGCGTGCCGGGCGGCTGCGCGTACCAGCCGGGGTCCTTGAAGTCGTCGCGGGCGAGCCCCTTGCGGACCTTGACGGTCGTGAACATCCCGCCCATCTCCAGCGCGCCGTAGGGTCCCTGCCCGGTCATCATCGGCAGCGTGTTGTCCGGCAGCGGCATCTCCATCTCGCCCATGTCGGCCATCCCGCGCTCGCCCATCACCATGTACTCGGGGACGAGCCGCTGGATCTTCCGCACGACGTCGCGGTGGTCGACGCCGATCATCGTCGGCACGTCGTGCCCCATCGCGTTCATCGTGTGGTGCGACTTGTGGCAGTGGAACGCCCAGTCGCCCTCCTCGGTCGCGTCGAATTCGATCGCACGCATCTGCCCGACCGCGATGTCGGTCGTGACTTCCGGCCAGCGCGAGCCCTTCGGCGTCCAGCCGCCGTCGGTGCCGGTCACCTCGAACTCGTGGCCGTGCAGGTGGATCGGGTGGTTGGTCATCGTCAGGTTGCCGATGCGGATGCGCACGCGGTCGTTGTGGCGCACGACCAGCGGATCGATGCCCGGGAACACGCGGCTGTTCCAGTTCCACAAATTGAAGTCGAGCATCGTCATGATCTTCGGCGTCGCGCTGCCCGGGTCGATGTCGTACGCGTTCAACAGGAACACGAAGTCGCGGTCGACCGGCATGAACCTCGGGTCCTTCGGGTGGGTGACCCAGAAGCCCATCATCCCCATCGCCATCTGCGTCATCTCGTCGGCGTGCGGGTGGTACATGAACGTCCCCGGCCGCCGCGCGACGAATTCGTAGACGAACGTCTTCCCGACCGGGATCTGCGGCTGGTTCAAGCCACCCACGCCGTCCATGCCGTTGGGCAGCCGCTGGCCGTGCCAGTGGATCGTCGTGTGCTCCGGCAGCTTGTTGGTGACGAAGATCCGCACGCGGTCGCCTTCGACCACCTCGATCGTCGGGCCGGGACTCTGGCCGTTGTAGCCCCACAGGTTGGCCTTCATGCCCGGTGCGAACTCGCGCACGACCGGCTCGGCGACCAGGTGGAACTCCTTGACGCCGTCGTTCATCCGCCACGGCAGCGTCCAGCCGTTCAGCGTGACGACCGGGCGATAGGGACGCCCGTTGCGCGGCGCCAGGGGCGGCTGCGTGGCCGGCGACGTTTGCATCGGCGCTTCGGGCAAGCTCGCGGCACCGGCGCGGCTCACCGCCGCCGCGCCGAGCAGCGTCGCGCCGGACGCGGTCAGGAAACTTCTGCGCTTCGTGTCCATGGGAGCGCTCCGTTCAGTGGCCGCCGGCCGGTGCGGCCGCGCGCGCCGGCATCGCGCCGCGCACCGCGGGGCCGCCGCCCGACGACTTGCCCGAAAGTGCCAGCTGCAGCGCGGTGTCGGCGACCCAGTAGTCGCGCGCCGCCTCGATCGCCGCGTTGACGCTCGCGACTTGCTCGCGCGCGTCCGCGAGCAGCTCGAACACGCCGATCAGCATGCCGTTGTAGCGCAGCAGCGTCTCGTCGGCGATGCGCTTGCGCAGCGGCACGATCTCGTCGCGGTAGTGGCGCGCGACGTCGTACGCGGTGCGGTACGCCGCGTAGCTCTCGCGCACCTCGGAGCGCGCGTTCACCGCGGTGGCCGCCGTGCGCGCCAGCGCCTGCCGGTAC